>CALXTM010000001.1 GCA_944391415.1 uncultured Alphaproteobacteria bacterium
TTCCTGATTCTGTTCAGTGAAGTCCTTTTTTGTTTTGGCTTATCTTCTTGGGCGGCTTCGAACTAAAGTTCGTCTTGCTCGTAGGGCTCAAAATTTTTCGCCAACTCGCTTCGGTCACTTGTTTTGTAATCTTTGTTGTGGCGATTTACATCGCCTCACAAAAATAACAAAACTACGCCTCTTGTGGTAAAAAACACCGGAGCAACGGTGTTTTTTATCCTCGAGCCCGAGCTCACCAATTAAAAAGGATTTCCTGATTCTGTTCAGTGAAGTCCTTTTTTGTTTTGGCTTATCTTCTTGGGCGGCTTCGAACTAAAGTTCGTCTTGTCTATTTAAGCTGGCTGTCTTTGCTGCCACGGCGATTATACAAGGATATTGCTTTGTTTTCGCGGTCAAATTCTTCCTGGCAATGAATGCACAATCTTACCCCTGGCTGTGCCAAACGCCTGGCCTCCGGTATCGGCGCGCCACATTCCTCACAAAACTTGAGACTCTCACCGTTAGAGGTGTTTTTGCGAACACGCGCAATCTCATCGTTTAGCGAATCTTCAATCTGCTGATTGACGGCGTTATCTCCGGCCCATCCTACTGCCATGACTTATCTCCGTTTAATATATTATTTTTGCACAATATCTGCCAAAGAAAAAGATATTACTTTGCCTAAATCTTCGAGGCTGGTCTCTACCTGCAAGCCTCGTCGGCCGCCGCTAAAAATGATGCTTGAAAAATTTTGGGCCGAAGAATCGATAGTGGTGGTAAAAAATTTTTTCATCCCAATGGGCGAACAACCACCATGAACATACCCCGTCAACGGCAAAAGTTCTTTGCTTTTTAGCATATCAACCGCTTTTTCGCCCACAGCTTCAGCGGCTTTTTTCAAATCGAGCTCGGCGGCTACCGGCAGCATAAAAACATAATTTTTCTTTGATTTGGCAACGGTTACCAGTGTTTTGAAGACTTGTGCCGGATTTTCGCCCAAAGCAGCAGCGACTTCTTCGCCGCTTATGGCCTGTTCAGGATCATATTGATAATGCTTGTATGTCACATTATGCTTATCAAAAATGCGCATAGCATTGGTTTTTGCTTCCATGGTTTTGCCTCAAAAATTGTTATTTTGGGCTGTTATAGCATCAAACAAATTAATTGAAAAGCCTATTTTTTATAAAGTCTTAGCGCCCTGACAGCGTTTAGAATGGCAATTACCGAAACACCGACATCGGCAAAAACCGCCGCCCAAATAGAGGCCAATCCACAGGCACCAAGCCCTAACACCAAAAATTTGACCCCAATGGCAAAAATAACATTTTCTCTGGCTATCAAAACAGTTCCGCGGGCAATTCTGATGGCATCGACAATTTTGTATGGTTCATCGGTCATAATTACCACATCGGCCGCCTCAATAGCTGCATCAGAGCCAATGCCTCCCATAGCAATACCAATATCCGACCTGGCCAAAGACGGAGCATCATTAATACCGTCACCGACAAAAACCAAAGTTGATCCGGTGGGCTTTTGTTTCATTAACTGCTCAAGTTTGGCAAGTTTGTCGGCCGGCAACAGCTCTGCAAAAACTTTGTCTAATCTTAAAATTTTGCCGATCTTGGCCGCAATATGTTTGTTATCGCCGGTGAGCATTACGGTTTGAGTGATACCTTGCTGTTTGAGGCTTGAAATAGCTGCGGGGGCATCGTTTTTCAGTTCATCTTCAACAGCAACAAAACCGCTATATTTACCATCGATTACTATGTAAACGGCTGTTTTGTTTGCGACTTTTTGCGGCAAGCTAACTCCAAAGTCCTGCAACATCTTGATATTGCCGGCTGCAACTTTTTTGCCGTCAAATTCTGCGGTAATGCCCTTACCTGATATTTCTTCGATTTTATCAATACGACTTAGATCAAATTTTTGATTCCACGCGGCTTTGATGGCCAATGCTATCGGGTGTGATGACATTGATTCTATATAGGCTGCCGTTTCAAGCAATTTTTCTTTGCTTATACCTTGCGGCCTTATTTCGCTTATGACAAATTTACCTTTGGTTAGGGTGCCGGTTTTGTCAAATACTGCTGTGTGGACTTTGGACAAAGCCTCCAAATAGTTACCCCCCTTGACCAAAACACCGCATTTAGATGCTGCACCGATACCGCCAAAAAAGCTCAGAGGTATTGAAATTACCAATGCACAAGGGCAAGAAATTACCAAAAACGTTATGGCGCGGTAGCTCCATTCGCGAAAAGTATCAAAACCCAACATCGGCGGAATAATAGCAATAAAAAGTGCTAAAAATACGACAATCGGAGTATACCATTTGGCAAAACGAGTAATAAAGTTCTCAAGCTCGGCTTTTTGTGATGAGGCATTCTCAACCAGATCCAAAATTTTGGCAATGGTTGACATACCATATTCTTTGGTCGTTTTTACTTCAATTACTCCACTGAGATTGATACATCCGCTTAAAACTTCATCACCTTTGGTAACATCACGCGGCAGGCTTTCGCCAGTTAGTGCTGCCGTGTCAAGACTTGAATCACCTTTGGTGATAAGACCGTCCAATGGAACTCTCTCGCCGGCTTTTACGACTATAATTTCGCCAACTTTGACATCCTCGGGACTTACCTTGATGATTTTATTGTGCCGTAAAACATTGGCATAATCAGGGCGAATGTTCATCAAAGCACTAATTGATTGACGCGAGCGGTTAACCGCATATTTTTGAAAAAATTCTCCAACTTGGAAAAACAACATAACCGCAACTGCTTCGGCATACTCGCCCAAATACCAAGCACCAAATGTGGCCAACGACATTAAGAAATTTTCATCAAATACCTGACCTCTTATAATATTGCGCAAGGCTTTGAGGATGATTTCCCAGCCAACAATAAAATACGAAACCAGAAGCAAGCCAATTTGCAAATTTTGCGGAATCGGCAGCCACGATAAGGCAAACAACAAACCGGCGGCAATAATTAACAACAATGATTTCTTGAGTTTCTTATTCATTGAAACGCCTCACATAACAATGGTGCAATCAGGTTCTATTTTGTTTACGACCTTTTTGATTTCTGACATAATTTCTGTTAAATCAGAATCGGTTTCAACTGTCAGCTTTTGGCCGATAAAACTTACAGATGCATCTTTTACGCCTGATATTTTGCGGATAGCATCCTCAATTTTGGCAGCACAGTTAGCACAATCCAAATCTTCAATTTGATAGCTTTTTTTCATTTTAACCTCACTTAAACAATTAAATATATGTTTAATTGTATTATAAAAAAATGCTGCCGTCAACCCCCTATTCTGTTATTATTTAATTGTTGGGCATTGGATATCCAAAATATCGTCCAAAGCCTTGTGGACAAGCTTGGCCTGAGTATTGCTGGCCAAACGATAATACATTTCTTTGCCGGCACGACGATTTTCGATAAGAGACGCCGCTTTAAGAAGACGGAGATGATGCGATACTGCAGGCGAACTCATATTAACCATTACGGCAATGTTGTTGACGCAGGTTTCATGATGGCAGAGCAACCATAATATTTTGAGCCTGGTTGCATCACTTATCAGCTGAAATATTTCGGCCGTTTTTACAAATGATATATCTTGCGGCATATTAGCCAAAAATGGCATGTCGCCGTTATCATGTTGATGAATTTTGCAAACAGATTTCATATTATGCTCCATATTTTTTTAAGATAATAATCTAATTTAATTAATAAAATCTAAAACAACAAATGCCTTTGACCGTCGATATTATAAAAAAAATTACCAACAATTAAAATTTATGCTGGACAATATATTTTTTTTGTTTTATAAAGCCTGCGTTGGTTCAAGCTTGAATGGCTTGTCAATGCTCGGGTAGCTCAGTTGGTAGAGCAGAGGACTGAAAATCCTCGTGTCGGCGGTTCAATCCCGTCCCCGAGCACCATTTTTTATAAAAACCCGCAATCATATGCGGGTTTTACTGTATCCGTAGGATATACAAATGAATTATACTGTTTATACATCGCCTCTGGGCCTTATAGAAATTAAAGAACAAGATGGTTGCTTGACCAACCTTTCTTTTGTTACAGAGCCTTCGGAATCGCAAAAGCATCAAGCATCATCTACTGTGCTTAAAGTTGCCTGCAGGCAATTGGATGAATATTTTACCGGAAAAAGAAAATATTTTGATTTGCCGCTTGCACCAAAAGGAACCGATTTTCAACAAAAAATTTGGCATGAATTACAAAAAATCGACTATGGGACAACCAAAACCTATGCTGATATTGCCGCTGCCATTGGCAATACCAAAGCTTGTCGCGCGGTCGGGCAGGCAAACAATAAAAACCCGATTGCAATTATCATTCCCTGTCACAGGGTTATCGGCAAATCGGGAAATTTGATAGGATATGCGGCAGGAATCGCCTTGAAACAAAAACTGCTTGACCTTGAAAAACGATATAAATAAATTTGTCCCCGCCTGAAACAGACGGGGACTGAGGTTCAAACTACCAATACAGCAACGGCAGTTATGCGGCGCGGCTCTTCTTTTGAGCTGCAAATTCATTCATACAGCCAATGATGTAGTCCATTTGCTCTTTGTCAAGGTATGGCGTCATCGGGATTGACAATACCGTCTTTGATAATTTTTCGCAAACCGGCAATGAACGAGTATTCCATTTGGCATAAGCAGTCTGGGTATTAACCGGACGCGGATAATAAGCACCGCAAGGAATGCCCTTGTCTTTAAGATAAGACATCAATTCATCACGATCATCGCAATTGATGGTGTACAAAGCATAGGCCGACTTGCAGCCTGGCAAAATTTGTTGTTTGCGGAAATAGCTGTCCAACTCATTATCATAACGAGCGGCTACCTTGGAACGAGCCTCAAGCTCTTGATCCAAAACTGTTAGTTTGAGCAACAAAACCGCACCTTGGAAGCTATTCATACGACCGGTCATTCCAAGACGAATGTTATCATAGTGATCGGTTGCACTCATGCCGTGAACACGACAAGATTTGAGGAGCTCATTTTCTTCCTCGGAATTGGTAAATGTGGCACCGCCGTCACCAAAACCACCCAAAGGTTTGGTCGGATAAAAAGATGTGGCAGTCATATCGGCGATAGAGCCTGATCTCTTACCTTTGTATACCGAACCATAGCCTTGGCAAGAATCGGACAAAACTTTCATATTGTTTTTATGTGCAATTTCCAAAATGGCATCATAATCACACGGAGAGCCAAAAATATCAACCGGAATTACGACTTTGGGCGTAAGCTTGCCCTCTTTCTTTACCTCGGCAATGGCACGCTCCAAATCTTTAACATCCATATCATAGGTATTAGGATCAGAATCGACAAAAATCGGTGTAGCACCAACTATGGCAACACATTCGGCAGAGGCAACAAAAGTAAACGAAGAAACAAATACGGCATCGCCCTTGCCTATGCCCCAGGCCATCAATGCCAATGTCAGAGCATCGGTACCCGAACCGCAGGTGGCGCAATATTTGCTGCCGGAATAGTTAGCTAAGGCGACGTCCAACTCTTTGGTCTCTGGTCCCTGGCAATAACCGCCGTGATCCAAAATTTTCTTGAAGGCGTCTAAAAATTTTTGCTGACCAATAACCGCTTGTGTGGTTTTGCAGTCAAACAATGGGATTGCTTTTTCTGGTTTCTTTAACATCTGTTTTTCCTCAAATTATCAGTTCTTTTTGCTGGGGTTGATATTATGAAAAAAGATTACCAAAAGCAAAACACAAAATATGTCTTTTTTGTAACATTTGGAAAATTTTGTTTTTTCAATGCAGAAACGGTTGATTTTAACAAAAAAAATGTTATAGTTCTTGCTGAACAGAATGCTCATTTAACGGAGATAATAAAGTGAATAAATTAAAAGCCTTGGTGACTGTTTCTTGTCTTGTATTGTTGTCTGCCTGCACGACGACAATTCACCGGGCGGATGAAAATGCCGACCCTTATGAAAATGTAAATCGTAAAATTTTTGAATTTAATGACGGTTTTTACCGCAATATCGGTTTTCCCATCGAAAGGGCATACCGCAAAATAACTACCAAATCCATACGTAACCGTGTATCAGATTTTGTTTCTAATATGGATGAGCCAATATCTACCGTAAACTATTTATTGCAGCTCAAGCCAAAAGAAACCGCCGTCAGCGTGGCAAGATTTGCCATAAACTCGACCTTGGGCTTGGCCGGATTATTTGATGTGGCCTCAGGCTGGGGATTGGAACAAGACCAGACTACAACGGGGGCAACCCTTGCCTCTTGGTGTATTGCCGACGGACCATATATTGTCGTTCCGCTGGTTGGTCCCAGCACCCCAAGAAACCTTATTGGATCCAGTGCTGATTTCTTGGCAGATCCGGTATATTGGATGACCATTAACGATGCCAACTATTCTGCCAAAATATCGTATCCTTATACTTTTGTAAAATATGTTTCGAAATACGAAAGTTATATGGATTTGTATGAAGAATTAACCAAAAACGCCGTCGATCCTTATGTTGCCATAAGGTCGGCATATTTACAAAACCAACAAAAATACAGATGTCGATTTGCCGAAGAGGAACAAGCGCCGTCTTATGACTTCGACTTTGATATTGAAGAATAACCCCAAAACTTTATAGAGGACCAAAACATGAAACTTAAACTCTTTGCTTTTATGCTAGCCATTGCAGCGGCTTTTTCTTTTAATGCCAATGCTCAGGTTGATGCTACAGCCGCTGAAAAATTTATTAAAGACACCACCGCCAAAGGAATTGAGCAAATTATCAATGCCAATATCCCTCAAGCCGAAAAAGACAAGCGTTTTTATGACCTCTTAAACGGAGCTCTTGATCTTGATTTTATCGGACAGTTTGTATTGGGGCGCAATTGGCGGACGGCAACCCCCGAACAACGCAAAGAATTTATTGCGGTTTATCGTGATCTTAATATTGCTACTTGGTCAAAGCGCTTTAACGAATTTAAGGGAAAAGACTTTGTGTTTAAGGGGACAACCCCATCTTCGTCAAAAGGACAGATATTTGTTGACTCGGTTGTGCCGATGGACCAAGGAGAGCCGGCAAAAGTGGTTTGGCGCGTAAGAGAAAAGAACGGCAACTATAAAATCGTCGATATTATCATTGAAGGCGTAAGCTTGGCTCAGTCGGCCAGAAGCGAATATACCGCCTTTATCAAAAACAACCCCGGCGGGGTAGATGCCTTGATTGCCGACTTGCAAGCCAAATTAAAAGCTCAAAAATCTACTAAATAATCTAAAAATAAAGCCCTCCTCCGAGGGCTTTATTTTTAGCCTAGTTTTTGTTTTAGTATTTGATTGACGATGCCGGGGTTGGCCTTGCCCGAGCTTTGCTTCATTACCTGGCCAACAAACCAACCAAGCAGATTGGTCTTGCCGGCTTTATAAGAGGCAACATTGTCAGGATTTGCGGCAATGACATCATCAACAATTTTTTCAATCGCCGAAGTATCGGTTACCTGTTTTAGCCCTTTTTCTTCAACAATTACCTCCGGAGCTTTGCCGGTTTCTGCCATTATGGCAAAGACATCTTTGGCGGTTTTGCCATTAATAACATTTTGCGTTATAAGCTCAACCAGTTTGCCCAGATTTTCGGCCGAAATCGGAGATTCTTCCAAGCTCAATTTCTTTTCGTTTAACATCGCAAAGAAATCACCCATCAACCAGTTGGCAACTTTTTTGGCATCGTGACCTTGAGCCGCACGCTCAAAGAACTCCGCCATCTCTTTGTTCTCGCAAATAACTGAGGCATCATATGCCGTCAGCCCCAGTTCTTTGACAAAGCGCTCTTTTTTGGCATCGGGCAGCTCTATGAGATTTTTCTTGATATCCTCAATAAACTCATCGCTTAGTACCAAGGGTGGCAAATCGGGCTCAGGAAAATAGCGGTAGTCATCGGAAAACTCCTTAAACCGCAAAAACTTGGTTTGCCCGGTGGCCTGATTAAACTGGCAAGTTTGCTGCTGCATCGTACCGCCTGATTCATATAACTCGACCTGACGTCTGGCCTCAAAATCAATTGCCTGCATGGCAAATTTGACCGAGTTAACGTTCTTTACCTCGGCCCTTGGTCTTAACTCTTTACTTCCGACCGGACGAACCGAAATACTGGCATCGCAACGCATCGAACCTTCGTCCATATTGCCGTCGCAAGAGCCCAAATATCTGACTATCGAACGAAGCTTGCGCAAAAATGCACCGGCCTCTTCCGGAGAACGAAAGTCAGGCTTGGTTACAATTTCCATCAACCCGACACCGGCACGATTCAAATCGATAAATGTTTTGGTGGGAGAAATGTCGTGTATCGACTTAGCCGCATCTTGCTCAATATGCAGTCTTTCGACACCTATATCCTTGGTTGATCCATCTTCAAGCTCTATCTTGACAAAACCTTCGCCTACTATCGGATATTTAAACTGGGTTATCTGATAGCCTTGCGGCAAGTCGGCATAAAAATAGTTTTTGCGGGCAAAGGCCGAATATTTATTGATTTTGGCATTTAGCCCAAAACCTGTTTTGACCGCCTGACGCACACACTCCTCATTTAGGGTTGGCAACATGCCTGGCATACCTGCATCAACAAACGAAACATTTTGGTTAACATCGGAGCCATAGTGAGTAGATGCACCAGAAAATATTTTGGACTTGGAAATAATTTGGCAATGGATTTCAAGCCCGCAAACAACCTCCCAGTCGCCTGTTTTACCTTTGATTATCATTCCGCTCATCCTACTTTACTCCTCTAAATGCAACTTGTTTTTCCAATATGGAGGCAGCCTTAAGGACGCTTTCTTCATCAAAAGCACGGCCAATAAGCTGCATTCCCAGCGGCAACCCTTTAGAATTTAGGCCAATCGGCAAGCTCATGGCCGGAAGTCCTGCCAAAGACACCGAAACGGTAAATATATCATTAAGCCACATATTTATCGGATCTTGTTGCATGGACTTGTCACCAATGGCAAATGCCGCACTCGGCGCCGTAGGAGTTAAAATTATGTCACAGTGATTAAAAGCTTCAATAAAATCATCGCGTATCAGGCGGCGAACTTTTTGCGCCTTAAGATAATAGGCGTCATAATAACCGGCCGACAAAACATATGTCCCAATCATAATTCGGCGCTTGACCTCGCGGCCAAACCCCGCCGTACGGGAATTGACATACATTTCATCCAAGGTTTTGCCTTCAACGCGGTTGCCATAACGCAGCCCGTCATAACGCGCCAAGTTACTTGAGGCCTCGGCCGGAGCAATAATATAGTAAACAGCCAAAGCGTATTTGGTATGCGGAAGCGAAATATCTACGATTTCGACGCCCTGCTCTTTGAGCATTTGTGCAGCCTTGTCCCAATAACTTGCGACCTCTTCATTGAGGCTTGGAACACGATACTCTTTGGGGATACCAACTCTCATTCCTTTGATGCTTTGTCCCAAAACCTTGGTAAAATCAGGCACGGCAATTTTGGCCGAGGTTGCATCTTTGGCATCGTGCCCTGACATAACTTTGAGCATAATGGCACAATCTTCAACTGTTTTGGCAATGGGACCGGCCTGATCCAATGATGAGGCAAAGGCTATTATGCCATAGCGTGAACAACGGCCATAGGTCGGCTTAATGCCGGTTACGCCGCAAAATGCCGAAGGTTGACGAATCGAACCACCGGTGTCAGTGCCGGTTGCTGCCGCACACATATTGGCTGCCACCGCGGCTGCCGAACCACCAGACGAACCGCCAGGAACAAGCGGAACTTCTTTGCTCCAGGGGTTAATGACCGGACCAAAAGCCGAGGTCTCATTGCTGCCGCCCATGGCAAATTCATCCAGATTAAGCTTGCCCAAAAAATTGGCCCCGGCCGAGAGCAACTTTGAGGTTACGGTCGACTCATAGGGTGGAACAAATCCTTTTAAGATTTGCGAACAAGCCGTGGTATCTACACCTTTGGTGCAAAACAAATCTTTGATACCCAATGGAATACCTTCCAACTCGCCGCCAAGGCCCGAATCAATTTTGCTCTGACTGGCTGCTGCCTGTTGTAATGCCAGCTCCGGCGTCTCTTTTACAAAAGCATTGAGTTTGTGCTTTGCTTGCATATTGTTGATATAGCTTGTCGTCAGCTCCACCGCACTGAATTCTTTTTTGCTTAATCCTTTTTTGGCTTCGGCAATGGTTAATTCGGTTAAATCTGTCATCTTTATACTTCCTATTCTACAACTTTGGGAACGGCAAAATAGCCATATTCTTGCATCGGCGCGTTGGCTAAAATAGCCTCGGCTTGATTGCCCTCGGTAACTTCGTCTTTACGCATATCAAGCGTGCCGTCATTAACCGAAACCAACGGCTCAACTTGCTCGGTATCAACTTCTTTCAGTTGATCGACCCATTGCAAAATTTTATTAAATTCTTCCTTGGTCGCATCAATTTTGTCTTCATCAATTTTAAGATGCGATAAAAAAGCTATTTTCTTTACGGTTTGAGCATCTATCGACATTATATTCATTCCTTTTTAGTATTGAATAAGAACTGGCGGCATCACCGCATCATATTTTAATCTTTGTAGCACATTTAATAAATCTTTATCAAGACCTATCTGCGTTTTTAACTTGCCAATAATTGCATAAGAGCCTGAAGACAAAAGCTCGGAAATCTTTTCTTGCATGCTCTTGGGATGAGGATAAAACTCAACCTTAAGCGGTTTGTCGGGGTCAATTGATGATAGCTCTATTGCTTTGGATATGGCTTCATTGTAACCGCCGATCGCGTCAATCAGCCCATTGGCTTTGGCTTGCTCTCCACTCCAGATTCTGCCGCGAGCTACTTTGTCCATGTCTTGAAGGCTAATATGGCGAGCTGATGACGTCTTGGCTACAAAATCTTGATATACATTGTCCAAGGAGCGATTAAATATGGTTTGTTCCGAGGCTGAAAAGGCCTGATTAATACTCATAATATCAGCATTGCGACCAAACGACACTCCTTGCCAATTAATATCAAGTTTTTGCCATAGACCGCTTAGAACAGGCTTGCCGCCCAAAACACCTATCGACCCCGTAATGCTCAGGTCTTGCGCAAAAATAACATCGGCAGGCAAGGCTATAAAATAACCGCCCGATGCCGCATAAGACGACATCGAAACAACTACGGGAATTTGTTTTTCGGACTTAAAATCTGCCAAGGCCTGGCGCATATAATCGGCTGCCAAATAGCTGCCGCCAGGAGAGTCAATCCTAACCACCAAAGCCTTTAAGTCTTTAATTTCCGAGAGCTCATTAAGTGCTGAGACAAAACTTTCGGCACCGGCAACCACTGCCCCTTGCAAAGGATCAAATACACTGGGGCCTGAGCTTATCTCGCCGGTTACGGTCAAAATGCCTAATGTCTGTTTGCCATCCTGCGGCATAAAAAACAATAGATAATCCCGCCAATCGAACGGCTCGGCATCATAATCGGTCTTTAGCCTGCGCAACAAATTGTCTGAATAGGCCAACTCATCAACCAGGCCTTGAGCCAGCGAATCTTGTGCACTGAGCGGAGCTTGGTCAATAAGTTCGAGCAATTTTTGCTCTTTAATCCCGCGTGAGGCGGAAATATCAGCAACCATCTTGGAAAACAGCGATGAGCCCAATTTGTCAAGCTCTTGTCTTAGGGACTGTGACATTTTTTCATCGGTAAATGACGAAAACGCATTTTTGTACTCATATCTGGCATAAAACTCCGGCTTAATTCCGATACGATTAAGCAATTTGCGCATAAACGGCATTTCGATACTGATGCCGGTTATTCCCAAATCACCGCCTGGCTGCAAAATTATTTCGTCAAAAGCGCTGGCCAAATAATATTCTGACATACCACCGCCAAAAGCACCAAAACTCTCGGAAAATATATAGGCCTTTTTGCCGGTTTGCCTAAAATGAAAAATAAGGTCTCGCAGTTCTTCAATCTGCGATAAAGACAAATCGCTTTGACCAACACGCGCAAAAATTGCCTTAATGCCATCATCTTCGGCAGCCATTGAAATAGCCTTGACCAAATCATAGAACGATACTGTTGATTCACCGGTTAGGTCGTTTAACAAACTGTCTGATGCTACCTCGGCCAGAGGTGTGTCAAAATCTATTTGCAAAATTGCCCGCTCGGGTAACGTTATCGTCTTGCCGATATTGCTGTTGACCAACCCAAGCAAAGCAATAAACAATAGTATAAACAAAACTCCAAGTAAGGCAAATGCCCAAATCAACGATTTGAGCAAAAGCTTTAGCGATGTTTTATCTTTCAGTTTGTATAACGACGATGTAATTTTAGACATTTTGTCCTTCTGTTAAAATTTCAACATTTTCTCTAAGGTGCTTCATTCTTAGCATACCCTGGATGTGATATCCGCAATCGGCATGAACAACCTCGCCCGAGATGCATGATCCACAATCTGAAAGCAGGCCCAAAGCCGCCATTCCGACCTCTTCTTTGGTAACATTGCGCTCTAATGCCGAATTGAAGGCGTTCCAATGCAACATTTTTCTAAAATCGCCAATACCCGAGGCAGCCAAAGTCTTGAGCGGGCCTGAAGATAAGGCATTGACCCTGACGCCTTGTTCGCCCAAGTCCATCGCTGCATAGCGAACCGAGGCCTCCAAAGCTGCTTTGGCAACACCCATAATATTATAGTTGGGCAATACGCGCTCTGATCCCATATAGGTAAGAGCCAAGATAGCTCCGCCTTCATTCATAATCGGCGAAGCATATTTGCACGCCTCCAAAAACGAAAAGCAAGATATGTTCATCGTCATGATGAAATTGTCTTTGGTGGTATCAATCGTGCGACCGCGCAATTGATCTTTGTCAGAAAAAGCAATGGCATGAACCAAAAAATCTATCTTACCCCACTTTTTGCCAAGCTCGGCAAAACAATCCTCTACACTCTTGCTGTCAGAGACATCGCATTTTAGCAAAAGCGGCTCTTTATCAAGTTGGGCAGCCAATGGTTTTACCCTTTTTTCCAAAGCCTCGTTTTGGTAAGAAATTGCCAATTGTGCGCCATGCTCGTTTAGCGCTTCGGCAATTCCCCAAGCAATGGACTTATCATTGGCCAAGCCCATAATAAGCCCCCTCTTGCTTTCCATCAAAAGTTTTGACATAGTCCTAGTTCCTTATTTTGTTAACACACACTTACACACACAAAATACACAATCGAGTTTTACTCTATTGCAATATAGTGTAATCTTCTATAAAATTTGCTTATGTTTGTAAACATCTTTTTTTTATGGCAAGGACAAGTATGAATTTTAATTTTGATAAACTAAAACAAACCCTTATATCTGCCAAGGATTTCTGCCGTTTTATTGCATCACGGATTCAAACCGACAATATCTTGCGGGTGGCGTCGTCTTTAAGTTATACTTCTTTGATCGCAATAGTGCCGTTGTTTGCCATCGGGCTTGCCATATTTTCGGCCTTTCCGGTTTTTAGCGATATCAGAGAACAATTGCAGGCGGCTTTGATTCAGAATGTCGTACCGGCAATCGGGCAAGAGGTTAACCAATATTTTAACGAATTCGTTTCGGCAACCGCAAAACTTACTACCGTCGGCGTAGTTGGAATCGTGTTTACTGCCATTTTGCTGCTGTCTACAATTGAGAATTCGTTCAATTATATTTTCAAAGTTTATAAACCTCGCAGTATTAAAACCAAAATCACCCTTTATTGGACCGTGATAACTTTGGGGCCATTGCTCTACGGAACCGGCGTATCGCTAAAGGGATATTTCTTTATGTTGCAAAAATTGGTGCCGCAAGAGTTTGGCATTGCTTATGTCGTACAGGCGTTGTTGCCGGGAATGTTTACCCTGCTGATGTTAATGTTGGTTTATATCTTGGTGCCCAATAAAAAAGTTAGTTTTTGGCATGCTTTTTGGGGAGCTTTGGCTGCCCTAATCGGCATTTATATCATGCGCAAATTTTTTGGTACGTTTATTGCTTCCTCTGTCGTTTATACCACCCTTTATGGGGCAATGGCCGCAATTCCGCTGCTGCTGTTATGGCTTTATCTAAACTGGGCTGTGGTTATATTCGGCGCTGCCATTACCGCCGCACTTGGCGAATATAAAGATAAGGAAATTTTTACAAACAAAAATAATGAAAAATCAGAGCGTAATCGTTATTATAACAAAAAAAATCACAACAACAGAAAAAAGTTCTTGCCAAAAGAACATTATTAGAACATTATATGTATCATAAATAATTTAATTGTGAACGGAGTTAATGATGGATAAAGAAAAAGCACTTGATGCCGCCTTGAGCCAAATTGAAAAAGCTTTTGGCAAAGGGTCAATTATGAGAATGGGGCAAGATAATGCCCATGCTGATATCGAAGGAATTTCTACCGGGTCGTTGGGGCTTGATATGGCTCTTGGAATCGGCGGTTTGCCAAGAGGCAGAATCGTCGAAATATATGGACCTGAAAGCTCTGGTAAGACAACGCTGGCTTTAAGTGTTATTGCTCAGGCGCAGAAAAAAGGCGGAACCTGTGCATTTATTGATGCCGAACATGCTCTTGATCCTTCTTATGCCAAAAAAATCGGCGTAGATTTGGAAAATCTTTTAATATCGCAGCCTGATGCCGGTGAGCAGGCCTTGGAAATTGCCGATACTCTTGTCCGCTCGGGGGCAATTGATGTATTGGTGGTTGACTCGGTTGCAGCTTTGGTTCCTAAGGCTGAGCTAGAAGGTGAGATGGGTGATTCGCACATGGGATTGCAGGCGCGTTTGATGAGCCAGGCCTTGCGCAAACTCACTTCTACCATTGCTCGTTCCAACACCTTGGTTATCTTCATCAACCAAATCAGAATGAAAATCGGCGTGATGTTTGGTAACCCAGAAACAACCACCGGCGGTAATGCTTTGAAGTTCTATGCCTCGGTGAGAATCGACATCAGAAGCATTGGCAAAATTAAAGACAAAGAAGATATTATCGGCTCACAGACCAGGGTCAAAATTGTTAAGAACAAAGTTGCTCCTCCGTTTAAGGTCGTTGATTTTGATATTATGTATGGCGAAGGCATTTCTAAGACCGGCGAATTGATTGACTTGGGTGTCAAAGCCAATGTTATTGAAAAATCAGGTGCTTGGTTTGCTTACAACGGTGAGAAAATCGGCCAGGGAAGAGAAAACGCTAAAACTTTCTTGAAAGAACACCCGGATATTGCACTTGAGATCGAAAACAAAATCAAGGCCGATGCCGGACATTTGAGCTCGGAGATGATTGGCGGCGACAATATAGCCGAGGAAGAATAATTACTCCAAATCTAAAAAATCCCTTCTTGCACAAGAAGGGATTTTTATTGTTATAAACTTCCACTAGCTAACGCAAGTGGTATTACCTGTTCCGAACTACGTTCGCCCTGCCCAAAGGCTTCGCAAGCCTAACGGCTGGGCAGGTATGTCTACATCTACCTGCTTACGCAGGTAGTGTTACGTTCGAATCATAAATTTTGCTTTATTTCTTCAATAGTTTTTGGATGTAGGCGGTTTGTTTCATAAAATCTCTAAAGCCAATCGCCGGAGACCCCATCACCGCAGCACCAGGCTCAATATCACGCATGATACCTGACTGGGCTCCGATTTGCGCCTGCGAACCGACATTAAGATGACCGGCAAAGCCTGCCTGACCGCCACAAACAACATAATCACCAAATGTGCAGCTGCCGGCAACCCCAACCTGAGCCACCAAAATACAGCCGCGCCCCAGCTTGTCATTATGCGCAATCTGTACCAAATTATCAATGCGGCATCCATCGCCGATTATCGTATCATCCAAAGCACCGCGATCAATACAGGTATTGGCACAAATTTCGACATCATTGCCGATAATAACACGGCCTAGTTGCGGAATGCGTTTGTGCTGGCCATGAACAGTTTGAAAACCAAAACCATCCCAGCCAATGCGTGCTCCGCCATAGATATAGACATTATTGCCGATAATGGCGTGCATAATATTGGCACAAGAGCCAACCCGACAATTGTTGCCCAATTTGCAACCTCTGGCTATAACGCATCCGGCTTCCAAATAACAATTATCGCCAATCTCAACCTCGTCACCAATAACAACATAATCACCAATATAGCAATTTTGCCCGATTTTGGCCGATGGCGCAATGATGGCCGTTTGGCAAATTTGCGGCTCTGACAATATTTCGCTATACATGGCATAATTCAATTTAACAAAGCTGTCATGCGGATCATCACTTTGCAAAACAATTACATCCTTTGGCATAAGCGAGACAAACTCTTTTGAGGTAACACAAGCAGTCGTTTTAATTTGGGAGGCTACCTCTTTTTTCTTTTTGTCAAAGAAAAAAGATATCTCACCGCTGCCCCCATTCGAGATGCTGGCCATATCATTAATAATGGTATCTGACTTGCTTGCATCAAGAAGAACAGCACCGCAAATCTCGGCAATCTGTTTTAAGGTAAACGGACCGTTGTTTTTATAAAAACGATTATCAACCATAATATCTCTCCTTATTACAAGCGGCTACCAAAGTTAAGACGAAATACCTCGGTTTCATCATAATCTTCTTTAACAATCGGGAAGCCAAAGTCAACATCTATTTGCCCCATCGGTGACAACCACTGGAAGCCGAAACCAACCGCAACACGCGGAGTATCTGAATAATAGATATCATCGGTGTTGAGATTGTCCGGTTTGCCAATCATACCGACATCGGTAAACACATGAGCCGAAATTCCAAGCTCATCAAGTCCAATCGGAAAACCAAGCTCGGCTCCGGTATAGACCATCCAGTTGCCGCCTAAGGCATCGTCGGTATATTTGTCTCTGGCACCAATACCTGCAACCTCGAAACCACGCATGGTATAGCCGCCTAAGAAATAACGGTTGGTCAAACGAACATCCTCGCCACCATAGCCTTGGATACTACCGGCATTGGCAAATAATTTGATGGTATAATAGTCGGCCAATGTTTTGTACCAATAGGCTTTGCCGTCAAATTTGACATATTTTTCATCACCGCCTAAACCGGCAACATCGGTTCCAAACGACAGAAAATACCCATCTCGAGTATATAATGCACTGTCACGTTTATCATACACAAAAGTGGTTCCTACCGATGAGTTATTATATTTGCCTTTTTCTTCTTTAATATATTTAGAGGCATATTCGCCGACATCGGTAATTTCATCTTGTTTTAACGTATAGCGTACTTGTTGCGAGAAATCATCGGTATAGTTCCAACCGGTACGCAAACGACCACCTGTTACCTTGCTGTCATAAGAACTTTCGTCTTGATAGTCTTGATCGGAATAGAACAAATCAACACCGGCACGCAAACGTCGATTAAGAAAATAAGGCTCGGTAAAACTTACATCAAAGTCTTTGGATCTTTCGGATACCGCAACGTCAAAGCCCAAACGTTGACCAAGACCTTGGAAGTTGTTCTCGGTGACGCCGGTTCTTACCAAGGCACCGTTAACAGTAGAAAAACCGATACCGACATTAAAATAGCCGGTTGATTTTTCTTTAACATCAATATCCAAATCGGCACGGTTGCCATCTTTGGCATTGGTATTAATGTCTACTTTTTCAAAATAATCCAAATTTTCGATATTGCGGCGCGAATCTTTAATTTTGGAAACGTTAAAAGCATCGCCCTCTTCAATGCGCAACTCTCGACGAATAACCTTGTCCTGAGTGCGGGTGTTGCCTTTGATGTTAATGCGATCAATAAAGAAACGCGAACCTTCTTTGATATGGAAGGTTACATCGGCCTCCCCGGTTGAGGTGTCTTTGGTTATTTCGGGATTGACGTCTACAAAGGCAAATCCCTTCTTGCCAAGTTCCTCTGTCAGGGATGATACCGTTTGGTCAATATCGTCGGCATTATATCTATCACCTGTTTCGACCTCAATAAACCGACGATAATCATCGGCATTTACATCAGAAATGTCAGATATTATATCAACATTGCGAATGGTATATCTCTTGCCCTCATCAACAACAAAAGTCAGTGTAAAAGATGTTTTGTCAGGACTTAACTCTGCAACGGCAGAAACGACCCTAAAATCAGCAAAACCTTTTTTCAGATAAAAACGGCGCAAAAGCTCTTTGTCATAATTGGTCTTTTCGGCATCATAATTTTCGGAAGATGAAAAAATACGATACCACCTGCTCTCTTTACTCATAATGACTTCTTGAAGCTCTTTGCCGGAATAGCGCTCATTGCCAATGAAATTGATTTTGTCAATAACCGCCAAAGGACCTTCGTCAATATTGAAAATTAAATCAACGCGATTTTGATCACGACGGATAATCTCCGGTTTAACCACGGTTGCGTAGCGTCCGCTACGCTTGTAGACCTCCAAAATTCTTCTGACATCATCTTGTACCTTGGAGCGTGAATAGGTCGAACGCGGAGAGAGCGTAATCTCACCTTCAAGCATTTTGTCGTCAACTTTATCATTACCGTCAAAAAGAACCTGAGATATAATCGGGTTTTCAGATACTTTTACAACCATTGTGCCAGAGGGAGTAACATCAATTGATACATCCTCAAAAAGGCCGGTTGCATAGAGTTGTTTAAGTGCGGTATTTAAATCTTCATCGGTCGCGGTTTGCCCCTGTTTGATATTAACATAAGATATAACCGTTTCTTTCTCTACTCTTTCAAGTCCTTCGACTTTGATGTTTTTAACATAAACCGATGAAGCAAATGCACTGGTTGATGCCAAAATACCTAAAGCAAACGTTCCCAAATAAAGTTTTTTCATATTTTAATCCTCAAAATTAAATCTCTACGAAAACCAACGATTGAATAACCTTGCAAAATCATTGTATGTTGCAAACAACATCAATGTGATAAGCAAGAAAAATCCTAACTTAAATACATACTCTTTGGCTTGTTCGTTAATTTCACGACGCAACAAAATTTCTACCGTGTAAATTACAACATGTCCGCCATCAAGCAGCGGAATCGGAAATAAATTGATAAGCCCAAGATTGATTGATAACAAAGCCATAAATACTGCAAAATCAAGCCAAGAGTTGGATTTTGAAATATCTCCGCTCATCTCGGCAATACGGACTATACCGCCCAATTCTTCCGTGCCTCTCTTTCCGGTTATCATCTGCCCGACACCGCGCAAAGTAACGACTGTAACTTGCCAGGTCATAACCGAAGCCTCTTTAATTGCCTCACCCAACGAAAGTTTGACCGGGTTAAACTCTACCGAGGTAAGAGATGACACTCCCAACATCGGTTTTTGATTTTGGTTGGCCTCAACATCAAGCGGAATTACCTCTAGTTTGACATTTAAGTTTATTTGACGATCACCACGCATAATCTCCAATGCAACATTACCACTGGTGTTCATCTCTATCTCTTGGCGGAACTCTTGAAACGAGTTTACTTCACGACCGTCAACCGTCAAAATTTTGTCTTGCGGCAAAATTCCGGCTTTTTCGGCGGCACTGCCTTTAATAACCTCGCCTACAATCGGCGGAAAATCCATTTTGCCAAAAGCAAAGAAAATGCCAGCAAAAACGACCACCGCAAATAAATAATTGAACGTCGGACCGCCAATCACTATGGCTAATTTTTTAAATGGATTTTGAAAAGCAAATGCATATTTTTTGTCTTCATCGGATAATGATGCCGCCTCGTTGCCAGACGATGCCTCGTCGGTGTCACCCAAAAACTTGCAATATCCGCCAAGCGGAACCGCCGAAATCTTCCATAATGTTCCTGAAGAATCTTTGATACCCCACAGCTGCTTGCCAAATCCGATTGAAAATTCAGCCACCTTTACCCCGCATAATTTAGCAACAATATAATGGCCAAATTCATGGACAAACACTAGTATGCCAAGCAGAATAATAAATGGAATTACATAGTACGCAGCATTAATAAGCCAATCCATCTAAAAAACTCCCTACTCTAAAAAGAATACCAAATTTGCCAACATCAACAATGCAAACGGAGCTGCAAAAATTAATCCGTCAACACGGTCGAAAATGCCGCCATGACCAGGTATAATATTGCTTGAATCTTTTAAGTTCAAGTGTCTCTTGATGGCCGATTCAATCAGGTCGCCGGTCTGGGCAATAACCGCAATGATGGCAGACATTACCATATATGATTTGACAACCGACAAGGCATCAAAATACCAGCAAACGCCATAGCTTACCGCAACCGCCAATAAAACGCCGCCAAACAACCCGGCCCAGGTTTTGTTGGGCGAAATTTTCGGTGCAAGTTTTGGACCCTTGATAGAACAACCAAAAACATAACCTCCGATATCAACACCCCAAACCACAAACATAAACCATAATACCATCTGCGGGCCATAGAGCGTATATATCTCTATGATAGAGCCAATGCCTATCGATATATAAGGGATGCCTAACAATAACAACTTGCGATGTTCTTCATTGCGGCTTTTCCAAAAGGCCAAAGCCAAAGCAACCACCATACTAAACAAAAACGCCACAGGAGAGCCCAAAACAATGGCCGTAACAGCAACAAAAAAATATGTAACGGCATAAAAGGCCGGACGCTTATTGGTTACCATTGACGACCACTCCCAGGACAAAAGCGCCGCGCCCAAAAGGGCTAGAAGATATGTCGTGGTGTATCCTTTGACAATACAGTAGATAACCGCCGGAACCAAGATAATCGTAACGATTAATCTTTGTAAAAAAGAAACAAGTTTAGACTTTTCCATATCTTCTCTCCCGTGAATTAAAATCTGAAATAATCGCCTTAAATTCTTCTGCTGAAAAATCAGGCCACAATGTTTTGGTAAAATAAAGCTCGCTATATGCAATTTGCCACAACAGATAATTACTGATGCGCTGCTCTCCGCTGGTCCTTATGACCAAATCGGGATCAGGTATCCCTGCCGTATAGAGCAAATTGGAAAATGTCTTTTCATCAATATCATTCACCTTTAGCTCGCCTTCAGCGACCAAAATGGCCGCTTTTTTGGCGGCGGCAACAATCTCTGCTCTGGAGCCGTAGCTCAAGGCTATGCACAAAGTAAAGTCTTTGTTGTTTTTGGTTCTTCTTTCAAGCTCTGACATTTTAACAATGATGTCATTTGCAAGCATTTCTCTCTCGCCGATAAAAAGGATACGCGCTCCGCGATCTTCAATCTCTTTAATCTCGGAATTGAGATATTGACGCAAGAGCCCCATAAGATAGTCGACCTCGGCTTTATCACGCTGCCAATTCTCGGTTGAAAAGGCATATAGCGTAATATAGGGAATTTTCATATCCGCAGCGGTTTCAAGAATTTGCCGCAAAGTTTCGGCACCTTTTTTGTGCCCGGCCGAACGAGGCAGCCCCTTTGATGTTGCCCAACGCCCGTTGCCGTCCATAATAATGGCTACATGTTTAATATTATCAGTCACAGTTCTTATTTATCCCAAAATTATACCTGCATAATGTCTTTTTCTTTTTGAGCCAACAAGTCATCTGCTTTTTTGGTGGCATCGTCGGTCAATTTTTGGATTTCTGATTCGAATCTTTTTTCTTCGTCTTCGGAAATAAGATTGTCTTTCTTTAATTTTTTGATTTCGTCCAAAGCATCTCGGCGAATGTTACGCACCGCCACTTTGGCACCTTCGGTATATTTTCCGGCAACTTTGGAAAGCTCTTTGCGACGCTCCTCCGAAAGAGGCGGAATCGGAATGCGTATTAATTGACCATCAGATGACGGATTGAGCCCCAAATCTGATTCCATAATTGCTTTCTCTACCGACTTGGCCAGGCTTCGATCCCAAACACTGATTGAAAGAGTGCGGGCATCCGGCACCGAGACAGTTCCTACTTGTGACAAAGGTGTCATTGAGCCATAGGCCTCAACCATGATGCCGTCAAGCAAACTGACATGAGCCCGCCCGGCACGCAAAGAAGCAAAATCGGTTTTTAAGGTTTCAAGCGTCTTATCCATACGGTTTTTAGTATCTTCTTTTATTTTAGAAAAATCTGCCATGTGTATTATACCTCGTTATTTTTGAATGATTGTAAAAAGTCCTTTGCCCTGGAGGACATTGTTTAGAGCATCGTCTTCATGTTGTGAAAAGACCAAAATGGGAATATTGTTTTCTTTGGCAAGTGCAACCGCCGTTAAGTCCATAACTTTGAGCTGGTTTTGAATAACATCATCATAAGAAATCTTTGAATAACGGACGGCTTTTTTATCAACTCTTGGGTCTGCCGAATATACACCGTCGACCTGGGTGGCCTTGAGGACAGCATCACACTGCATCTCGGATGCGCGCAAAACCGCACCGGTATCAGTGGTAAAATAAGGATTGCCCGTACCACCGGCAAAGATAATCACACGGCCTTTTTCAAGATGCCGCAAAGCTCTGCGATACATGTAATTTTCGCAAACCTGCGGAACACTCAGCCCCGAAAGCACCCTGGTTTCTACCCCTGCATTTTCAAGCGCATTTTGCAAACAAAGTGCATTCATCAGTGTGGCCAGCATGCCGACTTGATCGGCAACCGTACGGTTCATACCTTTGGCCGCTTCTTTGGCACCGCGAAAGATGTTGCCACCGCCAACAACAACACAAACATCTATCCCTTTGGCTTTTATTTTTTTGATTTGCTGGGCCAGGGAATGCAAGACATCCGGCGACATTCCAAAACTCTTATCCCCCATCAGACCTTCGCCAGAGAGTTTGAGCAAAATTCTTTTATATAAAGGTTTCATTATGAACTCTTATGCATAAGTTATTTTTTCGGTCTCTATATTAAACCATAGAATCGTTTTGTCATCAAAATTCTTTATTCCCTTAACAACTATTGCAAAAAAGTTGCTAAATCGTGAATCAGGAGTGCAAGGTTATGCCATGGTGACAAAATTCGTGGTTGCCAAATGAAATGTTTCGGAATATTAAGTAGATAGTTTGACAGCTATGAGGGAGATCGATTGATGTCTGAGACTATGATTTTTGGATTGTGGGGAATCGGCGGATATTTGCTGGGGTCTATTCCGTTTGGATTGGTTTTGTGCTATTTGGCAGGATATGGCGACATAAGAAAAATCGGCTCGGGCAATATCGGGGCTACCAATGTATTGCGTACAGGCAATAAATGGCTGGCGCTTTTGACGGTTATTTTGGATGCATCAAAAGCCGGACTTGTTGCCTGGCTTGCGTTCAAATTAGTTACGCCTCATCCAATCATGATTTTGGGAATCGCTACCTATACCAATGTTGCGGCCGAGCTTTTGGCCGGCGCCATGGCTATAATCGGACATAATTTCCCGATATGGCTTAAATTTAGGGGCGGCAAAGGTGTTGCCTCGGCGTTTGGTTTTATCTTGGTGACAAAACCTTTGATTGCTCTTAGCCTTTTGTTCATTTGGATTGTGACGGCTTGTATTTTCAAATATTCTTCCTTGGCGGCAATCGTGGCAGCCTTGTCTTTGCCTTTGATTACCTTCTTTTATGCTGAGCCAATGTATTTCATGGTATATAGCGCGCTTGTTGTACTGGTGCTGGCGCGACATCATGCCAATATCGCCAGACTTTTGAAAGGCGAAGAAAGCAAAATACATTTTAAAAAGCAGGATAAATAGTGGCAAGCAGAGATGAAATTTTGGCCGCGCTGCGCCTGATAAATACCTATCGTATCGGGCCAAGTGCTTTTTATGCTTTGGTTAATGATTGCAACGGGCTGATTAATGCCGCAGAAACTGCTGAAAAACACGGTAAACACCAACTTTGGCCGCTAGAAAAAGCAACGCAGGAGTTTAATAAGGCAAAGTCCTTGGGAATCGAATTATTGCTTTATTTAGATGATGATTACCCACAAATGCTTAAAAACTTGCCCAACCCGCCGCCCATAATCTATGCCAAAGGCAACCTGGATGCTTTGAATATGGCAAAAAGTGTCGGCATTGTAGGATCAAGGGCGGCATCGATCAACGGACGCAAAACAGCGGCCAAAATTGCTTGCAATCTGGCAGAAAAAGATGTTTGCATCATCTCCGGCATGGCCAAAGGAATCGACAGCTCTGCACACAAAGGAGCTATGTATGCCAAAGACGGATGCGGTGTTACGGTGGCAGTTTTGGGAACGGGGCTTGATATTATATACCCCGAAGAAAATAAAGACTTGTTTGCACAAATTTGCACAAACGGTTGCGTTATATCTGAGATGCCTTTGGGAACACTTGCCTCGGCCAGGCAATTTCCACGGCGCAACAGAATTATTGCCGCTTTGAGCGAGGCCGTGGTTGTGGTTGAGGCCAGGCTTAAGTCGGGATCTTTGATTACGGCAGAGTTTGCCAAAGAACAGGGAAAACTTTTGTTTGCCGTTCCCGGAGCACCGACAGAATCGAGAGCCCAAGGGGCCAATCATTTGATTAAAGAAGGTGCCAGATTGGTTGAAGAAGCCAATGACATATTACCTTTTTTAAAAGGTAATAAATTTGCTGCCGGACCTAAAAAAACAACGACAAAACAAAAAGTGCTTGTTTTTGAAAATAATAATGATAATTTGAGCAAACAAAAAAACAAACCGCAAAACTGGATTGATTTTTTGACGGTTGACGGGACGGATATTGATGAAATTATAAGGATGTCGGGCAAGGACGCACAAATAATCGCCGCTGAAATTTCGGAGCTTGAATTGAGCGGTGTTGTCAAGAGATGCCCGGGAAATAAAATTGCATTGATAAAACAGGATTGAAGATGAAATTAGTTATTGTGGAATCTCCGGCAAAGGCCAAAACAATTAATAAATATTTGGGCAAAGATTATCAAGTTCTGGCAAGTTTCGGCCATATCAGAGATTTGCCTAGCAAAGACGGTTCGGTCAAACCTGATGAAGATTTTGCCATGACCTGGGAGTTGAGCCCCGGTGGCAAAAAAAGATTGGCCGATATAATCAAGGCTCTAAAAAATGCCGATACTCTTATTCTCGCATCCGACCCGGATAGAGAAGGAGAAGCTATTGCCTGGCATATTTTAGAAGAGCTAAAAAGCAAAAAAGCACTTAAAGGCAAAAAAATCGAACGCGTAGTATTTCACGAAATTACTAAGTCGGCCATTACCGAGGCAATTAAAAATCCGCGGCAGATTGATGAAAACTTAGTTGCGGCATATATGGCAAGACGGGCGTTGGATTATTTGGTGGGATTTACTTTATCGCCGGTATTGTGGCGCAAGTTGCCGGGATCGCGCTCGGCAGGACGTGTGCAATCGGTTGCTTTGCGGTTGATTTGTGATCGCGAAGGTGAGATTGAAAACTTTAAGCCGGAAGAGTATTGGACGGTTGATGCCGAGTTGTTTACCATGAAAAAAGCGTTGATAAAGTCGCGATTGGTTGAGCTTGACGGCAAAAAACTTGAAAAATTTGACATTAATACCGAGGAAAAAGCCTTTGAGGCCAAGGCCAAAATCGAGGCACAAAATTTCAGCGTGTTTAATGTTGAACGCAAACAATCAAACCGCTACCCTGCTCCGCCGTTTACCACATCGACTTTGCAGCAAGAGGCTGCACGCAAACTTCGGTTTTCGGCCAAGAAGACCATGCAGATTGCGCAAAAACTTTATGAAGAAGGTTTTATTACCTATATGCGTACCGATGCGGTTAACCTGTCGGCGGAGGCAATTGCCGCGTGTCGTGAGGCAATCTTAAAATATTTCGGCGAGGCATATTTACCCAAACAGGCCAAAGAATATAAGACCAAATCCAAAAACGCCCAAGAAGCGCACGAGGCTATTCGTCCGTCTGATGTGATGAACACCCCAAAGAAAATGGAAGTAAAATTATCATCTGACGAACACAAGCTTTATGAGCTGATTTGGAAACGCACGGTTGCTTGCCAGATGATGCCTGCTTTGCTTGATAAGGTGGTAATTGATTCGCGCTCGGATGATGAGAAAATTTTGTTGCGTGCCAATGGACAAGTTATTGCCTTTGACGGGTTCTTAACACTGTATCAAGAATCTAAAGACGATAGCGAGGAAACGGATGAAAACAGAATCCTGCCAAATGTTGAAAACGGAGAAAAGCTTGATAAGGGCGAAATTACAACCGAGCAACATTTTACCGCACCACCGCCAAGATTTACCGAGGCAAGTTTGGTTAAAAAATTGGAGGAGCTTGGAATCGGGCGTCCGTCGACCTATGCGACGATTATTGCCGTGTTGCAAGAGCGTAAATATGTCAGGGTTGAAAAATTACGGTTTATCCCCGAGGACAGAGGCAGAATTGTTACGGTATTTTTGGAAAACTTCTTCAAAAAATATGTGGAATATGATTTTACCGCACAGATGGAAGAGTTTTTGGATGATGTATCAGCCGGCGAGATGCAATGGAAAAAATTGTTAGAAGGTTTTTGGGCTAAGTTTATCAAAAATGTTGAACTGGTCAAACCATTGCAAATGTCAGAGGTAATCGAGAAGATTGATGAAGTATTGTCCAATCACCTGTTTCCACCGCGCGAAGACGGCTCTGACCCTAGGGTATGTCCGGAATGCGGCAAGGGGCGCTTGAGCATAAAACTAGGCAAATTTGGGGCGTTTATCGGCTGCTCTAACTACCCAGAGTGCAAATATACCAAACCTTTGGTTGACACAACCGATGAAGAAAGTGCCGATGTTGCCAAGCCCAAAGAGACCGAAGACAAAGTTTTGGGCGAGATGAAGGGATTAAAGATTTATCTAAAAAAAGGTCCTTACGGGTTTTATGTTCAATTGGGCGAGGATCAAACCGCTACAACCGAAAAACCAAAGCGAGCCTCTTTA
The DNA here is from genome assembly GCA_944391415.1 of uncultured Alphaproteobacteria bacterium. Classification (GTDB taxonomy): domain Bacteria; phylum Pseudomonadota; class Alphaproteobacteria; order RF32; family CAG-239; genus CAZU01. Next base: position 26,805 of record CALXTM010000001.1, read on the forward strand.
CCAAGAGGAATCTCGCCTGAAGAGCTGACGCTTGAACAAGCCGAAAGGTTGCTCTGTCTTCCTTATGATTTGGGCGAAGGAATTGAAGTTAATGCCGGCAAATTCGGACCTTATATCAAGGCCGGTAACAAGTCGGTTTCCTTAAGGGGAAATGATAACATTTTCAATATTACCTTGGAGCGCGCTAAAGAGCTTTTGGCCGGAGCCAAAGAAAAACCAACCGGCAAGGCACTGGGTATCCACCCCAAAAACAAACAAGAAATTGTTTTGTTGATGGGCAGATACGGCCCCTATCTTAAATGCGGCCGGACTAACTATGCCATTCCTAAAGAAATATCAGGGCATGAACCGAGTTTGGATGAGGCGATAAAGATCATTGATGCAAAAAAATAAATCATTAAAAAAGGAGCTTGAGCAAAGCTCCTTTTTTATGAATGTGATAAAAAATTCTTTGACTTTTGAACATTTTGATTTTAGGCTAAACCGGAGTGTTGAGAATTTTTTCTTACACTTAAGGGCGTCGAAAACCCTTTTTGCATTATCGGTCGCGGCATAGTGACCTTAAAAAATATGCCGATTTCTGCCTTAGGGTGGATGTCGGCGAATAAGGCTCCGGCCAAATAAGCCGAGCCGTTTGATAATGCACGGTTTTCGAACATCCGCCCGCCTTTAAAAGCGGGTTTTTTTATGGACTAAATAAAATTTTTAAAGGACAACAAAGATGAAGAAAACGGTGATAATTTCTTGTTTGATGCTTGCTGCCTGCGGCACTATTTTCAGCGGAACGGGACAAGAAATTAATTTCGACAGCAACGAAAAAGGAGTAGAAATTTTTATTGACGGAGTGAGGGCTTGTTCAACGCCTTGTACCTATGAGGTTGACCGCAGTATAAGTGATTTGGATATTGTGGCCAAGAAAAAAGGGTTTAGGAATCAACATGTTACTTTGCGCTCGAATTTTAATAAAATGGCAGTTTTGAACCTGACATTTTTAACCAGCTGGACTACTGATTTGGCTTTTGGCGGAGTATGGGAATATAAACGCAACAATGTCTATATTGATATGGAAAAACTTTCAAAACAAAATGCCGCTTTAGATAACTTTGCCCCTAATATCAGGCGCTTTGCCTTGTTTGGTTATGATGAGATGAAAATTGAGGCTGCAAAAAATACAAGCGGCGAATATATAAGCTCTTTGGCGGCAATAACCAAAAAAGATGATGCCGAACTAATAGCTATTATTAATCAAAGCTCAAATGAGGTTGAGCTTGCTCATAAATTGACCGGAATTGAATAATAACTCAAAAAAAAACTCCGCTTATTAAAAAAGCGGAGTTTTTTTTGCGGCTAGTTGGCCGGGATAATGCGCGATTGCTCACCATAGAGCAGATAGCATCTTTGCCCCGGTTGCATATAGACATCGGTTCCTTGAGTTATGGTGCGCATAGAGCCGTTATCAAGCCTTACAATATATTCAACACCGGTTTGCGAGGTTAGTCCTTCTTGAGCCATGTCACCGGCAATTCCGCCCAAGGCTGCACCGCCCAAAGCGCCAAGAATGCTGCCCCTGCCATGACCAATGGTGGACCCTGCAACACCACCGCCGATGGCGCCCAAAACAGCACCGGTCGAAGAATCAGATGATGAGACATTGACCTGACGAACACTTACAACCGTGCAAGCCATTACCTGCCCTACGGCGCCGGTGTTGGAGGTTGAATAGTGATTGGAATTGATATTGGGAGCACAGGCCGACAACAAAAGCGCAACAGCACTCAGGGTTAAAAAATTTTTTTGCATTGTTTGAACCTCTTTAAAAAATTATCAAAAACTGCTTTTAATCTAATCTGTAGAATAATATTTGTCAATGCTGGACATTTGTACAAAAGAGTAATATAGTGGCGGAAGTTTGTAGTTTATTAATAAGAATTTTGAGGACAAAACAATATGTTGAAAAGAACCAAAATTGCCGCATTGTTGCAAGCGGAAGGACCTATTGAACAAGTTTTAATTAAAGGGTGGGTCAGAACACGCCGTGATGCTAAAGATTTTTCGTTTATTGAGGTTAATGACGGATCTTGTCTTAAAAACATGCAGGTTATTGCTCATAACAGTTTGAGCAATTATGAAGAGGTTAAAAAACTTACTACCGGCTCATCAATTGCGGTTAAAGGAGAGATGGTTTTGTCCCAGGGGGGCAATCAAAAATTTGAAGTAGTGGCGATTGCAATAGAAATATACTCTGTTGCCCCGGACAATTACCCGTTGCAAAAGAAAAAACACACCGATGAATATTTACGCACCATTGCGCATTTGCGTCCGCGCTCCAACAAATATGGCGCGGCTTTCAGAGTGCGCTCTGAATTGTCGTTTGCTATTCATAAATTTTTTCACCAACGTGGTTTTTACTATGTACATACCCCGATAATCACCGGGTCGGACTGTGAAGGTGCCGGAGAGATGTTCCAAGTTACCACGCTTGATATTAATAACCCGCCAAGAACTCCCGATGGCAAGGTTGACTACTCGCAAGACTTTTTTGGCAAAGAGGCCAGATTAACGGTATCAGGACAGTTAAACGGCGAGATGTTTGCCTGCGCTTTGGGTGATATTTATACCTTTGGCCCGACTTTCAGAGCTGAGAACTCTAACACGACAAGACACGCGGCAGAGTTTTGGATGATTGAGCCGGAGATGGCTTTTGCTGATATTCATGACGACATGGATTTGGCAGAAGATATGGTCAAATTTTGTATCAAACATTTGATGGAAAATTGCCAAGATGATTTGGCTTTGTTTGATAAATTTGTAGAGCCGGGATTACTTAACAAACTTACCAATATTTTGGAAAATGATTTTGCCCGTATCACTTACAGTGAGGCAATCGAGATTATGAAGGCGTCTGGACATGAGTTTGAATATAAGCCGGAATTTGGTATTGATATGCAAACCGAGCACGAGCGTTATTTGGCCGAAGAGCACTTCAAAAAACCGGTTATCGTACGCGACTACCCCAAAGAAATTAAAGCCTTTTATATGCGCATGAATGACGATAACAAAACAGTGGCCGCTATGGATGTGTTGGTTCCGGGAATTGGCGAGCTTATCGGCGGATCACAAAGAGAAGAGCGCTTGGATGTATTGATCAAGAAAATTGAGGAAATGGGCATGACAGAGGCCGATTATGAGTGGTATTTGGATTCACGCCGCTTTGGCTCGGTACCGCACGCCGGTTTTGGCCTTGGTTTTGAGCGGATGATGATGCTTGTAACGGGAATTGCCAACATCAGAGATGTTATCCCCTTCCCCAGAACACCTAAATCAATTAGTTTCTAAAAGGATGACAAATAATGAAAAGATATCTGATAGCGTTGGCTTTTCTTGCTATGTCGGCAAATATTGCTTTAGCGCAGGAAAATGAGCAAGAGGAGCTTAACGCTTTCGGATATCCAGACAAAAGCTTGGTTACGGTGATTGAAGCAACCAAAACAGACAAGCAAGTCAAGATTAACCCTAAGCCTTTTTGCAATGATGGCAAGCTTATCAAACAAGCTCAGCTGGCCATTAAGGAGTATATGGACAAAGCTTTGCCAACAATTTATGCAAAAAGAAAAAACCGTATAATAATCAAAAACGTTAATAACTTCGTACCACTAAAACTTGATGATGTATCGGCTGAAAAATATCCAAGAGTGGCAGGACGAATGGTCGAGCTAAAAATCAACAATCACCTTGATGACCAAAATATAGCAGTATGCCAAAATGACAGCCCGGAGCTTGATGCCAAGCTTTATTTGATAATGTATGATGACGGCGACAAGGTTAAGGTTGATATTGTAAATTTTAGTGACAACAAAATACCAAATTTTATATATAATGACGAATAAATATTGCAAAATCTAAAATTTTGAGATATTATAATGGTCCTTCAAAGAGATTTGAAGGTGTTAGTAAGCAATGGAGAACGTTAAGCATATGAGCGATAATCGCAATCTTGTTGTCATAAAATCTAATTTGCCGGCGCCTGTTAATGATAATTCGTTGGCCGCATATATGGAAAAAATAAAAAATTTTCCGGTGTTGACCGAAGAACAGGAAAAAGAGTTGGTTAACAAGCTGCAACAAAACGGTGATGTGCAAGCAGCTCAGGTTTTAGTTACATCACACTTGCGTTTAGCTGCTAAAATAGCTTTGACATATCGCAAATATGGTCTGCCTTTGGCCGATATTATATCGGAGGCCAATATTGGGCTGATGCAAGCAGTCAAAAAATTTGATTTATCCAAAAAAGTTCGCTTAGCAACCTATGCTATGTGGTGGATTAAAGCGGCAATCAACGATTATATATTGCGTTCTTGGTCATTGGTTAAAATCGGAACCAGTGTTGCCCAAAAAAGATTATTTTATAACTTAAAAAGAATTAAGGCTCGTTTGGGTATCGACGAAGATAAAGGCCTGGCTCCCCAAGAGGCAAAAGCTATTGCTAAAGAACTGGTTGTCAATGAGGAAGATGTCAACGAAATGGATATGCGTCTGGGCGGCGATAAATCATTGAACGTTGCCGTTTCGGATGATGATGAAGATGAAAAAATTGACTTTGTTGTCGATAAAAGCCAGAACATCGAAGAAAAACTTGCTTGCAAGCAAGAGGCAGCTTATAAAAATGCTATTTTGCACAAATGCCTGGCTCAGCTGAACGACCGCGAACAGTATATTGTCAAACATCGGTTGTTGACCGAGGAACCAATGACTCTAAACGAGGTCGGAGAAAAATTTGGCATAAGTCGTGAAAGAGTTAGACAGATTGAAGAAGCTGCGTTTAAGAAACTGCAAAATTTGGTTTTGCTTGCGATTAAAGTGAAAAAGTGATAAAATAAATAATACACCAAAAGGAGATCTGCCAATGTCTCATAAAAATTTGCCCCACGATAAATTTAATGCTCCTTTGTCGCAAAAAATGAAAGTAAAACTCGGCATTGATACAGCATCTTTTATGAAAAGAATGAAAGCCAGGCTGCGTAAAATCCGCGGCAATGGCGAAGAGGATATGTCAGAGGCTTTTTTGGTAAAACACAATTACTACAAATATCGCAGTCAATTAGTCTAAAACAAAAAACGGCATCTTACTTAAAGATGCTTTTTGTTTGGCATTTGGGGAATATCTTAGGTGGACATCAGAGAAATCTTAACCGAACAATTAAATATGCTTAAAGAAAAAGGTGTGGCATCTTCAATCTTTGAATTAAGGATGTTACTTGGGTATGTCTTGCAAAAATCACCATCGATGCTTTGGTTTAATGACGAAACATTAACCGAGGAACAAATAAATAAGTTTAAGGACTTGGTAAAAATGCGCGCCAGACACTGTCCGGTTGATAAAATAATCGGCACTAAAGGCTTTTATAAATATGACTTTGTGGTTAATCAAGATGTGTTGTCACCACGGGCCGACAGCGAAATACTGGTCGAAGAGGTACTCAAACTAATCTGCCACAACAACTATCAAAAAATTTTGGAGTTTGGTGTCGGATCGGGATGTCTTATTATATCGATTTTGGCAGAGGCAAAAAACTGCCACGGTATCGGAATCGATATTTCAGATAAGGCGCTTAATATTGCAAAACTAAACGCCAAAAATATCGGTGTGACAGACAGACTAAACCTTTTTAGAAAAAGTTGGTTTGATATTGATAACACAAACATAGAGCATGACTTTGATATGATAATCAGCAATCCACCGTATATTCAAAGTGATGAAATTGCATCTTTGCAAGATGAGGTAAAAAATTTTGACCCAATCATTGCTCTTGATGGCGGTCAAGACGGCCTGCGTGATTATCGACAAATATGCAAACTAGCATCCAAACTATTAAAACCTCATGGGGCGTTGCTGTTTGAGATCGGTGAAGGACAGGCCGAAGACGTCAAACAAATTGCTAAAGAAAACAATCTGATCTGGCATAAAACCGTCAAAGACTTAAATAACATCAACCGTTGTATAATTTTTGAAAAAAGAGATTGCAATTAATAAAACTTTGTTTATTATGGCAGATGTTAAGGGCGCAATATGTTTTAATTTTGGCGTTTTTTAAATTTTCTCAATTTTTTATTTTGATAATTAGCATCGTTTAAGATGCAGAAGTTTTTTATGGTAATCGTTTTATGAAAAAAATTAAATATCGCAACAACAATTATAATAACCAAGTCTATTCCATCAATTATAAATTTGATAGTATTTCTCCGGCGGGAAAATGCTCCGGAACAGCCCTGGATTTGATAAAAAAATATAATGAATTGGCTAAAGAGGCTCATAGCAACGGAAATTACATCGAGGCAGAAGTGTTCCGCCAATATGCCGAACATTATCGCAAAATAGTAACCGAAATAAATGAGCGAAAAAATATCAGGTTTAACAACAAAGAAGAGCCTGCAAAAAATCTTGAGGAGGAGGTAAAAGACACTCCAATGCCACAAACTAATGCTGATGAGCAGACTGCTCAGCCTCAAGAAAATTCGTTGGTAGAGACCAAACCTAAAGCACCAAAAAAGGCTTTTACCGTAATTGATGCCTCTAATGATAAACCAACGCACAGAAAATATAAACCAAGAGCTAAACAAAATTCTGAAGAAGTTCCCGTTAACGAATAGAAAAGGATCCTGGAATTGTTTTTCTTTTTTGCCGCTTTGATAATTGCTATTGCTTGCTCTGCCATTACGATTAAGACTTTGGTCGGTTACAGCGATCTTAGGTTGGCATATAAAATCTTGATATCAGTGCTTATAATACTGGGGTGGTTTGCCGTTTCGATTATACATGTGTTGGGGTTGCTTGATATCAGAAATCAAGGAATTTATGTTTTGTTATCCCATATAATATATGGATTGATGGGTTTCGTTTTTGTATTGTTTATCATGATTATGATGAGAGATATCATATGGTATTCGATATATGGTATTGCAAAGCTCTGCGGTAAAAGCGGATGGCATATTCATCCCAAAAATTTATCGTTGCTAAGCAAGGCAAATACTATTGTTGTAATTTTCAGCGTTCTCATCAGCATCTATGGCTTTTACCAGGGATACAAATTGCCCAAAGTAAAAGAAGCTTTTGTATATTCTGATAAAATAAGCAACAATCTACGCATAGCCCAGATTAGCGATTTGCATATAACTCGCGCAACACCGCTTAACAGAATCCGCCAGATTGTTAATCAGGTTAATATGTTAAACCCTGATGTAATTGTTTTAACCGGGGATACTATTGATGATAATGTTGTTTTGCTTGATGAACATTTGGCAGCGTTAAAAGAATTGAGTGCCCCTTTCGGTGTATATACAATTATGGGAAATCATGAATTTTATAATGATATTTACGCCTCAAAACGCGAACTAGAAAATAATAATATGAAATTTTTGTTTAACGGCGGTGTACACGTAGGAAATTCAAATATTTTTATTGCCGGCATACCTGATTTGACAACGATGTATGAAAGAGTCAATTTGTGGCGCACTCTCAATCAATCAAAAAAAGATGACTACAAAATTTTGTTATCCCATACTCCGGTCATTATTGACAGCTTGAGCAAAGGTTTGGTGGACATGGTGTTGTCAGGTCATACTCACGGCGGACAGATATTTCCGTTCCATCTGTTGGTAAAACAGGCAAACCAATATTTGGCAGGAGAGTATAATGTCAACGGAACTTATCTTTATGTTTCGCGAGGGGCCGGAACATGGGGGCCGACAATGAGGTTGTTCGCACCTTCGGATATTGTGATTATCAATTTGTTAAAAAAATAGCAGCTTCCTCTTGATTTGATGCTTGCCCCCTTACTATATTATATACAAGGGAGGCAATAAAATTATGGATTTTGAAAAACTTACAGCTAAATCAAAAGAAGTTATTGAGGCAGTGGTAAATCTGGCTGCCGCCAATAAAAACCAATATATTACGCCGTTACATTTACTGAAAGTATTGTTGGACGGAAAATATGACATAGTTACATATCTCTTGGCAAAGGCCGGCGGAGATATTAATGTCATAAAATCTAAAACAGATGATGCTTTTGCCAAAATACCGCAAGTCGGCGGAAGCGGTGTTCAAACGTTGATGAATCAAGAATTTACATCCTTGATGATGGCCGCAGAAAACTTGGCAGAAAAAGCAAATGATAAATTTGTAACTATTGAAAGACTTTTGCAGGCTCTGGCAATTACAGCCGGCAACGAGGCCTATAATATTCTTAAATCGGCCGGAGTTTCGCCGGAAAGATTGAACCAGGCCATTAACGATTATCGCAAAGGCAGGCTTGCAGATTCAGAAACCAGCGAAGACAATTTTGAGGCACTGAAGAAATTTACCATTGATATTACGGCCAAGGCTAAGGAAGGAAAGCTTGACCCGGTTATTGGTCGTGAACAGGAAATAAGACGGGCTATACAAGTATTGTCACGTCGTACCAAAAACAACCCGGTATTGATTGGTGAGCCAGGGGTGGGTAAAACAGCTATTGTCGAGGGATTGGCAATCAGAATCGTTAACAATGATGTGCCTGAAAGCCTGATGGGTAAACGCTTGTTGGCACTTGATTTGGGTGCTTTGATTGCCGGTGCTAAATTCCGTGGCGAATTTGAAGAGCGGTTGAAAGCCGTTTTGAAAGATATTGAGGCCTCTGAGGGTGAAATCATCCTGTTTATTGATGAAATGCACACCCTGGTCGGTGCCGGTGCAACCGAAGGCGCCATGGATGCATCTAACCTCTTAAAGCCGGCTTTGGCTAGAGGTGAGTTGCATTGTATGGGCGCAACCACGCTTAATGAATATAAAAAATATGTAGAAAAAGATGCCGCTTTGGCTCGTCGTTTCCAGGAAATTTATGTTGCTGAACCGACGGTTGAAGATACGGTATCTATCTTGCGTGGTATTAAAGAAAAATTTGAGCTACACCATGGTGTTAGAATTTCCGACAATGCCTTGATTGCCGCGGCAACATTATCTAACAGATATATTACCGACAGATTTTTGCCAGATAAAGCAATCGATTTGATGGATGAGGCTGCCAGCGCTTTGCGTATGGCAATTGACTCCAAACCCGAGGAATTGGACGAACTCGACAGACGTATTTTGCAGCTTAAAATAGAACGTGAAGCCTTAAAACACGAAACCGATGCCAAATCTAAAGAGCGCTTGGAGCTGATTAACTTTGAAATCGAAGGATTGGAGAAAAAAGCCAAAGGTCTGGAAGACAAGTGGAAAGAAGATAAAAAAGGATTGGCCGACTTTACCGTTTTGAAAGACAAGTTGGACAAAGCCAAAATTGAAGTGGAAATTGCCAAACGTGAAGGACGCTTTGAGCGAGCCGGAGAGTTGCAATATGCTATTATTCCGGAATTGGAAAAACAAATTAACGAGGCCGAGAGCAAGGTCGAGGCTAAACGTAATTCATTTACTCAAACCGTAACCGAAGAAGATATTGCTCATGTAGTATCAAAACGAACCGGCATTCCGGTTGACAAAATGTTGCAAGGCGAAAAAGAAAAATTGTTGCACATGGAAGAGTTCTTGAGCAAACGGGTCGTCGGACAGAAAGAAGCTATTGCTGCGGTTTCTAATGCTATTCGCCGTTCAAGAGCCGGAATATCAGATGCCAACCAACCAATTGGATCTTTCTTGTTCTTGGGGCCTACCGGCGTCGGCAAAACAGAGCTGAGCAAAGCCGTGGCCGAGTTTTTGTTCAATGATGAAAGAGCTATATTAAGAGTTGATATGTCCGAATATATGGAGAAGCACTCGGTAGCTCGTTTGATTGGTTCACCTCCGGGATATGTCGGATATGAAGAAGGCGGTTTTTTGACCGAGGCAGTTAGACGCAGACCATATCAGGTTATCTTGTTTGATGAGATAGAAAAAGCACATCCTGATGTATTTAATGTGCTTTTGCAAGTGCTTGATGACGGACGTTTGACTGACGGACAAGGACGCACGGTAGATTTTAAAAATACTCTGATTATTATGACCTCAAATTTGGGATCAGAAATTTTGAGCAATGCTACCGGGGCGGATGACGGCAAAAAAATCAGAGCCCAGGTTATGGAGGTTGTAAAAGCATCATTCAGACCGGAATTTATTAACCGAATTGATGAAATAACCATATTCCATAAATTGGACAAGAATAATATCAAAGATATTGCCAAAATCCAAATTGCCAATATCGAAAAACGTTTGAGCCCACGCAACATCAAGCTCAATGTTCATGATACAGCGTTTGTTTGGATTGTAAACAACGGTTATGATCCGGTGTACGGAGCACGTCCGTTGAAACGATTGCTGAAAAACAATATTGAAAACAAATTGGCAATCAAAATCCTTGATGGTGAGATCGGAGACAACGATACTGCCGACATCATTGTCCTTAATGGCGGGCTTGAAATCGTCAAAGGAAAAGAAAAGAAATAATAAACTTCCACTAGCTAACGCAAGTGGTATTACCTGTTCCGAACTACGTTCGCCCTGCCCAAAGGCTTCGCAAGCCTAACGGCTGGGCAGGTATGTCTACATCTACCTGCTTACGCAGGTAGTGTTACGTTCGAATCATAAAAAAACAGCCTCCCGTTTTTAAGGAGGCTGTTTTTTTGATTTAAAGATTGGCAATTCTGGCTAAAGCCGCTTCAACTTTGGCCTTGTTGGCCAGGGCTTCGGTTTGGCGTTTTTTCTCCTCTTCGACAACCTTAGCCGGAGCACGTTCTACAAAATTGGCATTAGATAACTTGGCGGCATAACCGGCCAGATTCTTGTCCAACTGGGCAATCTCTTTTTGCAGACGTTCACGCTCGGCTGAAAAATCAACCACGCCTTTTAACGGCAACAGAATTGTTGTGCTGCCACTTACGGTCTGAACCATATCCGGAGTAATGGTACCGTTTAGTTCTTCAATGCTGTCAAGTCTTGATAAAGAACAAATAATATTGCTAAATTCTTTAACGTAAGATGAAACATCTGTTGATGAATCTTTTATATAGGCTTTGAGCTTGGCTGAGGCAGGCAAATTCATCTCCGAACGGAGCGATCGTATGGCCGAAACAGTATCAATAACCCAATCTATTGCCGCGGTGGCATGATTGTCGATTGCCTCATCTTGCGGCCAGGCATGTTTAATCAGTTTTTCATCACGGGCGGCCAAATTATCCCACAGCTCGGTGGTGATAAACGGCATAAACGGATGCAAAATTACCAAAATACGATCCATAACCCAAGCAAAAGTTGCTTTGGTTTCTTGCTTGGCTGTTTCATCATCGCCGTATAAAATCGGTTTTATCATCTCGATATACCAATCGCAGAAAGTTCCCCAAACAAATTGATATACCCCATTGGCCGCATCAGAAAAACGAAATGCGTCCAAATTGTTGGTTACCTCCAGAGTGGCCTCTTTGGCTTTGGCAATAATCCACTTGTTGATTGCTTGTTTGACTAAAGTTGGCGAAAAGTCCTTACTGGGCTTGGCCTCGTTCATTTCGCCAAAGCGGGCTGCATTCCAAAGTTTGGTAGCAAAATTGCGATAGCCGGCAATACGGTTTTCACTTAGGTTAATATCGCGGCCTTGGGTCTCCATTGCCGCCATAAAGAAACGCAAAGCATCGGCCCCGTATTTATCAATTGTTTCCATCGGGTCAACCGTGTTGCCTTTGGATTTGGACATTTTGCGTCCCTGCTCGTCACGAACCAAGCCGTGGATATAGGCTTTTTTGAATGGTACTTGCTTCATGGCATACATGCTCATCATCATCATGCGGGCAACCCAAAAGAAAATAATATCAAACCCTGTTACCAAAACAGATGTCGGATAAAAGGTCTTTAGATATTCACTATTTTCATAGGGCCAACCAAGGGTCGAAAAAGCCCATAGACCTGATGAAAACCATGTATCTAACACATCGGTTTCACGGGTGAGCTCGACATGATGCCCAAAATGTTTATCAGCTGCGGCTTGAGCCTCATCTTCGGTTTCTTCACAAAAGATGGTACCATCTTCAGCATACCAAATCGGCATTTGATGTCCCCACCAAAGCTGGCGAGATATACACCACGGTTGGATATTGCGCATCCACTCAAAATAGGTTTTTTCATATGACTTGGGGACAAACTCCATTTCTCCGTCCTCAACAACACGAATTGCCTCTTTGGCAAGCTTTGGGGTGTCAACAAACCATTGATCGGTCATCAATGGCTCGATTACAACACCTGAGCGATCACCATAGGGAATTACCATCGGGTGATCTTCGATCTTTTCCATCAAGCCTAATTCTTCTAACTTTTCGATGGTCTTTTGACGAGCCGTTTGAGTGTCAAGACCAGGAAAAGGAGTATTTTCGTTTAAAGTGGCATCAGGATTGAGAATATTAATTAACGGCAGATTATGACGACGTCCTACCTCAAAGTCATTAAAATCATGCGCCGGGGTTATCTTAACCGCGCCGGTTCCTTTCTCAGGGTCGGCATGGTCATCGGCAATAATCGGTATAGGACGATTAACTATCGGCAAAATCGCATTTTTGCCAATAAGGTGTTTTAACTTGTCATTATTTTTTGAAACAGCAACCGCCGTATCGCCAAACATAGTCTCAGGGCGGGTGGTGGCAATATGGATATATTCACCGGCCTCACCTTCTATCGGGTATTTGTAATAATACATTTTGCCGATGGTTTCTTTTTGGACAACCTCCAAATCAGAAATGGCGGTCATAAATTTGGAATCCCAGTTAACAAGTTTTTTGGCCTTGTAAATCAGTCCATCTTTGTACATCTTTACAAAAATTTTGCGAACGGCAGCAGACAACCCTTCATCCATTGTAAAGCGCTCTCTGGACCAATCGCATGATGCACCAAGGCGACGAAGTTGTTTGCAGATTGTGCCGCCGGATTGTTTGCGCCATTGCCAAACTGTATCTATAAACTTTTCACGCCCCAAATCATGGCGAGATATTCCCTCTTTGGCTAAATTGCGCTCAACTACCATTTGGGTTGCAATACCGGCATGATCGGTACCTGGTTGCCACAAAACTTTTTTGCCAAGCATGCGGTTATAACGGATTAAAATATCTTGCAACGTATCATCAAGAGCATGCCCCATATGTAAAACGCCAGTGACGTTTGGCGGCGGAATCACAATACAAAAAGCATCTTTATCCGACTTCATGTCAGGCTTAAAATCGCCGTCTTTTTCCCATTTTTCATAAATCTTTTCTTCAAAATCTTTAGGATTATAATTTTTATCCAACATCTTCTTTTCCTATTTTGGTTATTATGCCTAAAAAACGAACAAAATGCCCTCAAAGTTTGATTTTGGGGGCATATAAAAGCAGGTCAGTTCAGGCCTTAAAGCTTTAAGAACCAACCTTTGCAATCACTCGTTCAATCTCTTGTTTAACAACATGTTCTACCATTTGGGGCAAATTATCGTTTATCCAGGCTTGAGTTTGACGGACAATCTCTTCCCGGGCAAATTTTTCAAACTCTGCTCCATCATTCCATTTTGCACTAATCTCGCGGCCAATAACTTTGGTAATGGAATCGAGAACAAATTCTTCCAATGTTTTTGAAACATCCCCGGGGGCAACTATTTCAACTTTTTCTGCAGCCGGAGCCGCTACAGGCTCAACAGGCGAAGGGCGTGAAAACATCTTGGCAAAATTACTGATGATATTGGCTGAGGCGTCAACCGTCGCATCAGCAATTGCAGAAGATGATTGTTCTTCTTTGACCGGAGGCAACTCTTTTTCCTTGGTTTCAAGCGGCGTTTCCGTTGCCGCAATCGGCTCCGGAGCAGTATTGCTTTCTTCGTTTGAGACTTGAATCTCCTCAAGCGGTGCAGCCACAACTTCTTCTGCAACCGACACATTATTATCTGCCTTGGGTTGCGAGGCCAAAACGGTAGACGAATCTTCATCGCCCATATCCTCAACCCCAATATCAATGCCTGAAAATTCATTGGCAATCAGGTTATCAGATGCTGATTTATCTTCTGGTGCGGTATCTGATGGTTCTAATGATGGGGCGGTATCTACCGTTTCAATATGTTCGGCGATGGTATGATTATCCTCAGGCTCTAAAATTACTGAGGCGACAGGGTCTGCATCGGCCTTGCCTTGGAGCGGAGCTTCTGCCGATGGAGTTTCGTCAATCCTCATATCAGGAGAAAGCTCCAATATATCATTGACCTCCGGAGCGGAGTTTATCACATCGTCTACGACATCATCGGTCTTGCCTGATGATGCAGATAAACTACCGTGTTTTTGCTCATCTTCTTCCAAAATATTTTTAATCGACGAGAGGATATCCTCGACTTCAGTATTTTGATTATTTTCAGCCATAATATTGCAACTTTCTAACTTTAAATCATAACGTTTATTTGAATGTTAGCCAAAAATTTTTGTTTGTGCAACAAATTTATCGCTTAGCTAAGCGACAGCCATTTATCTTTGGTCTCCTGATAATATGTATCGGCATCATAAAGCTCAACATCAAGTTTCAAATCTTTGGCTGTTAGCTTACCCATGGTGGCCAAAAGATTCATGGCAGATACATAGTAGGTACGTCTGGCTTTTACATCGTTAACTTTTGAGGTCAGCAGTTCCTGATAAGCGTCCAAAACATCCAAAATTGTACGGTTGCCCAAAGCCTCTTCTTTTTGTACCCCCTCCAGCGCAATCGCATTGGCTTTAATCTGGGCCTCTAGAGCTTTGAGCTGAGATTCATTTGACTTCATGGTTTCCCAGTTGCTTTGAACCGATGATTTAACCGCCCGTTTGGCCTCCAAGACATTCTCCTGAGCTTGCCATTTTAAATATTTGCTTTGACGAATCTTGGATCTTGTGGCACCACCGGTATAAAGCGGAATACTTAAATTGACACCCCACTCGGCATTGTCGGTAGTAGTATCAATACTGCCCTGCTCGGCCTTGGTGCGGCCAACCGTTCCATCAAGACTTATAACCGGAAACAAAGCACCTGTATTGGCATAAACCTCATAGCCTCTGGCCGCATACAAATGCTTGGCTTGTTTGATGGTATAACTGTTATTTAAGGCAGCCTGAAGCGCATCGTCATAGGTCGACGGCAGAAAATCTTTCATCTCGACAGGCTCAGATAGTTTGGTGGGTTCACTGCCAATTAGTTTTATGTAGGAAGCAATTGATGATTGCAGAGTGCCTTCGGAGGCTATACGGTCGGCAATTGCCTGCGAATGACGAGCTCTGGCTTGCGAAACATCGGTACGTGTGACCTCGCCGACTTTAAAACGTTCTAAGGTTTCATCTAACTTTTTCTTCAGTAGCTCTTCATTATTCTTTTGCAAATCGACAATTGCCTGATTTTGCAAAACATCAAGATAGGCTGTGGCCGCTTGGAGCAAAATACTTTGTTCTACATTGGACAAATTGCTCTGCTCGGCTTTAACGGTACGATCGGCAGCTTTAACCGAATTGACGGTCGAAAATCCGCTGAAAACCGGTTGAGATATATTGGCAGAGCCAAGCAGCGAATTATAGCCGCCGTCATTGCCAACACCTTTTTTAACATCGTTGTTGCCGTCAACATAAGCACCATCCAAGCTCAGTGTCGGTCTGAAGCCTGATTTGGCCAAAGCGACATTCTCATCAACCGAACGTAAATATGCCCGCTCGGCCTGTAATGTCGGGTTAGAATTATATGTTTGACTCAAAACTTCAAAAATATTTTCTGCCGAAGCCGGCTGTGCAAAACATATTGCAGTCGTCAACAGCAATCCTTCTAAAAGCGTCTTTTTCATTTTATTCCCTTAATCTACATACAAAAATCTTGTGTTAAACACTACAACAATTGTTTCAAAATTACAAATATTTATTAAAAATAATATAAAGTTTTTAACAAATGTCATCTAAAAAAGCCTTATTTTATTAACTATATCTCAAACAATTACAGATATGCTTGGGATAAATTGGTATTTATGGTAAGGAGTAAAGTCAGTGAACAAAAAATCCGTAATTATAAATGAAATTGACAAGGCCAGATTAAAGTTTTCAATTGAACATTATATTCAATATTTTATCGGCAAACGTGTTTGCGAGATTACCAAAGATGAAGCGCTTGAGGCTATATCTTTGGCCGTTAGAGAATTTGCCATGGATAAAATGTATGAATCCATTGCCAGATACAACAAATGCAACTCAAAAAGAGTTTATTACCTCTCAATTGAGTATTTAATCGGCCGTTTGCTTGCTAACAACCTGCATTCTTTGGGGTTGTTTGACATTTTGAAAAGCATCAAAATCGACGGATTTCCTGATATGAGTTTGGAAGAAATTTTTGATGCAGAATACGACCCGGCCCTTGGCAACGGCGGTTTGGGCAGACTTGCTGCCTGCTATTTGGATTCAATGGCATCTTTGGGAATCGCCGGATTTGGCTATGGTATTAACTATCAATTCGGGCTATTTAAACAAAAATTTGAAAACGGATATCAGGTTGAACAGGCGGATTCTTGGAAGGGCGAAAGTTCTCCTTGGCAATTCGTACGTAATGATCGGGTGGTAAAAATTCCGATTTATGGCAATGTCGAGGTCTTGGATAATCCCGACGGATCAAAAGATTTTTTGTGGATGAACACCAAAACCATTTATGGCGTGCCTTTTGATTTTCCGATTGTCGGATATAACAGCAAATCGGTTAACTATCTGCGCTTGTTCTCGGCTAAAACCGATGATGAGCTTGATATTAACATCTTCAACGAGGGCGGCTATATCGAGGCCATGAAAGAAAAAATCGAAACCGAAACTATTTCAAAGGTTTTGTACCCGTCCGATGCTGTCGAATCAGGCAAAGAGTTGCGCCTCAAACAACAATACTTCTTTGTATCTTGCGCGATTCAAGATATCGTGCGTCGCTTTTTGGAAAAGAGCAATGATTTTAAGCAGATGCCGGACAAAGTAGTAATTCAGCTTAATGATACCCACCCGGCAATAGCCATTGCCGAAATGATGCGTATTCTGGTTGATCTGCACGGACAAGAATGGGAAGATGCTTGGGAAATTACAACCAAATGCTTTGCTTATACCAACCATACATTGTTGCCTGAGGCTTTGGAGACATGGCCTGCCAGAATTTTGGGCAGAATGTTACCTCGTCACTTGCAAATTATTTATGAGATAAATCGTCGATTTATGGAATTTGCACGCTCAAAATTTGGTGAAAACGAGGCTAAATTAAGCAAAGTATCTATTGTGTCGGGAAGCGGCGACAATCAAATCATCAGAATGGCCAACCTTTCTATCGTGGGATCGTTCTCGGTTAATGGTGTGGCCGAAATACACTCCGAATTGATTAAGACCAAATTGGTGCCAGAATTTTATGAACTATGGCCGGAGAAGTTTACCAACGTAACCAATGGTATTACCCCGCGCAGATGGTTATTGCATGCAAACACCGGCTTGGCATCTTTGATTACCTCAAAAATCGGCGACGGCTGGATTACCAATTTGGAAGAACTAAAAGGACTTGAAGATTTTGTAAATGATAAGAAATTTGTTGAAGAATTTGCCAAAGTTAAACTTTCCAACAAAAAACGCTTGAGCAAAATTATTCACAAATCTTGCGGAATTTGGGTCGATCCTTACAGTATGTTTGTCGTTCATGCTAAACGTATTCATGAATATAAACGTCAGCTAATGACAATCTTACAAGTAATCGGTGACTACTTGGATATTATCAAAGATAACAAAAAACCGGCAGTTGCCAAAACTTATATCTTTGCGGGCAAAGCGGCTCCGTCATATAATTTTGCCAAGCTAATCATCAAACTGATTAACAATGTGGCTGATGTCGTTAATAACGACCCCAAGGTCAATGACATGCTCAAGGTGGTATTTATGCCGGACTACAAAGTATCTTTGGCTGAGGTATTGATACCGGCGGCAGATTTGAGTATTCAATCATCAACTGCCGGATTTGAAGCATCAGGTACGGGTAATATGAAATTTGCTTTGAACGGGGCCCTGACGCTTGGTACACTTGACGGTGCAAATATCGAAATTCGCAAAGAAGTCGGTGAAGAAAACTTCTATTTGTTCGGCCTGACCGAGCAGGAGGTTCAAACCAAACGCAAAACCTATAATCCTCGCGAGATATATGAAAACAATAACTATATCAAACGTATCTTAAATGCGGTTAACTCTAATATGTTTTGCGAAAAAGATTATGTCTTATTGTTTAAGCCGATATTTGAAGAACTGGTTAATCGCGATTATTATATGGTATTGGCTGATTTGGAAGCTTTTGATAAAAAGATGGAAGAAGCCGAACAAGACTTTACCAATCATGAGGTTTGGAATAAAAAAGCCATTCTTAATGTGGCTCGTATCGGCAAATTTTCATCAGACCGCTCTGTTAGCGAATATGCCGAAAGAATCTGGCATATTAAACCGTGCTAGCAAATTATTAATCCATAAACTTCCACTAGCTAACGCAAGTGGTATTACCTGTTCCGAACTACGTTCGCCCTGCCCAAAGGCTTCGCAAGCCTAACGGCTGGGCAGGTATGTCTACATCTACCTGCTTACGCAGGTAGTGTTACGTTCGAATCATAAAAAAACACCCCCAAAAATTTGGGGGTGTTTTTTTTATGACCTACTATTGGCTCTATTGACGCCATATTGTTTTCGATAAGCATTATCCCTGCGTCTTTTTTCATCATCGTCTGATTGTTTTCCGTTGCTAAGACGTGTGGATTTCGCTGTGACAATTGAACCGCTTGATTGATCGTTTTGTTGATTATTTTGTTGGGTGTTTTCTTGACGCTTCCTGATTGATTCAACATAGTAATCTTCTTTTGCCGCAACAATTTTAGGATGCATCTCGACACCGACACCTTTCAAACGGCCCAGGGTCTTATCAAGTTCTCCTTTGCATCTGTTAAGAGCATTATTAACCGCTGATTTTGTTTTGGCGTTTTCGGGTTCTTTTGATCTTGAAATATTGTCTTGGATTTCTATTTCGATTCCTGGGCGTTCATTTGCCATATATTGAGTAAACGTCTTTTTTATTAGCTCTTCATTATCGCCAAGCGGATTATAGACTTTACCGTTCAATCTACCGTGTGAAATATCATTGATAATTTTGTTCATTGCAAGGTTCGCGGTAATTTGATCAACACTATCCCATCTTTTGCCTTCGAGCTTGCCATTCATACCATCAGAAATATAATCTTCCAATTTTTCAAGATATGATGAGCTAAACATCTGAAATCTGGCTTGCTGTTTAAGTTTACCTGCCCCATCGGCCAAATCTTTGGCAGCCTTGGAATTCCAGGACATATACTTATCGACCTGCTGCGACCAGCGCATCAAAAATTCGGTTCTTTCAAGATCTGTCATCTTTTCATCTGGAAGTTCTTTGAACAGATTTTCTATATCCGGAGCTCCGATATCACAACCGATACCGTTTTTAGAGCCTTTGAGATATGGTATCATTTTGGTCTTAATGGAGGCTGAGATAAATGCTCCTTGAACCTTTTTGCCACCGGTATCAATCAACGACGGAAAGATAAAATATTTACACCCAACAGCCTTAAAAGCATCAAGCGACAAACGAGCATGATCTGCCTTAAACTCTTTGCCTGCCTCCATATACAATCTGGCTGTTGGCGGACGAGAGCTTACTAACTCGACAGCAAACTGCTTGGTATGTTTGCGGTGACCGTTTTTGTCAACTTCACCATCATCAAGACGATCGTTCTCACTGGCATAAACACTGATGATGGTTGAATTCCAGCTCCTTCTGACATCGACCAAACCGCTCTCCGGCGGAAAACCCATTTTACCAATACAAGCTTTGGTTGCATCTACCATTTTTGCCATATTGGGTTCGATGTGTTTAACCGGCGGAATAAACTGCCTGAAATCTCCCTCGATTATATTTTCTTCTCTTGTCGGTGTTATGCTTGCTTCGGGAGCTTGCGATATATCAATACTACCGGTATTAACATTGCTTGGCGGCGTTGCTTGGGACTGATCTGACAGACTTGAAATTTCTTTTTGCAGCTCATCAGCCGCATTGCCGATATCTTCACCTTTTTCATCAACAACCTTAAGCTCTTTGAGCTTGAGTGCATCTTCAATGTCTATACCGTTTAACCAACAATATTGAGCCAGGGCTTTAATTTGCTCTTTAGTAAGTTCCTTATAACAATGAGCAAACGCCAAATTATTATTAATCAAGGTGATATCAAGGCCGGTATCTTGCAAATTAAGAACCGATCGACAAGCCCGCCCCTCGGAATCAATTTTGAAATGAGGCTGATTCACCAGTTTTCCATCGTTGTTCTTTGAAGGACGAATTTCCTGCTGGTAATCGTACAGAAACTCATTATAGAGGCGGTTAAACGCTTCTTCTTGATTATTTTCCTTAAATTTTTTATAGAAGGCGATTAATTCTTGGTTTACTTCTTTTGGGGTGCGTTCCAGAATATCCAGAGTATCGATTAAACCTTTGACCGATTTATCTCTCTCTTCCATACCTTTACGCGCCTCAAGACAAGCGGAATATTCTTCTTTGAGGGCTTGAAGCTCGGTTTGTTTTTGCTCTTCTGAGGTTGCTTTATTTTGTACAAGATCAACCTTGTCCAAATAGTCATTATATTGAATATCATAATTATTTTTTAGAAAATCTTCCTCGGCGGCAAAGGAATCTCTTACAAAATCAATTTGTCCTTGGCTGTCTTGATATCTTTTATCTCTGCTGTCTGCCTCAGATACTCCTTCAGGAGCGCGAGCATAATCCATTGCATTTAATTCGCGCTGCATGGCCAGCCGAAGTTTTTGCTCAATAACATATGCGTCTTCGCTGTCATCTATATCTAACAGCTCTAAAACATTAGCAAGCGGAAATTTCCTACTCTGAGAATTGATCTTTTGCTGGCGTCTTTCTTCATCTATTTTGACAGTGAACGGATAAAAATTTTTTTCTTGATTTTCTTCGGCCATAGATTTTGTCCTTATGATTGGTTTATATGTAATATATTATAACATATTTTGGCAAAAAGACAAATATTTTGTCTAAAAATTATCAGCAACTATGTCTATATTAGGCCCAAATAATTGATAAAAGCTTAAAAAACAAAGAGGAAGATTAAAAAATCTTCCTCTTCGGAACCCAATCTCTATTTATATCGTCAAAAAGCAAATTGAAAAAACTTCCCCTTGCTTATTGCTCAAACATAAATGTTGCAGAGTTTGAGAACATTTGTGTTCACTCATTTTGGCAAAAGAAAGTTTTTTTAACTGTCTTAGTAAACCATCATCATGAACGCTTATCATATAATCTTTGGCTGAAATATTTAAATACTACCCCAGCCTAAAGTATATAGATAACCCCCGTTTATGGCGGGGGTTATCGTTATGGTTATTTCTTTAAGACTACAACTCCGGGAAGCTCTTTGCCTTCCATCCACTCGAGGAAAGCACCGCCTGCGGTTGAAATATAAGAAAATTTGTTTTCAACCCCGGCATTGGCAAGCGCCGAAACGGTATCGCCACCGCCTGCAACCGACATCAACTTGCCTGATTGGGTCAGTTCTGCGGCATGCTCGGCAACCTTGTTGGTGGCGTTGTCAAAGGGTTTCATCTCAAACACACCCAAAGGTCCGTTCCAAACCAAGGTTTTGCTCTCGTCCAACTCGGCATTGATGGCGGCAATGGTCTTCTCGCCGACATCAAGCAAGCTCCAGCCCTCAGAGGGGATATGGTCCAAATCAACGGTTTTGTGCTCGGCCATCGGCTTAAACTCTTTAGCGACAACAACATCCAATGGCAAAATAATTTTGCAATTGTTGGCTTTGGCAGTTGCCATAATCTCTTTGGCGGTGTCTAACATATCCATCTGCACCAAAGAATTGGCCTCGTTAACCGTATCGATACCGCTTGCTTTCATAAAGGTATGAGCCATGCCGCCGGAGATTACCAGCTTGTTGACCTTTTTAACCAGATTGTTTAACAAATCGAGCTTGGTCGAAACCTTGGAACCGCCGACAATGGCTATCAACGGGCGTTTGGGATCATTCAAGCTCTTAGACAAGGCGTTAACCTCTTCTTCCATCAGACGACCAAAGGCCGACGGACGCAATTTAACCGCGGCAACCATAGAGGCATGGTCGCGGTGTGCGGTTGAAAAGGCGTCGGATACATAAACATCTATCGGTTTGACCAGCTCTTTGGCAAAGTTTTCGTCGCCTTTCTTCTCTTCTTTGTAAAAACGCAAGTTTTCAAGCAACAAAACCTCGTCTTGTTTCATGTTCTTGATGGCGGCTTCAACATGCGGACCAATGCAGTCGTCAACAAATACAACGTGCTTGCCCAAAGACTTTTCCAAATCTTTGACAATGTGCGACAAAGAATTGGCCATGTCGCCTTTGCCCTCGGGACGGCCCAAGTGCGAGGTTACCACAACCTTGGCGCCTTTTGACATCAACTCTTTGATGGTGGGCACGGTGCGATCAATACGCGCAGTGTTGGTTACTTCAAATTTTTCGTTCATCGGTACATTTAAATCGGCACGCAACATTACGACTTTGCCGTTTAAATCACCTAAATCATCTATGGTTCTATATTCTGTCATTTTTTCACCTTATCAAACAAAAAACAAAACCCCCTTGAGCTTTGATGGCTTAAGAGGGTTGTTATTTCAAAAATTAGCCGTTTACTTTAGCCATGTGAGCAATCAAATCCAAAACTTTGTTTGAATAGCCCCACTCGTTATCATACCAGCTTACAACCTTAACAAAAGTCGGGGTAAGTTGAATGCCGGCTTTGGCATCAAAAATAGAGGTGCGAGCATCGCCCAAGAAATCAGATGATACAACCTGATCCTCGGTATAGCCCAAAATACCTTTTAACTCGCCTTCTGAGGCTTTCTTCATGGCTGCACAAATTTCTTCATAAGAAGTAGCTTTTTCCAAGTTGGCAGTTAGGTCAACAACCGAAACATCCAATGTCGGAACACGGAAAGACATACCGGTCAATTTGCCGTTTAATGACGGAATAACCTTGCCAACAGCTTTGGCTGCACCGGTTGAAGAAGGAATAATGTTGCCAGATGCCGCACGGCCACCGCGCCAATCTTTCATTGACGGACCATCAACGGTCTTTTGAGTGGCTGTGGTTGAGTGAACGGTTGTCATCAAACCATCTTTAATACCAAAAGCATCATTCAAAACTTTGGCAATCGGAGCCAAGCAGTTGGTGGTGCAAGATGCGTTAGAAACGAATTGTGTTCCTTTAACATAAGAATCGGTGTTAACACCGCAAACAAACATCGGAGTATCGTCTTTGGACGGAGCCGACATAACAACATATTTGGCACCGGCGTCAATGTGGCCTTGAGCTTTTTCTTTGGTCAAGAACAGGCCGGTTGATTCTACAACATATTCAGCGCCAATCTCGCCCCATTTCAAGTCAGCAGGGTTTTTCTCGGCAGTAACACGAATAGCTTTGCCATTTACAACCAACTTGCCGTCTTTTACCTCAACAGTGCCGTCGAATTTGCCATGCATGGTGTCATAGCGCAACATATAGGCCATATATTCAACATCAATCAAATCATTGATGCCAACGATTTCGATATCGTTTCTTTTTTGAGCGGCACGGAAAACCAAACGACCGATACGGCCAAATCCGTTAATACCGACGCGAATTGTCATATTAATCATCCTTTCGAATAAAAGTTTGTGCGGACACCCCCGCACGGGCTTAAGTAAAAATTTTATCGTTTGCTAATTTATCATTAATCATATTTTTTTCAAGCTAAATTTTGGGTTATTAGTTTATAGTTTCCTTAAACATACTATGCGGCAAAAAAGTGCCTTATTGACAGGTTGGCGGCTTGGTGTAAATTTTGAATATTAAAGGGGGAAAAGATATGAACACGGCTGTTTTAACCAAATATACTCCCAAAGAAGAACTTTGGAGCTCAATAATACACGGAACAGGAATTGGCCTGAGTGTGGCTGGATTGGTTCTGCTGGCGGTTTTTTCATCAATTTACGGCGATGCCTGGGTGATTGTTTCAACCGTTATATTCGGGGTGAGCATGATTATACTATATACAGCATCAACACTTTATCATGCTGTAAGAAACGAATATGTAAAAAAACGCTTAAAAAAATTTGATCATATATCAATCTATTACCTGATTGCAGGGACTTATACCCCATTTTTGTTGGTTAGCATGCGCGGTGTTACGGGCTGGGTGTTGTTCGGGATTGTCTGGGGGCTGGCAATACTCGGAACAATCTTAAAATTGGCAACTCCTGCCAATGGTACCAAAATTTGGTCTATCGGGCTTTATCTGGTGATGGGGTGGCTGATTGTGTTTGCATCGCGCTCTTTGGCAGAAGCCGTGCCAGACTTGGGTTTGACATTCCTTATCTTGGGCGGGCTTTGTTATACCCTTGGCATTATCTTTTATGTTTGGAAAAGCAAAAAATATACTCATGCCATTTGGCACTTGTTTGTGCTCATTGGTACAATCATGCATTTTTTTGCTGTAATGTACTCTTGCGTGTTGGTATAAACAACACACAAGAGTAAGCATTAACTACCAAGCGATGCTTCTTCCCAACTTTTGAGGCCGATATCTTCCCAATTAAGCGGAATCTTATCAACAATACTTATATCTGCAATATAGGCATCTTTGATATTTTCCAATATTGTTTCGACCATAACAACCTCTTTGGCCTTGCGCAGCTTGTCGCGAACCTGCGGATTAATATAATCCAAAATTATTTTTTCATTGGCCGAGCGAACAAATACCGCATGGTCAAACCCGTCATAGATAATCTTGGGGGCGTGCGGAGTATTTGATCTGGCTTTGATATAAATATAAAGCGTACCAGAGGCATCTTCTGCTATATAATATTCTTTTTCGGTTTGATAATCCGACATTATTGTCTCCTTAAATTTAATGCGGAGGTGACAGTTTTGGAACATATTAGCAGATAAATGCTTAAGTTTTGATTAATTACCATTTAATCAAATGATCAAACCAGGTCGATACAAAATCAGGCCGACGGTTTTGATAATCAAGATAATAGGCATGCTCCCAAACATCTATACAAACAAGCGGTTTGCCAAGCTCAAGAGCAATCGGATTATCGGCATTGGCAGTGGCAACAATTTCAATTTTGTCGTCTTTTTCGACAGCCCAACACCATCCACTGCCAAACTGACCAACAGCCTTGGCCTTGAACAGCTCTTTAAATTGTTCATAAGTGCCAAAAGTATTGGTTATTTTTTGCATGACTTCCGGTGATGGCATAACCGCACCAGCGGCTGAAAGCGACTGCCAAAAGAACTCATGATTCCAGACCTGACCGGCATTGTTATAGATGGCTCGGTCTTCGCTGTGTTTGCGGCTTTCGACAATAATTTCCGGCAATGACATTTTTTCATAAGCCTTGCCTGCAATAAGCTCGTTTAGCTTGTCTAGATATGCTTTATAGTGTTTGCCATAGTGAAACTCCAGAGTTTTTTGCGACATATAAGGCTCCAAAGCATTGAGCGCAAACGGAAGTTTTTTCATCTCAAACATGGTTACTTTCTCCTTATCTATTCTTGGTGTTTTTTGATATAAACATTGGTTCCGATTTCATCAAGCATTTTTTGCTCTTGGGCATCAATTTCTTTTTGGCGACGGCGGCGGCGATTGTCATCGACAATTGAATAGGTCTTTTGTTCTTTGAAGATATCGGCCATAACATCTCTGATTTGCTCAATTTTGGCTTGAGTGTTGCTAATTTGTTGTTCTAAGTTGCGCTTTTTTTTCAAATATTGCTCTGTATACAGCCCAAAATCACAGATACCGGGGTTGGCCTCAACAAAAGCTTTTTCTTTTTCATAATCGGTCTCAAGATTTTGTAGTTTCTTTTTGAGAGCTTCCTCTCGCTCAAGCTCTGCTACCAACAAACGGCGCTTTTCATCAAGCTCAAATTTTTTAATACGCTCCAAGGTCGCTAAAGAATCGCGCATGATAACACCTAGCTCTCAGGAATGTAAGGAGTTGCCAGAATAGCTGCCAACAGTTTGTAACATTCGTCAAGCGTAAACTTTTCTTGTTTGCCTTGGGCCAAAAAATCCTCCAACATCGGATAATAGAAAATGGCCTCATCGACCTCGCGATTGGATCCTTTCTTGTAGGCACCAAGACGAATAAGCTCTGCCATGTCCTCATAAGAGGCAATGTATTTGCGCGCCTTGGCAACCAAAGCGGCCTCTTCTTCGGTGTCGCAATCGGGCATGGTTCGTGAAATAGAACGCAAAATATTGATGGCAGGATAGCGCCCTCTTTCGGCAATAGAGCGGTCAAGGACAATATGACCGTCAAGAATCGAACGTACGGCATCGGCAACCGGTTCGTTATGGTCATCGCCATCAACCAAAACCGTGAACAGGCCGGTAATCGTACCATTGCCAGAACCCGGGCCGGCACGCTCCAATAGGCGCGGCAATTCGGAAAAAACACTTGGCGTATAGCCTTTTGAGGCCGGAGGCTCGCCGATTGATAATGATATCTCGCGTTGGGCCATGGCAAAACGGGTAATAGAATCCATCATGCACAAAACATTTTTGTTTTCATCCCGAAAATATTCCGATACCGCCATGGCAACATAGGCCGCCTGTCTTCTTAGCAACGGGCTTTCATCAGAGGTAGCAAGCACCAAAACCGACTTTTGCAGACCCTCGGTGCCCAAAACATCTTCAACAAACTCTTTAGCCTCACGGCCACGCTCACCAATAAGACCAATCACCGCAACATCAGAATCGGTATGGCGCGCCATCATCGACATAAGCGTCGACTTGCCGACACCAGAACCGGCAAAAATACCCATACGCTGCCCTTTGCAGATGGTCAAAAAGGTATTAACCGCTTTGATGCCCAAATCAACCTTGCCTTTGACACGGTCCCGAAACTGCGCCGGCGGCGGAGACGATTTGATAAAATAGGGTTTAGACCCCTTGATTAGCGGGCCTTTGCCGTCGATGGCCTCGCCAAAGGCATTGATAATACGGCCAAGCCAGGACGGATGCGGATAAATAACCGGTTTGGCATCAACTGCCTCAACCAGACAATTGATTCCTATGCCGTCCATGCTGCCATAGGGCATAAGCAAAATTTTGTCATCTTTGAAACTTACAATCTCGCAAGGAACTTTGAGCTGACGATTGTTAATTACGTTGCACCTGTCGCCTATGGCCAACGGGCTTAAAATTCCGCTGACTTCTATAAACAGCCCCTGAACCCCGCTGACACGGCCATAATAAGACGACGTATCAAGCCTTGATAGTGCCTGCAACATATTGTCCGTAATCTCGCCCAAGAAAATTCTCCCTTTGTAATTTCTAACCAAGATATAACATATTATTTTATTGTTTTACTGTTTTATCAAGATTATCAACATATTTGAAAAGACAAAATAAAAAACTGTTAATAATTATTAACAATACTAAACAAATTAAATTTATGGTTTTATAGTGTTGATATGTAGGAAAATCTTTTGAGAAAGGGTGTGCTAGTATGCGTGTTTTATTGGTAGAAGATGATTTTGCTATCTCGCAAAGCATTGAGACCATGCTCAAAAAAGAAGGCATGATCGTTGATACAACTGATTTGGGCGAGGATGGGCTTGAGATAGGCAAACTTTATGATTATGACATTATCATCCTGGATTTGATGTTGCCTGATATGAACGGCTATGAAGTATTGAAAAACCTGCGCGCGGCAAAAGTTAATACCCCGGTTTTGATCTTGTCTGGTTTGAGCGAGCCGGACAAAAAAGTAAAAGGGCTTGGATTCGGGGCTGATGATTATTTGACCAAACCTTTTGATAAAAACGAACTTTTGGCCAGAATTCATGCTGTTGTCAGACGCTCTAAGGGGCATTCGGAATCAATTATCGTAACCGGAGATGTGGTGGTTAACCTTGATACTCAGACCGTTACGGTTTGTGGCAAACCGTTGCATTTGACCGGAAAAGAATATGGCATTATGGAGTTGTTGTCTTTGCGCAAAGGGTCAACCTTGAACAAAGATCAGTTCCTTAACCATCTTTATGGCGGAATTGACGAGCCGGAGCTGAAAATTATTGATGTGTTTATTTGCAAATTGCGCAAAAAACTTGAAAAAGCATCGGGCGGAAAAAATTATATTGAAACAGTTTGGGGACGAGGCTATGTATTGCGCGACCCTGACGAGCAGAAAAAATAGTTGATATGTCAACACCTTCGAAAATAATTTTCGAAGGTGTTTTTTTAGCTAAACAGGCTCAAGACGCTTTGCGCCGATTGTGCGGCCAAAGACAAAGAGTTAAGCGCCAGTTGCTGACGGGTTTGCAGCGACAGATATTGGGCCGATGCCTCGTTCAACCCGATTGCGGCGGCAGTGATATCCTGCCCCAAAACATTGAAAACATGTGAGCGATGTTCATTAAACACCACCTTCAAATTGCCGCCTTTGAGCAAATTGATACCTTGATAAGAGCAATCGTTAATCAGTTTGTTATATTCACCCAACACGCTGTTAAACTGGCTTTGATATTCTGCTATATTTTTCTTGGCCGTGTTGTCTTCTTCATCCGTCTCAATCTCAGTTGGCAAAGTCCATGGGGTGGTCTCGGCAAGACCCGGGACAATCCTAGTCACGCTAGAATAATTTATATATTTATTAGTTAACCTGACGTTTTAAATCTTCGATACGCGGCAGGACCGAATTTTCAATAATGAACGAGATGGAGCGTTCTATTACCTTGTCGGTATGGCGAATGGCATCCCAAGCGGCAGATGAATTCTCTCCCTTGTTGCCGACTTTTTGATAAATAAGAGCAAGCTCGGACAAAGAATCGACAATCTCGGCAACGTAGCCTGGCATCTTCAAATTTTCTTCGCCGCCAAAAAATCCCTCGACATAGCCCTCTTCCACCTCGTCATAGCGGATTTGACAATAGCGGCTGATATCTTTTTCTTGTAAGGGAGGCAGTTTGACCTTGTTTTGTTTGACATCATCAAAAACCTCATCCCACAGCCCCATAAAAAATTTGAAAAACAAATCGGCCTCGGCCTTGGTTTCGAGCCTGGGCTCACGACCCTCCGGCCAAAAAGAAGATATGACATCGGTCGGACGCAATTTGAGGTTGGGCGAGCAAATAGCCCCGGCAAAGCGCATTTTGATGACACCAAGCGGAGTTTGACATTTGTAGTGCTCTAACATTTTGCTAAAAGCGTCGTCCCCGATATATTTGTTTGCTTGCATTTTTTTATCTTCTTGTTATAGTTTATGAAATATTTGGTTTAAGAGTATAAGGAGTTTTGCTTAATTGTCTAGGCTAAAAATTATAAATCTTTTGGTGATGACGGCTTTGTTAAACGCTTGTGCGCAGTTTGGCCCGTTTGTTGACCGGAGGCGCGAGGCCGGCAAAGTTGACAACGGACCGGTTTATGTCGGAAAATCTACCCCCGAGGAGCCTGCCGTATGCTACAACAAACTTTATACCTCTTATGAAGAAGTTAAGACGTTGGCCGATAACGAGTGCAAAAAACACCGAACCGGAACTCATGCCACCCCGGTCAAAGAGACCGTGTTTTCTTGCCGATTGTTGGTTCCTAACCACTATTATTTCAAATGTGAAAATTAAAGGAAAATAAAATTATGTCTTTATCTTTGGAAAATGCAGTTAACCAAAAAGTTGCAACCGTATTTGCCGAGCTTGGCTTGGATAATAAATTTGCCAGTGTTAAAGTATCTGACAGGCCTGATTTGAGCGATTTTCAATGCAACGGCGCTTTGGCCTTGGCAAAAATCGAACATAAGAACCCGCGCGAAATTGCCGGAATTATTGCCGCAAAACTACAAGACGACAAAGATTTTGCCAAAGTATCGGTTGATGGGCCGGGGTTTTTGAACCTTAGCTTGGCTGATGAATTTATTGCCCGCAATATGCAAGAGATGGCCAAGGACGAACGTCTGGGAATTGCCAAAGATGAGAACGCTCACAAAATCGTGATGGATTTTGGCGGACCCAATGTGGCAAAGGCTTTGCACGTGGGGCATTTGCGCTCGGCCGTGGTGGGCGAGGCAATCAGACGAATCGAAGTGTTGGTTGGCAACGAGGTAATCTCTGACGTGCATTTTGGCGACTGGGGTACACCAATGGGGATGATATTGGCCGAGATTATCAAACAAGACGGCAATTTGGACAAGGTGGAAAGCTACGATATCAAACAAATATCCAATTTTTACAAACAAGCCAACATCCGCTGCAAGGAAGACGAAAGCGCCCAAGAAGACGCGCGTATCATCACGACCAAAATTCAAGACAAGGTGCCGGAGTTTTATAAGGCATGGCAGCATTTGCGCAAAGTATCGGTTGATGATGTGAAGAAAATATATCATGAGCTTGATGCGCATTTTGACTTGTGGCTGGGCGAAAGCGATGCCCACGAGGTGTGCAAAGAAGTGGTCAAATTGGCTCATGATAAAGGTGTCTCCGAGGTTGATGACGGGGCAACCATTATCCGGCTTGATGAGAGCAAAGGCCAAAAGCCGCCGGTTATTTTGGTGAAACGTGACGGCGGGTTCGGCTATCAGCTGACCGATATTGCCACCATAAAAATGCGCTATGACGATTTAGGCGCCCAAGAGATTATCTATGTGGTGGACAAACGCCAAGCTCTGCACTTTGAACAGGTGTTTGAAGTGGCCGAGAAACTTAACCTGGCACCCAAAGTCAAGTTGGAGCACATTGGTTTTGGCACCGTAAACGGCGCTGACGGCAAGCCATTTAAAACCCGCGACGGCGGCGTAATGAACCTGGAAGATTTGATTAAAATATCTAAAGACAAGGTTAGAGAATCTTTGCCGGCACCAGGTGAGGTTGAGGGATATGGTGAGAAAGAGATTGAAAAAATGGTGGAGCAAATCGCCATGGCGGCAATCAAATTTCAAGATTTGAAAAACAATATTGCCTCGGGCTATGTTTTTGAGCTGGAAGATTTTGCCAAGTTTGAGGGCAAGACCGGGCCTTATATTCAATATGCCGTGGCCAGAATAAACTCTATTTTGCGCAAGGCCAAGGACAAAGGATTGACACCTGGCAGCATTATTATCACCACCAAAGACGAGCGTGATTTGGCGCTGAAAATCGCCCAGCTTAATGCCGCGGTTATGCGCGCACATACAGAAAAAGAGCCAAGCATTATTACCGATTATGCCTATACTTTGGCGCAGGTGTTCTCAAGCTTTTATAATGCGGCACCGATTATGACGGCAGATAATAAAGAGCTTGCACAATCAAGGCTTGCCTTGGCCAAGTTGGTGCGCGATATTTTGGTCAAACTGCTTTATCTGTTGGGGATTGAAACGCCTGAGGTTATGCTCAAAAAAGCTTGATAGCTTGGCAAGTAAATTTTCCTTGCCGCAGCCCCCAAAAACGCCTTAACACTTTAATCAATGCCTAAAGCGCAAGGAATTAAAAACAAAAAAAGCGGCCTAATTAACTTTAGGTCGCTTTCTATGATACACTAATGCACCATAACAGCATTTATGCATCTATCCATTTTTATTTTGAACGAATTGGCCGTGATACTTAAAAAACTAATAGCCCAAAACGAAAAATACAAAAAAACATATTGCAATACATATCATAAAGTACGTTTTGGGATAATTTAATAAAGGACTGGTCAGATTTAAGTCTTTCTCTTTTGCTCCCGGCATGAATAGTAAAAATAAATAAACCAATAAATATAAGCCAATAACTACTCCTAAAACTTTTTCAGTATTATTGCCTATGATTAAATTTTGTTCTTTCATGTACCTTAAATACAGATTTATGGGATAAGCCATAGAAAAAATTAAAATAAATATCGTTCCTCTCTGTTTAATATCCCGACAGCGCTTTTGTATGGCGGCAAGTGATGCATAAAAAATTATTAGGCCACAGAATAAAGTTAGAAAAAAAATACCTTGTTCGGCAATAATATTAAAAAATATATTAAGTGTTACCAGTGCCCCAAAGAATTGAAGCCGGTTAAATGTTCCTTGAAAAGAAAAATAAAATGAGCGAGGACTTTCTCCCCAAATAATTTGATTAAACTTATTGTTGCCTGAATTATGCTCTTTCATTATAACCTTCTCCTAATAAACTTCCACTAGCTAACGCAAGTGGTATTACCTGTTCCGAACTACGTTCGCCCTGCCCAAAGGCTTCGCAAGCCTAACGGCTGGGCAGGTATGTCTACATCTACCTGCTTACGCAGGTAGTGTTACGTTCGAATCATAAATAGCTAGGTGTTTATATTATTAAACACCTAGCTTGGGGTCAAGATTTTTTATTTGAACAAATTAACTGCTTTACTTAGGAAATCTTTAGCTTTTTTGGCACCGGTGCCACCAATAATAGCGTTGACACCTGTATCAGTTGCATAATTTGCATATTTATAAGGTTTTTCAAGGTTTACATCTTGAGCTAATTTTTCGAGCTCTTGTTGACGTTTTTCATAGCCTCCGCCTAAAAAAATATCATTAAATCCATCATATGCTCCGGAAGTTGCCGTATTTATACCATGTTCTATGCTTCCTAATGTTCCTTGACCAAAGCCTTTAATCCCTGCGGCTAAAACTTCTGCCGTGTGGCTCGGCGGGGTATACATTTGCTCTTTGCTCAAAGGTTTGGGGCCAATATTGGGCACAGGCGTGCTTTGCATATTCTCGATATTTGAGGATATTTGCGAAGTGCCGAAGCCAAAGTTGTTATCAGGTGAACTTCCCCAAAAGTTATTGCCTGCTTGCGGATAGTCTTGGGTTATGCCTTGATTATGAAAGTTTTGAATGAGTTGGTTTTCTCTTTGTTGACGAGCCATTTGATAAGCTAACTCATCACGCAAAGTAAAGCCGCTATGGTCAACACCATAGCTATCAATCTGATTTGCACCGGTTTGATAACCAAGCGGGGATTTATATTTATTGAACATTTCCATGTTTCTTTTTCCTTTCATAAAAAAACGCCTTGAGCTTAAAAAAGCCCAAAGCGTTTGAGGTTAAAACAAAAAAAGCGGCCTAATCTTATAGGTCGCTTTATGATACACTAATGTACCATACTGGTATTTATACACTCACCCGACGGGTTAGTCAATGCTCCACCAAAAATAAATTTGAAATTGTTGATAATTTAAATCTCAATCATTGCTTTAGGGTAAAGCTGTAAGAGGTTGCAGTGCTAATCTGCCTCCTTTTAACCTTATTTTCAATTTTAGCAATTATAATTGCCATAATTTATCCTTAGGAGTTTTTGAGATATGAAAAAGGTTGCTTTTGTCTTTGCTTTGGCCTTGGTGTTTTGCTTTGATGCTTATGCTGAAACTTATCACGGTATTGATATTGATAAAATCTATGCCCAAAGTGATTGGAGCAGCAAAGATAAAATAAAAGAAATTATTGATGATTATTCTTTGTTAATTCAATATAAAAAAGAATTAACGCAATGTGCTGAAAATGATAATCAACTAAATTGTATGGACAACCTTACACAAAATATTATGCAGCGTTTTTACAGTTATAACTATGAAAATAATATAAATGAATATCAAAATTATGTTAAATCAACTTTTGCGGTTTATGGAACTGCCTATTGCTTAAATAAATATAACATTCCGCCAGGTACTATTTGTGAACAAGAAAAAAATACTCCGGTTAATAAAACTATAAAACAGTATATTGAGACATTGTTATCACAAATTGAAAAACAAATTAAATCATTTAGTTTTATTAAAGATTATCAGTAAAAGAAGGGGAAATGTATTTCCCCTTATTCGTTATATTTTTTAATTTGAAATATGGTATCCGTCGGTTCTATTATCCCAACCTTTGCCAAATTTTCCATATCCGCTTCTTTGTTTATCTTGCTCTTTTACAAGTTCTTTATATTTACTAAGAAATTCATTGTAATCCATATTTTCAAGTCGGCTTAAAGTAGTTCTTCCTATAATATCTCCAACGGGATTAATCCCTAACGCACTATGAGTTGTTTCTATGGCATTTTGAGGACTGGTTCTAATTCCGTGATCAAACACAAATCCCTTAATTTCAGGCGGCAGAGTGTTAATACCATTCCAATTCCATATTTCTTTAAACAACAGTGCATTAGCTCTTTCTCTGGTCAGATTTTTTATATCTTCACCGGGATGGTATCTTTTAGATATCCCCATATTAGTTTCCCCTCCTGGGTCTTGAGGATCATTAACATAACCGCCTTCGTTTGGAATTGCATATTCTTTTAAGGCTCTTTGATATTCCTTATTGTTTATCATCTCATCAATAAAATCTTTGGTAAAACCATCTCCATAAAGAGAATAATCAATATTACCAGTATCCACTGTATTATTTTGCGCCAGTTGATAAGAATTATCGTCATTGCCAATCTTTTTAGGATATAAAGCGGAGTTAATTTCCTGATTTTGCATATTCTCAATATTATTGGCAATATCGGTATTGCCGAAGCCGAAGTTGTTGCCAGGTGAGTCTCCCCAAAAGTTGGTGCCGGCTTGAGGATAATCTTTGGTTATGCCCTGGTTATTATAATTCTTAATAATTTGGTTTTCTCTTTGCTGACGAGCCATTTGATAAGCTAACTCATCACGCAATGTGAACCCGCTGTGGTCAA
The DNA here is from genome assembly GCA_944391415.1 of uncultured Alphaproteobacteria bacterium. Taxonomy (GTDB): domain Bacteria; phylum Pseudomonadota; class Alphaproteobacteria; order RF32; family CAG-239; genus CAZU01. The sequence goes on from CALXTM010000001.1 coordinate 61,532, forward strand.
CACCATAGGTGTCGGTATTATTATCATTAATTGCATAGCCAAGCGGTGATTTATATTTATTGAACATTTCCATTTTCTTTTTCCTTTTTCAAAAAAACGCCTTGGGTGCTTTAAGCCCAAGGCGTTGAGGTTTAAAAACAAATGTTATATAATTTTTATTTTTGAGCGTGATTGCAGGCGGCTGGATGTTTGGTTATAAAAAATATCCACTCAAAAAAGAAATTAACATGACAAAGAAAACTGTTGCTATCTTGGTTCTTTGCCTCAGCGAATGCTTTTTATCACACAGAGATGCCACAATACAACCGACAAGAAGTAAAACAAGCAATTGAATTTCTGTTAAAAACTCTTTACCAAGCAACATCCAACCTAAAAAAAGAGCGTACCATTGCAACTTTGGAAACTTCAAGCAAATTGCTTGATAAATATATAACGCAAAACGAGTATAAACCAAATTAACCAGCCCAACAACTATGGCTAATGGATAAAAACAACTAAGAATACCTTGTAAATAAGGTATATAATAATCTACCTCATACCAATTATTAGATAATGCCCAAAAAACAATAAGCGTCAAAAGTGACGCATATAAAAATTTTCCGATAAAGGCACAGCATAACAAAAACAAAAAATTTTGTATTTTAACCCACATTACAACACACCCCTAACTATAAATCAAAAAATGGGCAATGACACTCACAATACATCATTGCCCACTAATTTACGAAAAAATATATGCACAAATCATTCCTAAAAAGAAAAACAGCAGAGCAACAAGCAAATTAAAAATAATAAACGTAAAACTTTTTAATTGATTGTTTTCCATATCCCAATTTCCTTTGTAATGTTTATGCAAAATTTTTTATTTATAATATTGATTGATATATCTTGGAACCAAAGTTTCACACTTTTCTTGCTTATACTTAGTTCCCAACAACCTACCAATTTTATTAGCATAGTTATCAGCAAAACTACTGTCAAGTGTGTTTTGTTGAGTAACAACATCTTTTGCCTCTTTCAAAAGAGATAGTGCGTTGGCTGCATCATAACCTCCTTCTCCGTATTGGGCGGCTTTACAGTTAATAAGTGCATGTTTATATTTATCTGTATAAGGCTGAGGATCTAATTGGGCTTTATTATTTATCATATTCTGAATAGCTAATACTCCGGATACTCCATATGCAAGCTTATTTTGCTTTGCAGGAATAACCTTACCTTCTTGCTGTTGAACATAATTCCAAACTTTTTTGCCATCGGCTGCCGTGTCCCAATATCTGGGAATGTTATTGGTTTCTTTATCTAAAGCTTGAGAATTATTGTTTTGCTTCTTCTTTGTAATATTTTCTATAATATCATAAGAACCGAAGCCGAAGTTATTATCAGGCGAGTTGCCCCAAAAGTTGGTGCCGGCTTGCGGGTAGTCTTGGGTTATGCCTTGGTTATGAAAGTTTTGAATGATTTGGTTTTCTCTTTGCTGGCGAGCCCTTTGATAAGCTAACTCATCACGAACAGAAAAGCCGCTGTGGTCAACACCATAGCTATCAATCTGATTTTCACCTACCTGATAGCCAAGCGGCGATTTATATTTTGCATACCAATCCATTTTCTTTTTCCTTTTTCAAAAAAAACGCCTTGGGTGCTTTAAGCCCAAGGCGCAAGAGTTAAAAACAAATGTTATATAATTTTTATTTTTTAAGTCTGATTGCAGGCAACCGGATATTGCCAGTTGCCATCCAACTTGCCACAATCGTTTAGGCTAAAATGAAAGTCGCAGGTCTTATCGTCCAAATTCCAAGCTCCTTGGTATTTTTCACACATGATAAACAATTCTTTATCCATTCTTTTTTCGCATTCTTCAGATGAATAAGGACATCCTTCAAACACTTCGCGATAAGCTTGGTGCATGTAGATACAGCCTTTGCCTTTGACAAATGTTAAACAATCGTCACGGCAACGGTGCTCGTCATAATCCCAAACCAAACCGCCGTCAATACAGGTATCAACTCGTAAAAAATAATCCAATGAGTTTAACAAATACCCAACAACGCAAAGCAATATCAAAACCTTAATGGCTCGTTTGTGGGCGGATAAAAACGATAAGACCTTTGACATCATAACCTACCAATATTTTTCAGGAAATCTTGGATTACTATCCCGAAACTCTGCACAGGCATCTTTGGCATTATTCCATTTGCCGCTACGGCCTTTGCTAAGGCCAAGACGGTTGATGGTTAGATCATGAACCATGTCTTGATGAGCAGCCTCGGGCGATAACCCTTTATATAGCACATTCTTGTAATAGTCAATTCCTTCTTTAACATCTCCCGCAATCCTTGCAGCATTGGCAGCACCACGTCCTTTTTGAGCCGCATTGAAATTAGCTTTGCAATGGTGGTAGTCATCAAGATATCTAAATCCATGATCTTTCATATGTAAATATTCACCGGCCATATCGGCAACCGTGGGAACAAATGCTTTGATGGTTTGGTATGTGTTCTGTACGGTTTGAAGCGGATTAATTGAAGTTTGCTCCGGCGTGACTAAAGAATTTGGCGAGGAATTTTGCAAACGAGGATTGGGAGTATCTTCGCTTGCTACATCAATAATTTCATAATCATCGGGATCATCATCTTTGGGCATTACATAATAGTATTTGCTTTGCCCTTCTTTGGGGTTGGTTCTTTTAACAGGTTTTTTACCATAAAATACATCTTCAATATCTTTCCTTACTCGATTAATTTCCATATTTCTTCCTTTCATAAAAAAACGCTTTGGGTTCTTTAAGCCCAAAGCGTTGGAGGTTTAAAAACAAAAAAGCGGCCTAATTATCTTTAGGTCGCTTTCCATGATACACTAATGTACCATACTGATATTTGTACACTCACCCGACGGGTTAGTCAATGCTCCACCAAAAATAAATTTGAGATTGTTAATAACTCCTTTTTCTATTTTTTGTTTTGAACATATTTCCCGGCGGAATGATTGTGGCCAATTATGCCAACTTGTTAATGGCCTTATCAATTCGGCGCAAACTTTCATCCCGACCCAAGACAACCGCAAGCTCGGTTGCCCCGCCGGGAGTGGTCTCTTTGCCCGAAAGCGCAATGCGCGCCGGATACAATACTTGTCCGTTCTTTAGGCCTTTTGCTTCGGCCAAAGATTTGAGTGCGGCAAACAGGGCATCATTATTCCACTCGGTTTGCTTGCTCAAGACCTCTTTTATTGCCGGCAAAACAGCCTTGGCAACCTCAATATCGGTTTTCATCTTCTTGTTGACATAAAGCTCCGGCGCATAGCCCGGCAGCTCTTTGATAAAGTCGGTTTGCTCACTAATCTGGCCAAAAGTCTCAACCCTTGGCTGCAAGACTAAAGCCAAAGCCTTTTTATCTACATTCTCAGGCATATCTGCCAAATACGGCTCAGCCAGATGATAAAACTCCTCGCTTGAGAGATTGCGGATATAAACACCGTTCATCCAAGTCAATTTTACGATATCAAAAATCGCCGGCGACTTGTTGAGCCTTTCAACCGAGAATATCTTTTCTAAATCTTTAATCGAAAAAATTTCTTCCTCGGTACCAGGGTTCCACCCCAACAAAGCAATATAATTGATGATGGCTTCAGGTAAATAGCCCTTGGCCAACAAATCTTGGAACGAGGCATCGCCGTTGCGTTTAGATAGTTTGTGCTGGGCATCTTTCATCACCGGCGGCAAGTGTACATAGACCGGACGAGGCCAGCCAAAAGTATCATACATCAGATTATACTTAGGGGTTGAGGGCAAATATTCGCTGCCCCTTACAACATGAGTTATGCCCATCAAATGATCATCTATCACATTGGCAAAGTTATAGGTCGGGAAACCGTCGGTTTTTAGCAATACGCCCTCGTCCAACTCGTCATAGTCAATCTCTATCGTTCCATAAACCTTATCCTCATACTTGGACTTGCCGGTTTGGTTGATGGTTTGTCTTATAACATAGGGCTCGCCTGCGGCAACCCTGGCCTTGGCCTCGGCAAGAGGTATCTTCTTGCACGGGTCTTCAAACTTGCAAATTATCTCGTTGCCTTCCTCGTCAAACTCTTTTTCACGTTCGGCACAAAAACAATAGTGCGCGCCACCCAGTTCTACCAATTTGTGGGCATAGGGAGCATACAAATCTTTGCGCTCAGACTGTACATAAGGGCCAACCGGGCCGCCGATATCAGGCCCCTCGTCCCAGTTGATGCCAACCATTTTGAGCGTGTTATAAATAATATCGGTGGCACCCTCAACATAGCGTTTTTGGTCGGTATCTTCAATGCGCAACAAAAAATCGCCGCCTTGAGCTTTGGCTATCAAATATTCATAAAGTGCCGTACGCAGGTTGCCTATGTGCATATAGCCTGTCGGACTTGGGGCAAAACGAGTTCTTACTTTCATCTTTTTTGTTCCTTTTAATTGTCTATCTCATCAATTTAACCGCCGCTGCTCTGGCCTCGTCGGTAATAACCTCGCCGGCTAACATGCGGGCAATTTCTTCCTTGCGCTCAGGCGCAGATAATTTTTTGACCGTGGTGGTGGTTATATCATTTTCGTTATGTTTTTCAACCTTAAAATGCGAACTGCCAAGAGCAGCCACCTGTGGAGCATGGGTTACCACCAACACCTGAACCTCTTGCCCTAACCGCGCCAATCTCTCGCCAACGGCCTGCGCCACCGCCCCGCCGATACCGGCATCAACCTCATCAAAAATCATGGTTGGGATATTGACACTTTGCGCCAAATTAACCTTTAAGGCCAGCATAAACCTTGCCAATTCACCGCCTGAGGCAATTTTGTTTAGTGGTCCTTGCGGTGAGTTAGGGTTGGTCGCAACACTGAAATATACCTCGTCAAAACCAGTTTTTGACCAGCCGCTTTCGCCTTTTTGCTCAACAATGGTGACAAATTTGGCTTTGTCCATTTTAAGCGGCGGAAGCTCCGCCATAACTTGTTTGTCTAATTTTTGCGCCGCGGCGACCCTGGCCTGGTGCAGTCCATTGGCTGCCGCAATATATGATAATTTCTCAGTTTGTTCTTGTTGACGCAAATAATTTAGCCCATCTTCGCCCATCTCAATTGAAGCAAGCTCTTGCCTGAAATCATCCAACTTATGGCTTAAATCATCAACCGCCACACCATGCTTGCGGGCCAAATCTTTGAGCGCAAAAATGCGACTGTCTATACTTTCTTGTTCGGAGGAATTGAGCGAGATATCTGATGAGGCGCTCTCTATTGCCTCTAAAGTATCGCCTACCTCAATCAAAGCCCGATCAAGTGAAGCATAAATATCGTCATATTTGCCGGCGACATAAGAATTGGCCTTGTCAATGCCTGCCTGAGCAGAACGCAAAGCTGAAGCAACATCTTTGCCATTGGTTAACGCCGAATATGCATAGTTCAGGTTATCAATAATTTTTTCTGCGTGCATTAGCTCTTGACGGCGAGCCAAAAGAGAATCTATCTCGCCTGGTTGAGGAGATATCTGCTCTAACTCCTTAATCCAATGGCGAAGATTGTCCTCGTCCTCTTTGGCTTTGGCAATATTTTGCTCCGCCTCGCGCCGCTTTTGAGAGGCCAAACAATATGCATCCCAGCTGGCAGATGTTTGCTTTAGTAAATTGTCATAGCCGCCAAAACCATCCAAAACTCCCATATGATTGGCCGGATTTAGCAGACCTTGATTATCAAATTGACCATGAATTTCAACCAAAAACTTGCCAATATCTTTTAAGAGTTTAGCTGTTATGGGTTGATCATTGATAAATATTTTGCCAACGCCTGAGGTCGACAACGACCGTTTTATCATTATCTCATCACCGGCATCAAGGTCGTTTTGAGCTAACAGCGCTGAAAATTCTGCAGTCTTGGGATTGTCAAAAATTGCCGTGACCGATAACTTGTCTGCCCCTTGGCGGATCAGCGAAACCTCGGCTCTTTTGCCCAAAACAAGGCCCAAAGAATCTAACAAAATAGATTTGCCGGCGCCGGTTTCACCGGTTAATACTCCAAATCCAGGCTCAAAATCGATATCAAGCTTGTCTATTAAAACAACATTACGGATGTTGAGCGAACGCAACATGGATCAGACTTTAGCTCCTTAATTTGAGAGCCATTTGGCACCATTTGCTGTCAGGATAGTTATGCCCTAATACTTTGAGGGTGTCAGAGGCTTCATCATTCAGACCCAAAATGGTATAAATTTCAACCAACCGATACAAAGCCTCTTCTATTTGCGGAGTGGTCTGATAATTATTGACCACGGCCGAAAACCGATTGAGGGCGGAAAGATAGTTTTTTTGGCTCAAATAAAAACGACCTATCTCCATCTCCTGACCGGCTAAATGATCCTCTATCAATACTAATTTCTGCTTGGCATCGACAGCATATTTGCTATTGGGAAAACGTACAATAACCTGATTAAATGCCTCTTTGGCTTTGGTCGTTATTTCTTGATCTTTTTCGGAGCCGACTATTTGATCATAGTAGCACAAGCCTTTCATGTAATAAGCATAGGCAATATCTTTGTTGCCGGGATGATAACGGATAAATCTGTCCAGACTTAGAATCGCATCGTCATATTTTTCATCCTTATAATAGGCATAGGCCCCCATCAGTTTGGCTTTGGTGGCCCATTGCGAATAAGGATGTTCCAACTCGACCTTTTCAAAAGAAGCAGCAGCCCTAGACCATGCCGTGCGTTCAAGCTCATCATAGCCTTTATTATAAAGCTCCTCGGCTGACATGTTTGACATATCAGGCGTCGAGGTGGCGCAAGCGGCTAGTAAAAATAAAAAACCTAATGCTGTTTTTTTCATGTTTGTGATCCTTAAAATGATATAATTTCATATTGTGTATTATTGGCAAACAACGCTTTTAGAAGCTGATTGTTGTGATAGTGCCCGGTTTTCTCGGCAGTTAGCTTGCCAAGAATAGGAAAACCTGAGGTATACATATCGCCGATGGCATCCAAAACCTTGTGATTGACACATTCGTTTGAGACCTTGAAGCCACCTTCGTTTAATATCTTGTCGCCGTCCAGAACAACGGCATTATCCAAACTGCCGCCCTTGATTAGCCCGATTGAGCGCAAATATTCAATTTGACATTTTTCACAAAAAGTGCGGCAAGGAGCAATCTCTTTGGTAAAAATATCTTTGTTTATCGGGGCAGAAAATTCTTGATGTCCAACAACCGGCGATGGAAAATCAATGGTAAAGTGAATGGCAAAGATATCTGACGGTTCGAGCAAAACATAATTGCCTTTATCATCTTTGAATTCTACTTTTGTCAAAACTTTAAGGTATTTGCGAGGAGCTGATTGCTCCAAAACTCCAACCTCTTGCAATTTTTGTAAGAATAAAGCAGCAGAGCCATCCATAATCGGCATTTCGGGGGATGAGACCTCAACCAAAACATTATCAACTTCCATAATCGATAAGGCGGCCATCAGATGCTCAATAGTTGAAATAATATTGCCTGACTTATCACCCAAACAAGTGCAGTTTCTGGTATCAACAACATTGGAATACAGAGCTTTGATTGGTTTAGCACCAGCGATATCACTTCTGATAAAATTAATACCACTGTTTATCTCTGCCGGTTTTAGCCTCAGAGTTGTTTCAACGCCTGAGTGCAAACCGACACCTTTTAAGCTTATTGCTTGGGCAATGGTCTTTTGCATAAAAATCTCCCTTTTGTATCAAAAGCAAATAAGACAGCCTATAAGCCGGGTTCTGTAATTTGAGCAAGCTCAAACCGACAGCCATTCATCTTGGCTTGATATTGCTATCGAAGCTCAATGCGACCCACCTCTGGAGTAAGGGGAGAACGCCTTATGTCATCCGGTTTGTATCTTAAAAAAAATACACCTTGATGCCCCTAACTTGGTCTTGCATCAGGCAGGGTTTACCTTGACCGATGATGTTGCCACCACCGCGGTGAGCTCTTACCTCGCCTTTTCAACCTTACCTGCCGTTTAGACGGGCGGTTATTTTCTGTGGCACTTTCCCTTGGGTTGCCCCAGCCGGACGTTATCCGGTGCCTTGTTCCCCTGATGCCCGGACTTTCCTCACCATGGTCAAAGCCATGGCGCGGCTGTCCGGCCGTCTTATTTACTCTGATTTTAGAGCATAATCAAAACAAGTGTTGATTGCAAGAATTATTAAACCTTTGTTACACAAAAAAACCGTTGGTTTTTAACCAACGGTTCTAACTCATCTCTATGAGATTAAATCTCGCAAATGCCAAGAGGTATTTCCTCAAACACCATGTTCTCGCATAAAGGCAAAAACTCTTGAGCAAAATTGGCATCATTGCGACAACGCGCCAGGACATCAGAGGCCTCTTTTTGCGATACCGGAATCTCCGGCAAAAAGCGCCTTAGCTTTTTGTGGGAGCCAATGGCGGTGTCATCGCCGGCAAAAACAGCATAGTTACAGCCGTAGACATTGTTTTCATTGGTGATGTTTATCATTGCCTTGGCCAAAAACTCAAATGACCCATCAAGCGGACCAAAGATGTTTTCCTCCGTCATGGTCCATTGCTGAACTATCTTCTTTGGACGATAAACCGGGATACCGTTTATCTCTCCGTCAGGGGTATAGTTTTTGAGCAGCTTTTCGCGTTTTTGTTTGTAGCATTCGCCATGATAGGCATTTTGCACCATAACTTCACCCTCTTGCAAGATGTCCTCATGTTCATTGCCCCCGCCAAGGATCGATTTAACCTTGGTCCCGACGACATCAGAGAGCAAATATACCGGCTCGACCTTTTCTGCCTCGACATAGCCAAACAATGCTTTGCAGACCAGACCATAAGTCTTAAAATCTACAAAATTATAAGGCACTCCGAACTCATTATAGAGCATCCTCGGCATCTGGCATGGCTTGCCTTGGGAAGAAAAAGCCTCTATCCCGCCGCCGGAATACTGACGATTGACAATATAGCCGCAACCGACCTCAAACGCCTTGGCGGCATTGATTTCCTCATCATCTTCACGGGTCAGGATAAAATAATTTTTTCTTCCGTCGGAGAAAACCGAATTGGGAACCAACAGCGGGTTTGCAACCACTTGTCCGTCAACCACCGAAACGGTAGCCTGAATATTGCCGGGACCAAGCCGTAAATGCAGCAAAAAATTTCCTTTGGAGGAAACTGTATTACCTTGCACCCGGCGAAAAATTTTTCCGTCAGAACTCTCAAACATTTGTCCTACAGGCAAACCTGCAAGGGGCAATCTCTCAATTGTGTAGTTCATTTTTTATTTAATTTGGAGCAAAAACAAAAAACACCATACCAGCTCCTGTCGTATGCGTGTCATATAATAATATTAAATAAATTCTTACAAAATCAGCGGGCAATTTAGCACATCTTGACAGTCTTGGCAAGATATAAACAGCAAGTAAAAAAAATAATAAAAATTTTTTATATTTTTTTGCCTTATTGCAAACCCTTATATTACTTATGGCTGCCATACTACACACAAGAACATTACATGAACAGTTAATAAAATACTAAAATTTTCCATTGATTCCCATAAAATCCCATGATATACCATAAACATATGGTCAAGGATTGAGGATTGTAAAATTGCGTAAAACCTTTTTATTTATGGACACGGTGGTCAATAAAGTAGACGCAAAGGGCAGAGTCTCTTTGCCGGCTGACTATCGAATGATTGCCAAAGACGCAAATTCCGAAATAGTTTGTTATCGCAGTTTGACCTCGCCTTGTATTGAAGGTTGTCTTGAGGATTTGCTCGAAAAACTGGCAGCCGAAATGGAAAACTCTTTGGACTTTTTCTCTGAGACGCAAGATGATTTGAGCAACTTGGTATTTGGTGATGCCAAGCGTTATCCTTTCGATTCGACCGGACGAATTATGCTGGCTGAAAAATTGCTTAAGCACGCCCAAATAACCGATAAAGCCGTATTTGTCGGCAAAGGTCGCAAATTTCAGATTTGGAACCCCGAAAATTGGGCCAAAGAAGAAGCGCGTATTCGCACACAAGCATTGAAATGCCGCCCATCTATCAGACAACAGGAGGGTGCAAAATAATGCCTACCGATTATAAAAAGCATTTTCCGGTGATGTTAAAGGAAGTTTTGGAGGCTCTTAACCCAGAAGATAACAAGCTTTATGTCGACGCCACATTCGGCAACGGGGGATATTCGGAGGCAATTTTGCAAAAAGCGGACTGCAAAGTTATTGCCCTTGACCGTGATAACACCGTTATTCCCAGAGCAGAGGAGCTAAAAAAACAATATGGCAACCGTTTTGAATTTCGTTTGGGAGAGTTTGGCAATTTTGCTACTTTAATAAATGAGGATATTGACGGCGCGGTATTTGATATTGGTGTATCATCAATGCAACTAGACGAGGCTGAGAGAGGATTCTCTTTTGCTAAAGAAGCCAGACTTGATATGCGGATGTCAAACTCGGGTACCACTGCTGCAGATTTGGTTAACAACCTGCCAGAAAATGAATTGGCCGATATTTTGTTTAATTACGGCGAGGAGAAAAAATCGCGTCAAATTGCCAAAAAAATTGTGGAAGCCAGAACACAAAAGCCAATTGAAACGACAACCGAACTGGCAAATATTATTTATCAGGTTATCAAACGCTCGTTCAACCAAGCGATTGACCCTGCCACTCGAAGCTTTCAAGCTCTGCGCATTGCCGTAAACGATGAACTTGAAGAGCTTAAAAAAGGTTTGATGCAATCGGCCTTACGCCTTAAATCAGGCGGAAGGCTGGTCGTGGTTGATTTCCACTCACTGGAAGACCGCATCGTCAAAACTTTTTTCAAGAACAACACCGACAAGGCAATGCATGTTTCCAAGTATTGCCATGCCGACAAGACTTTAACCTCCGACGCAATGTTTGGTTTTGCCTCAAAAGTGATTGTGCCGCAAGCTCAAGAATTAGAGCTTAACAGTCGCTCGCGCTCAGCCAAACTGCGTTACGCCATTAAGAAATAAACTTGTCCAGAAGGAGTTTATAAAATGTTAAATGCCAACCGTATAACCCAAATTGCTTTGAGTTTAGTTTTAATCGTCTTTACCGTGACTGCCTCAAACTATATGAAAAACTCGGTATATCGTTTGGATGATGAGTTAAAAGAAATCAACCAAACAATTCAAACAGATATCGAAACCATTCATATCCTTAATGCCGAATGGTCAAAACTTAATAATCCGGCACGCTTGAGAGCTTTGGTAGCTGATCATATTGCACTTAATCCGATAAAAGCTGAACAAATTATTAACTATTCTGCGTTACCATTTAATCATGAAACAGGCGAATCGCGAAAAGAAATAGCTCGCAAAAAAATCGCCACCTATGCAAAAAACAACAGAGAGATGAAAAAACTGGCAAACGCCGGACGATAACAAAAAAGTAACGCAGGACGCAAATGAGCAAGAAGCTTTTGGCAAAAAACAAAAATGCAAATTTCTATCTTCCCGGGGAGGAAATAAATATAAGACGGGAAGATATGTTTGTAAATTGGGATGATGCATCAAAGGGATATGCAGGTAAAGGGCGAATTTGGGTGACCGCTTTTTGTGCCGCTTTTGCATATCTTATGGTGGCCTTTAGATTGCTTGATACCTGTATCTTACCAAATCTTAATGACGATATTGCCGAGCGTAAATACACAACCAGCGAAAAAATTCATCGGGCCGATATTGTTGACCGAAACGGCGCCATTGTTGCCACATCTTTGCCTACCAAAGACTTGGATGCCAATGCCAAAAATATTTTGAGCCCCAGAGAAACATCCTTAAAACTTGTTGAAATATTTCCCGATCTTGATTTTGAAACCGTATATCAGAAACTAAAACGGCGGCGCGGAACTTTTACCATTAAGCGCAATTTGTCGCCTCATCAACAGTCTTTGATTATGGCTTTGGGCAACCCTGGACTTGAGTTTAGATCTAACGAAAAAAGAGTATATCCTCACAAAAATTTGTTGGCACATATTGTTGGCATGACCGATATCGATAATAACGGAATATCCGGTCTGGAAAAGGGGCTGGATGAAAGAATTATCAACTCCGAAATTCCGGTCAAACTATCAATCGAAATCGGAATACAAGATACCATAAGGTCTATTTTGTTAAAAAACAAAGATAAATTCCATGCCATAACCGCTACGGCTATTTTATTGGACGTTAATTCGGGAGAAATTGTTGCAATGGTTTCTTTGCCTGATTTTGATCCCAATAATGTATCTAAAAAAGATGAAAAGGCTTTGTTGAATACCGCAACAGCAAGAGTTTATGAACCGGGATCAGTATTAAAAGTTTTTAATACCGCGATGTCACTTGAAAGCGGAAAAGTACAGTTGAGTGAAAAATTTGATGCTACCGAACCATTAAAGCTTAAATATAACACCATATATGACTATAAAGGCGAAAATCGCTGGTTGTCGGTGGAAGAAATCTTGGTACATTCGTCCAATATAGGTTCGGCTCGTATGGCTTTGCAGGCCGGGTTTAACGAACAATACAATTTCTTGAAAAAAATTAAATTTTTGGATCGTTTGGAAACAGAATTGGTTGAAACCGCAAAACCCTTGGTGCCTTCGGTTGATAGATGGAAAATATCCGATTCAACCATTGCCACCATAGGTTATGGGTATGGAATTTCCATATCTCCGTTGCATATCGTTTCGGCCTATGCGGCAATGATAAACGGCGGAATATATCACAACCCGACTCTACTACATAAAGACAAACCGCAAGACGGAACTCGCATTATCTCCGATAATACATCAAAACAAATGCGCAAACTGATGCGGGCCGTGGTTACAAAAGGATCAGGCAAACGTGCAAATGTCTTAGGTTATGAAGTCGGTGGCAAAACCGGAACCGCAAATAAGTTGGACACCGACGGGACATATACCAGAAAAAGAGTTCGTACGACATTTTTGGCCGCATTTCCTATTTCAAACCCCAAATACGCCCTATTGGTGATGTTTGATGAACCAAAAGCAACTGAAGAAACGCAAGGTTATACAACATCGGGCTGGAATGCCGTACCGACAGGGTCGGAAATTATTACCGCCATTGCCCCGCAACTTAATATTCCGGCCAATTATGATTTGGAAGAAAAACGCAATAATAAAATTATTGAGGCGACATTCGGTCGATAAGAAAAGCCCCTTTTTCAAGGGGCTTTTCTTTAATTAGGTTATAAACTATTTCGACTTTTTAGTCTTACTTGATGCAACAGTCTTTTTAGCGGCTGCTTTCTTGGCCGGCGTTTTTTTAGCCACAGTCTTTTTAGCGGTTGCTTTTTTTGCAGCCGTCTTTTTAGCCGCCGGTTTCTTGGCCGTTGACTTCTTGGCTACAGTTTTTTTAGCAGCTGTTTTACGGGTTGCGGTTTTCTTGGCTGTCGCCTTTTTGGCCGATGTCTTTTTAGCTGTCATCTTTTTAGTCGGCGTCTTCTTGGCCGCAGATTTTTTAGCTGTCGTCTTTTTAGTCGGCGTCTTCTTGGCCGCAGATTTTTTGGCAGTTGTCTTTTTAGCTGATGTCTTCTTAGCTGCAGATTTTTTGGCAGCTGTCTTCTTGACTTTAGGTTTAACCGGTTTGGGTTGAGATGCTGCCAGAGCTTTTTCAATATCAACCTCTAAACATAACCCTATGGTAACCGGATTTTTGGGCTTAATAACCGACATATCTTTATGTGAGCCGTCGCGAATAGAATTGATGGTGTTCTTTGTCGTCCCGATAAGCTTACAAATAAGAGTATCTTTAATTTCGGGATAATTCTTCAATATCCAAGCAATTGCATTGGGTTTTTCTTGACGTTGTGACGGAGACAAAACCTTTTTGGCCTTGAGATTACGAATTTTAACATTGCGTTCCATCTCGGATGCCTGCAAATTAGCTTTTTTATCTTGCTCGCAACGGTGTATCTCATCCCATGTCAGCTGACCGTTATCAATCGGAGATAACCCCCTGATGTTGCCAGAAACATCGCCATCAGCCATGGCTTGAATCTCAAGCTCGTGAATTTCACAAAAAACAGCAATCTGACGAAACGTAAGCGTCGTATTTTCAACCAGCCATACCGCTGTGGCACGAGGCATTAAAGGTGCTGTCATATTTTTATCCTTTCATCTATAAAAAACCAATATTCAAACTGACTACAGGATAATTTTTTTATTATAAATATACAAGTTTTTTTTGTGCTTTTAATTAATATTTTAATTTATAAAGCTCTGCTGTCGTTGATGATTGTTTTAATTGTTTGTCACCTAAAAATTCAAGCTCGTAACTATCTGCGCCCAAAATGGTTGCGATATCCTTGGTTACAACAATCTCATTATTATAAATATGCTCAAAAATATCTGAAACATAATGACTTAAATTTATCTCGGTTTGTTCGGCGGCTTTGATGATTGCACAACAATTACGTAAAATAATGCGTTCATCATTGTTTTCTTCGCTATAAGCTCCGATATCTTTAAGATATTCAATCGCGAACTTGGCTCCCTCGCGGGCTTTGGAAAAATCTATCGATGTAATACCGCAATCTTCAATAACATTGCTGCCATGATATTTTTCAACCAAATTAGCTATAATTGCCCTGATGGCTCCGCTGGTATTGCTTGAAATATCGTCTTGGTTGGGTACTGAGGCATCCAAAAATTTTAAATCACTTTTGATATTCACACGGCAGGAAGTATCAGGCTCTAAAACAGCTTGGGGGGTCGATTCTTTTACCTTCGACTCTTGCGGCTTGTCTTGGGCAGATACTTCGGGATTGCGCTGCTCTTCCCATTTGGTAAAGGCTTTGTTCAATACTTTGGTATAGAGCTTTTGATCCGTGATAATTTGATGCATCAAAAATGCTCCGACACCGGTCAAATAAATCGCAATCTTATTATCGCTATAGCTTTGTTTGGTCTCGTAGAATTCTTCCAAATCAGCTTTCTCTCCGTCAGTAATTCTAAAAGCATCATATAAAATAGAATTAGCTTCGCTTAACTTTAGCCCGCCATATCGCGCAAGCTCTAGACACCCGCCAAAAACCAACAACTTAACACCCAATCGTGAAAACTGATTCTGCAGAGCCGACCTCACATTAAGGTTGGATAAAATCTCACTCAAAAAATAAATCAGGTATTGTTTATATTCCAAAGGGGCCTCTGGATATGTACTGGTTTTTAAGTTTGTGATATCAGAATTTATATTATAGGCTTTGACCAAACTTTGGGCACGCTCGAAAAATTTGTCATCATTTATCGCTGTTTTGTTTTCTTTTTCCTGATTAATAAAAATATACCACGGGATATTTTTTAAAACCAACGGCACAGCCATGGCCAAGAAAACAATGAAAAATACAAAAAACAATAACGAACTGTTATGATCTTCGCCAACAAAAATTTCTAACAGCGGAAAAACCAAGCTTACAAAAATATTGGCAAAAATAAGACTAACCAATATAAGAGCTATAAATTTGACAATTGCTTTGTAAATATTGCGACGACTGTCTGCAATATCTTGGACAACCTCGTTGGAGTCTTTTTGATAGTCAATGTTGCTTAAGGTCTTTTTGCTGCCTTTTTTGCCACCTTGATTGCTTATATATTCAACCGATTCAATATAACTGTTGTCACTTACCTCAAATGTTTCTTTGATGATTTTGACACGATTGTGTGCGGCCTCCTGCTCTTTGGCCGTTTCATAGGCTTCATGACGTTGCTCGGTGGCATAACGCTCAATTAATTGCCAGCCAGACCCCGTATCAACATAAACTTCGTAATGAACAATTTTTGTCATCTGTAAAGACCTTTAAGATATATAAACTTCCACTAGCTAACGCAAGTGGTATTACCTGTTCCGAACTACGTTCGCCCTGCCCAAAGGCTTCGCAAGCCTAACGGCTGGGCAGGTATGTCTACATCTACCTGCTTACGCAGGTAGTGTTACGTTCGAATCATAAAAAACCTGCGCTAAGTATAACAAGCGCAGGTTAATAAATCGTAAGCCTTTTTAATAAAAACAACTACTCGGCATCGCCAGTTTTAATGCCAAATGCTCCGTATTTGCTCTTAAACTTGGACAACTGACCACCTGTATCAACCAAACGACGTACGCCAGTCCATACCGGGTGAGATTTCGGATCTACCTCAAGAGTGATAACATCACCAGCTTTGCCCAAAGTAGAACGAGTAGTATATTTCTGACCATCGGTCATTATATATGTAATCTCGTGATAGTCAGGATGAATTCCTTTTTTCATCTTAAAAACTCCTAAAATTTGTACCTTATTTGCAATAAATTTTATGCCCTTATACATTATGCATTTAAATAAGGCAAGCATTAATTTAAATTTTTTTTAATTTTTTTACATTTCGGCCAGTTCTACCATATCGGCTTTGGCAGAATCGGAATTAATATTTACAACCTTAATACTAAAATTTTTGTACCCTTGCTTAATAAGATAGCTTCTAATCTCTATGGCACGATTAAGGCTGATTCTTTTCTTCTTAAAGCTGTCGGTTCCATCATCTTGATTGTAAGAATAAATGGCTATTTTATTATTTTTGGCATCCTTAAAAGTGCTTATGATTGTATTAATCTTGGCCATTTGCTCGGAAGAAAGCGTATCAACCTCCGGCGCAAATTTGATGGTATTGTCGATGGCAGATGGCTGTTCTTCGGTCGGCATGGTATTATCTATCAACAAGGCCGGCTTAGTTTCTTGGACATCACTTACCTCTGGTGCGGCAGGTTGAGATACAGCCGGTAGGTCAGAATTGGAATTGGGCTTAGCAGGACTTGTATCGGCAGCATCTGTTGCGGCCTCTTGTGGCAACGGGGCGACATCAGCCACAGGTATTGCCCCTGGAGCATCGGGAGAGGTCGGTTCAACATCAACAACAACCACATCAGCATCATCTTCTTGCTTGGCAACAGCCTCTTTGGACTCTTGCATGACAACCGTTTCTTTTACAGCCGGAGTTTCTTTAACCGTAACCTTGGAAGATTTTGTTACATCAGCTTTTGGGGCTGGAAGAGAGATTTCCTCACTTTTGGGCTTTTTGGGGGATGTTGCTTTGGGTAAAACCGGTTTAGGCTCTCTTTTGGGTAAAACCGGAAACAATGGCTCTGTCGGTGCCGAATATGTTGTGTTTAGTCCGTCTAAGACCGACAAATCGACCCAAACATTTTCTTCGGCTTGAACATTGAGTGCAAAGCCGAGTATCCCAGCAAAAGCTATCATTCCCAAACGCATATTTATTCCCCCTTATTTGCTGCTATTTCACCAAATCAAATAATTTTTTGGCCAAATCTTCATTGGCGGCTATAATGTTGCCTTGAGACAATACCAAACCCAAATCTTCGGTTCTGATGTCTTTTTGGCCTTTGGCAAGAATACGTCCACCAGCTTCTTTGACCAAAAGCAGGCCGGCGGCTATATCAGCAGCTTTGTTGCCTTCGGATATAATGCCGTCAAACTTGCCGGATGCCAAATAGGCAAAATCAAGACTAATTGCACCGAACTTACGCAAAGCAGCAAATTTATCCGCAAAAGCGTTGCCGGAGACTACCGATTTGGCAAGGTCTTTACGCACAGACACTCTCAGCCGCTCATGATTGCGATATCCTTCCTTGAAAGCGCCATTGCCTTTTTCTGCAAAATACATATCTGATGTTGCAGGATTATAAATCACCCCGGCCACAACCTCGGAATTAATGACCTCGGCGATGCTTACGGCAAAATACGGAATGCCATGCATAAAATTAATTTCTCCGTCCAATGGCGAAACCAAAAAATACGAAGCTGTATCCGGCGTTTTGTCGCGATAAGAAACAACCGCATATTGCGGACGAACTTTTTGCAACTCCGCGCGCAATAATCTCAAAGTGCGATCTATCGCCGCTTGAGTAAATTCCTCATGTCCTTTAACCGAACTTTGCAATTGTTCAATCTCGCTGAAATCACGAGACAGACCGCTGCTGGCCTTTTTGGCAATGTTCATTAAAAGATTAAGGTTGGTAGAAATGTAAGACATTATTTGGCTCTTTCAACATATGAGGCATCTGCCGTGGCTACAACAATCTTGTCACCGACACCAATAAACGGCGGAACCGTCGTCCTGACACCGTTATCCAAAATAGCCGGTTTATATGATGAGGAAACAGTCTGCCCTTTGATAACAGGCTCGGTCTCCGTAACCTCGCAAATTACCTGAAGAGGCAACTCAACCGAAATCGGTTTGCCGTCAATAACGCTTACCTTAACTTCCATACCGTCGGTCAAGAACGGACGAGAATCGCCCAAAATATCAGACGGCATAGCAAATTGCTCATAGGTATCGTTTTCCATAAAAGTCAAACCAGTAGAATCTTCATACAAAAACTGACAATCTTTAGTTTCTACCATCAACTTTTCGACCATATCTTCGGTACGGAAACGTTCGTTGGTTTTGGTTCCTTCTTCAACAGATTTCATCTCAACCTGCATAAAAGCTCCGCCTTTGCCAGGTTTTACAAAATTGGTTTTAATAACCGTCCAAGGTTTTCCTTTGTATTCAATAACCCAACCGATACGTATTGATCCGGCTTGCTGTTTCATCTTATTTACTCCTTCATAAATTTGTTCTTATATATTATTTTTACTAGCAAACTAATATAAACTTTGTTTTTTAGCAACCAAAATTTTCAAAATTTTTTGCTTCCACAATAACAAAATCAACCTCGGGAAGTTGATTAATCCGATCTTTAATGTCAGCAACCAAGGCAAGCGGAATCAAAAAAAGATCATTATACCAGGAAACAACCTCGTCCAAATCAGTTGAATTGGTTTGCTTAAACGCAATAAATTCCGGCTCAACCTCCCCTGCCAGCATTGCCTCATGACGGCGAGCAGGTATAATCACTCCCAATGTCTTCTTTTTTAGTTCCTCTCGCAAAGGCTTAAGTTGGGCTTTGACAGGTTTGGTGACATCAATCTCTTTGATCAAGCCATCAAGATTATACTTACGGCAGATATCTAAAGCATCGGGTCCCATGGCCAAAACCATTTTATCGGTTGCTTGCACTTGTTTTATTGTCGCAGCCGGCAACGTATCCTCAACAATATAGCAACTGATTTTATCAGAGCAAAAAATATGGTCCGTGTTTTTTTTGATATAAAGGATTATCTGTGGCATAATTTGCTTTATCTCTTGTAAAAGTTGGCAGGATGTTTATTATGTCCTTACTCAAGATAATAAAAAAATATTTTTAAATGTGAAAGAAAAATCAGCAATGGACGATAAAATTTTTGATTTTGCAAAAACCAAAGATGCTTTGAGCCAGCTGTCTGCTGACTTGATAGAGCTTAGTTCTGCCGTCAAGATAAAACAAACCAAACTTACTGCCAATCAACAACAGGCCGAAAAAACAATCCAAAATCTTGAGCTGAAAATCGCCGAGTTGGATAAATCGCTGCAATCGGCAATTGCCGAAATAGACTTGATTAATAATTACATTGAGGAGGCATTGTAGAAGAACATGGCACAGGTTACCATTACTATTAATGCCCGAGAATATGCAATTGCTTGTGAAGATGGGCAGGAATTCAGAATTATGCAGCTGGCGCGAATCCTTGATGAAAAAGCCAGACTTTTGACCGATGGCGGCAATCAAATAAGCGAAAGTATGTTGTTGGCAATGGTTGGACTATTGCTGGCTGACGAAATAAGTGAGCTTAAAAAGAATGCCGGCAAAAACGAATCCACCCCATCAGCTGATATTGCAGAGTCGGTAGCAAAAATTGACACAGAACTGGCGGAATCCGTAAAAAATTTGAGTGGCAAGTTGAAAGTTCTTGCCAATGAAATAAATTTGTTATAGTATACTGGCATAAGAGCTTTTAGAGACTGCGTAGTGCGTAGATTAGCAGGTCTTCCGAGCCAACATTATTGTATAGGGAGCTGTCTCTGAATAAATCGTGGTTTATTTATATGGCACCCACTTATTGACCCGCGGTTCGTTTCAAGAATGTATTATACGGCTAAACGGTTTCTAGCAATTCTTAAGTTAAGCATGCTAAATAAAGGGGCTCCGTTTATTCAAACGGAGCTCCTTTTATTAAATCTTTTTGAGGATGAAAGTTTTTGAAAATCGTATACCTTGGCGATATTGTCGCCAGACCCGGTCGAGAGGCTGTTAGATCAGCTCTACGGGAGCTAAAAGAATTATATAAATTTGATGTGTTGATTGCCAATATTGATAATGCGGCTCACGGTTTCGGATGCACGCCCAAAATCTGCAAACAATTGCTGGAAGCCGGAGTTACCGCCATGGTGACCGGCGATCATGTGTGGGATCAAAAAGAAATTTTGCCTTTTTTGGATGACAACAAAAGAATTGTCAGACCGCTTAATTATGCCTCTAATCTGCCGGGTTGCGGAGCCAGAGAAATACCTGTCGACACTGGGCAAAAACTGTTGTTGATAGAGGTCGTCGGACGAGTATTTATGGAAGATGTCGCATCCCCGTTGGATGCTGTGGAAGAAATTTTACATAAATACACGTTAGGCCAAAATATTGATGCCATCTTTATTGATATTCATGCTGAAGCGACAGCTGAAAAACAAGCTTTTGCACGCTATTTTGACGGCAAAGTGTCGGCAGTAATCGGGTCTCATACCCATGTACCTACCAATGATGCAACTATTTTACCCAAAGGTTCGGCCTATCAAACAGATGCCGGGATGTGTGGCGACTATAACGGAGTTATCGGATTTAACGAACAAGCACCCATTGCCCGCTTAAAAGATAAAAAGTCGTCTTGTCGCCTTGAGCCTTGCACCGGCAAAGCAACCATTTGCGGAACTTTTATCGAAACAGACGATAAAACCGGTTTGGCAAAATCCATCGCCTTGATAAAATTTAATCTATAATGGCACTCCCAAACGGTATCTCACTGCCAATTCCTTGGGCGATGTCTTCAAAATAGACAAAGCCTGTTTCACCGTTGTCAATCATAACCCTGGCCCATACATTGTCCGGAGTATAACCGGTTAATCTGACGGTGGTTGATTTGGCAAGTGTCTTAATTGTATCAAAATCAGAAGATGGACCATACATGATTTTGCTTGTCTTGATGAGATGATAGAGCTTTGAGTTGTCTGATTTATCAACCGGAATGCTGATTATCTTACCTACAACCACATCATCAACGCTTTCTCCGCCATTGCCGAATTTTACCTGCTGATAATAATCTATTTCGTCTTTGGCCGCAAAGATATTCCAAAGTTCTGATTCGCTTAAATTAGTATATTTTTTTGCCAAGGGAAACGAAAACAATATCACCAAAATCAAAGGAATAACCAGTTGTACTGCCTTGAGTAAAGCTATGTTCCATGGTTTTGGCGCAAGGGTTTTGACATTAAATGTTTGCAAAAATCGGTCTATGAGCTTTGCATCCTCGGCCGAAGCAAATCGCTTGGCCAAAAGACCGCATTTGGTTGCTTCGACATAATGACCATCTTTGGCGTAGGCTATCATATTGTGAATAAAAACCCTAAAAGTATCGCAAGATGATATCGGATGCAAAAAATTACCGGATATTGCTTTGATATTGGCAAAAAATGCTTTGGGATGCCACCAACCAATAAGCCAGTCAACAAATGCAATCAAAAAATTGAGCCTGATAGCCTTGGTATAGTTTACAATTTGGGTGTCGCTTGATATCTTATAGCCGCTAAACCAGGCCTTGATCATTTCAAGTTTAACGGCTCTGATATTAACACCTTCTTGCTCATCAACAAAAGGTGTCATGCTATCTGTATCGGGATAGTTTTCTTTGTAATAAACCAACGACAGCAGGTCATAGACTAGTCTGCTTTTATCATTGCTAAGAATATCATAGGCAACCGAAAGCTGCTGAAAAATATCAGTAGCATTTGGGTCTTTGTTATAATCGGGATGCCATATTTTGGCTAAATCACGATAGGCTTTTTTGATTGTATCGACATCAGCATATTGTTCTATATGCAATATATCATAATACCCCAAAGCATCTTTCATCTAAACATATATCCCCTGTTTTATGGTGTTTTCGGGCAGAAAGCTTATAAATGCTTCTTTTTGATTGATTTTGATACTTCCTGCATAGCCAAGATTATAAATCGATTTCTTAAACAAATTGATAATATCGGTACAAAAATCTTTTTTCATATTTTGTGAAGTTCGGATTATCAAGTCAAAATGGCGTTTGGGTTTATCTGTTAGACCGTCAAATTGAAACCCGCCAAGTTTGGAAAACTCTGTTTCAACAATAAAACGAGTAATGTCTTGCAATCCTTGAGATTGGTTTTGCGGTTCATTTTGTTCCTTTTTTAGTGCTATTTTAAGCGGCTTAAAACTGTTGCCATCAAACAAAGGCATTTCAACAACACGCCATGATGGTGTTTCTTTAAGTGCGGACGAAATAAAAGAATTAAGCTCTTCCGTAATCAACGTTTTGGCCTCGGCTCCGTGATGATCAAGTCGCAGGGTCTTGGCTGAAAGCCACTTGGATACATCTGTTTCTTTGATGGCTTGGTATAAATCATAGATATTTTCCAATAGATGTTCGCCGGTAAACGGCAGCTTTTTGACTATCTCGGCCAATAAAGGCGGATCAACCTCATTTAATACTGCCAAGTTTTTTAGTTGCGGATATGTTGCAACCATCTCCGGTTTTAGAGCTGAATTATGATCTTGATGCAACAAGGCAATAACATTATCCAAAAAAGCAAGTTCTTGCCTAAGTGTAGACGTTTGCGAGGTAATGGTTAAAACAACCTGTTCGGCCAAAGGTAATTTTATTTCTGAAGGGAAAAAAGTATTACCCAACGGAGTATTGATAAATGTAAGATTATTAGTGCGGCCGGCCACTTCGCCGCCGATCTGCCGGCCGATAAAAGACGCAACTATATTTTGCAGCTGCTCTTTGGCTGATATTGCCGGCTGATCAGCCCTAATATTTGCAATATTGTCAAACCATTTTTGCAAGGAATTGAGCAAATCATTATTGTCAACTGTTTGACCAATGGACGATAAAGATACATTAAGCGGAGCAATATCTTGCGAAACTTGTTTTATTACACGTTCGGGAATGTGTAACTCCTTGAGCTTGCCTATTATCATGTCTTGCAATTTTAGCGGCGGCAAATCAATTGGCGGATACGTCCGTCCCTGTGGTGTTATCAGGGCTTGCTCGGTTTCATTGGGCAACTGAGATTTTAGAGGCACAATTTGACCGTTGCTTTTGATCTTGAGGCTGATGATTTGATCTTTGCTCAATGAGGCCGACAAAAAATTATCCGGCAAATTAACCTCAAATGTTTCTCCGTTAAGATGCAACAAATTTTTACCAGGCAAAATTTCCAACTTGGCTAATGCTCCTCCTTTGATCATATCCATAAATTGTGCGGGCAAATCTGAAAGTGTCCAAACCACTCCCGTGTCAGAAGTTGTAGGAATTAAACCCACCGATAACGGATTAATAGAATTGTTCATTATTCATAATCCTTTTGGCTATGGAAATAACATCTAATGCTGCCTCTGACTGAGGATAGCGGTTGATAATAGTCGTCTGGTTACGGATAGAATCTCTTACTCTGGTATCATGTCTTATTACACCTAGCAACGGTAATGATTTTTTCAAGAACTCGCGACAAGCTTTATCCAAAATGCCATAAGTTCTTAAACCGCTGTTAATATCATTGACCTGGTTAATGACCAAATAAAGCGAGGTTGCAGGATAACTCATGGTCAAAGTTTTTATCAAATCATAACTATCGGTCACCGACTGCGGATTGTCTGTACAAATAACGATGGCCGACTTGGACATGCCTGCCAAAACTTTGGTTGAATTTGATAACCCGGCCTGCATATCAAGAATCGTACGGTGATAATTTTGAGATAAAATATTCAAATCCTCACCCAGAATTTGCAGTCGTCCGACGGAAAGTGTTGATAGCCCCGATGCGCCTGGATTGCCAACTGCCAAAGCAAAATGTCCTTTTTCATAATCAAAAACAACCTGGTTGAGACTTTTTTCGCCAGACATAACCAAATTGAGATCATTGACCGCCCCAAGGCCTAACTGAATCTTGATATTGTTAAGGCCGCAATCACCGTCAAACAAAAGAACTTTTTGTTTAAGCAAACTAAGTGCTTGTGCCAAAGTTATGGCAAACCAGGTCTTGCCGCTGCCGCGACGCCCGGAAATAACTGCAATCATATTTTTGCCTTTGAGGGCTGACGCATCTTCAGCAAAAACAGGATAATTTGCAAGCTTTTCTGTCATTAATCTTATATCTGCCCTACTGTTTTTATTTTGGCTTTGGGATGAATTTCATTTTGCGACATAACCACACTAAGCGGCCTAAAACGCTCAATAATCGAACGTACAAACGGCCTGATGCCAGGGCTCGTTAGTATTACCGGGCTTTCACCTTTGGCTGCTAAATCTTCCATCACAGTACGAACCTTGCTTATAAAAGCCTGAAGCATACTGGGAGCCATAGCCAGTTGCCTTTCATCACCCTCGCCAACAATGGACTGCGCAAAATTTTGCTCCCATTCTGCCGATAACGGAACCAAAGAAATAACCCCAAACTCGTTGGCATAGGCGTTTGATAATTGTCTGGACAAACGACTTCTGACATGCTCGGTAATAAGCATAAGGCTGTGTGTCGAGGTAACCGCTTCGGAAATACCTTCCAAAATAGTTGGGAGATCGCGAATCGATACCCGCTCTTGTAAAAGATTTTTGAGGACGCGTTGAACCGCTGCCAGGCTGATTTTGGACGGAATAAGGTCTTTGACCAATTTTTGGTGCTCTTTGTCCAGTTCATCAAGCAATTTTTGGGTTTCGGCATAGGACAAAAGTTCGGGCATGTTTTCTTTGACCAATTCGGTAATATGGGTTGTAACAACCGTGGCCGGATCAACAACCGTATAGCCTCTGAACATGGCCTCTTCTCGATAAGAGGGGTCAACCCACATGGCTTTGAGCCCAAAGGTTGGCTCAAAAGTGTCTTCACCCGGCAAATTAATCGGCTCACCGCGCGGATCCATAACCAAAAGTTGGGTCGGCCGCAATTCGCCTTTGCCGGATTTTACTTCT
The DNA here is from genome assembly GCA_944391415.1 of uncultured Alphaproteobacteria bacterium. GTDB lineage: Bacteria > Pseudomonadota > Alphaproteobacteria > RF32 > CAG-239 > CAZU01. The sequence continues at coordinate 86,685 of CALXTM010000001.1, forward strand.
TTGATATAGATATTGTATTCATTGGCCTCAAGCTGCATATTGTCTTGAATACGAATCGATGGCATAACAAAACCAAGCTCTAATGCCAGGGCTCGGCGTAATGCTTTAATTTGATCGGTTAGCTTGCGGTTGGATTCCTCATTAATCAACGGTAATAAACCATAGCCTATTTCCAAACGAATTAGGTCAACTTTCAAAACATTGGCTATCGGCTCATCGGCTAATTTGCTTAAAGCACTTTGCTTTTGCTCTTGTTCCATAACTGCTTGGGCCTGGGCAAATTCTTCTTTTTGGCGTTTATCCAAATAATATGCAGTGCCACCGGTCAAACTGGCTAAGATTAAAAACGGAATTGCCGGGGTTCCAGGTATCATACCCAAGGCAACCGCCAAACCGGCACTCATACCAAGAGCCTTGGGATAGTTGGCCAACTGCTCAAACAAAACTTTGTCGGTTGATTCCGTCATGCCGGCCTTGGAAACCAAAATACCGGCTGCAACCGAAACAATCAGAGCCGGAACCTGACTGACCAAACCATCACCGACCGTAAGACGAGTATAAGTCTCACCGGCGGCAGAAAAGCTCATGTCGTTTTGAACCATGCCGATGATAATACCGGCAACAATATTGATAAACGTTATAAGCAAACCGGCTATTGCGTCGCCTCTTACAAATTTTGAGGCACCATCCATGGCTCCGTAAAAAGAACTTTCTTTTGACAAGTCTTCGCGGCGTTTCTTGGCTTCGTCTTCATTGATTAGGCCTGATGATAAATCGGCATCAATGGCCATTTGCTTGCCTGGCATTGCATCCAAAGCAAAGCGGGCGGCAACTTCGGCAATACGACCAGAACCTTTGGTAATTACCACAAAATTTACCAAAATCAAAATTGCAAAAATGATTACGCCGATAACAAAATTATTGCCCATAATAAAACCGCCAAACGCTTTAATAACTTCTCCGGCGGCATCGGGGCCAAGATAACCTCGTGATAAAATAAGCCTGGTAGATGCCAAATTAAGCGCCAGACGATATAATGTGGTGATTAATAAGACCAGCGGAAATGCACTGAATTCTATAGGCTTTTCAATAAAAATAGCCATCATCAAAACCACACAAGACATGGTGATAGATAGCGCCAAGGCAATATCCAACAGCCATGTCGGAAGCGGCAAAATCAAAATAACCAACATCAAAATTATGGAAACCGCAAAAAGCAAGTCGCCTCTTTTGGCCGAGCCTAAAAACATCTCTCGAAACGATGTGCGGATATTATTTGTCGTTGCTTTTGCCATTAGATTGGACTACTCCTGATGCGAAGGAATTTCAAACCCTTCTTCCTGATATTGCTTAAGCTTGTTACGCAGTGTGCGAATTGATATTCCCAATAAGGTCGCCGCCGTGGAACGATTCCAGGAGGTGCTTGCCATGGTGTCTAAAATTAATTTGCGCTCTACCTCGGCAACTGTGTGACCAACTGCGCTGTTTTCGTCTTTTTGCTCAACACTTTTATGAGCTGAGGCATCTTGCAACATAACAGATGCTTCATCTATTTCATCGCCGGTCGACAGCAAAACCGCACGATGCATGGTGTTTTCCAGCTCCCTTACATTGCCTGGCCACAAATAATTAAGAAGCATCTTTTCGGCTCCGGCCGATAAATCTTTCATCGGTAATTCATTTAGCTCGGAATATTTTTTTATAAAATGCTTGGCCAAAACTATAATATCACCAGGGCGGTCTTTAAGCGCGGGAATATTGAGATTGATAACATTAAGCCGATAGTATAAATCTTGGCGAAAACTTCCGTCTTGTACACATTGCTCAAGATTGCGGTTTGAGGTTGCAATAATGCGGGTGTCTACTTTAACTGGGGTTTTGCCTCCCAAACGATCAATCTCTTTTTCCTGAATAGCACGAAGCAATTTGGCTTGAAGCCCAATATTCATCTCTGATATTTCATCCAAAAGCAAAGTACCGCCGGAGGCCTCTTCAAATTTGCCGATACGACGAGCAACCGCGCCGGTAAAAGCTCCTTTTTCATAACCAAATAACTCCGATTCAAGCAATGCCTCCGGAATGGCAGCACAATTGACAGCAACAAATTTTTGGTTGGCGCGTTTAGAATTGTCATGAATAAAGCGTGAAAAAATTTCTTTACCAGTACCGGATGCTCCGGTAATCAAAACACTTGCCTCTGACGGAGCAATCTGCTTGGCCATTTTTAGAATTGCTTCGGTTTTTTTGTCGCCATATATCAAGGCGTGGCTTTCTCTGGTAGCCGCGGCTAAAACCGCACCGATCAGCTCGGGATCCGGAGGCAGAGGGATATACTCCTTGGCCCCGGCTTTGATCGCTTTAACGGCTAAAGACGTATCATTGGCAACACCACAGGCAACAACCAAAACATTGATGCGAGCATCAGTAAGCGATGAAATAAATTTGTGAACATCAAGCGTCACATCTATCATCACTAGCTCTATCGTTTTGCCAGAACGCAAAATATCAAGTGCAGTTTCGATGCTGTCTGCCAAAGAAACCTGCCCTCCCTTGGAGATGGCAATTTTACTTGCCGCTCCTATTTGTCCGTTTAATGTTCCGACAATAAGCAATTCCATATTCTATAAACCCTGTTTATTTGTTTGGCGCTTTAATAACTTCCGTCATGGTAATGCCAAGTTTATCGTCAACAACCACAACCTCGCCTCTGGCAACCAGACTGTTGTTGACATAAATATCTATAGCTTCGCCAACTTTGCGGTCAAGCTCGATAATGGCTCCTTTGCTAAGTTTCATCAACTGGCTTACCTTCATACTTGTTTTGCCCAAAACAGCCGACACCTTGACCGGAATATTATAGACCGCCTCAAGATCAGAGGTCGATGTGGGGATGTCAAAATCCTCCATACCTACATCTTTGCGCAAAATCGGCTCGTCATCAGAACTTTGCGATGCGCTCATTTCATTTAGTTCAAAATTATTATCCATGTTCCCTCTCTTGTGTATTATTATCTAGTAACTCTTTAACTTTATTTAATGTCTCCGATACATTGCGTTCCACACCACCGTTTTTCCATTCGATACGGCAATCACTCGGCCCCAAAGTATCATCTTTGTGAACAGCTATTTTGCCTTCAAAATCATTTTGCTCGGCCAGCTTGCCTATGCTGTCGGCAACAAGCGTAACCGTCGCCGGATTAAATGCAAAAGAAAGTGTCTCCTGTCCGGCAAAATTGGCAAAATTTTGCGCCATAAAATTTTTGACCTCAACCTCGGCTCGTTCTTTTTCTAATGTCGGCAAAATTTTGCGCACTAATTCTATGGCAAATTGCAGGGCTGAATTTTCAACCTCGGTAGCTTTTTTATCTAATCCGGCAAAAATATCGGTCAACTGTCTACTAATATCTTCCAATAATAAGTCTCGTTTTTTATCTTCTTCCCCTATTGCCTCGGTACGACCTTGCTCATAGGCTTTTTCCTCGGCCATTTTTACCGCAGCATCAAGCTCTTCTTTTGAATAGCTTGGCTCTTGCTCAACCGGTGCTTTGATTGGCTCCTCGACCGCAACCGGTATTACTGCCTCTGGCTCAACAACTGCCTGATCTGTTGTGAGGACCTCTTCTGGTAAATTATCAGCTGAGGTATCAACATCTTGGCTAACAGTCAATGTTTCTTCAGTCGACGGGGGCTCGCTTGAAACCACGAAATTATCAAACATATATTTTTGATACTCTGCCACTTGTTTTCAAACCTTTTTATTAATATATCAGCTCGTCGCTGTCTTTACCCTCGGACACAATAATCTCGCCGCTGTTGGCCAAATCTTTGGCCGTAGAAACGATGTATTGTTGCGCCTCTTCAACATCTCTGACACGAACAGGCCCCATAGCATCCATATCCTCTTTGATAATTTTACCGGCACGTGTCGACATATTGTTGAAGAACAATTCTTTAACTGTCTCAGATGCTCCTTTTAATGCTATTGCCAACTTATCTTTATCTACATTACGCAGCAAAATTTGGATGCCTTGCGAATCGATACGAACCAAATCTTCAAACGTAAACATCAAAGATTTTACGCGCTCGGCACTTTCGCGGTTGCGCTCTTCCAACGCCTCCATAAAACGAGTTTCGGTGTTGCGGTCCAATGAATTGAAAATATCGGCAATAAGCTCGTGGGCATCTCTTCTGGTGGATTTGGACAAATTGCTCATAAACTCTTTGCGCAAGGTCTTTTCAAGACTATCCAAAACCTCTTTTTGAACAGAATCCATCCTAAGCATGCGCATGACTATTTCCATCGCAAAATTTTCAGGGAAAAGCGCTATAACCTTGGCTGCATGCTCGGCCTTGATTTTGGATAAAATAACTGCAATGGTTTGCGGATATTCGTTTTTGAGATAGTTGGCCAAAACATGTTCGTTGACATTGCCAAGTTTATCCCACATCGTGCGGCCGGCAGGGCCCCTGATCTCCTCCATAATGACTGAAACGCGGTCTTTGTCCAGCGCTTTGGCAAGCAACCTTTCCGTGCTTTCGTAAGAGCCGACCAAACTGCCCGTACTGCTGATTTTGTCATTAAATTCGGCAATAAGTTGTTCAATGACGTTGGAGTTTATTTTGCCCAATGAGGCCATGATAACCGAAAGCTCTTTAATCTCCTCGTCATCCATCATCGAAAACAAGGTGGCTGAGCGCTCTTCATCCAAAGACAGCATCAAAATGGCAGCTTTTTGCTGACCTGATAAAAGATTGTAATCGTCGATAACATTTTGTTTCATCTGTCTTTTTCCTAACCTTCGTTGTTATACAGCCATGAACGAATAACGTTGACAGCCGCGTCGGGGTTCTTTTCAACCGTTGCATTGAGTTTTTTGAGCGATGATACTTTGATACGACCATCAACCTTATTAATATTAACCAATTCTTCGGCCGATTCATCAAAATTGTCATTAAGGAAGTTGGACAACAGCAAATTATCCTCTTCATCACCTGGAGCAATAAGCTTTTCTGCCGAATTGTTGTTGGATACTTCAAACGCATTGTTAATCAACGGACGAATTACCAATAAAATAACCAGTATCGCAACTATTGCAACACCAAGCCCCTCGGCCATACGCATCAGCTCTGATTTACTAAATCCGAAATAAAGCTGCTCAACCTTATCGGCAATGCCAGAATCGGCTGTGGCAAATTGCAGATTTTCAACCTCGACCATATCGCCACGATTGGCATCAAAACCAACTGCCGACTTTACCAAATCGCTGATTTGCTCCATTTCCTCGGCCGTGCGCGGACGATAAACTATTTTGCCGTCGCTGCCTTTTTCATAGACACCATCGACTAAAACCGCTGCCGTTAACCTTTTGATCGTACCGGTATTTTTAACTTTGTTGCGCACAATCTTGGAAATCTCATAATTGATGGTTTCTTCAGTCTTTGAAGAAGTATCATAAACTCCTCCGCTTGATGATGCAGTATCGCCGTTGGGTATGTTTTGCGCAACGGTAACGGGCTGTGAGTTCTGGGTAGAGGTTCCTTGCTCGGAAATAGTCGCTTGTGATCTCACAACCTGGCTGTCGGGATCATAGATTTCTTCGTTAGTAACAACCTCGTCAAAATCCATCTCGATATTTACTTGAGCAACGGCTTTACCGGCGCCAAGGCTTTTTTCCAAAAGCGACTGAACTTTTTTGGCTATTTTGCGCTCTTGCTCAATGCGCATTGCTTCATTGGTAGAGTTTTTAATTACTTCGCTTTGCTCTTCACTATATTCGGTCAACAAATTACCATTGGAGTCAACTATCGAGACATTTTTTACCTCAAGCTTGGGAACTGCCGCGGCAACCAACTTTTGAATAGATTGGATGTTTTGCGGGCTAAGTGAGCCTTGCTTGGTTTTGATAACAACCGAGGCGGTCGGAGTTTGCTCTTCTCGCGAGAAAAGCTCGCGCTTGGGCATAACCAAATGTACTCTGGCAGAACGAATATTGTCAACCGACCGAATGGTCCTTGCCAATTCACCTTCTAGGGCCCTGAGCAAATTGACATTTTGCACAAATGTGGTCGAGCCCAAAGCATCGGTATGGTCAAACACTTCGTAGCCGACATTAGCTCCTTTGGAGGCAAGAGCCAAATCGGCCGTTTCTATTCTCATGCGATTTACATCTTCAACCGGCACCAAAACCTCGGTCCCTGATTTTGTTAGTTTATATTTGACATTGGCCGAATCAAGTTTGGCCACTATCTGTTTGGCATCTTCAAGATCCAAATCAGTATAAAGAACCGAATATTCGCTGCCGCTCATTTGAACCGCGACATAAATAAAAAAGCTAATCAGAAAAATGATAATGGCCGCAATCGACGCCAACTTCGACGGCGACATATTTTTGATAGTCTGCAAAATATTATTCATAGATTCCCCAATCTATAACTATAAACAATATAAACCCGCCGGCATATAGCCTTGCGAATCTTTCCCCTTTTCTTTATCCTTAACTTAAAAAAGTTGTTTAGTTAACTATTTATTTGAGATATTAACAGTTTCAAAAAAATTAGGGGGCTTTCTGCCCCCTGATTAAAGTTTTAGGAATATCGTTAAATTCACCACTATATCAAATTGGTAAGCTCTTGCAGCATTTCATCTGAGGTGGTGATGATTTTGCCGGCCGCAGAATAAGCTCTTTGAACAACTATCATGTTGGAAAACTCGGTTGCCAAGTCAACGGTTGAGCTTTCCAAAGAGCTTGATGCAATTTCGCCGGCACCGCCGGTGGTGGCTTTGGTAAGCAACGGGTTGCCTGATTCTGTCGTGGCAATCCAAACATTGTTATTGAGTGCTTCCATACCATTGGCGTTGGTGAACATGGCAAGAGGAATAATAGATATCGGCTTGGTTTCGCCGTTGGAGAATACTGCCGTTACCACGCCGTCCTCGCTTACCGTCACACCGGAATAACTTCCGAAAGTGGCACCATCTTGGTTAATATAGCCGGTGGTAAAATCGCCGGAAAGATTGGTCAGACCGGTCGATACGTTCTCGCTGCCCATATTGATTGAGATTTTGACGCCGTCACCGTCGGCAATGTTGCCGGTCATATCCTGCGCGCCGTTGGCCCAAAAGATTTCCATATCCTCAACGTTAATTTCTTTGGGCGTGCCGTCAGAATTAAACATAACCGCCGGAATCTGAGCGCCGAGCTGCTCAACATCTTTATAAGTGAAAGTGCTGACAATCGGCGTGGCGTTGGTCAGGTTGTTTTCGACGCCGTCGCGGATATATTTGGCCTCACCGGTCAAGCCGCTGTCAATCGTGATATCCTCACCGGTTGAAGACGGAATAATCTGCAGCGTGGTGCCGCTGGCAACAAAACGCTCCGGTTCGGCAACGCCGGAATTGCGGATGGCGCTGGCCAGTTTGGCAATATTTTCGGCCACCGTATCGCCGGCATCATAGCCGACATAAACCGTATCGTCGGTGCTGTCGCCGTTGGCAAAGACAAAACGAATGTCGTCAATGGTTATTTCATCGTTTTCGGCAACATTGGTCACGTCGATGTAGGCAACGTTTTTAATCATATTATCAACGGCTTCCAGAGTAAATGTGCCGCGCGGCAGGCCGGAGGCCGGATCAATATCCGCCGAGGACTGAACGCAGGCCAGTGTGCCGCTGCAGTCAAAATTGAGTTCATCGCCGGTTAGCGATTGCTCAACGACAATGCGGTTGCCGTCGACACTGAAACGTCCGGCGTCGCGGATATTGTTGGTGATGGCCTCCATAAAGACGTTCAAGACATCGTTAATCGAGTTGCAATCGGTCATATCAACGGCGATATTGCCGTCGCCGGCCTGATTGCCTTCGGTAAACTCAAAAACCGTATCGTTGATTTTGATGGTGGAGCCGACCGCCGGAATCTCGGTGAATTCCATCTGGGCAATCGAGGCATAGACCAAATCGTCTTTGGTGTACATATTAATCGCCGCGGCGCCGGACGGAATCGTCGTATCCAAAGACCAGGCATTGGCTGCCGTCTTGGTATAGTTCAGGCTGATGTTGCTGGCGTTGCCCAAGCTGTCGTAAATCAGGGTTGAAACCGAGTGAGTATCGCCGATGGACGAGCCGGACGGCAGATTGGCGCCAAACGAAATCTGGGTGGTCGGAGTGGCCGTACCGCCGATATTGGATAAGTTAATTCCCTGCAGGTTGTTGGCATCAACAATGTTGTCGTTGATATAAACCGTGCGACCGTTGGCGTCTTTATACGCCTTCATATAAACGATGCCGTTAATCTCAACCGTGGCGGCTTCGGTATTGCCGTCCCAGGGCATTAACGACCAGGCCTGCACATAGTAACCGCCGCTGTTAACCAAATAACCTGTTTCGTCCTTGGTAAAGTCGCCGGCGCGGGTATAGGCCCAGGTTCCGGAACCGTTGTTGGCCGAGTTGACGACAAAATAGCCGCTGCCGCTTATGGCCAGCGATGTCGTTGACGAGACCGAAGACAGCAGGCCTTGCGCATCAATGCTCTGGGAGGCATGAGGTTGCACACCGCCAGAAGAATATTTGTTTGATGAAACTTGTTTGGTAACCAGGCTCGAAAACGAAACATTGTTGTTTTTATAGCCTACGGTGTTCATGTTGGCAATGTTGTCTGCAACCGCCCCCATGGCGCTGGATTGAGCACTAAGCCCCGAAACACCAGCTTGTAATGCACCTAAAATACTCATTTTATCCTCCTAAAACTTTAATTATACCAATTGAGCAGCCTGATCTTCAGTCTTGTCGGAAGTGTCTTCTTCGACACTGTCTCCGCCTTTCACGCTGTCAATCAGTTGATTCCAATAATTTTCATCGCGGGCCGTAAGTACATAGTCGAGTGTGGCCGTAACCGCATCGCCAAGACCTATGTAAATGCCGTTGCTATCACTTGCCACACCGGTAACTCTGCCAAAAACCGTGGTGGTTACCGAGGCTGCAGCCTCTCCTTGGGCAACACTGGTGTTGACAACTATTTGATAAACACCGTCGGGCATCTGTTCTCCTGCAGAATTTTTGCCGTCCCATACAAAATCATGCGCTCCGGCCGCTTTTTCGCCAGACTGGGTATAAACGACTTTGCCATCGGCATCTTTAACCAAAATCGTGCATTCTTGCACATTTTTGCTCAAAGTATAGGTCGATTTGGCAACTCCGCCGTCTAACGGCATCATATCGCCCAAAACTTGAACCGTTTTTCCTACATAACCAGTGGCTTGAACTCCCAAATTGTAGATCGACATACTAAGCAGATTATCCAATTTTTTATTGGTTTGTATTGCTTGCTCAACATTCGAATATTGAACCAACTGATTGGTGTACTCAGCCGTATCCATAGGATCTAACGGATCTTGATACTGCAATTGTGTGGTAAGTAATGTCAAAAATGTGTTCATATCGGCCGACAACGTTTGGCTTGAGCTGGTCGTTGTCGAGCTTGTGTTGATTGAACTGATGATTGAGCTTAAGTCGGTCATGATTTATTTCTCCCTTATCTAAACCCTGATGTTAAGACCCAATACCGGATCATACTCAAGGTTGTCGTTTCCGGCAACTTCTTGAGCCTCCTGCTCAAGAGCATCGCCGATAAACTGCATCAAACCGGAGTTATCTTCCTGGCCTCCTCGGGCTTGATTTTCCTTCTGGAAGCTAAAATTAAAGCTTCTGCTGTCCGTGTCATAGCCGGCATCGTTAAATGCTTTCTGCAAACCGGAGAGATCTTTTTGCAACAAATCCATGGTCTCCGGACGAGAGGAAATGATATCGGCATGTAATTTGCCATCCTTGGCAATGTGCATTCTGATTTGTATTTTGCCCAAATCTTCTGGTTTGAGCTGGATATCTATTGTATCAACCCCTTTGATGGCTGATTTGGTAATATTTACTTTTATTTGCTCGACAACCTCTTTGCCCATGCCTTTGAAGGCATCGCGGCTGGAGCTTTCGTTAAGCCGAGAGAATGTTTCCGTCCGCAAATTGTTGGCTGTTTCAAAGACCATATCTTTGCCTGATGCGGCAATGTTTGATGCATCAATCTTAATGTTGGCATTGTTGCCGGCGGAAACAGAATCATCTGCAGCCGACGATGCCTTGTAGACAAAAGCATTGGCAGCAACCTCTGTTGTCGGCTTGGTTTTGATTGCAAGCGGATCTTTGGCTACCTCAACTTCAGCATCCTGAAGCGAGAGGTCTGTCTGGTCGACCTCTTGCAAAAGAGAATCTATTTCAAAACGATTTTGCAAAACATCTTTGGCTACCGGAGCCTCGACCTTATCCTCGCTAACTTCAACCGCGATTTTCAATTTATCTGTTGAAGCAATTTTTTTATCAAGATATTGTGCTTGTTCAAGCAACAACGCCTCATCACTGGTTAAAGGCATTACCTCGGCTGATGTATCTTGAGCAACCGCTGCGGCCTTGGTGTCGATTGGGGAAATCTGCGCACTAGTTTCATCGGCCAAAGGCAAACCCTCACTCATCGATGATGCATCATCCAAAAGCACCATATTCACAAACGGCTGAGCATTTGCATCCGTTGATGCTTGAGAGACAGGTGACATTTCGGAGTTAAGCGGAGCAGACAATTCTGTATCAGCCTCTTTAGCGGCAATATTTTCCTCATCTGCGGCAACTTCATCTTGCTTGGTAGGTTGAGAAGATGATGTTTTGGGGTCTGTATCAGACGGCTTGTCTGTTTCTTTTGATTTATCGGCTTTTTTATGATTGTCAGCCTCGTCATCTTTTTGATCTTTATGCGGAGCCTGATTTTCTTTTATATCATCATCTTTTTTATTGTCTTTAGAGGAGGTTACATCCTTTTTGTCATCACAAGATTTGTCGGATGACAACGAAACCTTGGTATCAACATAGTCATCACGTTTAAAATCAGCAGAAAGGTCTTGCCCCTTATCGCCGCTTGAGACTGGCGTGTCGGCGGGCTTTAACATGTCGGCAAAATCCTGCGTCGGCTGCTTTATGCTTAAATTATTTTCGGCTCTGGCAAGGAATAATTGCTGTAATATATTATTTCTGTCTTGTATTTCCATCACTAAAACCCTTGGTAAAAATTAACTCTGAGAACATACATGCAATTAGCGTGCCAAAAATTTACATCAATTCAGATAAGTCATAACAGCAAAAAACTCTTTTTCCCCAAAAACAACATTTTCGAGATAAATTTTGCCATTTGCAGAGCAAAAAATGCGTTTTTTGTTGTATTTTTAAGCGAATCTGTTAGCATTAGAAAAATATTTTTTTAATTTTGAAGAGAGACGAAAAATGGCAAATAATTTTGATCCCAAAATAGTCAGCAAATTGGCTGATGTATTAAGCAAAAACAACTTGAGCGAAATTGAATATGAGGACGAAAGTTTTCGTATAAAATTGAAAGGGATGGTTGCGGCGGTGCCGATGCAACCTGTGGCTGTCGCCCCTGTGCAAAATGTTGCACCGGCTCCCAAAGAACCGGAACCTGCCGCTAAAAATGACGATTTTGCCATTGATGATTATTCCAACAACGCCGGCAGCGTGAAATCGCCGATTGTCGGAGTGGTCTATCTGTCACCTGATCCGACGAAACCTGATTATGTTAACGTCGGTGATACCGTAAAAGAGGGAGATATCGTTTGCCTGATTGAGGCAATGAAAACCTTTAACCCGGTAAAAGCGCATCGCTCGGGAACTGTGACCAAAATATTGGTAGAATCTGGCGATCCGGTTGAATATGGTGAATCTTTGATGATTATTGAATAAAAGGACAGAGCGCATGTTTGAAAAAGTTTTGATTGCCAACCGTGGTGAAGTTGCTTTGCGAATTCATCGGGCGTGCCGAGAAATGGGCATAAAAACCGTTGCAGTACACTCCGAAGCCGATGCCAATGCCATGCATGTGCGTTTGGCCGATGAGGCGGTTTGTATTGGCCCGGCTCGCTCAACCGATTCTTATCTTAATAAATCGGCTATTATCTCGGCTGCTCTTATCACCGGGGCAGATGCCATTCATCCGGGATATGGATTTTTGTCGGAGAATGCTGATTTTGCCGAGATGGTTGAAGAACACGGTATAACTTTTATCGGCCCCAAACCAGAACAAATAAGAATGATGGGCGATAAATTGACCGCAAGAGAAGCCGCCGTTGCATCGGGATTGCCGGTAATACCTGGTTCTCCTGCTTTGCCAAACATTGACGAGGCCAAAAAATGGGCCAACCAAATCGGATATCCGATTATTATTAAAGCCAAGGCCGGCGGTGGCGGAAAAGGTATGAAAGTGGCTTTTAACGAAGACGAAATCGAAACAGCATATACCATGGCACGCGCAGAGGCTAAAGCATCGTTTACCAGTGACGAAGTATATATGGAAAAATATTTGCAGCAACCTCGGCATATCGAAATTCAGATTTTGGCTGATACATATGGCAATGTGGTGCATTTGGGCGAAAGAGACTGTTCAATTCAACGCAAAAATCAAAAACTGATTGAGGAAACGCCTTCCCCCGCACTTAACCAACAACAACGCGAAGAAATCGGCGAAATTGCTCGCAAAGCTATGGAAAAAATAGGATATTCCAGCGCCGGGACATTGGAGTTTTTGTTTGAAGACGGTAAATTCTATTTCTTGGAAATGAACACCAGACTGCAGGTTGAACACCCAATTACCGAGGCAGTAACCGGTATTGACATTGTGCGTGAACAATTGCGAATTGCCGATGGTGCCAAACTGGGATATACTCAGAAAGATATTGTCTTTCATGGCCATGCCATTGAGTGTCGAATTAATGCCGAAGACCCGGAAACTTTTGCACCCAACCCCGGCAAAGTGACCGAGTGGCACGCACCGGGCGGACTTGGGGTAAGAGTTGATTCGGAAATCTATTCAGGCTATAAAATTCCGCCTTTTTATGACAGCATGATTGCCAAACTGATTGTGAGCGGACGAACCAGAAACGGTGCTTTGATGCGCTTGCATAGAGCCCTTGAGGAATTTGTCATCGATGGGGTAAAAACAACCATTCCGCTGCATCAAAAGATTATATCTCGCCCGGACTACATTGATGGAATTTACAATATCCATTGGCTGGAAAAGATGCTGGAAGAAAAAAATTAGTAATTATCGGTGATAAAGCCGCGGACATTACTGCCAAATGTTTGGTGGACATATTTGGTCAGAGCTGACGGTTCTTCCGTAAAAGTTTCGGCGCGGCTTTGGGCTTGCAGAATTTCCTTTATCTTCATTTTGCTTTCGACCTCTTGGCGTTTGGCGGCGGCTTGGGTTACCCCACGCACCGAGGCAAGGTTATATAAAACATGGGCAAACTCTATGTCTTTGTTGTATTTTTCGCCAGAAAACAAAATATCGCCCAAAATCATCATGGCATCGGTGTTGCCTTGCGACGCCGCAAGGCGAAGATATTTGACAGCATTATTGTAGTTTTGCGGAAAACCACGGCCTTTCATATAGGCCTCGGCCAAAACCAGCTGGGCTTCATCAAACCCGGCATCGGCGGCTATTTTAATTAACGCTCCGGCTTTATTATAATCCAACGGACGCAATATGCCAGTGTAATAGGCATAGCCGGTCATAAAATCAGCAATGGTATTGCCGGCAGAAGCGGCTTTTTCAAAGCAATCGAGTGCTTTGGCTTTGTCCTGGGCGGAACTGTTGCCGCTGATGAGCATAAAGCCTAAGTTGACTGCAGCCTCGGCATTGCCAAGCTCCGTTGCTTTGGCAAACAAAATGGCTGCTTTGGCTGGATTGCGCTTGACCCCGATGCCATTATAATAGAGACTACCAAGATTGTTCAGGCCGGTTGCATCATTTTGCAAGGCAGCCTTGCCATAATATTCAAACGCTTTGTCATAATCAGGTTTAAGGCCGTTTTCTCCATACAAATACGAATAACCCAAAAACAATTGGGCTTTTAGATTGCCGCTATCGGCAAGTTTAATTGCATCTTCTATGGTATTAGCTTCATCTGGCTGTTGGATAAAAGACGGAATAAATTTATCGGGCAACTTAAAATCAAGAAATGACAATATTCCGCCATCATCTTCTTCATTAGATGCTGATGAGGTTTTAGAATAGCTTGCCTCGGAAGTGCCGTCAAATAATGAGACAACGGCATCTTCCCCGCCAAAAGCACTGGATATCGGCAGCAAAAACATTGTTGCCAGCAAAAAAGACCTGATTTTTAACATCTATAAGCTCCTTGTTGATTGTTATATTAAGCAAATAAAGTTAATTTTTAAATAAAAAAAGAGGAGACAAAGTATTGTCTCCCCTTTTTAATAATCTGCTTTGGCCAGTATTTATTGGAACAGGCTCAATACGGACTGTGCGGCCTGTGATGCCAAAGACAAAGAGTTAATAGCCAATTGCTGGCGAGTTTGCAATGCCAGGTAGTTGGCTGACTCTTCGTTCATATCGGCCAAGACAAGGTTGTCTGCACCTGTTTCCAATACATCAATCAAAGACTCGGTGAAGTTTTGACGGGTCTCGATGATTGAGTAGTTGTTACCAAGCTCGGTGGCATATGAACGCAAGTAATCGGTTGCAGCGGCTATCTCGGTGATACTTTCATCAATCGAGGCGGCATAGCTCTCTACTTCTACTTCTTCAGTTAGAGCAACTGCTTGGGTACCGGGTTTTTCTGTTTGTTTTTGTCCAGAGGCAGTGGCTTCATACCAACCGTCTGCACCTTTAACAACCTCTTTTTTACCGCCTGCAGCCAATTCTATCTGATAAATCTGAGTTCCGGCTGCAACTTTACCACCGGTACCATCCAATGTTAACTCGGCCTTGGTTACCTTGTTTACGGTTTTCATTTCACCAGTGGCAACAGATGTCCAAGACTCAGATCCGCTCAAGTTCATACCGGCAACAACATCTTTACCCTGAATTTCAAATTTGTTAGAACGGGTTTCGTTGAAGGTTACGGTCAATTTGCCGCCTTTCAACAAGTTGATACCTTGATATGACGAATCTGCTACCAATTTCGAAATTTCGGCTTGAATTGAATCAAACTGCTCTTTGTAGCTTGCTATTTGCTCTTCATAACTGTCGGTGTTTGGATCCAAAGCATAAGCAGATTCTGCTACCGACTTTAATTGCTCTATAAACGAGGTTACCGCCTCAATACCTTGGTTGGCGGCCTCAATGGTTTGAATTCCCTGGCCCATACTGTCAAGCAAAGCATCCAAATCGCCTGCACGGTTGGTCAAAGAACGGGCTTGATAATAGCTCGACGCATTATCTATTGCTGAGTTTACTTTCTTACCGGTGGAAAGTCTTTCTTGCGTGATGTCCATTTGCGATTGGATCGACTTCAACGAAGAAAGGTTTGAACGCATACTTGCGGTCAATGTAATTGTGTTTGACATGGTATTTCTCCCAAATTGACTTACTTTATAATTTCTTGTTACTACAAGAAATCGCTTAACAATTGCCCAACCAATCAATGCCTGATTAGACAATATAATGTGATTGTAATATAAAATATTTAATTATTGCTTAACAAGCAAATGCGAGAGGCAGATGTTATATCTGCCTCCCTGATTAATCATATTTATTAGAACAAGCTCAAGATCGATTGTGCCGACTGCGATGCCAAAGACAAAGAGTTAATAGCCAATTGCTGGCGAGTTTGCAATGCCAGGTAGTTGGCTGACTCTTCGTTCATATCGGCCAAGACAAGGTTGTCTGCACCTGTTTCCAACACATCAATCAAAGACTCGGTGAAGTTTTGACGGGTCTCAATGATTGAGTAGTTGTTACCAAGCTCGGTGGCATATGAACGCAGGTAATCCATGGCTTCGGCAATTTCGGTAATTGATGCATCTACCGTGTCGGCATCGTCCCAAGTGCCGGTGGCAACAGAAATATCCATACCGGTAACAATGTCTTTACCTTGAATTTCGAATTTATTAGAACGCGTCTCGTTGAAGGTTACGGTCAACTTCCCGCCTTTTAACAAGTTAACACCTTGGTAAGATGAATCTGCTACCAAATTTACA
The DNA here is from genome assembly GCA_944391415.1 of uncultured Alphaproteobacteria bacterium. Taxonomy (GTDB): domain Bacteria; phylum Pseudomonadota; class Alphaproteobacteria; order RF32; family CAG-239; genus CAZU01. The sequence goes on from CALXTM010000001.1 coordinate 102,733, forward strand.
ATCTCTTCTTTGATTGCATCAAACTGAGCAGCATAGGCAGCCAAATCGGTGTCATAGCCATCTGCATCAGGATCCAAAGCATAAGCAGATTCAGCAACTGACTTCATTTGCTCGACAAACGAAGTTACGGCTTCAATACCTTGGTTGGCAGCCTCAATTGTCTGAATTCCTTGTCCCATGCTATCAAGAAGCGCATCCAAATCCCCAGCACGGTTGGTCAAAGAACGTGCCTGATAATAACTCGATGCATTGTCAATAGCTGAATTTACCTTCTTACCGGTTGAAAGTCTTTCTTGCGTGATGTCCATTTGCGATTGGATCGACTTCAACGAAGCAAGGTTAGAACGCATACTTGCGGTTAATGTAATAGTAGACATGGCTTTTCTCCCAATATAAAAGTTTATCACAATACTTGTGTGCTTCTATTAACACTACAAAATCAGTATATCATATTTTGCAATGGGCAACAATAGTGAAACATTGTTTTTTAATAAAAATTAAAATAATGCATTGAATAACAATATTTTTTTCGTGAAACATTTTATGTCAAAAAGACTTAACGACTCGGCAAAATTATGAAATTTTGATGACGTTTTTACCCTTGTTTTGGTATTATAATACCATAAAATAAGATTGTTACTGCAAAAAAAGGGGAGACAATGAATTGTCTCCCCTTTTTAATAATCCACTTTGGCCAGTATTTAGAACAGGCTCAATACGGACTGTGCGGCCTGTGATGCCAAAGATAAAGAGTTAATAGCCAATTGCTGGCGAGTTTGCAATGCCAGGTAGTTGGCTGACTCTTCGTTCATATCGGCCAAGACAAGGTTGTCTGCACCTGTTTCCAACACATCAATCAAAGACTCGGTGAAGTTTTGACGGGTCTCAATGATTGAGTAGTTGTTACCAAGCTCGGTGGCATATGAACGCAGGTAATCGGTTGCAGCGGCTATCTCGGTGATACTTTCATCAATCGAGGCGGCATAGCTCCTGACTTCTACGGTTTTTAATGTCGGAGTACCATTAGGTCTAATTTCGGTTCCATCTGCGGTTTTGTAATATTTGCCGTTGTATTTTACCATTTCGGTAGCATCATCATCAACATAAATTGATGCACCGGCGGCAACTGTTCCGACATCACCGTCAAGCTCCAAAGGATCAGCTAAAGTGGCTGTAGCTGTAGTGCCGGTTTCTTCCAATATCCAAGAATCAGATCCGCTCAAGTTCATGCCGGCAACAACATCTTTACCCTGAATTTCAAATTTGTTAGAACGGGTTTCGTTGAAGGTTACGGTTAATTTGCCGCCCTTCAACAAGTTGATACCTTGATATGACGAATCTGCTACCAATTTCGAAATTTCGGCTTGAATTGAATCAAACTGCTCTTTGTAGCTTGCTATTTGCTCTTCATAACTGTCGGTGTTTGGATCCAAAGCATAAGCAGATTCTGCTACCGACTTTAATTGCTCTATAAACGAGGTTACCGCCTCAATACCTTGGTTGGCGGCCTCAATGGTTTGAATTCCCTGGCCCATACTGTCAAGCAAAGCATCCAAATCGCCTGCACGGTTGGTCAAAGAACGGGCTTGATAATAGCTCGACGCATTATCTATTGCTGAGTTTACTTTCTTACCGGTGGAAAGTCTTTCTTGCGTGATGTCCATCTGCGATTGGATCGACTTCAACGAGGCAAGGTTTGAACGCATACTTGCGGTCAATGTAATTGTGTTTGACATAGCATTTCTCCATATATTAATGTCTTCAAATACTTTTGAACATTACGATTATCATATATAAAAGTTAATTTTTCGTAACCAGAAAAATATTTTTATCAAAAAAAAAGACGGCCCTCTTGGCCGTCTTTTTTGGGAGAAATGCTCCAATATCCTATTGGAACAAGCTCAAGATTGACTGTGCCGACTGCGATGCCAATGACAAAGAGTTAATAGCCAATTGCTGGCGAGTCTGCAATGCCAGGTAGTTGGCTGATTCTTCGTTCATATCGGCCAAGACAAGGTTGTCTGAGCCGGTCTCTAATACGTCAATCAATGCATCGGTAAAGTTTTGACGGGTCTCAATGATTGAGTAGTTGTTACCAAGCTCGGTGGCATAAGAACGCAAGTAATCCGTAGCATTGGCAATTTCGGTAATGGTATTGTCAATTGATGTTGCATAGCTGCCGCCGGTTTGTTGAACCGTAGCACCGGCCGGAGTGCCAGCACCTTTTGCAACCAAAGCTTTGGTTGTTGTATTATACCAATTATTATCATCACCTTTGGCTATGGTTGCGCCATCAAGAGTATAAAGCTCGGTTCCTTCTGCAATGGTAACGGTCGGAGCAGATATCTGGGCAGTAGTATCGTCGCCAGAGTCTGTAAGACTTGCAGTATCACCGGTATATTCATCCCCAAGTGTGTTCTGGCCGGTTACATTGTACCATTTGCCGTTGCTAGCTTGAGCAACGCGGATTGTACCCTCGTCATCGGTCATCAAATCAGCGCCGTTGGCTATCGTGCCGGCCTCAGAAACCGTAATGGCTTCGGCTGCAGTGACATTGGTTATGACATCACCCTCATAGACCCAGTCGGCCGCACTGCCTATATTCATTTGTTCAATAATATTTTCGCCCTGAATGGTAAATTTATTGGAACGTGTCTCGTTGAAGGTTACGGTTAATTTGCCGCCCTTTAACAAGTTGATACCTTGATAAGAGGCATCGGCAACCAACTTGGTAATTTCATTTTGAATAGATTCAAATTGTTCCTGATAGCTGGCAATTTGTTCTGCATAGCTTGGTGTCGTCGGGTCAAGCGCATAAGCCGATTCTGCTACCGACTTTAACTGCTCAACGAATGAGGTAACAGCCTCTATGCCTTCGTTAGCAGCCTCAATCGTTTGAATTCCCTGTCCCATGCTGTCAAGCAAAGCATCCAAATCGCCTGCACGGTTGGTCAAAGCGCGTGCCTGGTAATAGCTTGACGCATTGTCAATTGCAGAGTTTACCTTTTTACCGGTTGAAAGCCTTTCTTGGGTGGCGTCCATTTGGCTTTGAATGGACTTTAGTGATGCAAGATTGGAACGCATACTTGCCGTTAATGTAATAGTTTGAGCCATTTTCTATCTCCTTATTTGCTGCTGAGGGCAAATCATTACTTTAAAAAACTGTTGTTGTGTCAAATAATTATGGCTGTGTCCCTTTTAAGGTTGAGCCGAATAATTTATCCTCTTGTTCGATCAACTTGGCAGCACTCTTAATCGCCGCATAATAGTCGCTTACTATTATTGCTTCTGCAATCGGAGCAACATACGGGCGAAGGCTGGGAGCGGCTTCCTGCAAATCCCTGACATATTCCAAAAACAACTGCTGCAGTTGTTTACTGCCTTTTGACAAATACATCTGTTGAACAATAAAATAAACCCGCTTGGCAGGCGTGGTCGCATCTTTCTCTTTCAAAATAAACTTTTCGCGCAAAATCGGCACATTGCCATCAATATAAAAGCGAATACGATCATTGTCATTGGTGATCAATGCATCGCCGATGATAATGCTTTCTCGCGGTTTAAGTTCTATCTTCAGAGGCATAAAATTCTCCTTCCACCTGCTATTTCGTGTTTAAGAATATTTATTTATTAACGAAAAGTAAATATTTAATTGCATATTGTGCACAACTATACTATAAGGCTTGCTAGTGTGACGAATCGTTTTATTGCTTTGAGAAGAGACATTATGGCCGAACCTCCGATTTATACTTTGAAAAACATCAGTTTGTCTTTTGGAAACAATCATTTGTTTACCGGGGTTGATTTGTTTGTCAACCGCGGCGATAAAATATGTTTGGTCGGCCGCAACGGATCAGGAAAATCAACCCTGCTTAAAGTCATTTGCGGTATAATCGAGCCAGACGGCGGAGAAATATTTATGCAGCCCGGCACCAAAATAGCCTATATGCCGCAAGAACCAGATTTGTCAAATTTTGCCACTTTGAAAGATGTGATACTGGCCGGAGCCCCAGAAACCGAAAAAGATAATGATTATTTGGCCGATATTTGGCTTGACAAATTTAACCTTAACGGTGATACAAACCCCAAAAAAGCATCGGGCGGAGAATGCCGTAAAGCCGCCTTGGCCAGAGCCCTTATCGGCGAGCCGGATATTTTGTTGTTGGATGAACCAACCAACCATCTTGATATTGCAACGATTGAAAAACTTGAAAACATTATTAAAGATTTTCGCGGGGCGGTTATTTTGATATCTCATGACAGGATGTTCCTTGACCATACCTCAAAAACAACTTTTTGGCTTGACCGCGGCAAAATGCACATAAACAACAAAGGCTTTACTGATTTTGAAAACTGGCAAGAACAAATCATTAACCAAGAAATTATCGACCAGAACAACTTGGATAAAAAAATTGCCGAGGAGACCGAATGGTTGCACAAAGGTGTAACCGCCAGACGCAGACGCAACATGGGACGGTTGCGGCGGCTGATTGAATTACGGCGGCAGCGACGCGAACAAATAAAACAAATCGGCAACATTAATCTTGAAATTGATGAGGGAGATTTTCGCTCTAGGCTGGTGATTGAAGCCAAACATGTTTGCAAAACTTTTGGTGGGCGCGAAATAATAAAAGATTTTTCGACCAGAATTATCCGCGGCAACAAAATAGGTATTGTCGGGCCGAACGGTGCCGGCAAAACCACGTTGGTAAAACTTTTGACCAAGCGTTTGGAGCCTGACAGCGGATTTGTCAGAATAGGAAAAAATCTGGAAGAGGCCTATTTTGATCAAAATCGTATTACCCTTGATCCAAAGAAAACCCTGTGGCAAACCCTTTGCGACAAAGGCGACCATATTATGGTTCAAGGACACTGGCGTCATGTGGTGGCATACTTGAAAGACTTTTTGTTTAAACCTGACCAGGCTCAGTGTCCGGTGGCAGCTTTGTCCGGCGGCGAAAAAAATCGTTTGATGCTGGCAAAAGCTTTGGCTCAACCATCAAACTTTTTGGTATTGGACGAGCCTACAAATGACCTTGACATGGATACGCTTGATTTGTTGCAAGAAGTACTGAGCGAATATGCCGGAACAATAATCATCGTCAGCCATGACCGTGACTTTTTGGACAGGGTTGTCGGCTCAATAATCTATCTTAAAGGCGACGGAAGCGCTTTTGAACATGTGGGGACATACAGCGAACTTTGGCAAAAACTTAAAGAGCAAAATATGTCAACCCGCAACAACAATAATGATAAAAAACAGCCAGCCAAAGAAACTTTTATCAAAGACAAAAACTCACACAAACTAAGCTATAACCAAAAACGCTTGCTTGAAATATTGCCAACAGAAATAAGTCAGCTTGATCAAGACATTGCCAAACTTGTCAACGAATTGTCAAATCCTGATTTATATCAAAATAATCCGCAAAGATTTGACGAAGCATCGGCCGAGCTGGATGAAAAGCAGAAACTCAAAGCCGAAAAAGAAGAAAAATGGCTGGAAATATCTATTTTGGCAGATGAGTGTGTGAATTAATCATTTTCCGGAAACAGATTAAGTCCTTTGGCCATACGCGTCATTTGTGTCTCGATTGACGTGCCGAGGTTGAGTTTGCCGCTTTTGATAATTCCTCGTACCTGATCGCCCTTGGATGTATCTGGATTGGCAAACAGGAACGAAACTTGAGGTTTCTTTATGCCTTTGCCCACCAAAACCTGATGCAAAACGCCCAACATTCCGCGCGAAAACAAATCATACGCCAAATCCTCGCTCATATCACCGGCAGAGGCATATTTGATAACCGAGTTTATGGCATCGGTAACATTGTTGGCGTGGATGGTTGAAAAAACCAAGTGTCCAGAGGTTGCAGCACGCAAAACCTCGCTGGCGGCATCAGGCGTACGAATCTCGCCAACCATGATATAGCGCGGCTTTGAACGCAAAGCCGACTTCAAACTTTCGCCCCAGTTGCCGTTAATCGGCAGGGTTTGTTTGCAAAGGCCAAGTCCGCCGGTTTCTACCATATAAATACCATCTAACGGTTGTTCGGTCGGGTCTTCGATGGTGTAGGCAAAACCGCCTTCCTTGGTCAAAAATTCTTTAAGCAGGCTTGAAATGGTGGTCGTTTTGCCTGATCCGGTCGGGCCGGAGCACAAAATCAGCCCGGATGAACGACGCAAAGTCATTAAAAAATTGACTAACTCGGTCGGATAGCCCAAAATCCTTATTGACGGCGTGCTAGACGGCATTTTGCGGATGCAGTAGTACACACCAGAGATTGCCTCGCCTCGTTCAACACGATAAAAAACACCATGATAACAAAGCGAATAACTTGAGTTGACGCCATCCCAAGAATTTTCCACTAAGGCAAAAAACTGATCAAAGTCTTCGGCCTCAAACAGCATCAGCGCATTGAGCGTGCGTTTATCTGGTATATAGGCTTTGCGGTCTGATGCAGAAATATAAATATCGGAAAATTTGGTATCGGCAATTGTTGGCATTTTTTACTCCTTGTCAGAATCTGATTGGCTCATGACGGCGCGGCCTGCCAAAATCTCGGTTATTTGGTAGAGATTGGCTCTTATAAGCTCCATCTCATCATTATCATAACGGCACAAGCTCAGACGCTGACGTTGTTCTTTTACGATCGGACGCAAATTGTTTTGGCGCTTGGATAATGCTATGTTGCTCTCAAGACTTTCTTGCAGGCTGACACAATCGACCAGACCGCGAATACGTTGTTCGTCATAGAAGAAGCGTTCGACACTCCAGTGTTGGGCTTTTAGCCAGTTGCTGATGGCGGTCGGATACTGCTGTTTTGAAGAAAGCGAAATTTGAACAAGATATTTTTGCAGCGGACCATTAACAATTCTGGTCCATAAATTCAAAAACTCGTTTAACTCGGCGACATCGATTTTTTGCCCTGATATGGGAGGAGATGCATAAGGACGGCTTATGCCCAAATCGCTCAATGGCTGAAAAATAAACCACCCCAAAAACACAAAACTAACAATCAAAATCAATATTTTGGTTTTGCGCGTCATCTAACCTACCACCTCAAAGCCGAAATAACACACGAAGGCGAAACATCATAGCTGTTGGACAGCTCTCTGGTCTTGGCCACATCTGGAATATAACCCTCGCCCAAGTAATTAACATGACGTCCCTTGGACAACAAAACAGAATCATAGCCCAAAAGTGAGGCCATCTTTATGTCGGTTGGGACATTATCGCCGACAATCACAATCTTTCCTGGCTCACCAAGCCCTTCTAAAGCATAGCGCAACATGGCAGTATCTGGTTTGCCCAAAGTTATAATGCGGCCGCCCAAAATGGCATAGGCCTCGGCAATTGCCCCGGGGGCAAGACACAGTTTGCCACCAATAAAGCACGAAGTATCATTGCCGGCACAAACAAACGGCAGACCCAAATTAACCGCCTGCTCCAAACTGGGACGGTACATATCGACCAAATCATCAGGCGATGCGACCTCACTCATATAAATGAAATGAGCTTGTTCAATTGATGATACCTCGGTAAACGGAAGTCCGCAAAAAACCCCTTTGGAGGCACGCGACCCAAGATGATAATAGCGATTGCCCAAAGCCGCGTATTCGTTTTGGGCAGCTTTTAGTTTATAGTGCAAAATCTCGCCGGCCGAAACGACATTACTCAGTGAACCGACATCTACCCCGTTTTTGAGCATAATTTCAACCAACTCAGCAACTCGCAGGTGAGAGTTGCTTATAATAATCAGCTTTTTGCCCAAAGTTGAAAGGCGCTTAAGACAGGAAGCCGCCTCCGGCAAAATAACACGGCCATCATATAACACACCGTTGAAACCGAAGACAAAAGTATCATAGTCATCGGCAATTTTGGAAAGATTGACTATCGGCTTAATCATTTTCATAGTACACAACCTTCGCTTGTAACTTGTTTATTTTCGGATTATAGATACATTAAGCTTAAAAACAAGTTAAAAAACATTATTTTTTGAACTCTGAAAGGCTTAAAATAACCTGATTGGCAATTGTCAGGCCAAAAATTGCCGTAATGGTTGGAAGAGAGCCCAAAGTATGACGAGTCCGACCAGATGAGGTAGTTGTGCCGACATCATCAGACAAGGCGGTGTCGGGAAGATTAATTTGCTCATCGGACCAAACACAGCAAACCTTGCTGATATCGACACCTCTTTTGCGCAGACGTTTGCGAACAAACTTGGCTAAAGCGCAGTTTTTGCTGTTGCATAATGGACCAAGCTTGATTTTGGACGGATCGGTCTTGAGCGCTGCTCCCATCGAAGAAATAAACGGTATTTTGGCGTTGACCAGAGCTTGAATCAAATCGCATTTGGGGTTTAAGGCATCAATGGCATCAATCACAAAATCCGGCTGATATGCAAACAAAGAACTTATAGTGTCAGCATTGACAAAAACGTCTTTGATTTCAACCTCGGCCTTAGGGTTAATTTCTAAAACACGCTGTTTGGCAACCGCGGTTTTCTTTTGACCCAAGGTGGATGACACCGCCAAAATTTGGCGATTGACATTACTTTCCTCAAAAACGTCAAAATCAACCAAAACAAAATGACCGATCCCTGCTCTTGACAAGGCCTCCAAAACATATCCTCCCACCGCGCCAAGGCCGATGATCATCACTTTGGCACGCATAAGTTTTTTGAGGCCGGATGCGCCAAGCAACATCGCTGTTCTGGCAAACCTTTGATTATCCATGACAAAAATCCTCCAAATTATGCTTAACCTGGGCCACAAATGCGGCATAATCAAGCCCTTTTAACTCAGCAATGGTTTGGGCCAACGACGGAATATCCGAATAGTCGGACAAAAACGGACCGTCGCTTTCAAGCAAGATGCGATCTGTGGGAAGCATTGTAATAATTTCGCGGCTATTTTTACGTTTTAGCAAGGCTTTTGAAATCGAGATATAGCCCCCTTTTTTGAGGACTAGACGCAAAAATTCATTGCTGCCTGAAAATGAATGTAACATAAATTGGGGCGGCATTTGCGGCAATAATCTTGCCATGACGTCTTCGACCTTAAGAGCATGAATGTTAAGCGGGCGATGAAATGCCTTGGCAATACTAATCTGGATGTTGAAAAAATGCTCCTGGCTATTAAAATCGCCGCCTTTTAATTTGTCAAGCCCGCATTCTCCAACCCAGGCAGATGGAAAACGCCGCAAGCAGGCCTCAAGTTTGGCCGCAAAATCGATGCCCGAAAGGTCGAGATACCACGGGTGAAGCCCAAAAGCCGGAACAACCAAATCTGGTGCCAGGCAGGCAAAATCGGCCACGGCTTGCCAATCTTGCGGCGAAGTAGATGCGCAAACGACCTTGACAAAACCCAAAGAACGCAACGAGGCAATAATTTGCTGGGCATCTTTTGTCTTATAGTCTTGCAAATGTAAATGAGAGTCGGTAAATTGCATATCCTAAGTCATGGTGATTTGGTTTAAACTTTGGTGAAAAAGATTGTAGGCAATTATGAATATTTTTACAAGACCGATTTTGGAAATAAACCTCAAAAATTTATTGAATAATTATGCGGTGCTCGCAAAGTTGGCACATCCTGCCGTACCTGCTGCGGTGGTGAAAGATGATGCTTATGGGCTGGGAGCTGAGATTGTGGCAAAGCTGCTGTATGACAAAGCAAACTGCCGCACTTTTTTTGTGGCGCATGCCGTTGAGGGCGCAAAAATTGCTCCAATGGTGCCTCTGGCTGATATTTATGTTTTGCAAGGTGTTGGCTCCGATTCAATAGATATTTTTGCCCAAATTCCGCATCTGTTACCGGTTATAAGCTCGCCGGAGGGGTTGGATTTTTGGCTAAAAAATCGGCCGGATGATGACAGAAAACCGGCAATTCAAATCGAGACCGGGCTTAACCGTCTGGGTTTTAGAGAAGAAGAGTTAAAAAATTTGAGCCACGATAATCTAAAGATGTTTGGGTTGGTGATGTCACATCTGGCTTGCGGCGATGAAAAAGACCATTTTATGAATGCTCATCAGCTGGCTAATTTTGAAAGGCTCAAACACAGCTATTTTCCTAACACCAAAGCAAGCTTGTCGGCCTCGGACGGGGTGTTTTTGGGGACAAATTTCAGACAAGACATGGTGCGCTTGGGGGCGGCAATGTATGGTATTAACACCGCGCCTTATCGCCCCAATCAGATGCAAAATGTTGTCAGCGTGAAAGCCCCTCTCTTGCAGGTGGCAAATTTGCCCAAAGGTGATTTTGTTGGCTACTCGGCAACATATCGCGCCAGTTCGAATCGCAAAATTGCGATTGTTTCAATCGGATATGGCGACGGTTGGCCGCGCTCTCTGTCAAATGTCGGCAAAGTATTTTTCAAAACAAACGGGCAGATTAGTGAGGCCAGAATTATCGGCAGAGTATCGATGGACAATATCATCTGCGATGTCACCGAGGTTTGTGATATAAAAGTCGGCGACACGGCTTATTTGGCTGATGATTTTTATACTCTTGACGAGGTAGCAATCGATGCGGGAACAATTGCTTATGAAATTATGTCAAGACTGGGCAAAAACCCAAGATTTGACCGCAAATACATAAAATAGCGCAGCCGATGAAATATATTATTGTTTTTTTAACATCTAAATGTTATAATGATAGCAGTTGATTGATATTATTACAATAACAGCAAGGATCAAGGCGATGAAAAAATTGTTTTTGGGTTTGTTTGTGGGAACCATGGTAATTGGTGCGACAAATGTTTTTGCTCTAACATGCGGTAAGTTGCCCGACTGTGATGATTTGGGGTACACTTTGACCGAGGATTTGTGCGAGGGACATACCATGGTGCGCTGTCCTTTTGACACCAGCAAGGTGTTTTGCGGTGTAAGCTGCCCATCTTTGGGGTATCCATATACCGGTGTGGTCCGTTGTTTTTCCGGTCAGACCAAAAAGATTTGCCCGATTGATGCCAGTTATTTCAAATGCGAAGGCACACCTACCCTACGTCCAGGCCAAAACCTGTAGCGATTATGGTTACTATACACTGCTAACTGAGGCTAAAGCACACTGCACAAACGGATATACGACAACAAACATAAACCCTAGTGGTATTTCGAAGCAGACTATATGTTATAAATGTAAGTAAAAAGCAACCGTTACTGCCAAGTCTTGCTCTGATCTTGGCTATCTTTCACTAACGCAAGCGCGTGCTTGCTCGGGTGGATCTAGTATGGTAGTCGTTAATAATGGCGTGACGAATATTGTTTGTTACAGATGTAAAAGCAGCACCATCGGGACCGGTTCAATAATCGGCGAGACAGCCGGCAATCGAGATGATGGGCTTAATCCGTAAGATTATCTAAAAAAAACAAAAGACCGACCTTGCCTCAAAGGCCGGTTTTTTGTTGGCAACCAACGCCAAACAAGCAGCCGCCAAATCATGGCAAATTAGATATCATCAATATTAAAATATGTTATTGTTTTTTTAATATCTAAATGTTATAATATTTATAGTGGTTGATATTATTACAAGGAACAAAGCAATGAAAAAGTTGATTTTGGGTACAGTCTTGGGGTTGTTGATAGTAGGTTTTGGATCTACTAATGCCGATGCGATTGTTGTAACGCCATGCTCGAAGAATGTGCCGCCAAGCTGCGATGATCTTGGTTATACGATGACAGAAGATCTATGTGGCGACTTGAATATGTTGCCCTGCCCTTGGGATTCCACCAAGGTGTTTTGTAATTTAACGTGCGAAGATTTGGGATATGAATTGGATGCTACGGGAAACCTGTTTTGCTTTTCACCGGCAGTCAAAACTACTTGTCCCATGGATAGCTCTTATGTTAAGTGTGTTTCATCAGGACATGTACAGAATACTTGCCTAACGTTAGGTTATAATTTAACAACTGGAGGTTGCCAGTCACCGCTGGTTAAGAAGACATGTCCAATAAATAGCACTTATTTCAAATGTGTTAACGAATCATCAAGCGGCGGCGGCAGCGGTGGTTCGACCTGTGCTGACCTTGGTTATCTAACAAAAAAAGATGCTTGCTCTTGTCAATATGGCTATAAATATGCCGGAGATGATGTTGTTGCCTCTGACGGGCCATGTTATCGCTGCGGAACACAAAGCGAATGTGTAGTCGGCGGCGGAGTGGTTTGTCTGCGTTGTTATAATAACAACCTGCCGTCTCTTGCCCAATAGTTGTGGATTGTGTAGCACGGATTGAAGCTAGAAGCCCCGTTTGTAAAAAACGGGGCTTCCGATTTATCTGTTTCCGACGATTTAGAAAAACAAGCCGCTAAAGTTTATTTGGAGTGTGATTATGGCTTGTTGTTGGTAAATGTCTGTGACGACAGATAAAACTCTTGATTTAATCACATTCCGATTCTAATTTTGTCAAAATTTTGGCTTATTTTAATAAATATGTCAACATATAATTTAGGCCTTTATGATAATATTGTGTTAAAACAGATAGTTAGCCTTCGAGCTGAGCATGATGAGCAAATGTCGAGACAATATCATTATGGTAGGCCTCGAGCTCTTCTTCGTGCTCGACCTCGTCTTGTAAAATCTTTAGCGCCAAAGAATAGGTTATCAGATCTGTGCCGGAGGTCAGCTCGCAAATCTTTTGGTAGCGCGCAATGGCACAGCGTTCGGCCGTCAAATTTTGCTCAAGCAAATTGACAATATAGGGCCTAGACGGTGCAGCATATTTGCACAAGGCTACATCAGCCCAATCTTGAGGAGACAAAACCGGTGTGCCGCCCAAGGTTATAATCCGATTCGCCAAAAGTTCGGCATGCTCTAGTTCTTCTTTGGCGTGTTCCATAAACTCTGCCGAGATATCAGGCCGCAGCGGCCCGGTTGCGACTTTGGCCCCCAGCCAATATTGGTAATAGGCCAGCCATTCTTCGGCAAAAGCCGTGTTTAATATTTTGAGAAGTTCGGTTTGGTCTGTTTGCGAAATCTTTTGTGCCATTTGTCCCATGGTGTTTTCTCCTTTGTATAAATTAGATTGTTGCAAAAAGCTACATAATCATGTTTTGTCACAAAACAAGATTAAAGTTGCTTTTATGGTATTTTGCTTTATGCTTAAAGCAAGGCCTTAAAAATTATTGCAGGAGAAAAACGATGGTTAAAATTGCACCAAGTCTTTTGGCAGCCGACTTTGCCAACCTTAAAGATGAAATAATGCGGCTGAACGAGGCCAAAGCCGATGCTATCCACCTTGATATAATGGACGGCAATTTCGTGCCGAACCTGACCTTTGGGCCATGTGTGGTCAAAGCCATAAGACCTTATACCAAGCTGCCGTTTGATGCGCATTTGATGGTGAAAAACCCTGATGAAATGCTGGAATGGTTTGCCTTGGCCGGGGCAGATATAATCACCGTGCATGCCGAGGTGTGCAAACACTTGGATAAAACCATTGATGCAATTCATGCTTTGGGACTTAAGGCCGGGGTGGCGCTTAATCCATCGACTACGGAAAACACATTGGAATATGTTTTGGACAAACTTGATCTTATTCTCGTTATGACCGTAAACCCGGGATTTGGCGGTCAGAATTTTATGGAAAATCAAATTGCTAAAATTGCTAAAATCCGCAAATTAATCGGCCATCGCAATATAATATTAAGTGTCGACGGCGGAATCAACCCGATGAGCGCATCTGAGGTAAAGGCTGCCGGAGCTGATATGTTGGTGGCCGGAACCGCCGTGTTTGAGGGGGGGAATTATGCGGCAAATATCAAAGCTTTAAGATAATTTTAACCTTGCTTGATTTAGGCTTAGACCATATGTCGAATATGGGAGATATTGCCATGAAACATGTGATTATGGTGGTCGAAGACGAGGAAGCTTTGGCCCTGATGCTGAAATATAACCTTGAAAAAGAGGGATATGATGTTGTGGTTGAGACAAGAGGCAACAAGGTTTTGGGCAGTGTGGAAAAAAATCAGCCCTCGGTAATATTGTTGGACTGGATGTTGCCGGAGATGTCGGGAGTGGAAATATGCAAACTTATTCGCTCGAAACCAGATATCAAAAATATTCCCATCATTATGCTTACCGCCAAAGGTGAGGAAGAAGACAAAATCAAAGGGTTGTCGGCCGGGGCTGATGACTATGTTACCAAGCCTTTTTCCGTGCCGGAGCTGTTGGCCAGAGTAAAAACCCAATTAAGACGAGCACCAGAACCCAATACCCAAAAAGAACTGGTGTTTGAAGACATCAGAATGGATTTGGTGGAGAAAAAAGTGTTTCGCGGCGATGTTTATATTCACCTGGGACCAACCGAATTTCGCTTGCTGAAAATGCTGATGGAAACACCGGGAAAAGTGTTTTCTCGCGAGTTTTTATTAAAAAATGTTTGGGGTAACAATATCTATGTCGAATCAAGAACCGTTGACGTACATATAAGAAGACTGCGACGCGCCTTGAATGATTATGGCCCGGATTATATACGCACCGTCAGAGCAACCGGCTATGCTATTGACATCAACCCGATAGGCGATGACGAAAATAATCCTTAAAACCCTTGCTTTTATTTTTATCATCGGGCATATTGGCCATAACAGAAAGGATATTTTGATATGGCGCTTAAATTTGAAATTTTGACAACCGACGGCAAGGCTCGCCGCGGCAAATTATATACCAAACACGGCGTGGTTAACACTCCGGCTTTTATGCCGGTTGGAACATGTGCCACCGTTAAGGCCATGATGCCGGAATCGGTGGCCGCAACAGGGGCAGAAATTTTGCTTGGCAATACCTATCATCTGATGTTGCGACCGGGTGCCGATTTAATCGAAAAAATGGGCGGATTGCACAAATTTATGAATTGGGACAAGCCAATCTTGACCGATTCAGGCGGATTTCAGGTGATGAGTTTGTCTGGTTTGCGCAAAATAGCGGAAGAAGGCGTGGCTTTTTCATCGCACGTGGACGGAAAAAAGTTTTTCTTGTCTCCTGAAGAATCAATCAAAATTCAACACAAACTTGATTCTAACATTACCATGTGTATGGATGAGTGCGTTAAATTGCCTGCCAAATATGAAAAAGTAAAAAAATCGGTTGAGATGTCGATGCGTTGGGCAAAACGTTCGCGTGATGCCTTTATTGACCGTGACGGTTATGGAATTTTTGGTATCCAACAAGGCGGCGACTATAAAGATTTGCGCGCTTTTTCGGCCGAAAAGCTAAAAGAAATCGGCTTCGACGGTTATGCAATTGGCGGTTTGGCCGTGGGCGAAGGACAAAAAACCATGTTTGAAGTGTTGGATTATGCCCCGGGTATGTTACCGGAGGACAAACCGCGATATTTGATGGGTGTGGGGCGGCCGGATGATATTGTCGGAGCAGTTTTGCGCGGGGTAGATATGTTTGACTGCGTTATGCCTACTCGCTCGGGCCGCACTGCTCAGGCTTTTACGGCCAGAGGAACAATCAATATCCGCAATGCCCGCCACCGCGAAGACCCTCGCCCATTGGAGGCTGAATGCGACTGTCCTTTGTGCCGAAATTACTCAAGGGCTTATATACATCATTTGCAAAAATGCAACGAAATACTTGCTGTGATGTTGTTGTCGTGGCACAATATCAGGTATTATCAAAGATTGATGCAGGGTTTGCGTTTGGCAATAGAACAAGGAAAATTGCAGGAATTTGCCGATAATTTTTATAAGATGCAAGCTTTGGGAGATATTGAGGAGCTGTAGCCATGGATGAAACCACCACCAAAAAAAACAATTTGCGAGTTTGCGTGTCGGGCGGACATTCTTCGGGCGACAACCCTATTTATGAACAAGAAACATATGAAATGGGGCGTTTAATCGCCAAAATGGGCTTTTGCTTGGACTATGGTTTTTCTAACTCAGGCGTGATGGGCGCCGTGGCTAAAGGCGTGCTTGATGAATGGAGCGAAAGAAAAGATGAGTTCTATTCCGACGTAAGCCCGATAATCGGGGTTACAACCCAGGAATACTATGACTTGTATGAAAAAGACGCTCTGCTTGAAAAAGTTACTAACGTAGTCCTGACAGACACCATTGAAAACCGCAAAAAGAAATTGTTTGATGCCGATATTATCGTGTTTGCTCCGGGCGGGGTCGGAACATTGGATGAGCTGGCTTATGACTGTGTGGCAATGCAAGACGGATTTATTAAAACCAAGCCTTTTATAATATATAACATCAATGGCTTTTTTTACCATATTTTGGAATATCTGAAGGAAATGGTGAAGTCGGGATTTGCCCAACCGATACCTTTTATCGTGGTGGATAATAACCAAGAACTGGAAATTGCTTTTCGTTTGTTTAAGCTGCGCTATAATGACTGCGAAAGCTTTAAGGAGGCTTATTATCATGCCAGACGTTTGGCATATGAACTGCCGTATTTTATCAAGAAAAAAGTCGGTAAAATTTGGGTAGAGGATTTGATTGCCGAAATGTCCGAGATTGAAATGAACGGAACCATGGAGCAAAAACGCGCCTTGCATGATGAAATCGAAAAGGCTTATTTGGAAAAAGAAATCGAACGTATGTATGACCGCTTGGCCAAAGCCGGCCGCGATACCGCCGTGGTCAGTGACAAACTTACCAAATTGAAAAATTCGCGGATGAACAAGCAGTCTTAAACAAATTTTAAGCCCTCTTACAATATAATCGCCTCAAAACAAGAGGGATACATGTTAAATATCATTTGGGCCGGTTTTTTTGTATTGGCATTTATCTGCGCAATCGGGCAATCGTTGTGCGGCAATTTTGAGGTTTGGCCCCAAATGGTGCAAAGTCTGTTTGCCAGCGCCGATAATGGATTTAAAATTGCCATCAATCTTACCGGGGTATTATGTTTTTGGCTTGGCTGCATGAAAATCGCCGAAAAATCAGGTTTGATTGATTTGTTGGCCAAAGCAATCTACCCTTTGTTTTATCGAATTATGCCCGATGTGCCCCAAAACTCGCCTGCTTTTGGCTCGATGGTGATGAATATCGCTGCCAACATCTTGGGACTTGATAATGCTGCAACCCCTATGGGGCTTAAAGCAATGGAACAGCTTCAAGATGTAAACAAAAACAAGCAAAAAGCTTCTGATGCGATGGTTTTGTTTATGGTGATAAATGCATCATCGGTAACGCTGTTTCCTATTACAATTTTGATGTATCGTTATCAAATGGGATCTGCCGATCCGGCGGCTGTGTTCATCCCAATTTTGCTGGCAACGTCGATTTCAACCATGGTTGGATTTTTGGCAACTTTGGCTTGGCAAAAAATTAATGTATTTAACAAAGTGGTGATGACTTATCTTTTGGCCGGTATAGGATTTGTGGCTGCAATTGCCTGGGGGTTTGCTGCTATGGATGAGCAAACACGGACGCAAATTTCTTATTTGATAAGCAATATTATATTAATTTCCTTGGCGACGGGGTTCATTGTCTCGGGTATGCTCAGAAAACTGAATGTTTATGAGCTGTTTATAGACGGGGCCAAAGACGGCTTCAAAATAGCCGTACAGATTATTCCTTATTTGGTGGCAATGCTGGTTGCGATTGGTCTTTTCAGAGCATCAGGCGGATTGGACTATATTTGCTCGGGATTTGCTTGGATATTTGAAAAAATGGGACTTAATACCGATTTTGTAGCAGCCCTGCCAACCGCACTAATGAAGCCTTTGTCCGGAAGCGGAGCCAGAGCCATGATGCTTGATACTTTTGCCACCTACGGAGTTGACAGCTTTGCCGGATTTGCAGCCTCTGTCGTCCAAGGCTCAACCGAAACAACATTCTATGTTTTGGCTGTTTATTTCGGGGCTGTAAAAATCAGCAAAACAGGAGCCGCTTTGCCTCTGGCGTTGCTTGCCGATTTGGCAGGTATTGTCTCGGCTATCGGGTTGGCTTATTGGTTTTACCAGGGTTAGAAACAATGAAGGTGTTGATACAAAGAGTTTTACAAGCAGATGTCGTGGTGGATAACCAAAAAATAGCCGCCATCAATGAAGGTCTTTTGGTTTTTGTAGGCATCGAAAAAGACGATACGCAAGAACAGGCCGAATATTTGGCCAAAAAAACAGCCAATTTGCGTATATTTGAAGATAATAACGGCAAAATGAATCTGTCTGTTACGGATATTGGCGGTGCAATCTTGGCTGTTTCGCAATTTACCTTGGCCGGAGATACTTCCAGAGGAAACCGCCCGGGATTTGAAACTGCCGCCAAACCAGATAAAGCAAAACCTTTGTATGAATATTTTTGCCATTGTTTGCAGGCCTTGGGACTTGAGGTTAGGTGCGGCATTTTCCAAGCCGATATGAAAGTCGGTCTGATTAACAACGGGCCGGCAACATTTATGCTTGAAAGGAGATAATAAAATGACCCCTGCCGAAATAAAACAACAGGCACGCACTATCATTAACGATCTGCTCGAATATCCGTTTGCTCAAGCAATCGATATTTTGCCGGCCGAGCAAAAACTCAAAATCTTACAGCAACAAGATCCGCTTGCCATCGAACCGCTGATTGGGTTGATGTTTGTTAATATAATGCTTGGAAAACGGCAAATTGCTGTGGAACTTGGCGAAAGAATATGGAATATCGGCGGCGATATATCGGCTTTTTTTGAGTTGATTTTGGCTGATTGCTTGCTTAACCTTGGCCAAATTGACAGAGCCGGAATATTGTTGCAGTCACGATTTGAGGCTATCCGCGAAAACTTAAAACATTTTTATATGGTTATGGTAAAATATGCGCTGATATCAGGCAATTTGGCTTTGGTTAAAAAAATCGGCGATTATCCAGAGGCTTATGAGCAAGAAACCGAGCTGTTCGAATTTGCCGCCAATCATGCATTTGATATTTCCGTAAACGATTATCGCGCAGTTATAAAAATTATGCTTGATAACCTTAAAGATCAGCTCTGCGCATGGGAATATACTACTCATGAAGACGACGAACTGGAACTAATATTCTACTCGGCTGCCGACACCGCGCAAAATGAAAAAATACAAGAGCAAATATTGGCCAAAATAAATGGATATTTTGCCAGCATGCAAAGACCTTTTCTTGAGGATTTATACTTAAAAATACTAAATATCAAACTTCATCCGGCCTGGGTAAGACAAGAAGATTAGTTGGGCGTTATAATTGAACGCGCCGCCAAAGATTTTGATTTTAGCTTAATCTTGGGTAAGAGTTTATCTATACTGGAAGACAGTAACTTCCGTGTAAGGTCAGAGGCAACTTTTTGCGCATCGTCATCGGAATTAAACAATATAAAGCGATTTTGATGATCGGTGATGGTCTCGGAAGATGCCGTATCAGTAAGCTCAACCGCGACAACTATCTGTAACCTGCTGGTCGCAGAGTTAATATTGTCAACCCGCGCTTTTAGAACCTTGGGTCTGAGAATATAGTCTGGATTATCTGGTTTGGCAATAACCTTAATGCCAGGTTTGACCGTGATGGCTCGCTCCAAATAGGAAAAAAATCCGCCGGTCGAAGTACCGTTATAAAATTCGGTTTTATCAACAAACACTTTTACATCATTTTGCGATGCACTATCGGACACCGTTGCTTGTGCCGCATCATCATAGGCAATCGCCTTGTTAATGACAATGTTTGGTTTGGGCGGAATGGTGATGCTTGAATTTTCATCAAAATTCTCTGGTTCGATTTGCAAACCAGACTCCTCATTCGGTAGGGCAAATACATCGGCAACGGCAGATGTCGGGAGATATGCACTGATCTCAACACAAACATCATCTGCTGACCGATTGGACGAATTAATCTTCATATCTTCAAGATAATTATCAACCAGGCGATAAACTTTTAAGTTAAACTCGTGGGTGGTAAGCGTATCTTTGTAGGGGCTAAGTTCGGGAATATTTTCAACCGCCTTAAAAGAAGCTTTGTCAACGGCTCTTATCCTGGCAGAGGCCCTGCTCTCGCTGTTTATCATACGCTCGCAAGCGGTGGCAAAGACCGAAATCTCACCTGGATTGTCTTCAACCTGGGCCGCAGCCGAAAACGGCAACACCATCAAGCCCACACACAATATTTTGCCGAGACGAAACATCTACCACCAACTCTTATCATCATTTTGTATTTGTCTTAGAGAATCAGACCATGAGCCAAGTTTTTGGCCCTGATTGTCATATAGCTCCATACGATAAACAATGACCGGAAATTCCGGTGTATTGATATTGGTAATGGAGCTTTGCAAAATATATTTGGCTTGAGCTTGGTCGGTGACAAGATTAAACATTGCAGAACCGTGGATTATGTCTTTGGCAGCTTTTTCTGCGGCATAGCTGCCCTCCGGCAAATAGCGGTCAACCTGCACCATATCGGCAATATATAACGGAGCTGATTTATCGGTTGCAAATAAAGCCGGAGCATCCAAAAGCATTTTGTTGACTGCTCGTGTGGCAACTATACTATAGTCAGATGGCATGATATTGTATTGAGCCATAGCATATCTGTCGCCACGCTTGGCAAGATAATAGCCACCTGAATTGTCCGCAGTTGCCGCATCAGATGGAACACTTTCGTCAAACTCAAACCAATTCATTATCGTGCTGTCTGATGCCATGTTGCACCCGGACAATAAAAACAACAAAAATAACAGATGTTTTTTCATAAAATTGTTCTCCAGCCTAAATATCTGTTTTTACTATACCGACATCGCCTAAAAATGAAAATTATATTTTGCACTTATTCACTATTTGCTTTTTTATTTGATTTGTTGTAGCCTCAAGGCATTAAAAATATCTTTTGAGGGCGTTTATATGACAATTGCTTTTACAGTTATTTTGCTTGGCTTGGCAGCATTAATATACCCGTTGCGCAAGAATCGTTTTTATCTGCTTAATTCTGCTCTGATTATTGGTGCCGCCTATTTTATCGAGACACATTATTTCAGAGTGCAAAATGTTTTGTCATATAAGACTCTGCTTTTGTTTGCCGTGTTCCAGATTGTAACCATCAACCTCACAACTTTTGTTGCCTATGGTGTGGACAAACGAGCCGCCATAAAAAAACAATGGCGCGTAGCCGAGAATGACTTACATATGTTGGAGTTTTTGGGCGGATGGATCGGAGCTTGGTTGGCTCAAAAAATATTTCATCATAAAACAGCTAAAAAAAGTTTTCAAAATATGTATCGGCTGATGATCGTACTGGAATTTGCCGCAATCTGGTTGATTATCAAGTTAATAAAATCATGACCTGTGCCGTTTGAGGAGAATATACATGGCACCTTGTCCGCCGTCGGCCGGAGCGGCGGGGGTCATACCTAAAATAAACGGCCTGACATCAATATGGTTAAGCCAACCAGGAAGCGCATCTTTAATAATTCCTTTGGGCTCATACCAGTTGTCATCTGCTTGTCTTTGCCCCTTGCCGGTAATAATCAGAACGCAACGCAAACCTTTGGCATAGCTGTTGATAATAAATTCTTGAACAGCAACAAATGCCGTCTTTTCGGTATAGCCATGCAAATCAAGTCGTGCTTCAATTTTGAAACTTCCTTTGGCAAACTTTTCGGCAGTGTTTCGATCAATGTTTGACAGGTCGCCAACAGCCAAATACTTAAATGAATTGGCATTATAGACACCCTCAAGGCTAACTGACGACGGAATATCTTCTATAATAAGCGGAGAAGACGGCCTTTCCTCTGGTTGAACAATGGCCGTAACGTCTTCTATCTCGTGGAGCCATGTGTCAAGATCGGGCGGTGTTTTACCTTTAGGCAACTTTTTCATGGCTTTTTTCCGATGTTGTTGCCGATTTATCCGTCATCAAATCGGCGAAATTTAGAATAATAAATTCTTGCCAATTGCCATCCGGGGAAACACAGCTGCGCTTTTTGTCGTCGGCATTGAGCAAAACAACGCCGCCATGCGACCATAATTCTTCACAATGCTCATAGCTTGAAACCAAAAACTCTTTGGTGCGGTCAAAGAGGCGTTGCTCCAACTTTTTTTTGACCAAATTGGATGAGAGCATAATGCCTGCTATCATAAATGCCAAACCCCATAAAATGCCAATGGCCCAAATAAATATCAGCCCTAACAATACAGGGATCAATGCTGGTAACAAAACCTCCCACGGATTATAAACCGGCGAACCTGGAACGTTTATTCTGGAATTTATCAAACACAAATGCAGCCTGTTATCCGCAACAGCCCGTTGCAAAGCCTTAAAAACCAGTTTGTCGGCTTTATTAATTTTTTTGACCATTGTTTAATCTCCTATGTGTTTGGGCAACAAGACAAAATAGCTGCCTTGAGAGTTCATGCTGCCGGCAAGCGCCAGAATATCATCTCCGCCTGAGCCCCAAAAATAGTCTCCGCGAATTGCGCCTTTGATGGCGCTACCGATATCTTGAGCCACAACCAGACGATTTAGCGGTTGGCCGCCAGGCTGCGTTGTTTCGAGCCACAAAACAGCCCCCAACGGCACAAAAGAAGTATCCACCGCAAGCGATCGGCCGGCCGTCAGCGGAACACCCATGGCTCCAATCGGCCCCTCTGGAGAACCCAACTTATGAAATATATAACGATCGTTTTCGTTCATGTTGGCCAACGCCTCCTCAGGATTGGATTTGAGCCATTTTTTTATATTAATCATTGAGGCCTGGCCCGAAGATATCAGCCCTTTGGCCAGCAAAATAGAACCAATCCCCTTAAATTGACGCCCGTTGCTGCCGGCAAAAGCAACCCGCAGCCTCGCCCCATCAGGCAGTTTGGCCACTGCAGAGCCTTGAATCTGCATAACAAATATATCAACCGCACTGTCTGACCATAAAATAACCGGGGCATTGATTCCTTGGCGGTGTATTTCTGAACGAGTATAATATGGCACCAGGCGATTGCCTTCCTTGCGGCCAATAATTTTTTTGGCCGGCAATGATACATCAAAATCTCGAAGATTTACCTCTATCAAATCATATGGAAGGCCATATATCGGATATTGGTAGACATTGTCTTTGACATGTGAGGCATTTATTTCGGCCTCATAATAGGAGGTAAATTTGCCTTGGCTTGTTCCTTTGTAGACAACCTGATAAGGGATAAAATTAGCAACCAAAAATGATTTAAAATCTGCCGCAGCCAGTGTTTGCGCCTTGGCACAGGCAGCAAGATAATCCTGACGGTTGATTTTAATCTGTGAATTTCCCAAAAACTCACCATTTCCTTTGGATATAACATCGCAACTGCGCAAAAAAGCGCCCATTGCCTGAGCAAGATTGTCATCTTCAAAGCCTTTAAGCTCAGAAAATGAAACCTGGCGTAACTGTAAATCAGCAACCTGCTCTTTTGGTTTTTCCTCAGAACAACCAATCAGAACAAACAACAAGGTTATGGCAAAAAGTCTTTTGAGCATTATTTTTTAGTCGATACCAATATCCAGTTTGGGGTTTTTGCCTCAAGTCCGCGTTCAAAAGTCCAAATATCGGTGATGGTTTGGATGTAATTTTCGTCACCTTGGACAACATTGCCTTCTTTATCGCGCAAAACATTAACCTGCTCGGTTATAAATTCGACACTAATAACCGCATTTTGGTCGTTTTTGATCTCGGCTTTGATGATTTCGGCTTTGTCAAAACAGATAAAATCCGTTTCAGCAGTTATGCCGTCAGTATTACGCTGTTTGATAATCTCTTGCAGTTTTTTATAAATCGGGGTGCTGACAAGCATTTTCAATGTCTCATCATCTGATTTGTTAAAAGCGTCGGTAATCACTCTAAAGGCTTTCTTGGCACCGTTGAGAAAAGAATCTTTGTCAAACCCTTGGATTTTGCCAAGTACAATATCGGTTTCCGACAAAGGCTTGTCATCAACAGGGGTTAATATTTCGGCAGTTTTGGCAGCCTCTTTAAGCCCTTTTTCGGTCTCGCTTTTAAGCAGTTTATAAAGCTTCTCCGCGCCCTCGCGACTAAGCTTGATTTTCTTGGGCTCTTCCTCGGGAGTGGTGCCCAAAACCTTCCACAAGCGCTGGAAAATAAGCGCAACAATAATCAATAATACTATAATATCCAAGCTTATCATGATAAATGCACCTCTTGTAATTGTCGTATATGAATATAACTTTATCGCAAACTTTTATCAACTGTTTATTATCATTTGACCTATACAAATTTTAAATGTATGAATGTATATAATAAATATAATTGTTATTTAGGAGAAAAAATATGGATAATCAACATCAGCAGCCGGCAATTTTGATACAAAATCAATATATAAAAGATTTGTCTATGGAAATTCCTCATGCTCCGCTGATTTTAAAAAAAATGCAACACAACGGTC
This sequence comes from uncultured Alphaproteobacteria bacterium, assembly GCA_944391415.1. GTDB lineage: Bacteria > Pseudomonadota > Alphaproteobacteria > RF32 > CAG-239 > CAZU01. Next base: position 127,039 of record CALXTM010000001.1, read on the forward strand.
CAAAAGTTAACGTTGAGGTCAATATTGAAGCCCAAAAGCTGGAGGAAGACAAGACTTTTAATGTCTTGCTCAATGTCAGGGTTAACGGTGATATCGAGGAAGAAAAAGCCTTTATCTTAGAGTTGTCGTACGGCGCGGTTGTGTCGTTGAATATTCCGGCGGAGCATGAAGAACCCGTCTTGATGATTGAAGTGCCTCATATGATGTTTCCGTTTGTCAGACAAATCGTGGCCTCGACCATGATCAATGCCGGAATACCGCCTTTGATGCTTAACCCAATTGACTTTGTTGCAATGTATAATGCCAAAAAAGCCAAAGAAAATCAAAAACAATAAGATCAAAAAAATCCCCTTTCCGCTGAAGAAAGGGGACTTTTGTTTTATTTATTATCTTGATTTGTTGTTCATAAAAGCACGCATTTGAGCTGCTTGGTTTTGATTATATTGTTGTCTTAGCTGTTGCTCTGTATACAGCGGTTTTTGTAGATTTTCGCTTGTTGCATGGGTTACCTCTTCGGCTTGGGGCTCGGCTGAAGGAGTTGCGGCATCTTCAACCGGAGCTTGTGGGTTATTATTCATATATTTGCTTATTTTATCTTCAACTTTATCTGAGAGCCTAGCGGCATCTTGTTCAAACTCTTCTCCGCCAACTTTTGTCAGGTGATCATTGCTATTTTCTGCCTCAGGCGTAGAGGTCAACTCGGTTCTTTGATCAACGCCGCTTTGTGACCAATCATTGCTCATTTTTTCTGCCAATCCTTGAGCAGATTCTTGATCCAAGATGTATTCGCGTTTGCCAACAAAGAAGCTGGCATCGCCGGTTGCTTGGTTAAGTTCGACCCTCGGGGCATTACGGCCTTCGCCATAGCTGAAAGAAACGGTGTCGCCGTCTTGGCTAATCTCAGGAGTGCCAAGCTTTTCAAATCCTTCAATATGCAAGGCAACCGGACGCAAGGTCTCAACTCCATCGGTTTGAGTGAATACATTGATATCGGCTAATTGTGTTCCGTCAGGCTCCCACAAATGTGCGTATCCTTTGTTGTCAACACGCAGGTATAGAGCATTGTCCGAAGTCTGGTTGGTGACGGCATAATCAGCATTGGCATAAGTAGCTGTGGCTTTTGCTCCTTCAAAAGGCGATTTGAAGTTGATGCCAACGGTTTCACGAGCCAAACCTGCACCTTCGGCCTCAAGCGTGATTGTCGGGGCTGCTTTGCCCTCGGGCAAAGGCTCGGCTCTGACAACCGGTTCTTCGATTATCGGCTCTGCTTCTTTGCGTACACAACCACAATCAGCCAGAGTATGCTTTTCGTAGGTAGAAATGATTGTTGCGCTACCTTCTTGGCAGTCAACCGTGGCACTAAGCCCAGTGGTAATATTGGCGTTGCGCAAAGGCAGTTCTTGCATGGTACCGTCAGGCATTTGAACCTCTACGGTTTGTTGCGGGCCAACATATTGACCAAACATAGATACATTTTTTATACATAAATTGCCATTGACATCAGGGATGACACAATCCATAGATGCATTTTTGTCATAAACGATGGTGTTAAGGGCTCCTTTGACCAAATCAATTTGCTCGGCGGTTGGCGTAAAGTCGTCGCACAACAAGTCTTTGGTCATGATTTCTATGGCTTGTCTTTGAGCATATGGTGCCAATTGAGACAAGCGGGTCAATTTGTCGACATATTCAACAGCGCTCATTCCCTCGGGCAATGTTTCAACCTTGCCGGATTCGATTGTGGCATAAAAATTCTCAACAAGGCTTTTACCAAAAGCATGGTCTTTGTAATTTTCTTCCAATGATTGTCTGACGTTATCGCTGATGGAATGACCTTCTTTTTCCAGCTCGGCAATACGATTGGCTAACGCATTGTTATCCCATTTGTTGGCTGAGTTAAGGTACATTCTGGCTTCATCTTGACTCAGTTTCGAGGCATCAAAGGTATATTCCGATGTAGCGTCAACAACAGGTGTCGTGCCATCAAGCGGCATATCGCCAGTGGTCGGAGTATGATCCAAACTATCTGCCGGGGTACTCAAACTATCTGCAGGTGCACGACCCAAGCTATCTACAGGTGCACGACCCAAGCTATCTACAGGTGCACGACCCAAGCTATCTACAGGTGCATGACCCAAGCTATCTACAGGTGCACGACCCAAGCTATCTGTCGGGGCATGACTCAAACTATCTGTCGGGGCATGACCATTTGAATTGCCTCCTAAATCATAACCATCCATCAAGTTGCCGCCAATTCTTATTTCATGGAAAACCTTAACAGCATCACCAGCCACTGCACCGGTCGCAACGGCGAGTACTGTTATTCCATCTTGTTTCACTCTCTTTTCGGCGGCTTGCAATTGCTGTTCTTGTGTGCGGGAAACGCTGCCTTCTTTGGACTTTTTAGCCAAAGGATTTTTGGCGGCCAAACTGGTAAAGAAAGTGGCCCCTTTGCCAAAAAGAGATGTAAATTGACGCCCAAGTGTTTTGCCCCAACCGCCGGCATTGCCGCCCAAACCAAATGTGGCCATGATGCCACCGGCGACCAAGCCCTCGGCCGTACGCAACGCTGCACGTTTTTTAAAATCTTTTTCGGCATAGGTGGCTTTTTTGACGTCTTTCCAACGAGACCTTAAATAAGCTATTCTGTTTTTGAGACCGGTGATGCCTTTTTGGCGCATTTCGGCGCTAATTTTATCATAAACCGGCATTACCCAAGCATTAACCGCCGTCCAACCGGCATATACAGCCGCACCGGCGGCAATAACGGCCGTAGCACTGCTGGCGGTTGCCACGGCTGACAAACCAAATATACCTGCATTAGCCACAGCTTTTTTCCAACCGCCTTGTTTGATCAACGAATTCCAAACATTTTTACCGGTTGTGATGGCCTTGGTATAAAAAGGAACTTCATCCTTTCTGATTTTTCTGATCTTTAAAAGTCTCTCTACCTTTTTGGTCTCAAGATCCAGCTGGCGTTTATCAATATCAAGATCCAAAGGATGTATGGTTACTTTGCCGTCCAAGGCAGCTTGAATGGCTTTGTCCATATTGTCATCACCGCCGTCGTAGCTCCATTTTCCGTCTTTATATTTGATATTTTTTAACAGAATTTCTGTTTCGGTGCTGCCTAACAGACCGGCAGTAACAACACTGCGCTCAAAATTGCGATATATTTCGGCCTTAAAACCGTTTAATAAAGATTTCTGATCCCTATATTGGTTCAACAAATCGCGATTTGTTAAGAACTTGTTGGTGGCACGCTGAGCCGAGGCTGCCAATAATTGATTAACAGAGGCTTCTCGCAATGCTTGGGCTTGGGGATCGTCTGCAGAAAGCCCCTCAGGCAGGCTAAATTGCAACTTGGAGGCTAGTTCTTGGCACATGTCATAAAGGGGATTTAAATTGCCTTCACGGTCGTAGATATCAAGCGAATACAAAAAGTCGGCACTACCATCCTGCTCGTTGTTCCTAACGGAATAAACCCACTCATTAAGTTTTTTGTCGTTGGCAATAATCCAGCCAGAAAGCTCGGCCAAGCGAGCAACAAAGGCATCTTTGGCATCTTGGGATATATCATCCAAAGCACCAACCTTTTCCGCCTCATCAAAATGATTAAACTCCTCATCAGTAATGTCTTGGGCGGAAGTTAGTTGTGTCGATATCTCATCAGCTGATTGCTGTATAGCTTGATTTAATGTCTCTACGGCATCTTTATCGTCTTTATAAACGATTCTGGCTGATTCCAACAAGGCTTTGCGTTTGAGGCGAGAAATCAGGTCATCTTTGCCAGACAAAGCATTTTCTTGGATATTAATTTTTTGGGCAATCGTATCTTTAACATCCCAAGCCGAACCGTCAGGTCTTTGAACCTGCAGATCATTTGCTTCTGCTACTTTAACAAAGGCCAACAAATCATACGGGTTGACTTCTAATTGATCATCTTTGGCGGCAGACTCCAATGTTTCCTGCGATTTTGCCACGATGATAGCTTTAATCCTGGCGGCATCCTTGCCATTTGCCAGAGCGCTGTTATATGCCCGATACAAAGTTGCGGCACTTTGTCTCTTCAAATATTCTTCATCATCCCAATCATTATCCCAATCAGCAGCCATGTTTGACCTCCTAAAAAGAATTTTTGTGTCTAATTTATCTAGATAATACACTATTTTTCAGACACTAGCAAGAGTTTTTTGTCAAAATTTTGTATTTTCTTTAAAAAAACAAAATCTTTTATGTTGGCAATATTCTAACCTATAAAAGTTAATATTTCTCTAAACCAAAACCGCCTTTGAATAACAAAGGCGGTTGGAGTTAAACAGCTTATTTTTAAGCTACTTTGGCATCGTAGCAAATTTTTGCCCCCTCAATATCGCCGCTCGTGCCTGAGGCGCAAGTATTGTTAACCTTGATGGCTAATACCTGCTCGGCAATATAGTCTTTATTTTCGCTTAAAGCTAAAGCAAGCTCTTTATCATCGGTTGTATAGCTTAGCTCTATCCTGTCGGAGATATTGAAGTCTTTGTCTTTGCGCAAGGTTTGAACCAGGCGGACAAAGTCACGCGCCATGCCTTCGCGCTTCAGGTCATCGGTAACAGAAGTGTCAAGCATTACCAAGGCCTTGTTGTCGGCAAAGGCTTTGGCGGCAACGCCTGACTTCATCTCCAGCCTTACCTCAAACAAGTCTTTGGTCAGCTTATGACCGGCAATAAGAAGCTCACCGTCTTCCGAAAGTTGCCAGCTGCCTTGCTTGTAGGCGGCCATAACAGCGCCCATATCTTTGCCCAAGGTTTTGCCCAAAAGCGGCGTATACAAATATATCTTCTTGTCGGCATAGGCACTCAAATTATCGTCAAACTTGATCTCTTTGACGTTGAGCTCGTCTTTGATTATCTCGCAATAATCACTGCTTAACTTTTGGCCGACAACGGTTAGCGACCTAAGCGGCAGGCGGTTGCGCAGATTCTTCTCCTCGCGGATAAATTTGGCCGCCGAACACAAATCCTGCAAGAAATCCATGTCAGATACCAATTTTTGATCAAAATTGATGGCCGACAGGTTAGGATAATCTACCAAATGCACGGATTCCCCGCCAGTTAACGTCTTATAGACATATTCGCAAACAAACGGCATTAGAGGCGCGGCAATTTTGCTCAAGTTGAGCAAAACCGTGTACAAAACATCAAAAGCCAAAGGCTCGCCCTCCCAAAAACGATCGCGGGTGCGGCGGATATACCAGTTGTTTAGCACCTCGATAAACGAAGATATCGCATCGCAGGCAACCGCAACATCATAGGTCTCAAGCCCGCCTTTTACCACATCGCCCAAATTTTTGAGCTTGGAGAGGATATAGTTGTCCATTGCCTCGGTTGAAGAATAGACCTCTTTGGCCTGATAGCTTTCGGCATTGGCATAGAGCGTGAAGAAATAAAAGGCATTCCACAACGGAATAAGTGCCTCGCGCGAAGCTTTGGCTATTTCTTTGCCCTCTTTGTCAACTGCCAAGTTGCCACCTTTTAGCACAGGAGATGATACCAAAAACCACCGCAGGGCATCAGAGCCTATCTTGTCCAAAACCTCGTTGGGATCCGGGTAGTTCTTCAATCTCTTGGAGAGTTTTTGACCGCCTTCGGCCATCAACAGGCCGGTGCAGATACAATTTTTGAAGGCAGGCTTATTGTGCAGAGCGGTTGACAACACGGTCAAGGTATAGAACCAACCACGGGTTTGGTCCATTGCCTCAACAATGAAATCGGCCGGGAAATGACTCTCGAACCACTCTTTGTTTTCAAACGGATAATGCACCTGCGCATATGGCATGGAGCCACTTTCAAACCAGCAGTCAAACACATCGCCAACACGGCGCATCATACTTTTACCCGTGGGGTCGTCAGGGTTAGGATAGACAACATCGTCAATATAGGGTTTGTGTAGGTCCGATACTGCAAAGCCGGTTTTTTCTTTTATCTCGGCGATGGAGCCAAAGACATCAACCCTGGGATAGGCCGGGTTATCAGACTTCCAAACCGGAATTGGCGTGCCCCAAAAACGATTGCGCGAGATTGACCAATCCCTTGCCCCCTCAAGCCATTTGCCAAAACGGCCGTCTTTAATGTGCTCTGGTATCCAATTGATCTCTTGGTTGTTTTTGACCATCTCGTCCCTAAAGGCTGTGACTTTGACAAACCAAGACGACATTGCCTTATAAATCAACGGAGTGTCGGTGCGCCAGCAGAAAGGATAAGAGTGGGTATATTGCTCTTTTTTGACCAACAGATGATGTTCTTTAAGCCAAAGCATTATCGGCTCGTTGGTTTCAAAAACTTGTTTGCCCTCATAATCCGGAACTTCCGATGTAAACTTGCCGGCCTCGTCTACCGGGCAGACAACCGGAAAATGCTCGTCATAGGCGCGGCAAACATCGAAGTCGTCTTGACCAAAGCCAGGGGCAATATGAACCACGCCGGTACCATCTTCGGTTGAGACAAACTCACCTGACAAAACCTTGAAACAACCTTTGTCTTTTAGGTGCTTAAAATAGGGGAACATCGGCTCATAGCTGAGGCCAACCAAATCTTTGCCTTTGAGCGAGCCAACCTCAACCGCATGTTCCAACTGCTTTTTGTAACGCGGCAACAACGCACGGCCAAGAATATATTTTTGGCCGTCTTCTTCCATGATGACATAGTCAATATCCTTGCCAACCGCCAACATCAGGTTTGACGGCAAGGTCCACGGAGTGGTGGTCCAAACCAAAATCTTCATGCCGTTTTCGAGCTTAAACAAAACAGTGATGGCATTGTCGGTTTTGTCTTGATAGCCTTGGTTGACCTCGAAATTGGACAAAGGAGTCTCGGCCGCCCAGGAATATGGCAAAACACGGTAGTCCTCATAAACCAAACCCTTGTCATAGAGTTGTTTGAAATTGTTGATTACACTCTCCATAAACGGCAAATCCATGGTCTTGTAGTCGTGGCTAAAATCTACCCAGCGGCCGATGCGTTTGAACATCTCGACCCAAATGCCGGAATACTTCAAAACATCTGCGCGGCAAAAATTATTGAACTTTTCGACACCAAATTGCTCAATTTGCTTGCGGCCTGAAACGCCAAGCTGTTTTTCAGCCGACATCTCGGCAGGCAGGCCGTGGCAGTCCCAGCCCAAACGACGCTCAACCTTTTTACCCAGCATGGTTTGAAAACGGGCGACCACATCTTTGACATAGGACACCATAATATGCCCATAGTGCGGGGTGCCGTTGGCAAACGGAGGGCCGTCATAAAATACAAACTCGGCAGCACCGTCGCGGTTATGAACCGATTTTTCAAATGTTTTGTCCTCGTCCCAAAATTTGAGGATCTCTTTTTCCAGCTCGACAAAGTCAGGCTTTGCCTTAACATCTGCATAATGTTTCATCTCTTAAAACACCTTAAAAACAAATAAATGATTGTATCTTTGAAAACTAAAAACGATATGTGTAAAAAAGCGTAAATCCCCCTAGGGGATAATAATGCCGCGGGCGGCTATGATCATAAACAAACACATATCAAAAAAAACCTTACAGCTTACGATTGGCTTCATTGCAGGAATTTAATACAACAAACACCGAGAGTCAACCGGAAATTAATGCGCATATGCCGCCGGTTGGCAAAAAATTTTATTCAATATACAAGGTGGCTGTACCCGCCCATTCGCCTTCGGCATCAAAAACTTTTTCTTCGACCAGCCAGCTTGCCTTATAATCACAGTTGTTTTCTTTGCGGCAAGGCCTGAGAGTGTAACGATAAGTGTGTTCCACTTCTCTTGTTCTAAAAGCAAAAATCCCGCGGCACTTTAATGTAATGTGCGTTTGAGTGTTCTCAAGTAATTCACAATTTTCTTCTCTACTGGCACCTAATTTATTGTTAATCACCCTTTTGGTCGGTGTCAGGGTTGTCTGCCAAGTGCCTCTTGACAGCGGCTCTAAAATTTCCGCAAACAACGGATTGACAAACTCCTCATCTTCCGCCGCCTGTGCTGTACAGACCAGACAGCACACGACTGTCATGAACAAAACTATTTTCTTTGGCATTTTCTTATTCCTTTGATTTTAACTATAAAATATCTCTGAAAAAAAGTCAATATATTTACCATAAATTTTACATTGTTAATTTACAATATACTATTGACAACACCTTAAAAATTCTTTAGATGTATAATGTATTTTTACAATATCATTAAAAAGGAGATTCTATATGAGCGAAACAACCGATTTATTAAGCAGAATGTTAAACGGCCAAACTCCCGTCAGACGGCAAAATCCGCAGCCGGGACAGAGCGAATGGTATTATATTGATCCGCGCGGACGGCGTAATGATTTTACACTGCTGACTGAGATGAACACCATTGATGTCGACAGCCCGGACGCTCCTAATCCTGTTTTGGGCACCGCCGCACCGGCGACCGACCAGCAGCTGTTGCAACGAACAGCCGACCATCTCTATGGTGAAGAGCAGAATTTACCATATATTTATCTGGACACCAAAGGATATAAAACGACCGGCGTGGGCGCCAATATAGACAACTGGGACGACTTCCGGCAGGTCAAATGGCAGCGAAACGGCCGTCCGGCCGACGAAGCAAGCGTCAGGCAGACCTTTGATGATTTTGAAGCATTGAAACAAAATCAGCAATACGGGCAATCCATTGTTGCTTCAGATTTTGAAGACATAAGCAATCTGCGGATTGATGACAACGAGGCCAAAAGACTGCTCAACAACCATCTGCAGCAAGATCTGGCTGGCGTCAAACAGGAGGTTCCCGGTTTTGAACAACTGCCGGCGCCGCTACAGGAAGTGTTGCTGGATATTAAATATAATACCGGAAATGTCCGGCAGGAAAACTGGCCTCAGCTGCATGATGCCATCCGGCGCAAAGACCTTAACAGTATCAAGTCAAACGTTCATCGTCGTGATGTCGGCGCACAGCGCAATGCCTGGGCGGCAGAACAGATTGACAAAATAAACGGCTGGTAAAAACCGTTGTGTTGCAAACAGCCCTTTGCCGTTTGTCCGGCAGAGGGCTGTTATTTGATAATCAGGGTTGCGCCGCCGAGATCATATCCTTTTTCATCAAAGGTTTCTTCTTCAACCAGCCAACGCCCGTGATAATAGCAGCCGTTTTCTTTACGGCAGGGTCTGAGAGTGTAACGATAGGTGTTTTCTTCTTCGCCAAAATCCGGATTGATAACGCCGCGACATTTCAACGAAATGCGCTCCATCGTGTTTTCCGTCAGTTCGCAGATTTCTTCCATAGTGGTGCCTAGACCGTTATCTACAATTTTTTTGGTCGGTGTCAGGGTTGTCTGCCAGGCAATTTTTGATATCGGATCCATAATTTCATAAAACAATGGATTGACAAACTTCTCATCTTCCGCCGCACAGGCCAGACAACACATAACCGTCATGAACAAAACTATTTTTTGAGGCATTTTCTTTTTCCTTATAATTAAATATAAAATACCTTTGAAAAAAGAGTCAATATATTTACCGTAAATTTCCTACGGCCAAACTCCCGTCAGGTGGCAAAATCCGCAGCTGGGGCAGAGTGAATGGTATTATATTGATCCGCGCGGGCGGCGTAATGATTTTATAATGCCTGGGCGGCAGAACAGATTGACAAAATAAACGGCTGGTAAAAACCGTTGTGTTGCAAACAGTCCTTTGCCGTTTGTCCGGCGGAGGGCTGTTATTTGATAATCAGGGTTGCGCCGCCGAGATCATATCCTTTTTCATCAAAGGTTTCTTCTTCAACCAGCCAACGCCCGTGATAATAGCAGCCGTTTTCTTTACGGCAGGGTCTGAGAGTGTAACGATAGGTGTGTTCTACTTCTCTTGTTTCAAAAGCAAAAATTCCGCGGCACTTTAACGTAATGTGCGTTTGAGTGTTCTCAAGCAATTCACAATTTTCTTCTCTACTGGCGCCTAATTTGTTGTTGATCACCTTTTTGGTTGGCGTCAGGGTTGTCTGCCAGGCAATTTTTGATATCGGCTCCATAATTTCATAAAACAGCGGATTAACAAACTTCTCATCTTCCGCTGCCCGTGCCGTACAGGCCAGACAACACATAACCGCTAAAGCCAAAAACAACTGCTTGTTCATTTTTATTCTCCAAAATATAAATATAAAATATATGTCTCTGACAGAAAGTCAATCCGTTTAGATGCCGGAAATAAATTTTTGTCGCTTGCCAAAAAGTTAAAATAGTGTTAATCTTTAGTTATCATAATTGGGAGAAAATTTATGCCTACCACGGAAAAAGTATTAAAAACCGCCGGAAAAGCCGGTCTGAGCGCAACGATTATCGCCTCGAAAGCGGCAAAATACGGATTAAATTTTACCAGTGATACCGCAGAAATCTTTTTGGGCGGAGCCAAAAACATGGCTGATCAGCTGGCGCCCGGACTTAACTGGGAAATTGCCAAGCCTTTGTATAAACAGGGCAAAAAAATTGCCGATGCCGCAATTGACCAAACGATTGCCTTACAGAAAAAAGTCAAAGGAATGCTTGACTGATGAAACATGCCGAAGATTATCAGGTGGTTTTGAGTGATGAAGGTGTGCCGGTATTTGTGCTGCCTTATACGCGGGTGCGGCCGGAGAACCCGATTTTGCTTTATGACGGCGGCCGGCATGCAACTCTGTTTCGCAATGATCACGATGTTTTGCTGATTGATTACATTCCTGCCAAAGCGGCTGAGGCAATGAACAAATGCGGCCGTTTGATTGTGCTGGAGCACAACAAGGCCGGCGATGATGTTTTGCGCGATTATCAGGTTTTGATAAAAAAAGTTAAAAACAATCCACTGATCGACGGGCTTGAAAAATAACCGTTATCCGACATAAAAAAGCGGCGTCTTTGCAGACGCCGTTTTTTTACGGGCTTTAAGCTTTATTTGTTTTTCAAAATAGATTTGCCGGCATAAACCGCCATATCGCCCAACTCTTCTTCAATACGAATAAGCTGGTTGTATTTGGCCATGCGGTCGGTTCTGGACATAGAACCTGTCTTAATCTGACCACAGTTGGTGGCAACAGCAATATCGGCAATGGTGGCATCTTCGGTTTCGCCGGAGCGGTGCGACAATACTGCCGTGTATTTGTTGCGGTGCGCCAAGTCAACCGCTTGCATGGTCTCGGTCAAGGTGCCGATTTGGTTTACTTTTACCAAAATTGAGTTGGCAACGCCTTTTTCTATACCCATGGCCAAGCGTTTCGGGTTGGTAACAAACAAATCATCACCAACGAGTTGAATCTTGTCGCCCAAGGCATTGGTCAACATCTTCCAACCTTCCCAATCGTCCTCGGCCATGCCGTCTTCAATTGAGAAAATCGGGAAACGATTGCACAAATCTTTGTAGAACTCAACCATTTGCGCGTTGGTGTAGGATTTGCCTTCGCCTTTCATCTCGTACTTGCCGTTCTCATAAAATTCTGACGAGGCGGCATCAATTGCCAATACTACATCATCACCAGGTTTGTAGCCGGCATCTGTGATAGAATCGACAATAAACTGCAAAGCCTCTTCGGCTGATTTCAAATTAGGAGCAAAACCACCCTCATCGCCAACGTTGGTGTTGTGACCGGCGGCTTTCAAATTTTTCTTCAAGGTTTGGAAAATCTCTGAGCCCATACGAATGGCCTCACGGATATTGGCTGCTGATACCGGCATAATCATGAATTCTTGAATATCAATCGGGTTGTCGGCGTGTTTGCCGCCGTTTAAGATGTTCATCATCGGAACCGGCAAGGTACGAGCCATCGTGCCGCCCAAATAACGATATAACGGCAACTCGGCTTCTTCGGCCTGGGCCTTGGCAACAGCCATAGAAACGGCCAAGATAGCGTTGGCGCCGAGTTTACCTTTGTTCTCGGTACCGTCAAGCTCTATCATCGCATTATCAATCTCGATTTGATCTTCGGCATCCATTCCGGCCAAAGCATCGTAAATCTTGTCGTTGACATTTTCAACAGCCTTTAAAACACCTTTGCCGCCATAGCGTTTCTTGTCGCCATCACGCAGCTCAACTGCCTCGTGAACACCGGTCGATGCACCTGACGGAACAGCCGCACGGCCAAAAGCACCTGATTGCAATACAACCTCGGCCTCTACAGTCGGGGTGCCGCGAGAATCCAAAATCTCTCTGGCATGAATATCGATAATAGCACTCATTTTTTTCTCCTATTAAATTATAAAAAAGTGTTGCCTCTAAAATCTTTCATTTTTATAATAATGTCAATCATATTTTTAGGGAGTTAGCACATGTTTTCGGATAAATGGCACAAACGCTTTATGGAAATGGCAAAGTTGGTGGCTACTTGGTCCAAAGATCAGTCTACCAAGGTTGGTGCCGTGGTGGTGGGGCCTGATCGGGAAATCCGCTCAACCGGGTATAACGGAATTGTCAGAGGCGTAAGCGACGATATTCCAGAACGTCTCGAAAGGCCTACAAAATATGACTTTTTTGAACATGCAGAACGAAATGCCGTGTATAACGCCTGCCTTATCGGCGCATCATTAAAGGGATGTGTTATCTACGTGACATCTATGCCCTGCCCTGATTGTGCCAGAGCAATTATCCAATCAGGTATCAAAATGGTGGTAACCTATAAATTTGAGCCTCAAGAAGGCCAGCCCACCGGCACCTGGCGCGATAAAGTCTCTTACTCGGAGCAAATGCTTAAAGAGGCCGGGGTGGAATGTCTGTATCTTTAAGATAAAAAATTTGTTTTTCGAGGCGTCTTTAAATATCTGCTTTTAATAATATATGATTGGCAAGCAATTGATTTAGAACAAATCAAATATCATGGAGATCATTATGAAAATCTTGATTGCGGACGATCATGCTCTGTTTCGGGACGGACTTCGGCTTAATCTTAACAACCTGTTGCCAAATGCCGAGATACTTGATGCGGCATCGTTTGGACAAACATTTGATATATTAAAAAACAACCAAAATCTTGATCTTGCTTTGGTTGATCTTGATATGCCCGAAACCAACTGGGAAACAGGAATTAAAACCATTAAAGAAATTGCACCGGAGCTTAGAATCGGCGTAATTTCGGCATCAGAAGAGGTACACAATATCAAAAAAGCTCTTACCTTGGGAGTTTGCTGCTATTTGCCCAAAAACATTAATACCAAAGTGCTGAACTCGGCCTTGGAACTGGTGCTTAACGGCGGAACATATTTTCCGCCGTCGTTGCTTAATCAGGCGGCAAACAGCATGAGCCTTGCCAATGGCAAAAAACTTACCAACCGTCAATTCGAAGTGTTGCGTTATTTGGCGCAAGGGCTATCAAACAAACAGATTGCTTATCAAATGTCGGTATCGGAGGCCACTGTAAAACTACATATTAACGCACTGCTGCGGGCTGTGGGGGCAACCAACCGCACCCAAGCTGTAATAAAAGCTCAAAAAATGGGGGTTATCTGACCCCCATTTATTGTCCTCAAATATCTCTATTTATAGAGTTTTGGCAATGGCTCGTTGGGAGATTTTTTGTGCTTTTTGACATGTTTTGAAACTTGTTCAAAAATTTGCAAAAATTCTTTGTTATCCCAATCCTTGGTATCATCAGAATACAAAGTCTCGCGCAACCTATCCAATTCTTTATTAAAACCAAGATTATCAAAAATATCGGCAATATCTTGCAGATTGGTAATATTATGACGCGGAAACTCCGCTGTTGCCCAAGCCAACAAAGCATCTCGCAAGCCACGAAGATCTTTGGCCTTGGCCGCGGCAATAACCGCTTTTTTATGATTAATCGAAGGATTGGACAGTTTGGCAAATAATTTAGTGAGCAACAATGCGATGATAATGCCACAAACAAAAGCTGCCAACAAATACCAAATAATCTGCCGATTGTCGGCCTGCTCAGCAACCTGAACCGGCTGAGGGGCCGCAACTTGAGTATTTGTTTTTGTATCAAAGGGCTCCGTCTGGGTTGATGATGGCGCGACATTAACCGTCATTGCCGGCAAGGCGGCCGTTTCTTGAGTGTTGGTTTGAGTGTTAAACCAATTGAGCTTTATCTCCGGCAAGGTTATCTTGCCTGCGGTTTCGGGAATATAGACATTGGTAATTTGGGCATATGAAACAATATTGCCCCCCTCCAACGTCATATCGGTTACCGGCTTTTCGGGATATTGTTTCAGACCATTGATGCTTGGAAACTTGATGTCTGGGAGTTGGCTGTCCAATACCCCAACCGCTTTGAGATAAACCGTGCGAGACACTGCCTCGCCAACCTTAAATGTTGGTTTGTTACCTTCAAACTCGGCCGATAGTTTTACCTCTTTGGCCGGCAACCACCAGCCTAATGCTCCGTCTGCTTGCGGTTTAACATTTATTTTGATGGGTTTGGTATTTAACACCACAGGTGTGCGTGAGGCAAAAACATCATTGAGCCCAAATCCTGCAAAAAATTGATCTTCGTCAAAAAACCTGGCAAACGGATCATCACGGGTGGACTTGGTCAGATAATAGCCGTTGAACCTTACGGGAGGAATGGTCAACTCGCCGCTTTTTTGCGCAAACAAAGCATAATCAAAGGTAATTTCGCGCAAAGTTTGACCGTTGACAATTTTGGTTTCCACTTTTGGGGTACCAAGATTTTTGATGACAAAGTCATCAGAGGATGAAACAAAGACAGGCGCATCGCCTTGCAGGCCGCCGGCATCATAAATTTTGAGCCGATAATTTATCTGCTCCCCAACATAAGGAGCGGTATTGGCAACTTGTCCGGTCATCTTAAATTTGGGACTGTCGGCTGCTTGAGCTTGAACTAATTGATCAGCCGATCCGGCCGGGACAATATTTAAGGTTATGGGTTTGCTTTTATAGCCCGCAACTTCAAGAGAGGGAATGGTTAACGAACCTGTTTGGTTTGGCATCAAAACCAAATTCCACTGCCTAGACTTAGAAACGTTACCGTTGATAATGTTGGTGCGATAGCCGTTGGAGACGGAAAACATAGTAAAATCCTTGTTGAGAGAGCTCAAATCAGGCGAAGCATTGGAGTCAACATCTTGCAAATCGAGGGTTAGAACAAAGGTTTCGCCCTCGGGGACGGTGGTGCGATTGACCGTGGCATCAAAACTTTGAGCCCAAGCCTCAAAACTTAGAAAACACCCAATTAATGTGCTTAAAAATATTTTTTTCATCTTTTTCACCTATGGTTCGTTATAACGATTTTGACGATATTCTTGATAAATAAACGCTTTTAAAAGGCCGCCAGGGTCTTCGGGTATCTCACGATATTGTCTGGCTTTGGCCTGCATTTTTTCATCATATTGCTCTTCTTTATTACCCTCTTGGCTCATCATAGCTCCTTGAGAGTTAGAATTTTGATTATCGGAGTTGTTTTCATCCAACATATCTTGCGATGCCGACTGCCGCTCTTGATTGGCGTTGTCGTCTTTTTTATCCGAATTTTGGTCTTGTTTGCCATCATCTTGCGGTGATGCTTGCGGCTGATTGTCTTGATTGTGGGAATCATTATCCCCTTGGGAGGAAGACTGGGCATTATCTTGCGGAGATTGATTGTCTTGTCCCTTATCTTCCTTATTTTGCTGTTGATTGTTACTGCTATTATTGTTTTGATTATCTTGATTTTGTTGCTTGTTTTGCTGTTTGTTTTGCTGGTCTTGTTGTTTTTGTAAATACTCAAGATTGAACTTGGCATCTTCGTGATTGGGATTAAGTTTCAGTACCTCCTCATATTTGGATATGGCCTCTTTGATTTGGCCGGATTTGGCCAAGGCATTGCCCTGATTATATAAGCCCTCGACCGAAGTATCGTTTTGGTAGGCCTTAAAAGCCGACTTATAATCACCCAAACGATAATAAGAGGCCCCCTGCCAATTGCTATCCTTAAAACTTGAGGCAGCTTGCGCATAATTACCCTGCTCAAAGGCTTTGAGGCCGTCTTGGTCGGAGTTGGTAAAAAAGCCGGCATGAGCTTGAGAGCTTAGACTAACCAGGAATACAACCGCCAAAATTCCTTGACGGAAAAACAGCAGGCAACAAACAAGCGGCACAATAAGCAACCAATAGCCACCATCAAACCAAATAGTGCGCATATTTTTGCCCACACTTAAATCGCCGTCTTTTTGGCTTAGCTCTTCGGCCAGAGCGGCAATCTTGGCATCAGATGTTTGAATCGGCCAATAGCTGCCTCCACCAGAGGAGGCGACCATTGATAATTTTTCGTTGGCAGATGAAGACATGCCTACAATATCAAGTTTAAAACCTTTGGCCTTGGCCTCTTTGGCGGCAGTAAGCGTCTGATCAAACTTTTGCCCGACATCAGAGGCAAAAACAACCAACTCGCCTTTTTGATAGCCGGCAGACTGAAGTTTGGAGACAGCCAAATCAATCGCCCGGTCCAATCTGTCGCCATTTGCCGGCATAATATCAATATTTATTGCCGCAAGCAGGTTTGCCAAAATATTAGTATCCTCGGTGATGGGCGAGACCATAAAAGGCTCTGAGGAATAAACAATGATTCCGGCCTGAGCTCCTTTGAGCATTGATAAAAAATCTTTTATTTTGTATTTGGCTCTGGCTAATCGTGATGGGGTGATGTCGGTTTGGCTCATATCCGATGAAAGGTTAAGTAAAACCATAACCGGATTTTTTTGGCTTAGAAGCGGGACTTCGACCTTTTGCCAACTGGGGCCTGCGGCAGAAACAATGGCTATTACCATGCCTATAAGCGCGGTCAAAACCAAAAAGCGTCTTTTGGCGGCCGAGCCTTTGACCAACAAATAATCAAGCAGGCGTTTGTCTATTACTTTTTGCCACGATGATGCCGACTTTATTCCCCTGAAGTAAAAACCATAAAGCCCAAGAGGTAAAAGCAACAAAAGCAAAAACCACGGTCTTAAAAAATGAAAATTATGCCAAAACTCTGCCATCATAGCGTCCTTTTCATAACAAACACCAGACCCAAACCAACCAAAACAGCACCAAGCAACGGAAGATAAAAAACATCTTTGGTTTCACGGATATAGTTTTCGTTGCCCTGGGTGGGCTCTAACTTATCTATCAGGTCGTAGACTTTTTGCAAATCTGACGTGCTTTCGGCCCTAAAATATTGTCCCTTGGTTTGCCTGGCAAGCTCTTTCAAGCCTTTGTCATCACCGGTTTGAGGACTTAAGGCCAACATTTGAAAAAAGATATTGGGCGAGCCAACACCGATGGTATAGGTTTTGATGCCTTCGTCCTTGGCCAGTTTGATTGCCTGCGCGAGGCTTAGCGAGCCGTCGTTGTTTTCACCATCGGTCAACAAAATTATCACTTTGTCGCCTGATTTGTCTTTTAAGTTTTTTAAGGCAAGCGCCAAAGCATCGCCAATGCTGGTAGAATCGCCTGCCATACCGGCTTGCATCGACCACAAAATATCGTTTAGGCTTGCCTTGTCGTAGGTAAGAGGTGCTTGCAGATAAGCGCGTGTGCCAAACAAAATAAGCCCCAACCTATCATTGGCACGTTTGGTGGTAAAATCGGAAACAACTTTTTTAACCGCATCGAGCCTGGTTATCCGGCGGTTGGCAAAACTAAAATCAGGCTCCAGCATGGAGGTGGAAATATCCAAAACCAACATAATATCACGGCTATTATTTTGCAGACGTAGGGGTTCGCCTACAATTTGCGGACGAGCGGCAGCAACACAAAGCAAAGCCCAAATTAAATACATCCATAAAAACGGCTTGGAAATACCATTACCGGTTGTGGCCTTTGGCGCCCAGATGCCGCCAGAGGCAATGGATATGCGCTCCAAATCATCCAAAAACGGAACTTTTAGCGCATCGCCTTGCATTCCTTTGACCCGGGGCAAAAGTTTGTAGACCAAAAACGGCAACAACAACAGTAAAAAAGCATAAGGATAGGCAAAGACCATCATAAATTTTCTCCTATCCAACGAAAACAAAAGTCTTTTAGCTTTTGCAAATTATTATGATCAAACAAAGCGCTTTCGGCCGGCATATACGGTGCATTGAGCAAAAGCTCGGCCTCTTTGCCGTCCAATTTTTGCGACTTGGCGTGCGTGTTGAGAAAATTTATCCAGTCCCGGCCGGTGAGCGCTGAGGCCTGAGGATATTTATAAACACAGATACGACGCAAAATCTCCGAAACAGCGGCGGCCGAATTAACAACGTTTTTTTCATCAACTGATTTTAGCAACCTTATGGCATAGAGCTTTTGTGATTTGAGGCGCCAAAATTTGAATAAGTGATATAGCACTATTACCCCGATAAGGCTAAGCATAATAACCCACCAGCCATACCCCAAAGGCCAAAATGAAACACCATCTGGCAAGTGAATATCGCGCAATTCGGGTAAATTATCCGGCAAAACAAATCTCCTTATTCCAAATTTTTAAAAAGAATCCGCTTTGAGATAATTTAAGGCTTAAAAGTTAAAATATCAATATCAGCCCAACTTGATAATGCCAAATTTTTTCTTGCCCAGAGCTATCTTGGCCTGAAGGGCAGAAAAATCGCTCTCGCTTAAATGATAGTTTTCATCGGTAATGCTTTGGTCATTTAGCTTTAGGCCGCCTTGTTTGATGAGACGACGCGCCTCGCCCTTGGAGGAACAAAAACCAATGTTGACAAATACATCCAAAATGCCGTCGCCTATATGAGCATTAACCGATGGCAAATCGCCACCGGCTGAGCCTTGTTCAAAGGTTTTGGTGGCGGTGTCAAGAGCTGCCTTGGCCTCGGCCTCACCACGGCAGATTTTGGTGGCCTCATAGGCCAAAATCTTTTTGGCCTCGTTAATCTCCTGGTCTTTTAAGGCCTCAAGGCGCCTAATCTCGTCCATCGGCAAATCGGTATAAATACGCAGGCATTTGCCAACATCGGTATCGCCAATGTTGCGAAAATATTGATAGTAGTTATAAGAGGATAGCTTGTCCTCGTTAATCCAAACGGCATTGCCCTCGGATTTGCCCATTTTTTTGCCGGAGGCATCGGTAATAATCGGCGAGGTAAAACCAAACAACTCAACATCGTATTTGCGGCGGCCAAGCTCGGTGCCGGAGGTGATGTTGCCCCATTGGTCGGAACCGGCTATTTGGGCGCGGCAGCCGTATTTTTGCATCAAGACACAAAAATCATAGCCTTGCAACAACATATAGTTAAACTCCAAAAAGCTCATCGGTTGTTCGCGCTCCAGCCTGGTTTTGACAGAATCCATGGTGAGCATGCGGTTGACCGAATAGCAAGTGCCGATATCGCGCAAAAATGCAAGATAATTTACATCCTTAAACCAATCCCAGTTGTCAACCATCAGGGCATCATTGCCACTGTCGCCAAAGCGCAGAAACTTAGAAAAAGATTTTTTTAGCCCCTTAATATTGTGTGCCAAAGTTGCCTCATCCAAAAACGGACGGAGCTTGTCTTTGCCGGAAGGATCGCCGATGCGCGCCGTGGCACCGCCCACAAGAGCAAGCGGCTTGTGGCCGCATTTTTGAAACCAGCGCAACATCATCAGCGGAACAATATGCCCAACATGCAAGCTGTCGCCAGTTGGGTCGGAGCCAAGATAGCCCACCGCCGGTTTGCCTGATTTTTCGCATTCGTACAAATAGGCATCAAAA
This sequence comes from uncultured Alphaproteobacteria bacterium, assembly GCA_944391415.1. Classification (GTDB taxonomy): domain Bacteria; phylum Pseudomonadota; class Alphaproteobacteria; order RF32; family CAG-239; genus CAZU01. Next base: position 146,695 of record CALXTM010000001.1, read on the forward strand.
CCCTCGATATTGGTGCATTGATTGTAAAAGCCGCGTTCTTGCATAATATTTAAGAATTCTGATTTAAATTCCGACATTTTTATTGTTCCTTTTTATATTCATAACCAAATCTTAACGCATATTAGCATATAATTTTTGCATTGCAACAAAGGAGTTTGATTTTTTATCATGAATTCGATTGAGGCCTACAAGGTTTTGGGGTTGGCAAGCGGTTCGTCTTTGGACGGAGTTAATGCCTCGATAATTACCACTGACGGGGTGGATATATTTTCTTTCGGACGAACATTTGATATTCCTTATGACGAGAATATGCGCGAAAGCCTGCGCCATATGCAAAAAAACTTTGTGACCATGAACGATGACGAAAAGCTGCGGATTGAAAACGCGCTGACCGAGTTTCATATTGCCGCCGCGCGTGAGATTATGTTTGATGTGGAGGGAATTAACCTCATCGGATTTGGCGGACATGTTGTTTGCCACAAGCCCAAAGAACATATTTTGTACCAAATCGGCGACGGGCAAAAAATGGCCGATGCACTTCAAGTAAAAGTGGTTAGCAAATTCAAAGATGCCGATATTTTGGCCGGCGGGCAAGGCGCCCCCTTGACGGCAATCTACCACGGCGCTTTGGCACAAAAAATGGAAAAACCGATTGTATTTGTTGATATCGGGGGTATCAGCTCGCTTACCTGGATCGGGCAAAACGGCGAGATGATTGCCTTTGACGCGGGGCCCGGCAACGCGGCAATCAACTGGTGGGTTAATAAACACGGCGGCATGCATATGGACTATAACGGCAAGCTTGCCATCTGCGGCAAAGTCAATGACGATGTGCTAAACAGCATGCTCAAACACAAGTTTTTCAAAATGCAACCACCCAAGGCCGCCGACAACACCACCTTTGACGACAAACTGGAACATCTGGAAGGACTGAGCCTTGAAGACGGCGCGGCAACCGTGACCGCCTTTGTGGCAGAATCTATCATCAGGGCGATTGATGATTTTGTGCCGATATTGCCCAAAAAAGTTATTATCTGCGGCGGCGGAGCCAAAAACCCGACCATGATGCGCTTTTTGCGCCAGCGCACCAAAACTTTGCAAATTGTAACCGCGGCAGAGTGCGAACTTGATGCCATGGCGATTGAGGCACAGGCATTTGGCTATTTGGCAGTAAGACGCATGCACCAAATGCCGACGTCGTATCCGTTTACCACGGGGGCGTTGGTTGAGGTTATCGGCGGCGAAGTGTTTGAGCCCAAAGCTATGGTCTAGTCTAAATCTGCCAGCTTAAGCTCCAGCTTTTTGCCATAAAACTTAATCAGGCGCAGATAGTGCTTGAAGCTTAAGTTTTCGCCCTTTTCCATCAATGTTATCATATTCATCGACAGTGGGGTTTGCAGGGCAACGTCTTGGAGGCTTAAGCTCTTTGCTTTGCGCAAAGCTACCAGTTGCGGTGCAAGCTCTTGGCGCATAATTTGTTTTAAGCTCATCAGTTTTAACTCCTTATTTTGCTTATTAAAACAAAACCGCCGTTGTTTGAAAAAACAAGGCGGGGAGCTGAAAAACTGTGCTAATACAGTCAGGCTTATTCGTCACGCAAAACGTGCTTATTTCACCCACTCCCCATAAAGGAGTTTGTTATTAGCAAGATGTTTTTCAGACACCACCGAAACCGCTCGCCTCGGCAAAGTTGAAGTTAAAGCAAATTTGGTTTATTGGCAAGCAAATTTTTTGCTGTCTAAGAAACTACTTTTAGCTTACAAAAGCCCAAAGCGGTTGAGGTTTGAAAACAAAAAAAGCGGCCTAAGTATTATTCCGTCGTGCTAATCTTGAGGTTTGTTAGTGCTTGACATTTACCTTCGGCGCAGGCTTCAATCTCTGTAATCTTTTGAAATTCAGGCAGGTGATAAATAGTTGCCAAGCAGCAAAACAGAATAAACCACAACAACTTTTTACCACATTTAATAGGTGCTACGCTAACAGCGCCCATCGCCAAAATGAGCAAATAAAATCCATATTCTATAGTAACTGCTTGTATATCTTTAGCCCAAAATAACATACAAATATAATGGGAAAGACAAAAAATAAAAAATATTACCCACAAAAACCACCAAATTTTTTGGTACTTAGTCATGATTTGCTCCTAAATTTTATCAACAACATAAATTTGTTCAAGCGATGTTATTTGGTGTAATAAATAAGGTGTTAGCAAAAATAATATAACCCATAATATCATTTCTATTTTTTGTAAAAATATATATTTTTGTTTGTATAACAAAATTATTCCTAATAGGGTTAAGAAATCATATATATAATTCAACGAATTTTGCGCGATTAACAATTCTTGTGTAACATATTCATTCAATGGAAATTCCCATATATTCAAACCGAAGATTTGCAATAATTGTCCTAAGCAAAAAATAGCAATCAAAATACCGGCTATTTTATCAAGAAAGACTAAAGATTTTTGCATTTTACTACCTTAATAGTTGATCAATTATTCATAGATGATATAAAAGGATAGAGGAGCTGTCAATCCTCTATCCTAATGAGTCTTATTTAATACAATCGTTTTCTAGCACTTTGAGGAAGTATATGACTACATTGATCTATATCAGAAGAAGATAGTCCGGTAACAATTCCCAAAGCATCGTTCTTTAAATCTTTTATACTATCTTGAATGATTTCTGCATTTGTACCATAACGAGGGTTGTTCCATTTACGATATAAGTCATTTCCTTCTTTGTACAACCCCGCGGCAGCTGTTAGTGCTGCCGCCAAAGGACCATCAAAAGCACCGACACAACTGACATATTGATGTTTGTTGACATCGGAAACAGAAACGGGAGTTAATCTTGAAGCCTCTGCTTGAGCTTTTCCTACTGAAGAAAGGTTGTCATATTCTTTGAGATTTTTGAAACTATTATTTATATAATCGCAGGCTCTTTCTCCGCCATCGTAACCTAAATTGTATAGGCTTGTTGTTATTTTATCAATACCATATTTTCTTATGGTATTTTTTAAATTGTTTGCAAATTGTTGTGACGAACTAGTTTGCTGAGTCTGAGGTGATCTATTCTCAATATTGTTGGCAATATTGGAATTGCCAAAGCCAAAGTTGTTGTCAGGCAAATTGCCCCAAAAGTTATTGCCTTGTTCTGGGTAGTCTTGGGTTATGCCTTGGTTATTGTAGTTTTGAATGATTTGGTTTTCTCTTTGCTGACGAGCCATTTGATAAGCCAGCTCATCACGCAATGTGAACCCGCTGTGGTCAACACCATAGCTGTCAATCTGATTTGCACCGGTTTGATAACCAAGCGGTGATTTATATTTGCCGTAAAAGTCCATGCTATTTCTCCTTAAAAAAAACGCCTCTGGCTCTTTATGCCAAAAGCGCATGTAGGTTTAAAAACAAAAAAGCGGCCTAATTTACTTTAGGTCGCTTTATGATACACTAATGTACCATACTGGTCTTTGTACACTCACCCGACGGGTTAGTCAATATGTTCTCAAAAATAAATTTTAAATTATGGATAGCATTGTTTTAACCTTATTTTCAAATTTTTGAGATTATGATTACTATAACTTATCCTTAGGAGTTTGATATATGAAAAGATTTATGTTTATCTTTACTTTAACATTATTGTTTAGTTTTAATGTTTGTGCTGATATTTTAAACGAATTTGAAAAAGAATTATCCTCATGTCAAGATAAATATAAACTTAAAAAACAAGAATGCACAGAAACTTGGAGCATGAAATGTTATAATTTTCTTACTGATATAAATAAAGAAACGCAAATATGTTATAAAAATACAGCAGTAAAACTTTTAACACAATTTTATAATGTGTCAGAAAAAGATGCTCAAAATAAAATAGATACATATATAAGCTTTATATATGATGAATATCTATTCTTATACAATAATACAAATTATTGTAAGCAAAATAATTGTGGTGTATCTCCATATTTGTATAGCGAATACACCACAACACAAGAACTTTATAACTATGTTTATAAAATGATAAAATCAGTATCTGCACATAATTAGTATTTGTTGAATCTGTTTTTATGTCCCTTTTCAAAGACACGCTGTGATGGATCATTGTTTAAATACTGTTCTTCTATATCTTTTACATTTTTGATAAACTTTTCTTTAAGAGTCTTAATATTTGTATTTTTTATAGAATTTAATGTATTTTGGCCAATTATTCCATCATCAACAATTCCTAAAGCTCTTTGTAAATTTTTTATTGCGGTTGGTTGCCCTTGAACAATACTATCATCCAAAACAATGTCTGCTATTTCGTCCGGAAGTTGATAAATGTTTGTATCTTTCCAATAATCTCTGAATAAAATCATATCAGCTCTTTCTCTTGTTAAATTTTTAATATCTTCATTGGGATACCATCTACTACTTATTGCGAATTTTGTTTCTCCTCCTCGATCATTAGGATGATTTACATATCCACCTTCGTTAATTCTAACTCTATTATTCATGATATTTTGAAAACGTTTATCATTAAGCATTTCATTGATAAATTCTTTGCTGAAATCATTTCCATAAAGAGAATAATCAATATTATTTGAAGTTGAATCACTCCCCGAATTCAGCAAAGAATTTTGAGTGAGTTGATTGATGTTGTTTACTTCTTGGTTTTGAGTATAATCATTTTGCTCCAATAATTGTTTTATTCTGGCGTAAGGGTTGATTGAATTGCTAAAACTTGAACTTGAGCTTGGTCCTGCCATTGATGAAGTGCCATAAGCTTGATTTTGAACATTGGGCACGGGAGTGTTTTGCATATTCTCGATATTTGAGGATATTTGCGAAGTGCCAAAACCGAAGTTGTTGTCAGGCAAATTGCCCCAAAAGTTATTGCCTTGTTCTGGGTAGTCTTGGGTTATGCCTTGGTTATTGTA
>CALXTM010000002.1 GCA_944391415.1 uncultured Alphaproteobacteria bacterium
AGTCTTACCAACATAGCCAAACAAATGGACAAGACCCAGCTCATTCTTGCCACCGGCAAGAAGGTAAACACGGCGCTTGACAATGCAAGTGCGTATTATCAGGCGAGGTCACTGACCAATCGCTCGGCTGATTTGAATGCTTTGTTAGATGCGATGGACCAGGGTATCCAAACGATTGAGGCGGCCAGTCAAGGAATAGAGACGGCAACATCATTGTTGAAGCAGATGCAATCCATCACCACGCAGGCCGGGGCGGTAGGCCAGGCTTTGAGCAAGGAAGATTTGCAAGCCCTGGTCGGGGCCAATGGTGCCGTGGTAGAAACCGCAGATGAACTAAGAGATGCCATCAACTCCGGCAAAGAGACAATCTGTGTCTATGGCAATATCGACTTGGATGATATCACCGACACCGGTGGCATAAGCCTTCAGGCCAACCAAAAATTAGTCGGTGCCGGCTACTTTGGCGACAATGTCACCGAATGCTCGATAATCGCGACATCAACAGCTAGGCAAAGCCTGATAAACATCACCCAAAGCGGCTGTGAGGTGTCTGATTTGAGTATCGATTATAATAATAGTGCTACTACTAGTATGACTAATGCAGTCTATGTTAATGGCAAAGGAGCAGTAGCTAAATTAAACAATTTGGACATTAAATTACAGACTAAAGATGCCAATGTTTATGCTAGAGGAGCAATTTATGTAAATACCGGAGCAATAGCCGATATTGGAGGCAAAATTAATATTGTCGCCACAGGAGGAGCTAATTGTGGTATTCATGCATATAATGCCTCGACAGTTAATGTTAATTCCGATGCTAAAATCAAGATTGAAACCTCAGGAAAAAATGGTTGGGGTTTTGGTATTCGTAATGCTTCAACTTGTAATATTAAATCTGGTGCTAATGTTGATATAAATACATCTGGTGATAAGGCATATGGAATATACACTGTAACCAATTCCCAAACCAATATTGAATCAGGCGCTGATGTTAATATAAATACATCTGGTGATCTGGCATATGGAATTTATACTTTGACCAATTCAAAAACAAATATTGAAGGTAATATAAATATTACAACATTGGGTGTTGATGGTTATGGAATTGTCAACTCTGGCTATGATAGCGGAAATTATACATATCTTGCCGCAACGTCACAAGTTTATTTTAACACTTTAAGTTCAGAAATTTTTCATGGCAAAGATCGTGGAGCCGGCAATAATATCCTAGAGATTGCTCAAGGGGCAAAACTGGCGTTTGAGAAAAATGACAACGTCAAATGGTATGAAGTGAGCCAAGATTACAAAGATGAAAATGACAGCGGTGCAACCAAATCTATTACCAATGGTAACATCACCACCATGATTCCCGGTATTACAGAGACCACACCGTGGGTGTTGCCGACCGAGATTGAGACGGACGATGAAGACGATGCCGACACCAAAGTAAATGTAACCGAATATCAAAGCCAGTTTAACACTGTGTTGGGTGAATATAACAAACTCTTAAACGATTGCTCTTATCAAGGTATCAATTTGCTCAAAGGCGGCAATTTGAAGGTGGTGTTTAATGAGCACCGCTCACATGTTTTCAATGTTTTGGGGCAGGATATCACCGCCGCCGCAATCGGGCTGAACGAGGCCTTGTGGCAGACGACAAGCGACATCAATCGGTCGGTATCAGAGCTGACCCAAGCCATCACTACTTTGCGTTCTTTGGCCGAGAGCTTGGGTAACCAATATTCCATCATCCAAACAAGGGCTGATTTTACAGAAGGCCTGACGGACATATTAGAAACCGGGGCCGATGAGCTGACCTTGGCCGACATGAACGAGGCATCGGCCCAATATCTGTCGCTGCAAACCCGCCAACAACTGGCGCTCAACTCTTTGTCTTTGGCATCAATATCGGCACAAAGCGTCTTGAGCTTGTTTAATTAAAAAAAAGCTCCTTTTCACAAAGGAGCTTTTTTTGGTTTATACATTCAAAAGGGTGGAAAATATTTTGCTGGCACCACTTTGCTTGTTTTTGATTGATGCCAAATTGGTGTAGGCATCAGACATCATCGTAGCAGTGGCTGAATATTGCTGTGCCTGAATCTGTGCAGCATAGGCCGAAGAAATATATTCGGACGACGAGGTGCTTGATGTCAGCGAAATAGTTTCATTTTTACTGTCTTCTGATTCGGCCTCGGTGACCAAATAGTCGTTGATATATTTGTCGCCTTGTTTGATTTGCATAATATAGGGTGTATTCTCGCGCAAGGTTTCTTCTTCCGAACCAACCTCAATATAATATTGGCCTTTTTTGGCTTTGTATTCGCCAGAGAGAATCGACTTCATAGTGGCATATTCGTCGGAATTTTTATCAGCTGTTGAATCGCCAATACAAATCGTCCGATTGCCTTTTTGCATATAGACCTTGATTGTTAAACCGGGGGCAATATCATCAAGTAACCCGGCCTGAGCTTTTTCACGCTCTTCTTTCATCTTTTCAACCTCGGCCTTGGCAATTTCAAGTGGGGTTTTAGGCGTGGTGTCGATGACCTCTTCCTCGGTTTTGATGCCGAGAGCCTCTAAATTAGTTTTGATTTCGTTGAGCTTTTCATCATACTTTGATAAATCAAGGACTTTTTCGTCCTCGGTCGAATCGCCGGTGCGCAGATTGACAAACAATTTACCATTAGACTGTACCTGAACCATGTACATATCTTTGTTGTCATATTTGCCAAGCTGGCCAATAACCGATATACGAGAATTATTAAGGCGGGCATAGCCAAGATCCCTGGCATTGGCAAAGGTCTCGTCAACATTGTTGACATCTGTCACGGTCTTGTCCCAACCGGCAACACCATCAACTTTATTGCTAACACTAGCCAAGGGCATGAGCTTCCTCCTTAAAAGTTCACCTTAATCTTAGTTTATGATAGCATAAAATTGTTAAATAAACAATTAATTTATCAAGGTTTTACGCAGCAAACAAATCTTTTATCTTATCAAAAAAGCTTTTTGATTCAGGCTGGCAAGAATCGTCTTGGCTGATATCTCGAAACTCTTGCAAAAGCTCTTTTTCTCGGGCGGACAAATTAACCGGCGTTTCAACCCGTAATTTGACAAACAAATCGCCACGTTTTTCCGAACGAACTATTGTCATGCCCTGACCTTTGATTTTGATAACCTGGTCTGACTGCGCGCCCGGTTTGATCTCTACCTCGAGTTTGGAGCCGTCTATTGAAGGAATTTCTATTTGTCCACCCAAGGCAGCACAACACATTGATATTGGGATACGAGTATAAAGACTTGCTCCGTCGCGCTCATATAACTTATGTTCTTTGATGCTGACAAAGACATATAAATCGCCATTGGCACCACCACGAATACCAGCCTCTCCGGCACCTTCAATCCGCATACTGGTTCCGTCTTCTATACCGGCCGGAATCTTGACTTTGATGGTTTTGGGATGGTTGATGAAACCTTTGCCTTTGCAATCAGGGCAAGCATCTTTGACTAAATGCCCGGTGCCTTTGCAATAAGGACAAGATTGCTCCACAACAAAAAATCCTTGCTGTAACCTTACTTTGCCTGTGCCGTTGCAGTGGGTGCAAGCCGGAGCCTCCGTGCCGTCTTTGGTGCCATGACCATGGCAGGTCTCACAGGTTTGCGTGGAGGAAAATTTGATTTCTTTTTCAACACCGCTGAAAGCTTCTTCAAGGCTTATGGACAAGTTATAACGAACATCTTGCCCTCTTTGGGCATAGCTCTGCCTGCGACCACGGCCACCGCCCATAAACTCAGAAAAAACCTCGGAAAAAATGTCGGCAAAGCCGCCTGAGCCGCTGCCAAAATCAAAATTAAACCCACCAAACGGATTGCCGCCACCCATACCGCCTGCCGCAAAGGCCTGATGACCATAGCGGTCGTAGGCTGCACGCTTTTGCTCGTCTTTTAAGACCTCGTAAGCCTCGTTTATTTCTTTGAATTTGGCCTCGGCAATTTTATCGCCGGGATTGCGATCCGGGTGGTATTTCATTGCCAGGCGACGAAAAGCATGTTTTATTTCTTCACCGCTGGCTGTTTTTGATACCTCCAATATTTCGTAATAGTCTTTTTCGGTCATGGTTTATTGTCCGTCTCTTTTCGTAATTATGCTTTTTATTTAGGGATATTAATGACAAAATGCAAGTAATTTGTATAACTTTTTGGTTTGGCTACATAAATATTATATTAACAATCTTTTATTATAATCTATATATTACTTTATTTTGACAAAATATTTGCGTTTTTGTCAAAAATGTGGTATCTTTGAGATATCGTTATAAGCAACAGAAAGGTGGACATTATGATTACGCCCGGTTGGCCAAAAGAAGTTTTGGACATTACTGAACTCAAAACAATTCTGGATAGCAACAAAATTGACATAGCAGAAGATTTGGCTATTGTATTGTCACAGGACAAAAATACAGCCATGCCCAAGGGGCGGCGATATCAGTATGTGCGATTTGCTACCATCCTTGGGGCAGTCAATGTGCCAAATTCAAAATATAACAAAGATGAACGGGAAAAACACCTGAATAAACTGCGTCATTATTATGACCAAAGCTCTACCAATGCTTATATTAAACCTGAAACTGCCGAGTTTTATTGTAATTTTTTGAATGCACTTAAAACCACGCTTGAAAGGCGGCATCCTGGGATAAACTGGCCTGTGGCACAGATAAATAAACCCAAAGAAAAAACGGCAACAACCAGCCAAAAGAAACCCAGGACTCCCAAAGCGCCCAATAATCTTGAGGTTGTAATCGACCGCTATAAAGTACTTAATCCATCTTGTCTGCAAGCATTATCCCCCAATGATTTAAGCCAAATATTGCACCAAGTCTTGGAGGCAAAAATTGATACCTTGGGAAAAGACACCAAGGCTAAAGACCTTTTGGTTAACCTGGTGGGCAATTAGAATACGCCCTTACTGTTGCAAATGAGCAAAGCTCTTATCTTGACCATGTACGCAAATTGTACACCTATAAGGCAGGACAAAAACTTAGTCCGGAAATACAAAAACTTTATGTTTCATATATGGAAGATGTGGAAGATAGCGTCAAAAAAATCCCTGGATTTGATGTGACATATGATGAAATTCCGCTGCTTTATGAAGGAAGGAACATTCCGCAGCAAGCACCCGCGCCAGAGCCGCAACCAACACCCTCGCTCGAGCCGCAAACAAGCGGCATCCGGCTTAACAGCTATACCTCGGATGAGTGGAAACAGATTTTGGACGGAAGCAAAACCGATGGTATTATGCCTGTCTTTCTGGAGCAGACAGCCAATTCTCTTCATTTGACCGAAGGATTAGAAATTATCTCTTTGAAAGAAATTTTGGGAAATAGTTTTCCATCCAATTTTGATAAATTGAACGCAGAAGAAAAAGAAAATGTTGTTCAAAAACTTAAAGAGAGCATGAACGCATCCCAAAAAGCAAGGTTTAATGTTTTGTTGACTGAAAAAGCACAAACTTTGGCCGAGGCTTTGCCGCCACACCAACTCGTGACTATGGTACGAGCAATTGATGATGAGCTTAAATCAAACAACGATAACCGGCAAACCATTAACTTAAAAGCACAAAAAAATGTGTTGATTGCGGCCATGGCCGACAAAGTTAAAGGTGTGGCCTTAAAAAACATTGTGGTGGATGAAACCAATATTGCCGATGTTTATGACGGTGCCATGGAAATGCTTGAGTATTTGAGCAATAAAGAAAATCTTGCCGGAATCGAGCTTGAGGGCGAAGGCGAATTCTCGTTTGATGATCTGGCAACAATGACCAAAAATACGCTTAATCAGCAAATTATATCTTATGATGAGATTTTTGGCCTGACAAACATCAAACCGGCTGATGCTAAAAAACTGGAAGAATCTTTTGATGAGGCTTGGGATTTGGCTGAAAAAGCCGACCTTAACAATACAAATTGGCTTGATGAGGAAACCATTGCCAGATTGGGAATGATTGAATTTGAAAATCCCGATGCCGATAAGAAAAAACAAACTTTTATTGAAACCATAAAACTCGAAGCTGCCAGAGGTGCAGCCGTCGCCGCTTATGGCAAAGGAAGGCAAGAATTGCTTTCCGAGCTTAAAACGCAATTGAACGTAGTGGCAAACAATCATATGCGCACCCTGCTTGCCACAGATGTTATTGCTAATTTGCCCGAAAACATTGCAAATAAAGAACGAGATCATAAAATTGCCTCAGCTGTTATGGCTTTGGTGCCTGGAAATTCGCCACTTAAAGTGAGTGATAAAGGGGCTATTGCTTATCAGGCGGCTGTGGTTAATAACCATGTCAGCTTTTTGAACCGTTTGGCCGGGAAAGCCCATCTTAATGACCGCTCGGCTAAAGTCTTGCAAAAAATGTATAGACCTTTGGCCAAAATTGATAAAACCTGCATTGCCAGATTTGGTAACAAATATTTGGTTGCGCGTAAATTTGGCAGCATGATGAAAAGAAATATGGCCTCACAGGCTATTAACCAAGCTTTGCGGATCGGTTGCAATACTGCCAGTTTGGCTTTGGGTGTTCCCGGACTTGGTTCGCAAATATATGCCGGTGTTTATGCCGCGCAGGCTTTAGCAAGGCTGACCAAAGCTTATGTTGAGGAACGCAAAGCATCTAAAGAAAAAGGGCTAAAATTCTTTGGCAAGTTCTTGGCTCAAAAATCACCCGAGATTTTGATGAGTGCCGCCTCTACCGCCGCTATATTTTTTGGCGGAGAAATCGCTCGCCTGGGAATGGAAAAAGTTGCCAGGTTTGGTATGATGGGAATAGGATTTACCATATCTGCAATAAAAGGGGCTAGGGCTAACCGAAAATCAGGCGAAAAATGGGGTAAGGCAATATCTAAGGCTCTGGCGAACTCGGCTGCCTCTACAGGAACCGCCGTTTTGACAGGTATGGGCATGGCTTGGGGAGTTAACCAGTTTTCTTCTTATGTAAACAATACATCGCTTGACTTATGGGGTGAGCATGGCACACGCCAACCTACCGCCGATGAATATAATGCCGACGACCCGACTTATAGTAAAACACCAATTACCGCTGATGAATTGAATGACTATAAAAATATGTCTCCTGAGGAGCTTAATGAACACGGAATTAGCAAAGATCCTATTGCCGCACAAAAGGCTCTTGAACTGGTTGACAAAAGCGATGAACAATTGGCTAACGATGGGATTATTCGCGAACAAACCAATGCCGAAGATACTAATGGCGTTAAGGTCGTAGACCAAGAGGCTTCGGCAAAATATAGCCAAAAGGCACTTAATAATGCCGAACGCTCTGTCAGGTATTGGACATCTGCTAATCCTGAGGTATATCAAGAAAACATGGCTGCTCTTGACAATGAAAACAGTCCTTTAAGCCGTTGGAATGCCGAACATCCTGACCGAATAATTGATGCGCATCGCTTGGAGCTGATTGTGGCATATTCAGGTGGGCAGATGGTAGCCTCTGATGTTGATACGTTGCAAAACCACGTTGATGGTGATTTACACAATGAAAACCCTGTTGACGTAAAGGGCAATCATAAACTTTTTGGAGCCGGGTGGATTGACACTTATGGTAAGGAGCTTAATATCTCAAACGAGGATATTTCGGTAATTGCATCTTTACACAACCCTGACGGAAGCATTGATATGTCAAAAATGACACCGGAGGTATTAGATGCAATTGAGAGAATTGATGCCCAAAACATTACTGTTCATAATGAAGTCGGCGATGTGGCAAGCACCAGAGATGATGCTCACCGTGACGGGATTTTGGACCGCAATGTGATGGTCGACGAAACCGGAAAGCATGTCCATAGCAATAACGGAGAAATGTTTAATTCTTATGCCAACGGCGAAACGGCAAAACATGTTACCCCAGAACAAGCACATTATGAAAAATTTGACCAATTTTCCAAAGTCGAACAGCATAGCTACATCCCGTTTACCGTTACGTTTGACCGGATTTGGAGCTCAACCCGAAAATTGTACCTTAACACTATTATGGGGGCAAACGGCAAGCATAAAGAAACAGTTACCAATACCGGAGAACATAATAAGCCTGCCGGTATAAAACCTATAGCAATGAATCAAACTCAACGTTCTTAAATTAAAAGAAAAAGCCCCGCAGAAATCTGCGGGGCTTTTTCTTTGGGACTTAGAGCTTATTTGACCTCTTCAAAATCAGCATCTACAACCTTTTCGTCTTTGGGCTGTTCCGAAGACGAACCGGCGTCAGCACCCTGAGCGGCACCTTGTGCCTGCGATGCCTGGGCCTGGGCTTTATACATCGCCTCGCCCAACTTCAGAGAGGCTTGCATCAAACTCTCGGTCTTTTCCTTGATGACAGATAAATCATCGGCTTCCAAAGCAGTCTTCAAGGCATTGAGTTCTTTCTCGATGGCCTCTTTTTCGGCGGCTGATATCTTGTCGCCGTTTTCTTTCAAGGTTTTTTCCGTGGTGTGAACCAAAGCCTCGGCTTGGTTTTTGGCCTCGACAAGCTCTTTCTTCTTCTTGTCGGCCTCGGCATTGGCTTCGGCATCTTTTACCATCTTTTCGATATCGGCATCAGACAGACCACCGCTGGCTTGAATACGAATAGCTTGCTCTTTATTGGTGGCTTTATCTTTGGCCGAAACGTTAACAATACCGTTAGCATCGATATCGAAAGTAACCTCAATTTGCGGCATACCACGCGGTGCTGGCGGAATTCCTACCAAGTCAAATTGACCAAGCAATTTGTTGTCGGCAGCCATTTCACGCTCACCCTGGAATACTCTGATGGTTACTGCTGTCTGGCCATCTTCGGCGGTTGAAAATACTTGTGATTTGCGGGTCGGAATGGTCGTGTTACGATCAATCAAACGAGTAAATACACCACCTAAAGTTTCAATACCCAAAGACAGAGGCGTTACATCCAACAACAATACGTCTTTGACATCGCCCATCAAAACACCGCCTTGAATTGCAGCGCCGACGGCAACAACTTCGTCCGGGTTTACACCTTTGTGCGGCTCTTTGCCAAAAATCTCTTTAACTTTTTCTTGGACTTTGGGCATACGAGTCATACCGCCGACCAAGATAACCTCGCTGATGTCAGACGGCGAAACTCCGGCATCGGTCATGGCCTTTTTGCAAGGCTCTATCGTTCTTTCAATCAAATCTTCAACCAAAGATTCCAATTTGGCACGCGTTAATTTGATATTCAAGTGTTTCGGGCCGGTTGCATCGGCTGTAATAAACGGCAAGTTAACCTCGGTTTGTGTGGTCGAAGACAACTCTATCTTAGCTTTTTCGGCTGCTTCTTTCAAACGTTGCAATGCCAATCTGTCGTTCTTAAGGTCAATACCGGTCTCTTTTTTGAATTCATCTGACAAATAGTTTACAATACGTTGGTCAAAGTCTTCACCACCCAAGAATGTATCACCATTGGTTGATTTTACTTCAAAGACACCATCGCCGATTTCCAAAATAGAAATATCGAACGTACCACCACCAAGGTCATATACCGCAATGGTACCGTTGGTCTTCTTATCCAAGCCATAGGCAAGCGCTGCAGCTGTCGGCTCGTTGATGATACGCAAGACATCCAAACCCGCAATCTTGCCGGCATCTTTAGTGGCCTGACGTTGTGAATCGTTAAAGTAGGCCGGAACCGTAATAACGGCTTTTTCAACCTTTTCACCAAGATAGCTCTCGGCATATTCCTTAATCTTTTGCAAAACAATAGCCGAAATTTGCGACGGAGCATATTTTTGCCCTTTGACTTCTACCCAAGCATCGCCATTGTCGCCTTCAATAATCTTGAACGGAACAAGGGCTTTGTCTTTGGCTACTTCAGGCGAATCATAGCGACGACCAATCAAACGTTTAATCGCAAACAATGTGTTTTCCGGATTGGTTACCGCTTGACGTTTGGCCGGGAAACCAACCAAGCGCTCCGTGTCGGTAAATGCTACCATTGAAGGTGTAGTACGCGCACCTTCAGAATTTTCCAAGACTTTTGCTTCTCCGCCTTCCATAACGGCAAAGCAGGAGTTTGTTGTACCTAAGTCTATACCAATTACTTTATTGCTCATAATCTTTTCCTTCTTTCTTGTAAGTTCGATTTTTATCTGTCTATTTGCTTATATAGGAATCAGATTTGAGACGTGCAAGAGTATAATCAATTTTTTTTGATGGAATGGAGTTTTTTTAGCGTTTACTGCTTATTTCATAACCAGAATCGCCGTCGGCATAGGAATTGGCAAAGGCAAAGTCGCTGGCACTGACCGAATGAATGCGATACAATGTTTCGCCAGGCTCGACAAAATCACCAACCTTCTTTAATAAGTCTAACCCGGCTCCGGGATATTGCGAAGCCCCGGCTAAAACACCTATTTTGTTAATTTGATGATTGTCTATGCTTTCGACCACACCTGCTCTGGAAGAAACTATGTCCCTGGTTAGATGGCCAATCTGAGCCTGCGGTGCTTTGCCTTGGGCATATATTATCCGGTTCATCGTCTCTAACGCACGACCGGAGCTTAAAATTTCTTTGGCAACATGATAGCCCTGGCCACCACGGAGTTTGGGGTCAAACTCTAATATACGCCCAGCCAAGAACAATGATTTTTCTAATAAATCTTGCGGAGCTTCCTCTTTGTTGCGCAATATGCGCATAACATCACGGGCTTCCAAAACAGCTCCGATACCATTACCTATCGGCTCACTGCCATCGGTAATTACCGCATCTATTTCTATGGAAAGCATGTCGCCGACATATTCAACCAATTTGCGAATACGCATGGCCTCGGCGGTCGATTTGATGCGTGACGACGGGCCAACCGGAATATCTAAAACCAGGTGTGTAACTCCGGCGGCAAGCTTGATGGCCAAAATGGATGAAACTATATGTTGTTGCTGACTAATACCTAAAGCGCGCTCAACCGATGAAACTATCTTGCTGGCATTGGCAATCGGCAAGGTATTATAGTCAACAATGGCGCCACGATTTTCTTTGATAAGTTTTTTGAGCTTGGCCTCATCAGCCTCTACATTGGCCAAAACCGCAAAAGTATCGGCAACACCGGCACAAGAGGTGAGTGAGCGAGACGCTGTTTTGGGCATCGGAAGGCCATAGGCCGCAACAATGGCGGTTATGATTATGTCGGTTTTATTGCCGGGAATACCACCCAAACAATGATGATCAACGACAATGTTTTCATCATCCCACCTTATAACATCATCGCCTATTAGGGCCTCGGTCAAAGACAAAACCTCGGATGCCGTCATAAAAGAGCCCGAGGCAACCAAAAAAGAGGCAATATCCATATTGGAATAACGACCGGCAACAATATCCTTCACAACCGATGAATATTCTGATGAGGATAAAATATTGCCGGCTATTTTGCGCTGCAGAATACCGGCTGAGGGCGGAAGCCCAGCAAGACTAAGACTGACGTTGGCGCCTTCCGGCAAATTAAGCCTCAAAAAAGCCTCGTTATTAAGCCCCAGTTCACCAGGGGAGACAATTGTCTCATCGTCAACTATTTCCAAAAAAGCATAAACAGGCACCGGCCCGCCATGAATCTCAACCTTCGTTACATCACGAATATCATCTATTTTATAAGTATCACAATCTTTATGGAGATAAGCTATATTTTCGTTAAAAGAATTAATGGCTACGTGTTTTAGAGAGAGCATGGTTCACCCGAAAAATTTTGATTATTATGTGGCTGATTATGTCATATTATTATTTAATACGCAACAAAAAGTCGCGTTTAAGCTTAAAGTGTCAATTATTTCTTGTTGAGAAGAAGTTTTAATACTTTGATTAATTTGTTTCGCATCTCCAATCGGGGCGTAACAATATCAACCATACCGTGTTCGCGCAGATATTCTGCCTTTTGGAAGCCTTCGGGCAAGGTCTCTCTTATGGTTTGCCCTATAACCCTTGCTCCGGCAAAACCAATAACGCACCCCTGCTCGGCCATATTTATGTCGCCAAGCATTGCAAACGAGGCCGAAACGCCACCGGTGGTTGGGTCGGTCATTACGGAAATATATGGGAGCCCTTTTTCTTTTAGCTGACCCACCGCAGCAGTG
The DNA here is from genome assembly GCA_944391415.1 of uncultured Alphaproteobacteria bacterium. Classification (GTDB taxonomy): domain Bacteria; phylum Pseudomonadota; class Alphaproteobacteria; order RF32; family CAG-239; genus CAZU01. The sequence goes on from CALXTM010000002.1 coordinate 12,124, forward strand.
GTACGCGCCATTTGCATCAAAGACAAAATACCTTCTTGCATTCTGGCACCGCCGGAGGCCGAAATTATAATAAGCGGAGACGAGGTCTTGATGGCAAATTCCGCCGCCTTAACTATACCCTCGCCGACGGCAGTCCCCATTGACCCGCCCATAAACGAAAAATCCAATGCCGCAATTACCGTTTTGATGCCGCCAAGCTCTCCGTAGCAAACCTCGATGGCATCATTGTGCTGGGTTAATTTGCGGTAGCCACGCAGCCGGTCAACATATCTTTTGGAATCCTTAAAATTGAGCGGATCATCTTGCATTTTGGGCAAAGTTAGCGTCTTATATTTGCCATCATCAAACAACATTGCAAATCTTTTTTGCAACGGAAGATGCAAATTGTGGCCGCAAAAAGAACAAATATAGCTGTCTTTTTCCAGCTCTTTGTTAAACAGCATTTGGCCACACTCAGGACATTTGGTCCATAGATTTTCCGTAAGCTCTTTGGTTGATGTTTTCTTTATTTTGGGGCGAACAAACTCGGAAATCCAATTCATGCGTTATTCTCCGAATTGTCTGGGCTTTTGATGCGGAATAATTTTTTTAGTCGTTCTTTGAAAGAAAGCTTTGGTTCTTCTGCGACAGGACGGCGCAAATTTTCGATGTTGTTTTGCAGCCCCTCGACCTCTTTGGTTAATTTTTCCTGCTCTTTGGAAAGTTTTTTATTGCGTTTCTTTTGCTGGCGTAAAGCAGCCCTTATCGGCATATACGACAGCCAGGTAAAAAGCCATCCGATAATATAGCCGACAACCAACAAAAATATTATCGCCACACTCAGAGAAACCGTTATCTCTATGGCTGTCGGCCAGAGGCTGAAAGTAGCCATATCATTGTTGACAAAGGCAAAAACCAACACCACAAATGCCAACGGAAGTCCTATAAGCGCTTTGATAAAACCCATAATTTTTCCCCTATGAAAAGTTGCTCTTTTAAGGATAGGGAAAACACCAATCCTTATTTTTTGTTGAGCGATTCAAATAATTGTTTGCCGGTCTTGAAATGAGGTATCTTACGCTCGGCAACTTTTACCTGCTCGCCGGTGCGGGGATTTTTGGCCAAACGAGGCGTACGAGTGCGAACCGAAAACGCTCCGAATCCCCTGAACTCTACTCGATCCCCTTTGGCTAGAGAATCTGTAATCGTGTCAAAAACAACAGCAACAATGCGCTCCACATCTTTTAACATGAGATGCGGGTTTTTGGCGGCAATTTTTTCAATTAATTCTGATCTGGTCACTTTGGTTGTCCTTTTTACTGTTAAACAATAGAATTTATTTATCAATATATCAATTTTCTAAAAAGCCAAGAGCTATTTTGCCTTTTATCCAAAAATTTTACTCATTGGCGGCAAAATGCTCCAACGCTTGATGCTCCGAATCGCCAAGCTCTATAGCCTCTATCTTTTGAACCCTTTTGGCAATTTTGCCGGAGGAAATTTTGATTGAGTCAATATCGTCGCCTGCTTGTTTAAAATGACGGCTTAAATTTTCAACTCTTTCGTCCAAACGGCTAATATCATCAAGCAACGCCCCTACTTCTTGCTGGATAACACCTGCTTGCTCGCGCATATGAGCATCTTTGAGAATCGCCCTGACAGTATTTAATGTCGCCATTAAAGTGGTGGGTGAGACTATCCAAACCTTGGCTTTGTAAGAATGCTCCACAACATCAATAAAATTGGCATGCAATTCTGCATATATGGCCTCGCTTGGTAAAAACATCAGGGCGGATTCAGCCGTTTCGCCGGGGATTATATATTTTTCGGCAATATCTTTGATATGCTTGATAACCGATGCTCTGAAAAAACGCTCCGCCTCTACCTTTTCGCGGTCGGTTGCGGCATGCCGCAAAGCATAGTAGCTTTCCAACGGAAACTTAGCATCGATTACTATTGCCCCCGGCGGATTGGGCAAATTTAGCAAGCAATCGGCCTTTTTGCCATTGCTCAAAAGCGCCTGAAAAGAATACGCATTGGGCGGAAGAATCGATGTTACCAAATCATTTAGCTGGATTTCGCCAAAGGCTCCGCGAGCTTGTTTGTTGGACAAGACCTCTTGCAAAGAGACAACCTGCTCAGATAAGGACGAAATTTTTTGTTGTGCCGCATCAATTTTGGCCAGGCGCTCACGCAAGGCGGCCAGAGTTTCATTGGTTTTGTTGGCATTTTGCTGCAGCCCCTCACCGACGCTTTTGGTCACAGCCAAAAGCTTATCGTCCATCAGCTTTAATACTGCAAGTTTTTGCTCGTTCAGAGCGTCAAATATACGACTTTGTTCCTGACGATTGCTCTCGTTGAGAAGAGTAAGACGTCCGGCAAGCTCGCCTTGAGATTGAAGCAAAAATTCTTTGAGCCCGTTTTTGTCACGACGCAACAACATAACCATTATTGTCGCCAATAACAATATCAAAACAATAATGGCCGCAAGACCTATATTTTCAATTATAAAATTATTCAGACTTTGCAAAATGACGCCCCATTTTTAAAAATTTATCAGTTCTTTTTTTCTTGAGCTCGCTGCCGGTTTGCGCAAGAAGCTCTTTAAGATGACGCTCAACAACATCGCCTACGCGATTGATGATTTCCTTGTGATGCCTTTGGGCTCCGCCGGCCGGCTCCGCAATAATCTCGTCAATAACACCTAAGCGGCGCAAATCCTGGGCTGTAAGACACAAGGCCTCGGTTGCCTCTTTAACCTTGGAGGCCGACCGCCACAAAATAGATGCGCAACCCTCCGGTGAAATGACCGAATAAATCGAATGTTCAAGCATCAAAACACGATTTGCCGCGGCTATGGCTATGGCACCACCGGAGCCCCCCTCACCAATAACCACCGCGACGAACGGAACTTTGAGGTTGAGACAATGCTCTATGCCGGAGGCTATTGCCTGAGCTTGTCCGCGCTCTTCGGCTTCGACCCCGGGAAAAGCACCGGAGGTATCGATAAACGCTATTACCGGAAGGGAAAATTTGTTGGCCAGGTCCATAAGCCTTTGCGCCTTGCGATATCCTTCAGGCTTGGCCATTCCAAAATTGTATTTGACCCTGGTTGCCAAATCGCTGCCTTTTTCTTGGCCGATGACAATAACCGAACGGCCTTTGAATCTCCCGATACCTCCGACCATGGCCATATCATCACCAAAACACCTGTCACCGCACAAAGGTTCAAAATCCTCTATCAGCCCGGCAACATAGTCCAGACAATGCGGCCGCGACGGATGTCTTGCAACCAAAGTCTTTTGCCAGGGAGTAAGCTTCGAATAAAGTTGCTTGAACAGGCGATCAAGCTTTTGCGAAAGCCTTGTAACCTCGGCATCAATATTTAACCCATCGCTTAGTTCAAGTTGTTTTAAGCGTTTAATCTTGTCTTCAACCTCGGCAATGTGCTTTTCAAACTCCAGTGCTTCGACTTCTTGCGTTTCCATTATAAAAACCTCTGTCATATCGTACTAGTCCCGTTTATAGCATAGTTTTTGGCTAATTGCCAAGCTATTTTTCTTTTTGTGTAATAAGATATGAATTTTGTTGGAAAAAAAGATATTTTTGAATATGATGACTTATTATATTGGTTTGGGAGGGGATTTATGTTTTTGACGCTTGTTTTGTTCGGCGCGGTTTTTTCCTCAATAGTTTGGGTTATTTATGCTTTGCGCTTTATCGATTTATCTCTTGGCGGGATATCTTTTTTTGACGCAGGAATTGTTAATGTTTTGCTGTATGCTTTATTTGTTTGCCTGCCGATATTGATAATTTGGGCTATCTTCGGCTTTATAAGCCAGTATGTTTATAATCGTTTGGTAAACCGCCAAATTTTTAAAATTTTTTCACAAATGAAAAAAAATCAGGAATATTCGGATTTATTGGCCAGAATAATGCTTGAAACCGAGCAAAACATCAAAAACTCTTTTGTCCTTGGAAGGTTTGACCTGATAATTGCGGATATGAATGAATTATTGAGCGAGTTTTTGTATCGTGCCAGACTTGCTTCAGCTGAGCAAATTGAACACATCTGGACTAAGATTCAAAACGGCGGCAAATGGTCGTTTGGCAAAGTCGTAATCGAAAATTACAATCAACAGGCAACATTTCAGCAAAGAATATTTAATGAAGCCCAGAACGATGCCTTGCTGTCGGGGACAATAATGGAGTTTTGCGCAAGATATCAAACTCTGCTTGGTCTGCTTGAAAAACATGATAAAGAACGTGTTTTATTGGGCATAATAGAAACAGGTGTTTTGGGCAAGGTATTTTCTATTTTGGCGCCGATTGCCGATCAATTAAGAAAAACCAGAGAAGCTTTTGCCCCGGCAGAAAATACTGTGACCGCCATAAAAGCTAAGTCAGAACGCATAATTGTTGAGGAAAAAGAACCCGATTATGCTCAGCCAGATAAGGAGAGAGTAACTGCCAGCAATATCTTGGGTGAAAAGGTAAACAAAATCATCGGAAAAATTATTCCGCAAAGAAAATCTGAGGCAAAACCTGCCCCCGCACCAAAAGATGCTTTTTCATTGGCTTTGGAGAGAAGCTTCGGCAATAATGTTGAGAACAAAGAAGAGCCTGTCTTTGACAGAGACGGCCAAAAAACTCAAGACCAAACCCAGTCTACAAAATTACAAGAAGACACTGTTTCCACCACTATTGCGGTTGATGCACCGGTATTAGATACCCAAAAGACTCTCGACACCCTAAAAAAAGAGTGGCAAGAGCTTGAGCAAAACAAACCATCGCAACCCATGTCCCAAAACAACGACGAAGACCAGGCTTTTCCTTTTGGCGGTTGGACAGATGTTGAAAATTATCAGAAATAGTCTGATTGCTTTTGTTTGCATATGCTTAAGCAATGTCGCCAACGCAACGGTTGTCGTTAGGGATTATCTGTCTTTGTATGACAGTCCAAAATACAAAACGGGCTTTAGCCATTTTGAGTTTGTTAACCCCAATGCACCAAAGCAGGGCAAAATTAATTTGCCGGCGTATGGCAGTTTTGATAATTTTAATCCCTTCATTTTCAAGGGAATCGCCTTTAGCAATGGAGCAGACATTACACTTGAAAGTCTGGGGTATACACCTTTTGACGACCCAACGACTGCCTATCCGTTGTTGGCAGAAAAATTTGAAATGCCGGATGATAAATCTTTTGTTGGATTTATCCTTAATCCAAAGGCTAAATTTGCCAATGGTGAAAAAGTTAGCGCCGATGATGTAATATTCAGCTTTAATGCATTAATAACGAAAGGGGCGCCTCTTTATAAAATATATTATGCAGATGTGGACAAGGTTGTAAAAGTAAATGAACGGCATGTGCGGTTTTATTTCAAAAAAAATTCGACCAATCGCGAACTGCCGTTGATTTTGACCCAATTCAAAATATTTTCGGCACAAGAATTTAAGGACAAAGACTTTGCCGTTCCTACTTTGGAGCCTCCATTGGGCAGCGGCCCTTATATTATTGATAAATTTGAGGTTAACAAATTCGTGGAGCTAAAACGCAACCCAAACTATTGGGCTAAAAATTTGCCATCGCGCAAAGGCTTCTTTAATTTTGACACTATCAGATTTGAGTTTTATCAGGATACGACCGTGACTTTGCAGGCCTTATTTGCCGGAGAAATCGACGCCAGAGAAGAGTATATTGCCAAAATATGGGTTAGCGGATATGACAACAAACTAGTTGATGAAGGTAAGATAAAAAAAGAAGCAATTTCGCACAACAACCCGGCCGCACTGCAATTTTTTGGGTTTAACACCAGATTGGAAAAATTTGCCGACAGTCGCGTCAGAGAGGCGATTGGCTTGGCTTTTAATTTTGAGTGGGCTAATGAAAAACTCTTTTATAACCAATATGAAAGAATATACAGTCTGTTTAGCAATACTGATTTAGCAGCAACCGATATACCCAAAGGAGCAGAACTGCAAATATTAAAAAAATTTAAGGATCAGCTGCCAGATGATATTTTTAGTCAATCTTATCAAAATCCTGACAATTCAACCCCGGAAAAACAACGCGCCAACCTAAAAAAAGCCGTGAAACTATTAAATGAAGCCGGGTATGATTTTGTAAACGGGAAAATGACCAACCTGAAAACCAAAGAGCCTCTGACGATTGAGGTTTTGAGCAATTCGGCTAACGGAGCGTCTTTTACCAGAGTGATGCTGCCTTTTATCGAGAATTTAAGAAAAATCGGAATTGATATGACTTTTCGCAATTTGGAGGTAAATATTTTTAAAAACCGCCTGGATAACTTTGAATTTGAGGTTGCAATTTTATCATATCGTCTAAGCAATATGCCAGGAAACGAACAAAAGGAAATGTGGGGATCGGCCTCGGCAGACATTAAAGGATCTTTTAACGTGCTGGGAATTAAAAACCCTGTGGTTGATACACTGATTCAAGGTTTGATAAACGCTAATAACGAACAAGTATATAAGGCATATGTAAAAGCGCTTGACAGAGTGATTATGCGGCAACACTATTTTATTCCGCAATGGTATTCCGGAACGGAGCGCATTGCTTATAAAAGCAGCTTAAAACATCCGCAGACCAAGCTTAAACCGGGAGTTGACATTTATACATGGTGGTTGGAGGAATAATATGCGTAACTATATAATTAAAAGAATTTTGCTTATTCCGATTACCATACTTGGCATTTTGGCCCTTAATTTTGTTATTGTTCAATTTGCTCCAGGCGGGCCGGTTGAACATGTTTTGGCGCAATATCGCGGAATGAACACCGAAACAACCGGAGCAATATCGGGCAGCGGAGCCGCATATATGGAAAGCCGAGCTGATAAATATCAGGGGGCATCAGGGGTGCCGGAGGATTTAATCAAAGAACTGGAAAAACAATTTGGCTTTGATAAACCGGCTTATGTTCGCTTTTATAAAATGGTTAAAGACTATGCTTCATTTAACTTGGGTAAAAGTTTTTACCAGGACAAAACCGTGGGACAGTTAATCATCGAAAGAATGCCGGTATCTATATCTTTGGGGCTATGGTCGACATTAATAATTTATATAATTGCCATACCTCTTGGTATCAAAAAGGCTGTTTGCGACGGCTCAAAATTTGATGTCGTAACATCTTTTATGGTGGTAATAGGATCGGCTATTCCGGTGTTTTTGTTTGCCGTATTTTTAATTGTATTTTTTGCCGGAGGAACATATTTAAGTTGGTTTCCGCTAAGCGGGCTTACATCAGATGACTGGGAAAATATGTCTTGGGGTAAAAAAATTGTCGATTATTTCTGGCACATAACATTGCCGGTTACAGCCATGGTTGTCGGAGGGTTTGCCTCCTTGACAATGCTTACAAAAAACTCTTTCCTTGACGAAATAAACAAACAATATGTCTTAACAGCCAAGGCCAAAGGTTTGTCCCAAAATCAGGTGCTTTACGGACATGTTTTTCGTAATGCAATGTTGATTGTGATTGCCGGGTTCCCATCTTTGCTCATAAAAATGCTTTTTACCGGATCATTATTGATTGAGGTTATTTTTTCGCTTAATGGTATTGGTCTGTTGGGATATGAGGCCATAATGACAAGAGATTATCCGGTAATCTTCGGCACAATGTATGTTTTTGCACTACTCGGATTGATATTAAAGCTTATCTCTGACATTACTTATTGCTTGATTGACCCAAGAATTAATTTTGACGCAGCATAAAATCAGTTTCTTGATTTTTCACCACCGCCCAACAATTTTTTGATTGATTCAGGCAAAGAGGTTTGGCAATTGTTTTCAATAATATCTAATATTTCAAGTTCTTGTCGGTCAAGTCGACGGTTAATTCCCAAAGAATCATAATATTGTTTGGCATTGTTGTACAGTTTTGCTGCTTGTAAACTGTTGCCCTCGGCATAAAGGTGTTCGGAAAGATGACGGTTGGCATTGGCTACCTCGGCGATATCAATCTCACCATCAGCAAAATTAAGAACATTTTGATATGCCCAGGCGGCTTTGGGCATGGCGTTGGCTTTCTTATATACATCACCAAGCCGGCTCCAAGCAACAACATTGCTTGACCGCAACTCTATGGCCAATTCATAGGCCGAAGTTGCCAACATAACATCATTGAGCTCGGCAAGCGCGCCAAAACAACAAGCATATGCAGAAACTTCCATATACATTTGCTGCCGCTTTTTCTCGGAGGCTATTGAATTGGCTTTGTCTATATTAGTATCCATCAGGCTTTCCAACAAGGCCAAAGCCAACGACGGATCGCCAGCGGCAAGATTATAAAGCGCTTGTTCTTCACCGGGAAGATCTTTATAATTTTCCAAATTGGAAAATCTGCCAGAAACACACAAGCTAATAAAATATTTTACGGCATCGATACTTTTTAGAATCTCGTTTTCATCTTGCAGCCCCTGATTCTTATAGTTGATGGTTTGCGCAATTTTGAGGTCATCAACTCCTCGCCCCAGCATATCAATTACCAAGCCCATCAGATCACTAAGCTGTTTACAACTCTGTTTGTATGACAGAGACACCTCCGAAACATTGGATGTCGCAGCTAGCTCAGCCGGCGGAATTTTGCCTTTTTGCCAATCAAAGCCTATACCTAGATCCTTGCCTTTGCCTTTAACAAGTTCTTCTTTTTTCTTGTCAGGTTCTTCTTTGTCTTTTTTGAGCTTCTTTTGCTCGTCTTTTTGCTGTTTGGCCTGCTCCTGCTCTTTTTGCTTTTGTTCCTCCTCAGCTCGGCGCATCATCTCTTGTCGCTCGGCTATTGCCATATCAAGCTCTTTTTGCAACTCTCGCTCAAGCTCTTGCCGGTCTTCTTCCTCAAGAATGGCTTGTTTGGCCTCGTTGTCTTCCATGTTCTTGGCAGGATTATTGCTTTTTACAAAATAAATGATATTGCGAATATAAATAGCTATCAGCAAACATAAAAATAAAATCAACGCAAGCAACATTAATGCCAACGAAACAACTTTGAGGTTATTGGCGCCAGAAAGGTAGTTTTCGGCCGCTTTTAGCAAAAAATCAAATTTTAACAACAATAATGTAATAAATTCCGAGGATGCTATTTGTTCTATCATGTATTCTCAACCATTTACAAAAAAATTTTTTGTTTTATAATGCTGCGTATCTGATGCGTCTTGGGTGTAATTTAGTACAAACAAATTAAAAATGGGTTACTTAAGCCAAAAAAAACTGCATACACGTGAGAATATTGTCTTAATGATTATGATTGCGGTTGTAATCGTTTTGACAGCCTGTTTTGTTATGAACCCAGATTGCTCATGCAAATATTTTAATTTGTTTCATCTTTATTGTTTGACTGGATTGTTGTCGATTTATGCGATTTGGCGGCAAAAATATAAAGCCGCAATTTTGTTTGTGATATTCTTTCTTATCAACTATATATCCCTTGCTGCATATACCAACATCTTCTTGTCAGATGATTTTGACGGCACCCAAAGTTTGGAACTTGCTTTTAACCCTAAGCAAAAACTCATAGACTCTTTTGATAAAACAGAAATTATGAACGCGGGAGCAATCATTGTTGCCAAAAAATATACGGCGCATTATGTTTTGGTTAATAAACAAACGCCGTTGATGATTATAGAGGTTGATTTTAGCCGGGCTAATAAAGCAGATTATCCCCTGATATTTAAACACCTGCATGAATTTATTTTGAAAAATGACAACCCGGTAATAATCTTTGGAAAATTTGGTATTCCGGCATGGAGCAAACCTTTTAAGGAATTTATCAACATCTCCGGCCTGACAGTTAAAAATCGGCTGATATTTGATAGAGGATTTAATATCTTTGCCACTCCTGATTTTTATATTCTCGGATTTAGAGATATGGGAATTAAAGATATTTCCGCAACATGTGACAATAATGATATGCTCGTTAGGGCTTTGATTGCTTTTAATCCAGCAAAGATTTAATTTTTGCGGCTAATTTGGCATCAACATCTTGCGCATATTGTAAGGCTATTTCAATATTTCTTCTGGCAATGCTTAAATTGCCGCATTTTATCTCTGCTGCTGCAAGGTTGGCATAGTCAACCGCTATACCAAAAGCTCTGTCATTATAAAGCTCTTGTTGTAACGACTGATTAAAAATCGCTTTGGCCTGTGCGGCTTCATTGCGGCGCAATAAAATAATCCCCAAAAGGGTTTGGGCGTTGGCGATATGGAAACAACTGCGGTGTTTTTGGGATAAAGATATTAAATGACGCAGTGTCTCTTCGGCTTTTTTTAAGCGGCCAAGCTGTACCAATGTTTCAGCCGCAAGATACCAGCTTTCAAAGCAAGCCGAAAAATTAGCATCTTGTTCATAATACTCGGCTGCCTTGTTAGCAAATTTTAGAGCTTGGAGCCAGTCGCCTATGCCAAAAGCCGCCCTGGCAATAATTTCCGAGGCCAAGGCTTTGCCGGCCGAAGATTTATGACTTTTGAGCGATTTATGGGCAACCTCAGACGCGCCTAAAAAATCATTTTGCAGCAATAAAAGCATGGCCTTTTGACTAATCATAAAATTTGTATTTTCACCATCGGAGAGGACTGCAAAAATATCTTCGGCCTGTTGCATATAAGACGAGGCTTCCGCAAAACGCTCTTCAACCGACATCAACAAACCCAAAGTACCTAACGTTTCGGCCTCATATTTGGCGGCTTCCAAAGCATGAAATATTTTTAAGGCGGCACGAAACATAAATTCGGATGGGTCAAACATTTGGCCAACACGGTATATCGAACCCAAAATAAAATATGCCACACCTTCTTCAAACAACATATTTTGTTTTTGAAAAAATTTAAGGGCCATTGCTGCTTCCTGGGATGCGGCCTCAAGATCGCCTTCTAACAATGCGACTTTGGCAACAATAAGAGCTCGCATGGCAGATTGCGGCCTATTCAAGGAATCGACTTTTACCTTATCTAAAACAGAAATGGCCGCATCATAATTGCTTTGCAAAATTTTTTGCCATGAAAACATCAACAGATAAAGAGAATCGACAGAGTTGGGCAAAGATGACCGCCCGTTGAGCATCAACCTTAGTTTGGCCTGCAACAAAGGTTCTGAAAGCATTTTGCTGATTTGCTCAAAATTATCCTCGGCTACAAGCTTTAACAATTTGTGCCGAAAAGATTTTTTTTGCCTAAGAATAAAAGATGCCAGCTCTTTAACCGCCAAGGTCGAAAATACTGAGCGGTTAATAAGTTTTTTGCCAATGATTTTTTGCAAAAACAGTCTTTTAATTTCATATATTTTCCACCAGGCCCCAAAAAAAGAACCCATCACAAAAACCACACAGGCTGTTAAAATAACGTATTGCATTTAAATGTATGTTTTCTTTACTCAAAATTAGTTTTTTTGGATGTAACATTTTATACAATAGCTTATCAAATTTTTAATGTATAGGGATTTTTTGTTATGAGCATTACCAAACTTCTGCCTGAACAACTTTATGCCAAATGCGATCCACAGAAATTTAATTTTTCTTCAACTGCCGAGCTGGAAGAGAGATTGTCGGCTTTGGGACAAGACCGCGCTTTGGCCGCAGTTGAAATCGGAATTAATATCCAGTCCAAAGGGTATAACCTTTTTTGCCTTGGGCCAGAGGGAACAGGAAAAAGCTCTTTGGTCAAAAGAGTGTTGGCAAAAGAGGCTAAAAAGCGCCCGACCCCCGATGATTGGGCCTATGTATATAATTTTGATGAGCCATACAAACCTTTGGCAATTTCTTTTCCGGCCGGAACCGCAACCGATTTTGCCAAAGATATCGACAAATTGATTGAAAGTTTTTCTACCGCTATCCCGGTTATTTTTGAAAGCGATGAATATAAAGCAGGGCTTAATATTATTCAGGAAAAATATAAACAATCAAAAGAAAAATATATCAAAATGCTGCAGAAAAAAGCCAAGGGAAAAAGTGTGACCTTGCTGCATATGCCGGTCGGACTGGTGGTGGCTCCGGTTAAAAACGGCGAAGTATTAAGCCCTGAGGCTTTTGAAGAACTGCCCGAGGAAGAAAAAAAGCAGCTCATCGAAGACCTAAACCAAATGCAGGCCGAAATCGAAAATTCAGCACAAGATTTGCCGGCATGGGAGGATAAACAACGCGACGAAATAACCAGGCTGCGCACTCGTTTTCTGAAAGAAACCGTTAAAGGGCCGATAGATGAATTGCTTGAAAAATACAAAGGCCATCGTCAGGCAACATCGTTTTTACGGCGTATCCAAAAACATATTTTGGACAATGTCGATGAGTTTTTGCCGGTAGCCGAAAATTCAGCTCCGGCCGAAAACGAAGATCCTTTAGGCACTATATTGTCCAAGATAAAACAGCCCGAAGAGGATAAATATGCCAAATTTAAGGTAAACGTTATTGTAAAAAACGAGCCCGGATCTGGTGCTCCGATTGTTCATCTTGATCACCCGACCCAGGGCAATCTGGTGGGCAAAGTTGAACGAATCCAACAATATGGTGCTTTGTTAACCGATTTTACATTGATTAAAGCGGGGGCTTTGCACAAGGCAAACGGCGGATTTTTGTTGGTTGATGCACATAAAATGCTGATGCAGCCTTTTGCTTGGGATTCTTTGAAACGCGCAATTGCTTCGAAGCTTATTAAAATTGAGGCACCAAGTGAAGAAACATCTTTTACCACAATCTCCTTGGATCCGCAGCCAATACCTTTGCGGGTTAAGATTATTTTGACCGGTGATGCCGAATTATATGAACTTTTAAGTGAACGAGATCCTGATTTTTCGGATTATTTTAAGGTCGAAGCAGATTTTGGAATGTTGATGGACCGAAACGAAGAAAACGAAATTGAATATGCCAAACTTATCGGATCTTTGTCCAAGAAAAAACATTTGCGCTCGCTTAATCGTCAGGCGGTGGCAAAGGTTATTGAACATTCATCACGCTTGGCCGAAAGCTCGGAAAAGCTGACCGCCCATATATCTTCAATCGGCGATTTGCTGCGTGAGGCAGATTATTGGGCCCGAAAATCAAAATCAAACCATATCGGCAAAAACCATATTGACCAGGCAATCGAGGCTCAAATTTACCGCAACGGCAGAATCAGAGACGTAATGTTGGAGCAAATCGACAAAGGGTCAATTTTGATTGATGTCAAAGGCAAAAAAGTCGGCCAAATTAACGGATTGGTGGTATATAATTTTTCCAGAACCAGCTTTGGTAAACCGTCTCGTATTACAGCTCAAGTGCGTATCGGTAAAGGTGAATTTATAAATATTGAACGCGAAGTTGACATGAGCGGACCCATCCACTCCAAAGGTGTTTTGATATTGGAAAGCTTGCTTGCAAATCGTTTTGCAAAATATTCGCCATTGTCGCTTAGTGCCTCTATTGTTTTTGAGCAGTCTTACGGAGGAGTTGACGGAGACAGTGCTTCTTCAACCGAATATTATTGTTTGCTCTCGGCAATTGCCAATATTCCGATTAAACAAAGTATCGCTGTTACGGGCTCAATCAACCAATTTGGTGAAATTCAACCTATCGGCGGAGTAAACGAAAAAATCGAAGGATTTTTTGACGTTTGTGCGCATCAGGGTTTGACCGGTGAACAAGGCGTTATTATTCCGCGCACCAATGTTGCTGATTTGATGTTAAGAGAAGATGTCCTACAAGCGGTAGAGGACGGAAAATTTAGCATTTATGCCATAGATACAGTTGATGATGGAATCGAAATTTTGACCGGAATAAAAGCCGGCAAAGCCGATAAAAAAGGCAATTTTCCAAAAGGATCGGTTAACTATGCCGTCCAACAAGGGCTAAACCATTTCTATAAATGCTATGCTCATTTTGCCAAAGAAACACATGGCTGCCTGGGACGCTAGGCCTCACGATTTAAGTTGATATCCGCCATCCGAGGTTAAAATAAGTTGTGCCGAAGGGTCGTCTTGCTCGACCTTTTGGCGCAGACGGTAGATGTGAGTTTCAACCGTATGAGTGGCAACATCGGCAACATAGCCCCAAACCTCTTGCATGAGGTCTTGTTTGGCAACAATCTTATCTTTGTTTTTGTAGAGATATTTAATTATTGAGACTTCTTTTTCGGTCAGTTTGGTGGTTACATCATTGCGCAAATTTAGAATCTCTTTGCGATTGGGGTAAAGCACATAACGATTAAACTCCAATATGCCGTCAATGGAATTTTCAAATTTATTTATTGATGCTTTGAGGGAATCAATAAAAGAACTAAGCACTATGGGTTTGTTGAACCGGCAAACTTTTATATCAGGGCTGATATCTTCTGATGACAAAAAAATCAAAGGAGTTTTGAGATTTTTTTTGATCAAATTTTCCAAGGCTGCGACATCTTCATCAACAACGATAATATCTGCAGAATCCGAGGAGTTATCGGTTAAAATGTTAAACTCCGGAGCCAAAAGCTCTATTTGGCCCAAAATATCGGCCTTAAAAGTTTCACTGTCAGACAGAAAAAGGATGTTAGGCATCTAGAAATTTACTCCCAAACCGGTTATGATGCCGTAGCCTTTGACATCTTCTTGTGGGGAATCGTAGTCGACATAGGTTGCGGCACAATATAAGTCAATATATTTATTAAACTGATATTGATTGGAAAAGGCAACTATTTTATTGCGGTTTTTAGACAAAGAAGCTTTGCTGTCAAAATAGCTGAGCGATGAAGAAAATGGGCCTATTTCGTAGCCAATACCTATATCCCAAGCATAGCCCTCGCGATAGGCATCAAAATAAAGCGGCAAACCATATTTGGGAGATGATTTATCATCGCCGTCAATGTAGGTCTTGCGAAAACCACCGCCTAAACTCCAGTTGCCGCGGCTCAATTTCAAAGATACCGAATATTCTTTGTCATTGCCATGATATTGCCCATAGCCGACAGAGGCCTGGCTTGAAAAAAAGCCCCAATCATGGTCGTTGTAAGCTGCGACAACAAAACCGTCTGAGTGAGCATAGGATGCATGTTTGTTGATAAGCCCGCGGCGATTATAGCTGTCTGGCATATAGGAGAATCCAACAGCCGTACCCAAAAACTCCGGCGAAATATAATTTATCTTTGGCGCAACACCGTCGGTATTGATATCGGTTGAGTTAAGCGTGGCAAAATTGGTTGCTTTAGAATCGCGCTGCCAGTTGGGGTTAGAAATAAAATCTACAATATCATTGTTTGAGCTAAAAGCACCTACCCTTGGTGCGCCGTTGTGAAAAAGGCCTGCAACATTGAAAACCTGTCCAAGCATGATTTGTCCATACGGAGAATCAAAAACGCCATAGACCTCCTCGCCCCAACGCCCTTGATTATAGGATTGCAATTCGCGGTTGATGCCACCGTTTAGGTTGAGGTTGAGAGAGGCAACCGTATCATTGGTAAAAGCATATTCAACCATGGCCGAAATATGGCCACGACCAATGCCGGTGTTGTGCGGAGCGGTATCTGTATAGCCATAAAGCCCTATGACTTGGCCTTCGATATCATAACTCCAATCGTTAGCGTTAGCCATGCCCGAAAAGAACAAAAGTCCCATGATAATGGCAAATTTTTTCATATTTGGCCTCAAAAATAAAAACTAGAGATTTAGTTTAAGCAAAGTTTTTGGGGTGTCAATATATTTATATTGGCAAACTAAAAGATCGCTTCTATAATATCGACACCATAACAGCTTGAGGAGACAACAAAGTGGCAAACACAAAATTTCGATGCGGATTGGCGGTTATGCGGGCGCAGCCGTTGCATATCGGCCATGTCAAACTAATCAATCGCATGCTTAATGAGTGTGAAAAAGTGATTGTTCTCTTGGGGTCGGTACAAGAGCAAGGGACCGAGCGCAACCCCTATCCATATATTTTGCGCAAACAAATGATCCAAAAGGTGTTTGCCAATTATGGGGATAAAATTACCGTGCTTGGAATGTTTGACATTAACAATCCAACGCAATGGGGAGCTTTTGTATTGGATTTTTTACAAGAATCTCTGCCAAACCACCCAAGACCAGATGTCTACTATGCCGGAAGCGAATATGACGCCCAATGGTTTAGAAATATACTGGATAATATCGTAATTGATGACAGAGTAGATTATTCTTTTCCTTATGTGTCGGGTTCAATGATAAGGGATATGATAAAAATCGGCGATAAACGGTGGAAAGATTTTGTGCCACAAGAAATTCATCAAATGCTTGAAGATTATAAAAAACTGAACAAAGGAGTGCTATAAATGCAAATTATTTGGAAAAAACTGGTTGATGGAATCAAAAATTTCTGCCGCCATAACGGCTTTGACGAGGTGGTGTTGGGGTTGTCAGGCGGGCTTGATTCGGCGGTTGTAGCGGTGGCCGCGGCCGAGGCCTTGGGCGGGGAAAATGTCCACGCCATTATGATGAAAACCAAATATACCTCCGATTTGAGCCTCGAAATTGCCTCAGGGTTGGCCGAACTTAATGGGCTTGATTATAAAATTGATGATATCCAGCATTTGATTGATGAAGATATCACTCATCTTGAAAATCTATGGCAGGAAAAGCCAAAAAACATTGTAATTGAAAACCTGCAAGCCCGCGAAAGAGGCAAATTGTTGATGGCCTATGCCAATCAGTACAATTGCTTGCTTCTTTCTTGCGGCAACAAATCGGAGCTGGCAATGGGATATTGCACGCTTTATGGCGATACTTGCGGCGGCTTGGCCCCGATTGCCAACTTATACAAATCGGAGATTTTTGCGTTGGCCAAATGGCGCAACTCTTTGAGCAAGGTGTTCCCGGATAAAGTTATTAGCCGGGCACCATCGGCCGAGCTGGCAGAGGGGCAAAAAGACGAGGACACCCTGCCGCCTTATGTGGTGTTGGACAAGATATTAAAACGCTATATCGACGAGCATCAAACAGGAGCTCAAATTGTGGCCGACGGTTTTGATGCGGTAATGGTAGAAAATATTATAGCTCGCTATGAAAAGCAAGCATTCAAACGGCAACAAACTCCGCCGGCTTTGAAACTATAACTTTCAAAAAAGCCTCACTTTCGTGAGGCTTTTTTGTTAAATATCCAAGTTTACCACATTCAAAGCATTGGCTTGGATGAACTCTTTGCGCGGTTCTACCACATCGCCCATCAGGGTAGCAAAGGTTTCATCGGCCTCTTCCATGCGGTCTATTTTGACCTGCAAGAGTGAACGTGCCTCAGGATCAAGCGTGGTCTCCCAGAGTTGCTCGGGGTTCATCTCGCCCAATCCTTTGTAGCGCTGGATGGTGATGCCCTTTTTGCCGGCGGTAATTACCGCATCGACAAAGCTTACCGGACCGCTGATCTTTTTCTCCAAACCTTGCTTGGAGACAAGGCTTGAGGTTTGGCTAAACGTGTCATGCAAAACTTGTTGCATGGCGGCTAAGGCCGGAACTTCCTGCATATCCAAAATATTGGCGCCGATAATGTGTTTTTCGGTAACACCACGCAAGGTACGGCTAAATAAAATACTGCCGTCTGGCATCATCTCGGCCTTCCAACCGCGGTCATACTCCGCATCAAGCTCGTCTAATCTTTGAGCCAAAGAATCAAGCTTTGGTTGCGGATTATCAGATGACAAAAATTCTTTATTAAACAGGCCGAAAATCGCCATTTGCTCAATTATCTTTTCGGGCACGTTTTTGCTCAAACTGGCAATCAGCCCGCGGGCTTTGCGGTTTTTCTCGACCAAATCGACTAAATCCTGACCGGCAATCTGCTCGCCCGAGGCCAAAATTAACGAGGCATCTTCGCAACCACCGCGAATCAAATAATCGTCCATTTCGCGCTCGTTCTTGATATATAAAATCGAGTTGCCTTTTTTGACCTTGTACAACGGCGGTTGAGCGATATAGACATAGCCGCGCTCTATAAGCTCGGGCATTTGGCGGTAGAAGAACGTTAACAACAATGTGCGAATATGGCTACCGTCAACATCGGCATCGGCCATGATGATGATTTTGTGATAGCGGCATTTGTCGGCATTGAAGTCATCGCGGCCGATACCAGTGCCAAGCGCAGTGATAATTGTGCCTATCTCGGCGGAGTTTAGCATCTTGTCAAAACGCGCACGCTCAACATTCAAAATTTTGCCTCTTAGCGGCATAATGGCTTGGTTGCGACGATGACGCCCTTGTTTGGCCGAGCCGCCGGCCGAATCTCCCTCGACAATAAACACCTCGGACAAGGCCGGGTCTTTTTCCTGGCAGTCGGCCAATTTGCCGGGGAGCGAGGCAACATCCAAGACCCCCTTGCGGCGAGTAAGCTCACGGGCTTTGCGGGCTGCCTCACGGGCAGTGGCGGCCTCTACCACCTTGCCGATGATGATTTTGGCCTCATTGGGATGCTCGTCAAACCACTCTTTGAGTTTGTCGTTGACAACACCCTCAACCACGGGCCTAACCTCAGATGAAACCAGTTTGTCTTTGGTTTGGGATGAAAACTTCGGATCCGGCACTTTAACTGACAATACGCAGCTCAAGCCCTCGCGCATATCATCGCCGGAGAGAACAATCTTTTCTTTCTTTAACAAACCGTTTTCTTGAACATAGCTGTTGATACTGCGGGTTAACGCACCCCTGAAACCGGCTAAGTGCGTGCCACCGTCTTTTTGCGGAATATTGTTGGTGAAGCACAACATACTCTCGTTATAGGCATTGGTCCATTGCAGAGCAACCTCAACCGTAATATCGTCTTTTTCACCGGAAAAATAAATGACCTCGTCATGCAGCGGCGTTTTGGACTTGTTTAGGTGGTTAACAAAGGCTTTGAGGCCCCCTTCATAATGGAAATCAACCTCCCTCGGCTCGGCACCACGGTTGTCAATCAGCTTAAGATAAACACCGGAGTTTAAGAAAGCTTTTTCCCTGATGGCACGCTCCAAGGTCTCAAAATTGAACTCTGTCATGGTAAAGGTCTCGGGTGAGGGCAAGAAAGTTACCTCGGTGCCGTGTTTGTCGCCGGCATCGCCAACAACCTCCAAATGGCGGGTTACATTACCGTTGGCAAACTCGGCAATATGCTCGTGCCCCTCGCGCCAAATACGCAGTTTGAGCCAGGTTGACAAAGCATTTACCACCGACACACCAACGCCGTGCAAACCACCTGATACTTTGTAGGAGTTGTTGTCAAATTTGCCGCCGGAGTGAAGCTCGGTCATGATAACCTCGGCCGCCGAAATTCCCTCTTCCTTGTGCATACCAACCGGAATACCGCGACCATTGTCACGAATAGTGGCCGAGCCATCGGGATTTAGGATAACCTCGGTCTTGTCGCAATAGCCGGCCAAGGCCTCGTCAATGGCATTATCCAACACCTCATAAATCATATGATGAAGGCCGGAACCGTCATCGGTATCACCAATATACATACCCGGGCGTTTGCGCACGGCATCAAGCCCTTTTAAGACTTTAATCGAATCGGCGCCGTATTCATTTTCAACGGCGTCTGTTACTTCTGAAACCATATTAATTATTTCCTCTTTTTACATACAAAAAATCTATTGAAAAATATAGAACATTTTGCCCGAAAAGCATAGCAAAATTTAATGTTTTTCCTACATTTTGTGCATAAATTTTAAAGCTTCCGAAAAATCAGCTTTTTACTTTTTTAGTTTGTTTTGGACAAAATCTTTGTGGACAACAAATCTATCCTTATGTTATAATATTTCTAAGGTTATGCTTTGGGAAAAACAAACAATGAAAACTTTCTTTTTTAATTTTGAAAAAGGGCTTGATGAAAAATACATTAATTGGACTAAAGAAGCCGTCCAAGACTTTATCAACTTGTTTCCTGAATATAAAGACAATTTTGCAATTAAAGAAGGCAATTTGCCTTATAAAAATATTGATACCTTAGAAACAATTGTAGAAATGAATAAGAACGTTTATCAAAAACGAGGCGATGTTTTTGATGAGCAAAGCTTTTGGCAGATGTTTGACAGGCTCCCCGACGGCTCGTATAAGGCATCTTTGCAAAAACAAATTGCTTTGGCTTCTCGTGGTGGCATGGTTGATATTCAAAAGCTCTCTTGTTTGCAATCTGACAGTGCCGGCAACCAATATAGCGCCAGTACCCCGATTTTGATTAATGTTACCAAACAACGAGCTCATGGCAATATCAGAGGGATTTCAACTGAACTTGGCATTAACATTTCTGCCGGAACTTGCGCCGCACTCGGCTATCAAGGCGAGGATTTGAAAGCTTATTTCAAAGATATTGTTATTCATGAACTGGGGCATACTTTTAATGCCACACACGAGGGGCGCCAAAACACGGTCAACAACCTTGGTATGCATTGCACAGATAAAAACTGCCTGATGTATGAATATGCCTACACCGACGAGAGTTTTAACCGCCGCAAAAAGCTTAAAGAACCTTTCTGCCAAGATTGTATGGCCTCAATGCGCGATTATATGCAAAATGTCCTCAGTTTTGAACGCAAAAACCCCAACCATATTACTCTAGATGATGAGGAAAACCAAGCAACAACCCCCGCAACATCAAATACCGACACCTCTTTCAAAACAGATTTGCGGGCGATGTTTAAGATTTCGGCTTTGAGGCAAAATGCCCAATATGATGAAGATGCTCAGGCCGCACACTATGTGGCAACGATTACTCATACTGACGGCTGCGTTGATAAAATTACCGCAACCAACAAAACAACCATTGCTCTTACCGCCAAAGACCGCGACGGCAACCCCAAAATTCCGGATATGCAACGTTTTCGCGATATTGTGGCTTATGCAAAAAAACAAAACTTGCCTATAAAATTCGGCAATATCAAAGCGCCAGAGTTTAAGGCTTGTTTGATGATTGCTTGTTTGGAAGCTGATCCGCCGGTACAAATGATTGGCGCTCCTGAGATGAATAATGAATTTTTACAAAAACTTGCTCCTGAGATGCAAAATAAGCTTAAAAATACGGTGGATGGTTTGAAAAACAAACAACAACTACCACAACAGCCATATAAACAGCCAAAGATTGTTTTACAGCAGGAGACAAACGGACGATAACGTCATCTTATCAATGGGCATCGGTCCAGGTCTGACCGACACCGGCTTCGGCCTTGAACTGAACTGAAGAATCAATTATGTTTTCCATGTGATATTTGACAAGTTTTAAGGCCTCGTCCACTTCTTCATCAGGGGATTCAAAAACCAGCTCGTCGTGTACTTGCAGAAGCATCTTAGTCTTAAAGCCTTGCGATGACAAAACATCCTCAATCTTGTTCATGGCTAGTTTGATAATGTCGGCCGCCCCGCCTTGAATCGGCGCATTGATGGCCGCACGCTCGGCATTGGCAACCAAGCGCTTGTTGGCATCGTTAATTCCTAAAACCGAGCAGCGTCTGCCAAAAGGCGTTTCGACATAGCCATGAGCATGGGCAAAGGCTATGGTCTTTTCCATATAGGCTTTAATCTCGGGCATTTGGGCAAAATAGGCATCTATATAGGCCTTGGCCTCGGGGGTTGAGACACCTATATTCTTGGCCAAACCAAAGGCCGAAATACCATAGACAATGCCAAAATTAATTGCCTTGGCATGGCGGCGCAAATTGGCATCAACCTTATCGGGCGACACTCCAAACACGTGCGAGGCGGTGGCGGTATGAATATCAATACCTTGAGCAAAAGCCTCTTTGAGTTTTTTAACATCGGCGACATCAGCCAAGAGCCTTAACTCTACTTGTGAATAGTCGCAAGATATAAGCTTGTGGCCGGGCTTGGCAATAAAACAAGAGCGAATCTTGCGGCCGTCTTCACTGCGGATAGGAATATTTTGCAAATTGGGGTTGTTGGAGGCAAGACGGCCGGTGTTGGCAATGGTTTGGGCATAGGTAGTATGAACTCTCCCTTCTTTATCCAACAAAACTGCCAAAGAATCGGTGTAGGTTGACTTGAGCTTACTTACTTCGCGCCAGTCCAAAATCTTGGCGGCAAGCTCAACCCCATCTTCTGCCAAATCAGACAGAACATCGGCGCCGGTGGCCCAGGCGCCAGAGACGGTTTTTTTGCCTTTTAGCCCCAGTTTGCCAAACAAAATTTCACCGATTTGTTTGGGGGAGCCGACGTTAAACTCCTCACCGGAAATAGCAAAAATCTCGGCTTCAAGCGACTTCATCCTTGCATCAAAATAAGAGCTTAGCTCTTTAAGTTGTTGAGCATTCACCTTGACGCCACGAATTTCCATATTATAAAGAGTCTGCACCAAAGGACGATCAAACACCTCATAAATACGGGTGCGTTTTTCATTAACCAGACGACGGCGTAAAAACGCTTGCAACCTTAAGGTATAGTCAGCCTGCGAGCAAAGATAATTAAGGGCTTGAGATTCCTCTAACAAACTAAAGTTTTGACGCGATTTGCCAGAGCCTAACAAATCATCTAATTCTGGCAATTTTTCTTCAAAAAACAGATCGGCTAGCGTGTTTAGGTTATGAGGGTGCTCGGAACTGTCCAGACAATAAGACATTACCGCTACATCATCATAGGGGAAAAACGGCGTTTCGCCCAAATATTTGCTGATAAAATGCATGGCATTTTTGATGTCATGACCACTCTTTAACACCAGCGGATCGGCAAACAAAGGCTTGAGATAGCGGTTGAGCAAATCTTGCGATAAACATTTTTTATGGCCGGTATTAAACAAATCGAAACTATTGCCTGATTTGCCAGCAAGAGGAAGATAGTAGGCCTCACCAGCCTTGACTGCAATACCAAGCCCCTCAGGACTATCAAAAGTCGGGTTTATACCGCTTGCAACCACCGCAATCGAAAACAGGCCCTCTTCTTCAATGCGTTTTGCAAGATCCTTAAGGCCTTGCTCATCATTGACCACGGAATATTTTTTGATAATCTCGAGCGGGGTATGTTCTGATACCTGGCGGCAGCGATCGGTGAGCCATTTTTCAACCCGATTTTTGAGTGAATTAAAGCCATATTTGTCAAGAAAAGCGTGCAACCTCTCCGCATTGGGACAGCGGCAGACAAAATCTTTGATATTTTGGGCGAGAGGAACATCTTTTTTTAAGGTTACCAATTTAAGCGAAATACGGGCATTTTCAGCATTGTCAATTACGGCTTGACGGCGTTTTTCTTGTTTGATCTCTTGCGCATGAGCCAAAAGACCTTCGACCGAGCCATATTCATTAATAAGCTGGGCTGCTGTTTTGGGCCCGATGCCCGGAATGCCCGGAACATTATCGATACTATCGCCCGAAAGGGCTTGAACCTCTACCACTTTGTCAGGATAAACCCCAAATTTTTCTTTGACATCATCGGGTGTAAAGAACTTATCTTTCATCGGATCATAAAATTCAACATGCGGACGGATAAGTTGCATCAAATCCTTGTCGCCGGAGACAACAACCACATCAAGCCCCTGGGAAACAGCCTTGTCGGCAAAAGTGGCTATCAGATCATCGGCCTCATAACCCTCTTGCTCCAAAAAACTGATGTTTAAGACATCAACTGCCTCGCGAATAAGCGGAAACTGAGGGATAAGCTCGGGCGGGGTTTCTTTGCGCGTGCCTTTATATTCGGGATAAATATCGTTGCGGAAATTCTGCCTCTTAGCATCAAATAAAACCAAGCAATAATCGCAATCTATTTTGGTGGTAAGCCTTAAAAACATATTGGTAAAACCATAGACGGCATTGACCGGAGTGCCGTCAGGAGCAGTGAGCGGAGGAAGCCCGTAAAAGGCCCTAAAAATATAGCCAGAACCATCAATCAAACATATTTTTCCGCTCATCTAAAAAGAACTCCGTTTATTATTGCAATGTTGTCAGCATACCAGATTATTTAACACAACGCCAACAAATAAAAAAGGTTTATAACATTAAAATTTTCTTTAACCTATTTATGCTACAAATGATAGAGAATCGAAAAAAGAAGGTGTTTAACGTGGCAAAGACAAACAAAAAAAATAAAAAACATAAATCGGCAAAGCACAAAAAAAGCTCTAAATTGATGGTGCTATTTAAACTTGGGCTTGTTGCAACGGCCTTGGTTGCGGTGTATTTGTTGTTTTGTCTTATAACCATGCCAGATCTCGATGAGGCTATTAACCGTACCAGGTTGCCCTCGACCACAATTATTGCCGAAAACGGCAACGAAGTGCAAAGTTTTGGCACGGTATATTCTGAGGTTGTAAATGCCGATGAATTGCCACAGTATGTTATTGATGCAATTGTTTATACCGAAGATCGGCGCTTTTATGACCATTTTGGATTTGATATAATTTCTTTTACTCGCGCCATGTTTGTCAATTTGTTTGCCGGCAGATTTGTGCAAGGAGGAAGCACCATCACCCAACAAGTGGCCAAAAACTTATTTTTGACCAACAAAAAGACCATCAACCGTAAAGCGCAGGAACTATTGCTTGCTTTTTGGTTGGAATATAAATTTTCCAAAGAACAGATTTTGACCCTTTATCTAAACCGCGTATATTTTGGCAACGGCGCTTATGGAATCGAAGCTGCGGCGCAAAAATATTTTCAAAAAACATCGCGCGATTTAAATATTTTGGAAGGAGCAATTTTGGCCGGTATGCTTAAAGCTCCGTCGCGCTATAACCCTATTGCCTCAAAAGAAAGGGCCATGGATCGTGCGGCGGTGGTGTTGGGAATAATGAAAGACAGCGGTCTTTTGTCGGAACAAGATTTGGCAAGAGCTCTTAAGATGCCGTTGGGTAAAGAAAAACCGGCAAAGGTAAAAAACGGAGCCTATTTTGCCGATTTTGCATATAATGAAATTATTGCACGTATCGGCGAGCAAGAGCAAGATATTTATGCACTGACAACGCTAGATCAAGAATTACAAGAAAAAGCTTCGAAAATTTTGCAAGAAGAAATTGCCAACGCTGCTCAACAAAACGTAACCCAAGGCGCTGTGGTAATTATGGATAAACAAGGCGCCATTAAAGCGATGGTTGGTGGTGTTAATTATTTTCAAAGCCAGTTTAACCGTGCAACTCAAGCCGTGCGCCAGCCCGGATCGGCTTTTAAGCTATTTGTTTATATGACTGCCATAAACCAAGGAATGATGCCTGATGATCTAATAGAAGACAAACCTATAAACATCGGCAATTGGCGTCCGGAAAACGATGACCACAAAATATATGGACAAGTTACACTGCGTCAGGCTTTTGCAAAGTCCTTAAACTTGGCAACAATTAATCTGGCCCAAAAAATCGGTACCGGAGCTATCATCAGTAATGCAAAAAAAATGGGCATCACCACAGACCTGGAAAACGATCTTTCGCTTGCTCTCGGAACATCGGGGGTTAAGGTAATTGACTTGGCCGCAGCTTATACAACAATTGCTAACGGCGGATTGGCCGTATGGCCGCATACGGTTGAAGAAGTTTACAGCAACGACGGGTTCCAACTTTATCAACGCTTGGACAGCGAACCTGTGCGAATCTTTGATGAAGAAAAAACCATATTGATGAAAAAACTTCTTCGTGAGGTTATGAAAACCGGAACCGGACGCAAGGCCAATATCGGACGCGAAGCCTTTGGTAAGACAGGAACATCCCAAGACCACCGTGACGCTTGGTTTGCCGGATTTGATGACAATCTGATTTGTGTCGTATGGGTAGGAAACGACGACAATTCGTCAATGAAATATGTTTATGGCTCTGGTCTGCCAGGAAAAATTTGGAAAAAAATTATGCAGTAATTTTAAAAAAATAGTGCTTTTAGTTTGCAAAATATTATATATAATAGCGAAAAGTTTGAAAGTATAAAAGAGGAAACAAAAATGACACAAAAACCTGTAATGCTCCTTATATTGGACGGGTGGGGCTATCGTGATAAGCTTACGGCGGATAATGCTATTGAAAACGGTCATACGCCTAATTGGCACAGACTGCTTAAAGAGTGTCCGCACGGATTTGTTGAAACCTCCGGTTTGGCTGTAGGCTTGCCGGAAGGACAGATGGGAAATTCGGAGGTTGGGCACACCAATCTTGGCGCCGGACGCGTGGTTATGCAAGATTTGCCTAAAATTGATCAGGCAATCAAAGATGGCAGTTTGGCCCAAAATCCCGTGTTGTTAAAAATGATTGAAACTTTGCGCAATAACGGAAAGACCTGCCATCTGATGGGATTGATGTCACCGGGGGGCGTACACTCTATGCAATCGCATATTTTGGCATTGGCCAAAATTATCAGCAGCCACGGAATCCCTGTTAGGGTACACGCATTTTTGGACGGACGTGATACTCCGCCATCTTCTGCCGTGCAATATTTGGCGCAGTTTGAAAAAGATATTGCCAATTTGCATAATGTAAAAATTGCGACCATCGCCGGACGTTTTTATGCAATGGATCGCGACAAACGTTGGGACAGAATTGAAAAAGCTTATAATAATATGGTAGCCGCCGACGGCAAGCGTTTTGCTTCGGCTGATGAGGCAATCAAAGCATCTTATGCCGACAAAGTAACCGATGAGTTTGTAGTACCTGCCGTTATCGGAGACTATCAAGGCATGCAAGACGGTGATGCCATTTTAATGGTCAACTTTAGAGCCGATAGAGCAAGAGAAATCCTTTATGCTCTGGCCGATACCGAATTTAATGCTTTTGACCGCAAAAAAACCGTTAAATTCTCTGCCCATGTCGGAATGACCGAATATTCTGTTGATCACAACCGCTTTATGCAGACAATCTTTCCTCCTGAGCAACTGGTTAATATTTTGGGCGAAATTGTTTCGGAACACGGATTGACACAGCTTAGGATTGCCGAAACGGAAAAATATGCCCATGTAACCTTTTTCTTTAACGGCGGTGAAGAGCGCGAATTTAAGGGCGAAGAACGCATATTGATTGCCAGCCCCAAAGTTGCAACCTACGATCTTAAACCGGAGATGAGCGTATATGAAGTAACCGAGCAATTGGTTAAGGCTATCGAAAATAAAAAGTTTGACGTAATTATTTGCAACTTTGCCAATGGAGATATGGTAGGTCATACCGGAATTATGGAGGCTGCGCTTAAAGCAGTGGCTGCCGTTGATGATTGCTTGGGTAAGGTGGAAAAAGCAATTAAAGATGTCGGCGGTGTTTTAATCGTAACTGCCGATCACGGCAATGTCGAAAAAATGGTCGACGAAACAACCGGACAACCCTATACCGCTCATACAGTGGGTAAAGTTCAGGCAGTCTTGGTTAACGATCAAAGCGGTGTCAAAGCCTTAAAAGACGGCAAACTTGCCGATATTGCTCCGACAATGCTTGATCTTTTGGGAATCGAAAAACCAAAAGAAATGACCGGTGTTTCTTTGTTAAAGAGATAGGTGATGGACTTAAAGGCAGCATTTAAATACAGTGTTCTGGCGGTGGTGTCGGCAATGATTTGCCTAAACACCGCCGAGGCTGCCACCCCATCCAAAGACGATCTCAAGAAAATGGAGGCCAAAGTCCTGCAACAAAGCATGGAACACAAAAAATTGCAGGCTCAGGCTACTCAGATTAATCTTGAGCTTTCGGCCGTAAGCAAAGAAATGGTCAAAGCCGCCAAACAAATTCAAAACAACGAAGACAAATTGTCACGCATGGAGCGCCAGCTTGATACTTTGGAAAAGGAGCTTGAAGAAGCTAAAACAGGTTTTACCAAAGAAGACAAACATTTAATAAAAACCTTGGCGGCTTTGCAAAATCTGGCACTAAAACCAACTGAATCTCTTTTGGTGCAGCCCTTGGCTCCGGTCGATATTATTCGCAGTGCCATGATCTTGCGCGAAAGTGTGCCATATCTTGAAAAAAATGCTGAAAGAATACGCAACGAACTTCAAACCATTGCCACCAAAAAAGACAAAATACAAAAACAAATTAATGAAATTTCAAAACAAAAAAGCCTTTTGCAAGCAGAGCATGATCGTATGCGCAAGCTTGTACAGAAAAAATCAAAAATCAGAACCAGCGTCGAAATAAAATCAGAACAGGCCAAAAAAAATATGGACAAGCTTGCTTCTCAAGCTCAGGACCTTAGAGATTTGCTTGGAAAAATCGAACAACAGCGCAAAGAAAAAGAAGCGCGTGAAGCACAACAACGTCGCCTGGAAGAAGAACGAAGAAAATTAGAGGAAAAACAATCTGATGACTTGATTAAATCTGAGCAAGCCGCTATAACAAATATAGCGCATGGTTTTGCCAAAGCAAAAGGCAAGCTGCCAATTCCTGCCCGCGGAAAAATCGTCATGAAATACGGCGAACAAAAAGTTAAAGGAGTGTCATCGAAAGGAATAACCATTGCCACAAGAGAGAATGCTCAGGTTATTTCGCCTTTTGACGGAGCTGTTGTTTTTGCCGGGCCGTTTAGAGGATATGGCAATATGATTATTGTGGAACACGGAGAGGGGTATTTGTCTTTGTTGGCAGGGCTTGGCAGTATTGATGTGGAATTGGGGCAAATGCTTTTGGCCGGAGAACCGGTCGGAGTTATGCCTCAGGAGCAAAATGCCGAACTATATGTTGAAATACGCAAAGATAACCAACCTATTAACCCGACGGCTTGGTTTAAAACTTAAAAAACAGAGGTGTTTAAGATGTTAAAAAAAATATTCCTGACAATGTTGGTAAGCGTTTTTGTTGCGGTCGGAACATGGAACGCAAAAGCTGCCGAGACACAAAAAGAAGAAGAAATCAGCTCTTATGAATTGCTTAATTTGTTCGGTGAAGTTATGGAAAGAGCTAAGGCAACCTATGTCGAAGAGGTAACTGATAAGCAACTTATTGAGGCCGCCATTAACGGAATGCTGACATCGCTTGACCCTCATTCAAGCTATCTTAATGAAAAAGATTTTAAGTATATGAATGAACAGACCAGCGGAAAATTCGGCGGATTGGGAATCGAAATAACCATGGAACAAGGACTGGTTAAGATTGTGTCGCCGATTGACGATACACCGGCATTTAAGGCCGGCCTTAAACCGGGAGATTATATCACTAATATCGACGGCGAAACAATTATCGGCATGACGCTTAATGAGGCGGTTGAAAAAATGCGCGGAAAGCCAGGAACCAAAGTTAAGCTTACCATAAGACGTCTTAATGAGAAACCGTTTGATGTGACCCTAAAGCGTGAAGAAATTAAAACTCAATCGGTAAAAAGCGATATTAAAGACGATGTTTTGTATATAAGAATCGGGTCTTTTTCGGAAGATGTAGATAAAGATGTCAAAAAAGCTTTTGAAAAAGCCAAAAAGGACCGCAAAGAACCGTTGAAAGGAATTGTCCTTGATGTAAGAAACAATCCCGGAG
Source organism: uncultured Alphaproteobacteria bacterium (assembly GCA_944391415.1). Lineage (GTDB taxonomy): Bacteria > Pseudomonadota > Alphaproteobacteria > RF32 > CAG-239 > CAZU01. Next base: position 41,407 of record CALXTM010000002.1, read on the forward strand.
GCTTGCTTGACCAAGCAGTTGCAGTTTCTAGCCTGTTCCTGGATCAAGGAGAGATTGTATCAACAAGAGCAAGAAACGAGGAAGACACAATTCGCTATTCGGCAAAAGGCAAGGATATAACCGAAGGTTTGCCGATTGTGGTGTTGATTAATAATGGTTCGGCATCGGCATCGGAGATTGTTGCCGGCGCATTGCAAGACCATAAAAGAGCCGTTGTTCTCGGCGAAAAATCTTTTGGTAAAGGCAGTGTGCAGACGGTCGTTCCTCTTGGCAATGAAGGGGCTATGCGTCTTACCACCGCAAGATATTATACTCCGTCGGGACGCTCCATTCAGGCAACCGGTATTGAACCAGATATTGTGGTCCACCCGGCAAAGCTTGAAGAATATACCAACGAATATGGGTTTAGCGAGGCAGAATATACCAACGCCTTGAAAAATGAAACAATTACTAAAGAGCAAAATAAAGACAAGACGAAGGATGCGGAAGAAGAAAATTGGCGCGATGATTATCAATTGTCTAGAGCCGTTGACTTGGTTAAAGCTCTTAATATTTATACCGTAGATAAATAAAACAAGGACTAAAGGCTTTGCGTGATATTATAGAAAAATACGACAAGCTAATAACCGCTGTTTTGGTTATCGTTGCCTTTGTGCTGGGAATCGGGTATTGGTTTGCCGAAGAAAAAAGCGAGCCTGTATATCTGTCAAAAATAGACCGGCTGATGTTTGACAAGGATAACAAAGCTCCAAAATTTGTTTTAACCTTGCCAGATAAGTTTATTGCCAAAGCCAAGGATAAAGACAAAAAAGTATTTTTTGATTCGGTAAAACCTTTGGTCGAAAATCCTAAAAAAGAAGAAGATACCGGGTTTTCTTTGGAAAAATTGTTGGCAGCCGTGCCAAATCTTTTGGTTCTGCAAGAGCAAAAAGCAACCCAGCAGCTTGAATTTATTGATATTGACGAGGCTCTTAGCGAACCTGGAAAAGACGGAAAAAAGCTGCCCAAAATATCTGATGATATGCGAAAACCCTGGAGCTCTTACGGAAAAAGCGTAAATATACAGCCTAATTTTAAAAAGGTTGCAATTGTGATTGCCGGACTAGGTTTTGACCCGAATGCCATTAACAAAATATCTGATGCTTTTGACTCTGAGGTATCGCTTAGTTTTACACCTTATACACCAAAGCCTTATGACGCCATTGTGAAAGGGCGGAGTATGGGACACGAAACTTATGTCGACCTATTATTGGCTTCGCGTGATTTCCTTAAAGAAGATACGGGTCCTTTGTCTATAAACCTTAACCTTTCTCCTGAAGAAGCTTTGGAAAGATTTTATCAGACAATCATGCAACCGGCCCCTATAGGCGGGGTGGTAATTCGTGACGGAGTTGCCAACGAAAACAATAAAATGCTTTTAACCTTGTTGTTGGAAGAGGCAAAAAAAAGAGGGCTACTTATAATTGATGCGACCAATGAAAACGGCATTGATAAAATTGAAATTGAAGGTTTAGCTCGACGTAAAGCAGATATTGTCATCAATAAAGATATCAAAACTCAAGCAATTCAAAGTACTTTGCAAACAGCCGAAAACATCGCTTTTGACAAAGGCCAGGTTTTAATTGTGGCAGATCCCAAGCCTGTTATAGTAATGGCTTTATACAATTGGATTAAGACTTTTTCGCCGCAAATTTCTTATGAAGAAGCAAAAACTGTTGAAATATCGAAACCTTTTGCTTTGGTTCCGGCGTCTAATTTGGTTGTGGAATAATGACTGATATTTATCGCAAAAATGTGGGAATCGTCGTGTTTAACAACAATTATAAGGTGTTGTTGTGTGCAAGGGCAGATAAAAAGGAACTTTGTTGGCAATTTCCGCAAGGAGGTGTTGAGCCAAACGAGGATTTTATCCAAGCGGCCCTGCGAGAACTTAAAGAAGAAACAGGGATAAGCTCGGTTGAAATTGTGGCAACGCTGGAAAACCCTTTGCGCTATAAATTTCCGCACAACATTTTGGCAAAGCGCCAAAAAAACGGGCATCCTGAAATCGGACAAGAGCAACAATGGGTTTTGGTGCGATTTTTGGGAACAGATAAAGAAATAAATTTTCAACAAAACCCTGACGAAATTGAATTTAAGGCTTTTGAATGGGCGGATATAGCCGAGGCTCCGTTGCGGGTCGTGGACTTTAAAAAAGATGTCTATAATCAGGTGGCAGAAGCTTTTGCCCAATATTTAAAATAATATATAAATTATGTATCGGTATTAAAAATGAATGATAAATTTAAAAAAGAGCGAAAAATTGTTTTAGATGCTGCCAAAGGCGGCATAGTAGGCAATGTCAAACTATCGGACAAACAAAAAAAATATGTTAAAAATTTGCTGTTGTTCGCATTGATGAACGCCTCGACCAATGAAACCGTTACCAACAAAAATTTTATAAAATTGGTTAATCGGCTTTTTAAACAATTTATTCTTAAAATCTTAAAACAAGACCCCGACGACGATGACGATAATTGGGACGAGGCTTTGGATGTTGAATTAAATCGCATTATGGCCGACCAAAAACTGCTTAAAGATATGGAAAGCACGCTTACGCCCGAAAAAATCTTGATGTTTCTAAAAGACAACACCAAAGGCGTGACGCAAAAAGACTTAATTAAACGCCTGATGGCTCTGCGCGAAGCAAAAGCAAACTACCGTGAAACGCCTAGAGAAAGAGAAAAGCGCGAACGAAATATTAAAGAATATGAACTGTCAAAATTGCGCCAACGAATGATGGAAAGCGAACGCGACAGAAGCCGCTAAAAAAGACTCAGTGCGAGGGCAAAGTTACATCCGGAGAGCGCAAATATAACGGTTTCGGAAAATTAATCATCTTGGCAGAGAGGGCTTGCTTGCCTGCGGCAGCCAAGAGCTCTACCGGAAGATAATCGAACATTTTTATGGCATGAATATTAAGCCCGCTTGGCGTGCTTAAAAATCGTTCGACCCCGTCGCCTACAAGCGAAACCAGCCTTCCTTTTAGCAATGCGATAATATCATCATGCAACATTGCCGCGGGAGTAGTTGCTTTTTTGAGATGTTTGTCAAAAATTTGAACATAAAAATCTTCACGCCTGGTTTCAATAATAACAGCATTTTTCTCTGCAATTTCACTTTCATCAAAAGATTGAATATAGGCATCAAAAGCAGATACACCGCTTAGAATAAGAGACGGAACGGCAAGCTTAAAAACTTTGGCTGCCGATATTGACGACCTTACTCCTGTAAATGAGCCAGGGCCTACACAAACAAAAACGGCTCCAAGCTCCTTAAAGCTAAGCCCTGCTTCCTCCAGCATCTGCTTAATCTGCGGAATAAGCACCTCAGCTTGGCCGAAATCCATCATATGCTCAAACTTTGAAATCGTTTGATTTTCGTTTTGTAAAATAATGCCGCAGGCAGAACCGGTTGTATCAAAAGAAAGCGTATACATTTTTCCACTTATTTTATTTTAAGGTTTGAATAATGTTTTTTATATACTAAAATCCGTTAATAGACAATTGTTTTTTCAAAGATGGTAAAAACTAATGGATATGGTACTATTGCAAAATATGTATGATGCCGCACCGGAATTGTGGTATGGAATCGGTGCGATTGCGGTTGCGGCCGGCGGCATTATTTTGTTGTTGGCTTTTAAATTGCTGCGGCTTAGGCAAAAAAACTATTTTTTGCAACGTGACCGCGAAAGATATGCCGAAACATTATATGCATCGCATGACGGATATTTTGCTTTTATTTATCCTGATGATAAAGTTAACGATCCGAGAAAAAACATTACCGAGAGATGTTCGCGGCGGCTTGCAGTTATACTCAATCTCGAAAAGGGTGTTAAGTCGGATTTTAATGATATTCTTAAAAATTTTTATAAAGACGATATAAAAAAAATTAACAAATATGTTGAATTGCTTAAAGAAGAAGGGGTCGCTTTCGAGGATTATTTTTTGCTTAAAACCGCTAACAAATATATTCGCCTGGAGGGAGTGAGAATAAACGGAGCCGACGGCAATATATATTGTGACATGATTTGGTTTCGCGACGTAAGTGTTGCAACAACCCGTATCAAAACTTTGGAAGATGAAAAAAATTATATTAATCAACAATTGTTGTTGCAAAAAGATTTGCTGGATAATTTGCCTTTTCCGATATGGCTGCGAGATAACAATTTGGATATTATATATTGCAACAAAAAATTTGCCGAATTTGTTCCAAACAAAAGCCAAGACGACGTTATTGCCGAACACGCCGAAATCATCGGCACAAATGGTGAGAGCCTTTCGCGTGAATTGGCAAAAAAAGTGCATGCCAATAATCGTCTTGGTAAAACGACTGTCGGGGTTATTGCCAATGGCAACAGAATCGCAATGGAAGCTTATGAAATACCGTTTTATGTCGAGCAAAACTTAAATAATACCTATTCGGCCGGATGTTTAATCGATATTAACGAGCTTGATTTATTGCGCCGTAATTTGAAAAGACACCAAAATGCGCAGCTTGAAATATTGGGCTCTTTGGGAACGGCTTTTGCCGTATTCAGCCAAAACATGGTATTAAACTTTTATAATTCTTCTTTTGCCGAACTATGGCACTTGGATACAAAAGTGCTGGATCAAAAACCAAATTATTCGGCCTTTCTTGATATGATAAGAGAAAACAGGCTTTTACCAGAAGTGCCAGATTATAAAGCATTTAGAGCAGAAGAACAAAAGGCTTTTAACACTATTATGGAGCCAATTAATGATTTATTGCATCTGCCAAACGGTAAAACATTGCGCCGAATCAGGGCTCCTTATCCCATGGGCGGAATCGTCTTTGCTTATGAGGATATTTCAGACAGGTTAGCCGCAACCAGTGCTTATAATGCTTTAATGACGGTCCAAAACGAGATGTTGGCAAATTTGTTTGATGCAGTATTGGTATTTGGGGCAAACGGACGTTTAAGCTTTTTTAACAACGCCTACCTGACCCTATGGAATGCCGATAAAAAATTTTTGGCAAACGAGCCTTCTTTTGAGGAGGTTTTGGACAGCCAAAGAGCCTTTTTTGCTAAAGATGAGGATTGGGACAGTCTTAAACAGGAAATCGGGGCAAACCTGCTTAATATGACATCAAAAACCATGACCTTGCAGCGAAATAATGAAAAATTACAAATCGCCGTAGCTAATTTATCAGACGGATCTCTTATGGTAACTTATAAAAAACTGTCAGATGAGTCTGATTGACAGCTTGCCTTTTTTGTGAAACCTTATAGATGTAAATAATACCTACAACAGGAGCTATCATGACCGAGGACGACGCCTCTGCTAATATAGAATGGGAACAAAAAAAAGCCTCTCCTCCAAAAGAGCGCTTATCTCGAAGAATCGACGTGCAAAAAGCCGTTAAAGCGCAGGCAAAAGATCGTAATAATTTTAAATCTTTGGCAAAACAAGTTAAAAATTTGTCACCAAACATCAGAAAACTCAAAACCAAAATAAAAGATGTTTACGATGACGATGATGAAGATGAGGATGAAGAAAATGAGGTCATTTTTAATTTTAATCTGGAAGATGGAAACTCCTCTTTGATAAGCGCCTTAAAAGAAGAAGAAAAAGCATCACTTAAAGAAAAACAAAATGCCGAAAACATCAAACTGCAACAAACTGCCGGCAAAATGCAGGCAATTTTGATGGCAGACCAGATGTCTAAAAAGCTCGGCCTTAAAGGGGTAAACAAAAAAACAATTAATACTAATGTGCAGGATGCAACATTGACCTTTGATGCCTTTGATAAAACCATATCGCAAAATGTTGCACAAAAAACCAAAATTAACACCGAAAATCTATCTCCTAAAAAAACAGCGCAGATGATTAAAGGATTGAAACGAATCAAAAAAATGAACCTGACCGATGAAGAAAAAAAGAATCTGATTTTTGATACCATGGATGCGGAAGATCTTATAAAAATCGGCAAGACCGCTGATGATAAAAAAACTGCAGAACTCATTTTGGAAAAATCAGGCCGCAAAGAAAAAAAGAATCCGATAAAAAAAGACGCACGCGACAAACAAAAACTAAAAGAGACTATGAGAAAAGTTAAAGTCAGAGAATAAAATTATGCCAATTTGGCCAACAATGATTTGTAAGAAGTGCTTACAATCTTAAATTTTTCTTCGGCCTTGGCATCAGATTTATTAATATCGGGATGATATTTTTTTACGGCGTTTTTATAGGCTTTTTTCAAGGAATCGACACTTAACTCCGTTATCTCAAGCTCCATGATTTTGAGACCTTCTCTTTCGGACGGAGTAAGATAAATATTGGGTGATGAGCTTTGAGTATCAACATCATCAAAAATATTATAGCCGCCCTTAAAATCAAAACCAAATCCATATTTCATGCGTGATGAAAACTTAAATTTTCGATATTTATCTTCTTCCGAATCAGTCGGAATATCACCATCATAGTAATTCCATTTTGCATTGTAGGCTTGAACATGCTCAAGACAAAACCAATAATACTCTTTTAGGCGATTATCTTTGGGCGCACGATATTCTCCGGCTTTGGTGCATCCCGGATAATCACATTTGTGTTCGCAATTTTCATTTTGCGGAGCAAAATATTTGCTTTGTCGACGCTTTTTTTGAATCATAGGTGTTTGTGTCCATTAAATATTCGTAGCAAAATAGTCCATTTCAAACTTTAGTGCAAGATTTTATTTCTTATTGTATTACGGTAAAAAAATATTTATACTTGGTGGTGTTTTTAATAATCTTAGTTGGTGGATATCCAAATAATGCCAGAGCTGCCAGAGGTAGAAACAATAAAAACGGCCGTAGCCAAGGGCATCGGTTGCTGCAGAATTGAACAGGTTGTTGTTCGAAATCCTAATTTGCGCCAAAAAGTTCCTGCTGACCTGCCACAAAAAGTCGAAAATGCCATGATAATAAATTTCAGGCGAATCGCTAAATATATAGTGATTGATCTTGATAACGGATTGAGCTTGCTTTGGCATATGGGTATGAGCGGTAAAATATCATTGTGTGACAAACGGCCAACGACACTGCAAAAACATGATCATATAATAATTAAGACGACCAACGGTTTTATTATATATAATGATCCTCGCAGATTTGGGTTGTTTACCTATTGCCAAACCGATAACCTTAAAAATATAAAGCTATTTGCCAAAACAGGTGTTGATCCTTTTGGTGATAGTTTGACAACCGATTATTTGTTTGGAAGACTGCAACAGAAGAAAAAACTCCCCATTAAAGAGGCTTTGCTTGACCAAAGCATTATTGCCGGAATCGGCAATATTTATGCATCAGAAATTTTATACGAATCCAGAATATCGCCATTGCGTCTTTGTTCTGAAATCAGTAAAGAAGAATGCAAAAAGATTATTGCAAATACCCGCGATATTTTGCAAAAGGCCATTAAAGCCGGCGGTTCGACCCTGCGTGATTATAAAAAGCCCGATGGATCTTTGGGATATTTTCAAAACCAACATTGTGTTTATAACAAGACCGGACAGCCTTGTCCTGATTGCATATGCAATATTGCCAAAACCGGCGGCATAAAAAAAATTGTTCAGGGCGGAAGATCAACTTTTTATTGTGAAAGTTTACAAAAATGAAAAAAATATTTTATATTTTTATATGTCTTATGCTGTTGGCAGTCTGCCCAGCCCAAGTAAACGCCGCATTTGTCGAAGGATTGGAAGATATTCCTTTGCCGGAGGGGTTAAATCAGGTTGAAAACGGCAATCTTAATTTTGGAAACGAGGAAATAAGACTAATTGAAACGTATCTGACATCGTCTGATTTGTCATTTGGTCAAGTGGCATCTTTTTATAAAGAAACATTGCCGCAAATGGGGTGGTTGCTAAAAACGCAACGGCAAAGAAAAATTTTATTTGAGCGCGAAGGTGAGACATTGGAAATAAGCGAAGAATCGTCAAATCCTTTGATTGTAAGACTGACAGTTAAAAGCAAACTATAATTTGAGGATTTTTAGATGGAAGAAAACAACACAATTTTAACTAAAACAGACGCAAACATCGGCATTATAACGCTAAACAGGCCAGATGATATGAATGCTGTTAACCTTGAAATGCTGAACGAAACAGCCTACCAAGTGCAGACTTGGGAGTATGACGATAATATCCGTTGTATAATTATCCAAGGATCAGAAAAAGTTTTTGCAGCAGGAATCGACTTCAAAGCCCTGAGCTATGAATTATCACAGCAAAGTTTGGCCTTAAAAGCCTGGCAAGATGAGTTTAACAAAATCGTAAATTGCAGCAAACCGATTGTTGTGGCAGTTGCAGGATATGCTCTTGGGATGGGATGTGATTTGGCAATGGCCGGTGATATCATTTTGGCCGAAGAATCAGCACAATTTGGATATCCCGAATTGTCTATGGGGATGATACCTGCTTTTGGCGGTTGCTCAAGGTTGATGCACCGTATCGGTAAAGCCAAAGCTATGGAAGTTATTTTGACCGGACGGGCTTTAAGCGCCGAGGAAGCTGATTTGTGCGGACTAATAAGCCGGGTCGTTCCGCTGCATGATTTGTTTGACGAGGCATTGCGCGTAGCAAACCGAATCGCCTCGCTTCCATATCAAGCCGTTATGCAGGCAAAAGAGACTCTGAACCAAGTTGATAATATGAATTTGCAAAACGGCGCCGAATTGGAGCTAAAAAGTTGCCGCCTTAGCATAAATACGCCGGAATTTAGAAATATTTTGACCAATTTCAAATAAAAAATGTTTCGAATCGAGATGATGCGTAAAATTATTGTTGACTTCATAAGCTATTCAAGTTTATAAAGCATTAGCAGTTAAAAAAATTGGAATAACTTGTTAATTTGAAATGGAAGAAAAAAATGGCCAATCATAAATCTGCAAAAAGCAGAATCGTAAGAAATAATAAAAGAGCCGTTATTAACGGTGCCCGCAGAAGTCGCGTTCGTACTTTTGTAAAGAAAGTTGAAGCAGCTATTGTCGCCGGTGATAAAGATTTGGCAAATGCCGCTTTCAGAACTGCCGAATCAGAATTGATGCGTGCAGTAAGAAAAGGCGTTTTCAAAATGAATACCGCTGCGCGTAAAATTTCGCGTCTTTCGCAAAAAATTAAAGCTCTGTAATCAGAGTTTTTATTGACAAATAAAACACAAGCTTGAGCTCTGTTTCAGAGTTTTTTCGGCTTGTGTTTTTTTGTTGGAAAATCAACAGAATCCGGGCGACTCCTTTAAAAACTATTGTCAAGAAATTTAATTCAAATGTTCGGTAAAAGTTCTGTTGTATTTATTTTTTTTTGCCCTAATATTCGAATCACTTTGTTAGAGAGTTTGGAAATTGAATTTTGAACTTTTTTAGAATCTAAGAAGCTAGACAGTACCGTCTATTTATTAGTTGTCATTTTCAGGTTTTCTTTATTGATTGCCAACACAAGTCTTTTTTAGAGATGTTTGTATAGGGGGTTTTTGGGCGTATAAGATGCAAGATCTTTAACTAGCAAGAGCTCTTACAAAATACAATTAAAAAATTTGAAAGTGGCAGGGGTTGAAACTTTTTAAGAATAGATTGGGGAGTAAAAATGGTCGAAGAAGCAATTGTTGACGAAACATCGGTTTTGGACCAATGGGGACAAATTTGTGAACAGTTAAAATCAGAGATTGGCGAAACCGCTTTTGACAGTTGGCTTAAACCTTTAACAGTCGGGTCTTTTAATAACGGAGTGATGAATATTTGCGTACCGACACGCTTTATGAGAAACTGGGTGATTACGAACTATAGCGACAGAATACATAAAATATGGCAAAAGAAAAACCCTCAGATTCAAAATATCAATTTTATCGTTCAGGCAGGTCAGGATACAATTGCATCCAGAGGATTATATAACCCAACTTGCCGCTCTTTACTGAAAAAAATTAACTCTTCTCCGATGCCGCAAAATATATACCAATCAGGTATTGCATCGGTTGCGGCAAACGCCAATGAAGGTGCTTTGAATGATTCTTTATCAGTGCCTCTCAATCCTCAATATACGTTTGAAAATTTTGTGGTTGGCAAGACTAATGAATTTGCTTATGCTGCCGCCCGCAAAGTTGCAGAATCACGGAACATTTCTTTTAATCCTTTGTTCTTATATTCTGGTGTCGGACTTGGCAAAACACACCTTATGCACGCGATTGCCTGGCACATCAAACAACAGGATCCAAGCCGTAACATTGTTTATCTTTCGGCAGAGAAGTTTATGTATAAATTTGTACGTGCTTTAAGATATAAAGACACAACAGCATTTAAGGAACAATTTCGTTCGGTTGATGTTTTGATGGTTGATGACGTACAATTTATGGGCGGAAAAGACACAACCCAAGAAGAGTTCTTTTATACCTTTAACTCGTTGATTGAAGAAGGCCGTCAAATCATTATTTCGGCTGATAAATCACCGGCTGATTTGGAAGGGATTGAAGCCAGGCTTAAATCTCGTCTTGGCTGCGGTTTGGTTGCAGATATTCACCCAACCGATTTTGATTTGCGCATGGGCATTCTGAATAGCAAGGCTAAACAGCTTGGATTTGAATTGCCGCAAAAAGTAGCTGAATTCTTGGCCACTAAAATTACCTCTAACATTCGCGAATTGGAGGGAGCTTTGCGCAGAGTTATTGCTCATTCGCAGCTTTTGAGCAATCATGAAATCACTCTTGATATGACACAAGATATTTTGAAAGATATGTTGCGCTCTTTTGACAAGCGGACAACCATTGATGAAATTCAGAAAAAAGTTGCAGAGCATTTTAATATTTCGGTTAAAGAGATGCAATCTTCTCGCCGGGCAAGAACGGTTGCCAGACCGAGACAAATTGCCATGTATTTGGCCAAGCAACTAACATCGCGTTCTTTGCCGGAGATTGGGCGTAAATTTGACCGCGACCACACAACGGTAATGCACGCAGTCCGCAAGGTAGAAGAGTTGATTATGGAAGATGTTTCTTTGGCAGAAAATGTCGAGGCATTGCGCCGCGCTTTGGAAGCTTAGACCCTCTTAAAAAACTGTTGACGACTTATTGTTTTGTCTTTTGATTTTGGCAGTTTATGCTATACTTTTGGCAAAGTTAACAATAAGTCGTTTTTTTATGGATTAAAACTATGAGATTTACTATTGAACGCGCTAATTTATTAAAAACATTAAGCCATGTACAAAGCATCGTCGAAAAGAGAAATACCATACCCGTGCTGTCAAATGTTAGAATCGAAGCTTTGGGTGACGGTATCAGCTTTAAGGCTACCGACATGGATACTGAGATTACCGAAATGGCCGATGCCAAAATAAGTGAAACAGGTGCAACAACTGCTCCTGCTCATATGCTTTATGACATTGTCCGCAAACTGTCTGACGGGTCACAAGTAGAGCTTATTTTTCCGGATGATAAAGGACAGCTAACCATCTCCTCGGGACGTTCAAAGTTTTCATTGTCGACCATTGGAGTTGAGGATTTTCCGGTCATATCGGGAGATAAACTGCCGACATCTTTTGTCATGGCCAAAGACGAGCTTAAAGATGTGATTGATCGCACTCAGTTTGCCATGTCAACCGAGGAGACAAGATATTATCTTAACGGGCTTTATGTCCATGCTAAAAAAGACGGTGCATCTGAAGTTTTGCGCGTAGTAGCAACCGACGGGCATCGCCTGGCTTGCGTAGAATCGCCTCTGCCTAAAGGTGCAGAAAATCTAAAAGGCGTTATTATTCCTCGCAAGACAGTGTCTGAAATCCGCAAATTGCTTGATGACAATACGGTTGAAAACGTTACGGTTGAAATATCGGAAAACAAAGTAAGATTTTCGATTACAGATATTACATTAACCTCAAAATTGATTGATGGAACATACCCTGATTATGAAAGAGTAATTCCTACCGATAATGACAAAAAGGTGGAACTTAGTGTTAAAGATTTGGCAGCAGCGGTTGACCGTGTTTCGGTTGTGGCAGAAAGAACCCGCGCCATTAAAATGCTGACACATCATAACAAGGTCACTATTGTCACATCGAGCCCTGATTTGGGCAGTGCTTCGGAAGATTTGGAGGCTAAGTATGAAAGCGATGATTTGGAAATAGGATACAACTTCAGATATTTGTTGGATATTTTGGCCGAAATGAAAGGTGACAGAGTTTGCATCTCGTTTGCAGATGCATCGTCTCCTTCGGTTATACATGATATGTCTGATGCCAGTGCAATTTATGTCTTGATGCCCATGAGGGTATAAATGGACAGTCTTGCCTGCAATTTGCATAATCTAACCAAGTTAAAGTCAGGTGTCGAACGCCTGACTTTAACTGATTTTAGAAATTATGCATCTTTACGGATTGAGGCCGATGTTGCACCGGTGGTTTTGTATGGTGACAACGGATGCGGAAAGACCAATATCTTGGAAGCAATCTCTTTTTTAACCCCGGGGCGCGGCCTTCGCGGTGCAAGATTGGCTGATATCAAAAGATTTATTCCGCAAATAAACGATCATAATTCTTTTGACTTTATTTCGCCGCTCAACTGGGCGGTAGCCGCTGAAATATATAATAACGGAGAGGTTTTTAATATAGCTACTGCTGTCGAAAAAAGCATCAGAGAACTGGATGACAGCGACGACTATCGTACTTGCGAAAGACGTGTCGTTAAAATTGACGGAATTAAAACCGCATCTCAAGCAGACCTTGGACGTTATTTTTCGGCAATTTGGATCACGCCGCAAATGGATCGGCTCTTTCGTGGCGGCAGCCAACCGCGACGGGCTTTTTTGGACAGATTGGTTTATGCTTTTGATGTGGAACATGCCAAAAGAACCGCTAATTTTGAACACCTGTATCGCGAATGGTATCACCTGATAAAAGAGGGAAAGCGCGATAATCACTGGCTGTTGTCTTTGGAAGAAAATATGGCTGCTTTGGGAGTAGCTATTGCCGCAGCCAGACGAGAACAAGTGGCAAAACTCAATACTTTTATCGAAACCGAGCCGGATGACATCTTCCCTTCGGTTATATTAAAACTTGAGGGCGTTATTGAAAAAGCACTGGAGCACAAGGCGGCTGTCGATGTTGAAGACGAATATAGGGATATGCTTAAAAGACAAAGGCACCTGGTGGCTGAAAATGAAAATCCCGACGGAATTAATCGCACTGACTTTAAGGTCTTTTTCAAAAAGAAAAATATGCCGGCGGAGCTGTGTTCAACCGGTGAGCAAAAATCTCTGCTGATAAGCATTATCCTGGCACAAACCAAATGCCAAACCCTATACAAAGGTTTTGCCCCTGTAATGCTGCTTGATGAAGTGGCTGCCCACCTTGACGATACAAAAAAAGAAGCTTTGCTTGATAAAATCAAAAATCTAAACCTGCAAGCTTGGATTACCACAACAAATCCCGAAATTTTTGCGTCGTTTCGTTCTGATGCGCAATTTTTTAGAATTAAAGATAATCGGATTTTGGAAGATTAGAGTCAAAAACTGCGATTCGGCAAAGCTCAAAAAATATCATTATAAAAAAACTTTATTCGACTCAAAACGAATCTGGATAAGCATTTGTGGCGAATCGCCGGTTTTGCTGATGGGAATCGGTAATTTTTTGTTAAACTTTTTCTCTTACCCTTAGCCTAAATAGGATTCTATATGGTGATTCGTCTTTAACGCGGAGACAGGGTGATTATGTTTAACCTGCTTGAAAAAAATCAATTCGGTGCAGCCATTTTGTTGGCGGCAGGCTTGGTACTGTTTAACGCAAAATATTTGCCGGCCCAAACCATAAAAGATGTAAACTCCGGCGAAACAGTCAATGATTTGACCGTTGCAACAGGTGAAACCTATGACACAATGAACGTTAATGGCGGCGGAATAGCCAATACTACCACTGTAAATACCGGAGGAAATGTAACCGTCAACAGCGGTGGAACCGCAACCGGAACAATCGTAAATGATGGCGGAAACTTAACTGTGAATGGGGGTGCCGCAAATAATACAACCATCAACAACGGCGGTAATATTACCGCAACCACATCTGGCTCATCTATTGACAATATTACGATATCTGACGGTGGAACTTTTGATTTTTCAACAAATGCGCAAGTAGCAAACGTTAACGGAAGTTCGTTGACCAAGATTGCCGATAATGTTGCTAGCGGATTTAATGTGGAAACAGGCTCAACCTTGACGGCTGCTGCCGGCGGAACAATAGTATCAACAGCCGTAAGCGGCGGAACAGTTGTTGCTCAATCAGGCGGGATTATAACATCGACCGCAATAGGTGATAATGGAACATTGATTGCCACCGAAGCAGGATCTATGGTTGACGGCGCACAGGTTTTTTCAGAAACAGGAGCTACTTTTGAAATATCGACCGATGCAGAAATAGCCAATTTGCAATATGGGTCGCAAACTATAAATATTCAAAATAATGAAATTGCCAACTTGCAAATCGATAATGCCTCGACACTTTATGTTAATGCAAACGGAACTGCCGAAAATATTGCTTTGACCGATGGCGGAAATCTGGTAGTTAATACCGGCGGAACAGCCACAAAAATAAATGTTTTACAAAATGGTGAGGCAAATGTTGTCGGTGGAACAATACAAGATTTTACCGTAAGCGGCACCTTAAACGCATCAAACAGCGGAACGTTAAGTGACGGCAATATATTAAAAGGCGGAGAAGTTAATCTGTCTACAAATGCCCAGGCCAACACCATATCGGTGGCAAGCGGCGGAACTCTTAATCTTGGCCCAACAGCTAAAGCAAGCGACATAACGGTTGACGGTAATATGAGCATTCAATCTGCCGCAACGGGAAATAACTTAATCATTAATAACGGTGGCGTGGTTAATATAGAGGCCGGAGGTACAGGTAATACTGTTTCGGTGACAAGCGGCGGAACACTCAACACCGCGGCAACATCCTCACTAACAGATTTAAACGCTTTGGCTGCGTCAAATATTAATATTGCCGACGGAACCGTTATAAACGGTACTTTTACAATTGATGCAACCACGAATACCACCGGATCAAGTTTTGATTTTTCTTCTTTGTTTGACACGTCTAATACCTCGCTTGAAGAACTTGCTTTGACTGGTGGTGTAAACAGTGCTTTTAACAATAGTTTGATTAACCAGTCTTCATCAGACAAAACCTTAACTTTGGCAAACGGCAATTATGTTATTTCCGACGGTCTTAACGGTTCGGTTCAGGTCGACGGGTGGAATAATATTAACGTTACCAACGGGACAGTGAGGTTGGAGACGGATATTAGTATGAACGGTTCGGAAAAGAACTTTATTATTAATACGGGAGCATCCCTTGATGTTTCCGGAACCTTGGATAATGTCTTGAACACAACTATTGACGGGAATGTCATCAATAACGGTACGATTGGTTTCATTGCCTCAGAAAACAATAGTGCTCAGGACCAATTGACCATTACCGGTGATTATACCGGAGGGGCCGGATCATTACTTGTTCTTGATGCCAATACCGCCAACGGAACTTCGGATAAATTGGTGGTAGGCGGAGATGTTTATGGATCTACCAATATTTATATTCAAAACGCATCAGGCGCCCTACCAGGAGGTAACTTATTGTTTGCAGAAGCAAATTCAGGAGCTGCAGATGCTTTTAATATTTGGCGTGTTGAGGGATCTCCTTATTCTTGGGGTACATTATTTGAAAATAATAAATGGTATGGTTATGTTTCTGACGGCAATCAGCCGAGTATCGTGCCTGAGGTCGCCGCTTATTATGGATTAATTGACAATATGTTTATGCAAACATCGAGTATCGGAGCAAATTTGCGGAACAACATCGCAGTAAGCGAGTTCCGTAAAATTCCGTGCAAAAATATTCGTTATACCAATCAGATTTGCCGCAGCAACCGGCCAACCTTTACCGGTTGGATAGCCCCGGTATATAGCTCGGTAACGATTGACAGCCCTTATAGTTATCAAGCAGACATCAGCGGCTTGGATGCAGGACTGGATCTTGTCGGCGACGGTTACACCAAATTTGGTGTTATGGGATCATTCAGAAACGGCAAATACACCTATGATGATAACGGCGACAATTATAAAATCGACGGAGAAGCCGAAACAACCATTGACAGCTATATAGGCGGTGTTTATATGCGCCATGACAGTGATGCTTGGTCTGTGGTCGGTGCCGTTTATGCCGGAACACTTGATGCCGATATTTCTACCAATGACGGTGTCAATGCAGATACTTCGGGCTCTACCTACGGAGCAACACTTGATGTTAATTACATTTATCAGAATATTAATGGTTTTAGAATTGAGCCAGGTGTCAGAATATCTTATTCGGCAGTTTCGGTTGATGAGATAAGCGATAATGCCGGCAAAACAGAAGAATTCGGCGATGCCAGCCGTAGTGAAATTGAGGCAGGAATCCGCTTTGCCAAACGTTGGGAGTTCGATGATGCCAAAGCAGAGATCTTTGCCCGTCCGGCAATCATCCAAACATTAAACGACAGTGATGATTTTGAGCTGGTTGATGAAAGATTTGTAGAATCTACCGAAGACAGAACTTTAGCAAAGCTTGAGGCCGGAATGTCTTTTGATATGATTGGAAACTGGAGCCTTGCCATTGCGGGATCTTATACCTTTGGTGACAGCTATCAAAACACCACCGCAAACCTAAGCTTGCAATATAATTTCTAAGACACCAGGTAGCCGTCGGATTGCATCTTAAATAATTCGGCATAACGTCCTTTTTTACGCAAAAGCCCAAGATGCGTTCCCTCTTCTACTATTTGGCCGTTTTCAAGAACTATGATTCTATCCATTTCCCGCAGGGTTGATAGACGGTGGGCTATGGCTATAACCGTTTTATTTTGCATTAAGTTTTTTAGTGAGCTTTGAATATATTTTTCGCTTTCGGAATCAAGCGAAGAAGTTGCCTCATCAAAAATAAGAATCGGTGCATCTTTTAGAACAGCTCGGGCAATGGCAATACGTTGACGCTCGCCACCTGACAAAATTACACCGCGATCGCCAACCTTGGTTGCGTATTTTTCGGGCAATTTTTCAATAAATCTGTCGGCTGAGGCCTCTTGTGCCGCAGTAATTATTTCGGAATCGGAGGCGTCGGTTTTACCATAGCGAATATTGTCGGCCAGGCTGCGATTAAACAAACAAACATCTTGCGGAATAACCGATATATGCTTGTGAAGAGAATCTTGCGTTATGTCACGAATATCCAAACCATTAATTTTGACCGAACCGGAGGTGACATCAAAATACCGATCAATCAGTTTAATCAATGTGGATTTGCCGGAGCCGGAGGAGCCAACAATACCAACCTTTTCACCGGCCTTTATTTTGAGGTTAAAATCATGAAAAATATTTTGCTTGTGATTATAGGCAAAATCAACATGTTCAAAACTAACATCTGCTCGTGAGGCAGTTAATTCAACGGCCGATGGAGAATCGACAATTTCAGGCTCGACAGCCAGTGTTTCCAAAGCGGAGTTTATCTGACCGATAATTCGCGACATATTGTTTATCGCCCAGTTGATACTAAAAATCATCCACGAAAGGCGAGAAAAAATCGTCAAAATGAATATAAACTGCGGCACATCTATTCGGTCATAATACAAAAGCGCAATGCTTAATAGCATAAAAAACAAACCAGACAAAGATGATATCAGATGCAGACAAAGGTTGATTATGGTTTTTTGTTTTTGCTCTGTTGTCTCTGTATGACGCCAATTCCTTAAATTTTTGAGCAGATTAAGCCTTTCATACTTGTAATTGGCAAAGCTTTTTATTTCGGAATAATTGGCTATCGAATCGACAATCATCGCATTGGCATGGCTTTGCTGAGTTGATGTGCGGCGTGAAAGCTCGGCCCGACGAAAACCAAGTCGTTTGCCTAAAATGCATATAACAACCATCCAGGCGATGATGCTTACACTCAAGATCCAGTCAAGGCAAGATAATATAGCCAAATTGACCAGCACAAAAACAAAATCAAACAAAATATTGCCAGACTGCATTAAAAACTCAACCACGCCACTTTGTAATTGATTGAATTTATTAGAAATATTACCGGCCATTTCGTTGGTAAAATAAGATATTGAATGTTTGTTTACATAGGCAAAAACATTTTTAATGATTAATGAGCGAAGATGCGGGACTAAACGATTGCCAAACCACATGCTTAGTGCCTGAAAAATCATGCCGGCAAATTCAAGCCCAAAACAAAACATAATCACCGTTAGCAAATATTGCCAATATTGCGTTGATGGCTTATTTGCCGCAGCAAAATCAAATAAATTGGCCATGTACCAAACAGCACCTTGCGACAATAAACGTCCAACCAAAGCAAAAAGAACTATCAAAACCAGTATGGATTTAAAATCTTTGAGATAGCTCCAAATAAATTTACCGGCAGTTTTTTGCATAATTCATTAACCTAAAATTGACAGATTGTTGTTATTATAATACTATAACAAAAGATTTGGCAATATTAGAAAGTTGGCTTAAATGGAAACACAGTATTATACCTTGATCGAAAGACAAGACTTTTTTGAAATAATTGAAAATAAATATGGCGAACTGGCTATTTTTATTGATGCAAGAGATGGTCTGCCCAATGAACCTGTTTTACAATTTGACGGCAAGAAAACCGCCTTGCTGAAAAGAGACGCTCATTTGGCAGTTAAACTGGATAATATTAATGAAGAAACGGTTGAACCTTTGGCTGAGGCCGAGTTTGTCATGATTGTGGAGCTAAAAGGCAAAATGGTTGAGAGAGTCTACGGTGTGCCGGTTGAAAACGTTGAGGAGATTGTTTTTGAGGGACGTCAGACCAGAGCCGATGAACTGGTTAAGGCTAAAAACCGTGATGAGTTATTAAAAAGTTTCGGAGCCGTTAAAATTTGGAAAAACGGCGAAAAAAACATTAAATAGACGAGGACAAAAATGATTGGTTTGGTGTTGGTTACCCATGGCAATTTGGCAAACGAGTTTATCTCGGCAATGCAACATGTGGTCGGAAAACAAGAGCAAGTACAAAGTGTTTGTATCGGACCGGAAGACGATATGGAAATGCGCAGAAACGAGATTTTGCAAAAAGTCAGCGAGGTTAACAGCGGCCAAGGCGTCGTATTGCTAACAGATATGTTTGGCGGGACTCCGTCTAACCTGGCATTGTCGGTTATGGACAGGGCAAATGTTGAAATTTTGGCCGGAGTTAACTTGCCGATGTTGATAAAAATTGCATCACTGCGCAAAGACAATGATATGAAAAAAACTGTTGAAGGGGCTCAGGAAGCCGGCAAAAAATATATTAACATCGCATCGCAATTATTGGGGAATTAACATGGCCGACAAAATAACCAAAGATTTGGAAATTAAAAATGTTAAGGGTTTGCACGCCAGAGCTGCCGCCGCTTTTGTTAAAACGGTCGAGCCTTTTGACGCGGTGGTTGAAGTGGAGCGTATCGGCCAGGTTGTGAGCGGAGCTTCAATTATGGGATTGATGATGTTGGCCGCAGCCAAGGGAACTTCTATCAAGGTTTCAGCATCTGGAAAACAAGCCAAAGAAGTTATGGACGCCTTGGAAAAATTGATTGATAACAAATTCGGAGAAGATTAGTTGTCTCTTAAAGCGCCACGCAATAAAACTCTCGTTTTGACCCAACGGGAAATAAATTCTTTGGCGGCAAAAAGCATTAAGCTTACACAAAAAAAATCTCCAGATGAAATTTTGGATAAAATCATTTGGCAGGATGCTTTGCGAGCTTTGGAAAAAATACCCGATAATTGTGTTGACTTGATGATTGTTGATCCTCCATATAATTTAACCAAAAATTTTGGATCTTCGGTTTTTAGAGAAATGAAAAACGACGAGTATTCGAAATGGCTGGACAAATGGTTGAAAAAGACCGTGCGAATATTGAAGGACGATGCTTCTGTTTATATTTGTGCGGACTGGAAAACATCTATTGCCATTCCTTATGTGGCAGGAAAATATTTTGTTTTGCAAAACCGCATATCTTGGGAACGCGAAAAAGGCAGAGGTGCAAAAAATAACTGGAAAAACTGTCTTGAAGATATTTGGTTTTTTACCAAAAGTCAGAATTATAAATTTAATTTGGATAAAGTGAAAATTTTAAGACCGGTGCTGGCTCCGTATCGTGATGAGACAAATGCCCCAAAAGACTGGTTTGAAAAAGACATGCAAAAGCTACGATTAACTCATCCGTCAAATATATGGACCGATATTTCGGTGCCGTTTTGGTCTATGAGCGAGAATACATCTCATCCGACCCAAAAACCGGAAAAACTTATTGCCAAACTGGTGTTAGCATCATCTGATGAAGGAGATGTGGTGTTTGATCCTTTTGTGGGGTCAGGAACCACCGCGGTTGTGGCAAAAAAATTAAAACGTCACTTTATCGGGATAGAAAAAGAAAAAGAATATGTTGCCTTGGCGATTAGACGATTGGAAATTGCCGATAATGACAGCAGAATTCAGGGTTTTGAGGACGGAATTTTTAAACCGCGCAATATGTAAGCCAAACGGATAGGTTGTTTTGGGATTTTTAAGGGCTACTTCTTTCTATGTTGAACTTTTAATTTAACCTTGTAAGGAGTAGATAAACATGTACAAAGAATCTAAAAACAGCTCTAATTGCTCCGGCAAAATGTCGGCTTCAACAAGCAATGAGCAAACAACAAAATCGGCATCTTCGGAAAACAGCAACAATAATTCCAAATCTGCCAATTCTTCTTCGACCACAAAAAAATGCGGTTGCGGCAAATAGTTAAAAACGCCGAGATTTGATATCGTTTCCCCTGTCAAAATGTTGACAGGGGGAATGTTTATATAGACTTATAGGAGAAAATAATTATATTAGTAATATATTATTTCGCTTGTGGAGAAAAAGAAAAATGAAAAAATATTTGGTTTTGTTGCTTATGGCTTTGTTTTGCGGACAGGCAAGAGCTCAGTCGGCCGAAAATATCCAAAAAATTGAAGACTATCTCAACAATCTCAAAAGTATGGAAGCAACCTTTGTGCAGATGGCCTCGAACGGGGCAACCGCCGAGGGTCGCCTATTTATTGAAAAACCAAATAAAATCAGGATGGAATATGCCGAGCCAACCAATGTGTTGATTGTGGGCGACGGAGACTTTATTGTTTATAACGACCTTGACCTAGACCAGGTAACACATATTGATTATGATGATATTCCGGCATCTCTAATCCTTTCAAACAAAATCAAAATTGATGGCAAAAAGCTCAAAGTGATTGATTTTTATCAAGATTCAGGCTCGACATCTATCACTTTGGACTATGCTGAAAAAGGCGACATCGGCCCGATTACTCTGGTGTTTTCTAACAACCCGATGGAGCTTAAACAATGGAAAATCGTTGATCCGCAAAGTGTCGAAGTTACGGTGTCGTTGTATAATACCAAAAAAGATATTGAAATTGACGAGGATGTGTTCAAATTCAAAAATAAAAAGAACAGCTCGCGCAACTTTAAGAAAAAGAACTGATAAATGAGCAGTTTTAAGCTTGTTACCTGGAATGTAAATTCTATCAGAATACGCCTTGAACTATTGCAAAAACTGGCCAAGGAGCAAACACCAGATATTGTCTGTCTGCAAGAAGTTAAAGCCAAAGAAGAGGATTTTCCGTTTGCGGCGGTTAAGGATTTGGGGTTTGAACATATTGCGCTTTACGGCATGGCCGGCTATAACGGTGTGGCCATTCTTTCCAAGCATGAGCTAAAAGATATTGCGAAGGTAGACTGGGTAGGCAAACACGATGCCCGCCATATCAGGGCAAAAGTGTTTGACGATATTGCAATCAACAACATATATATTCCCGCCGGCGGTGATGTGCCGGATCCGATTGTTAATCTGGCGTTTGCACACAAACTGTGTTTTATGGATGATATCAGCGAGTATTTGGAACAACATAAAGACGTTTTGCGGCAAGAAAAAATGCTATTTTGCGGTGATTTTAATGTAGCGCCAAGCGAAAATGATGTGTGGAATCATAAACAACTGTTGAAAATTGTATCACACACGCCAATTGAGGTGGAGCGGCTTACAAGATTGTTTAACTCCGTCAACTTTGTGGATGCGGTGCGCAAATTTTATCCCGAGCCGCAAAAGGTATTTTCGTGGTGGAGTTATCGCAACCCCAATTGGCAAACCAACAACAAAGGGCGACGCTTGGACCATGTGTGGGTGAGCCCAAACTTAAGCGAGAGGGTCAAAAGAGCAAAAATTCTAAAAGAGTTTCGTGCCAAAGAGCGGCCGTCTGATCATGTGCCGGTGATGGTGGAAATTGCAATCTAGTAATTTTGCTTGGTAAATAGTTATTTTAGTGTGTTGGCTTTTAGATATTTTTACATATACAAAAGCGGCTCTTAAACCTGTTTAAGAGCCGCTTTGCTAAAAGTTGTCATACGCTTATTTGTTAAGCTGAGCAGCAACCTCGGAAGCAAAGTCTTCTTCCTTCTTTTGCAAGCCTTCGCCCAGTTTGAAACGAACATAATCAACCAATTTGATGTCGGCTCCAAGCTCTTTTGCGGCATCGGCAATTACTTGTTTAACCTTTTTGTCAGGATCCATAATATAGGCCTGCTCTTCAAGAACAACCTCTTCATAGTATTTGCGGATACGACCTTCGACCATCTTCTCGATGATGTTCTCTGGTTTGCCGGAGGCTTTGGCCTGCTCGGCAAAAATTGATCTCTCGTGTTCGACGGCTGCCGGATCAACAGAGGCAATATCCTTAAACAGAGGAGCCGAGGCAGCAATGTGCATGGCAATATGCTTGCCGAGCTCTTCCAACTTGGCTTTGTCGGCTGTTGACTCTAACGCAACCAAGACACCTATCTTGCCCAGATTGTTGCCGCAAGAATTGTGCAAATAAGAGGCAACAACACCATTGTTTACTTGCAACATGGCGGCACGACGCAAATTCATGTTCTCGCCGATTTTGGCAATCAAATCAGTTAAACGCTCTTCAAAAGTTTTGTTGCATTTGGGGCAATGAAAAGTTTTCATGTCGCAAATTTCGCCTGAAGAAAGCAATGCAACTTTGGCGGCATCGGCAACATATTCTTGGAACAATTCATTTTTGGCAACAAAATCGGTCTCGGAGTTAACCTCAACAATGGCGCCCTTGTTGCCCTCTACACAAACAGCAACCAAACCTTCAGCAGCAATACGGCTGGCTTTTTTGGCAGCTGACGCCAAACCTTTTTTGCGCAACCAATCAACGGCCTCATCCATATTGCCGTTGGTTTCAACCAAGGCCTTTTTGCAATCCAACATGCCGGCGCCGGTTAATTCTCTTAATTCTTTTACTTTAGCGGCTGTAATCTCTGTCATCTTTTGTAAATCCTCTTGTTTGTTAATCTGCGGCGGCACTAATTATGTTAATGCCGCCGTCTTGTGATATAAATATAAGGTTGTTTGAGAAAAATTATTCCTCTACTGCCTCGGCTTTTTCGGCTGCTTTTTTAGATGTTTTCTTTTTGGCAGCTTTCGGAGCCTCGGCTTTTTCTTCAACCATTTCTTCTACTTTTACGCCTTGTGCGGCAATTTGATCCTGCATTCCGTCCAAAACAGCAGCAGAAATCATCTCTGAATAGAACTGAATGGCACGAATGGCATCATCATTGCCGGGAACCGGCAAATCTACCGCCTCAGGATCTGAGTTGGTATCGCAAATGCCAATAACAGGAATACCAAGCTTTTTGGCCTCTTTGATAGCCAAAGCCTCTTTGCAGGTATCAATAACAAACAATAAATCAGGTTGGCCGCCCATATTCATGATACCGCCAAGCTCTAATTGCAATTTTTCCTGCTCTTTCTTCATACCTTGAAGCTCTTTCTTGGTGTAGCCGGTCAAATCGCCTTTTTCAAACATCTCATTTAATTTCATCAAACGAGTGATTGATTTGTGAACGGTTTTCCAGTTGGTCAACATACCGCCCAACCAACGTTGATTAACGTAGTATTGACCGCAACGCTCGGCATTCTCTTTAATGATGTCTTGTGCCTGACGCTTGGTGGCTACAAACAAAACCTTGCCCCCTTGAGCCGCAATCTCTTTGGTTGTGGCCATGGCTGTATAGAGCATGGGGTAAGTCTTTTGTAAATCAATGATATGAATGTTGTCTTTTTTGCCGTAAATATAAGGGGCCATCTTTGGATTCCAACGACGAGCGTGGTGACCAAAGTGAACGCCGGCTTCTATCATTTGGCGCAATGTAAATGTAGGAAGAGTCATTTTTAATTTCCTTTTTCCGGTTAATCCTCCGCAAGCTCTGTGGTTACAATATGTAACACCGGAGTGAGGCTTAACAACAGCCCCAATAACTTGCGTGTGAGTTTTGAAGAACACACCATGTGTCCTTTTCGCGACTCTTTTTATACGTAAATTATTAAAATTGCAAGAGTTTTTTCATAAAAAAAAGAGTTGTTGAATTGTCAAAGTTTATGCTTGTGATTAATCTACTTTTGTTTTATGTTAGCCCTTGAATTATAAAGCTTTGATAAGGATTGATATGTCTGATTTGTTTGATGCCCCACAAAATAGTGCCAGTGATTACAGCGCACGCTCGATTGAAGTGCTGGAAGGCCTAGAGCCGGTTAGGCATCGCCCGGGTATGTATATCGGCGGAACAGACGAGACCGCCCTGCACCACTTGGTAGCCGAGATTTTGGACAACTCTATGGATGAGGCCGTGGCCGGATTTGCCAACCATATTGATGTGATTATGCATGAGGATTATTCCGTTTCTATTATTGATAACGGGCGCGGAATTCCTGTTGATCCTCATCCTAAATATCCAAACAAATCTGCTTTGGAAGTTATTATGACCGTTTTACACTCGGGCGGAAAATTCGGCGGAGGAGCATACAAGGTATCGGGCGGATTACACGGTGTCGGATTGTCGGTGGTTAATGCGTTGTCGGAAAAATTGGTGATCGAAATTGCCAGAGATAAAAAACTTTATCGCCAGGAATATGCCAGAGGAATTCCGCAAACGCCTTTGCAGTTAATCGGTAATGCACCAAATCGCCGCGGCACATCTATCACCTTTAAGCCGGATCCGGAGATTTTCGGCATCAACTCGAATTTGCAGCCAAATCGTATTTTCAGAATGGCTCGTTCGAAGGCTTTTTTGTTCAAAGGAATTAAAATTAACTGGGTCTGTGCACCGCAAGTGCTTGGTGAAGGAGAAGCCACGCCGGTACAGGCCGAGCTTTGTTTTCCAAACGGCATTCTCGACTTTTTAAATTATCAAATCGGAGCTAAGGCAACCATCAACCGTAAGCCTTTTGCCGGTGAGGCTGATTTGGACAATGATGAAGGAAAGGTTGAGTGGGCAATTACTTGGCCGGAGGATGAAAACGGTTTTTGCCACTCTTATTGCAATACCGTTATTACTCCTTTGGGCGGAACACATGAAACAGGGTTTAAAACAGCCCTTCTGAAGGGACTTAAAGAATACGGCGAAATGGTTAACAACAAAAAAGCCGCCTCTATCACCGCCGAGGATTTTTTGAGTGATGCGGCAATTATGTTGTCAGTGTTTATAAGAGATCCGCAATTCCAAGGCCAGACCAAAGACAAACTGACATCAGTTAAGGCTATTCGTTTGGTGGAATCGGCGGTTAAAGATTCTTTTGACCACTGGTTGTCATCAGATTTGGAAAATGCCGCAGCCCTTTTGGACTATGTCGTTGACCGCGCGGAAGCTCGAAAAAAGAAAAAAGAAGAAAAAGAAAAAGTTCGCAAAAGCCCAACTAAACGTTTGCGCCTGCCAGGTAAACTGGCCGATTGTTCACAAGCCTCGGCCGAAAACACCGAGATATTTATTGTTGAGGGTGATTCCGCCGGAGGATCGGCTAAACAAGGGCGCGACAGAGTTACCCAGGCAATCTTGCCGCTACGGGGCAAAATTCTTAATGTTGCCAGCGCCTCGCTTGAGAAAATAACCCAAAACCAAGAAATCAAAGATATGATTGAGGCTTTGGGTTGCGGAACCAAAGAAAACTACAAAGAAGAAAATCTGCGTTATGAAAAAATAATCATAATGACCGATGCCGATGTTGACGGAGCGCATATTGCTTCTTTGTTGATGACGTTTTTTTACCAACATATGCCGCAGCTGATTGCCAACGGGCATTTGTTTATTGCAACACCCCCTTTGTATAAAATCGCCGTGGGCGGCAAAAATTACTATGCCTTGGACGACGAAGATAAAGACAGAATCTTGGCCAAAGTGGTTAAAGGCAACCAAAAACCGGATATCAGCCGCTTTAAGGGCTTGGGCGAAATGAGCGCGCAGCAACTTAAAGAAACAACCATGGATAAGAATAACCGTATGCTCTTGAGAGTAATGATTCCGTCGACAACCACCGAGGAGGGCAAAGAAGAGGCTTTTGAAACAAGACGCCAAGTCGAAAGATTGATGGGCAAAAACCCTGAACTGCGCTTTAAGTTTATTATTGAACGCGCAAAGTTTGTCAGCGACTTGGATATTTAACGGATTATAAAAATGAAAATATCCGCGGTATTTCTTTCGTTGTTGGTTGTATTTATCTGGGGTATTAACCCGGCAACAAGTAAGCTCGGTTTGGAGCAAATTCCCCCAATGACCTATTTGACAATAAGATATGCCATTATATCTTTTTTGGTGTTGCCTTTTGCCGATAAGCCAACCAAGCATCAATTTTGGCAGCTGTTTATTGTCGCTGTAACCTCAAACGTAATTAACAATATCTTGAGCTATATTGCGTATTTGGAGTTGTCGCCTTCGGCCAGCTCACTTTTGTTACAAACCGAAGGGCCCATATCGGTACTGATGGCTTGTATCTGGGCAAAAGAAAAAATCAATCTTAAACAGGTTTTAGCCATATTGCTTTCTTTTGTCGGAGTTGTGATTATTTTGGGAATACCAAATATGAGTTTGGTCGGTGTGGTTGCAATTATTGCTTCAAGGTTTTTCTGGGGTGCTTGTCAAATTATTTTTAAGGGCACAAAGCATATGCCGACAAACACTTTCCTGGCTTATTCATATTTGCTGGCCGTACCTTTTACTGCGGCAGGCTCAATTTGGTTTGAAGACTATGATTATAGAAATTTGGCAACTGTTAACTGGAATATTGCCGGCTGGGCTCTTGCTTTTGAGGTTGTGGCCCTATCTTTGGCGATGGTGCTGTGGCAAAAACTTATTGCAGCCAACGGCGTAAGCAAAATTGCGCCTTTTTGCACTTTGCGGCTTGTCTTTGGTATTGCTGCCGGGGTGATTATTTTTAAAGATCCGCTGAGCTGGCAAATTATTTTGGGAGCAATTTTGGTTACTTTCGGTGTTTTGCTTACAATGAAAGAATTTAATATCATTTTGAAAGCAAGAGCTAACTCGGTCGAAGTATATCGTAATGCACACAGAATTTTGATGGAACGCAGATTAAAAAGAATTTCTTTAAGAAAGAGACTTAGATGATTAGAAAATTCAGAGAACCAGACGAAGCAAAAGTTTTGGATATTTGGCTTCGGGCAAGTATTGAAGCTCATGGTTTTGTTGGTGAAGATTATTGGAAAAAAATGTTACCGGTAATAAAAAAATATTATTTGCCCAATACGGATAGTTTTGTGTTTGAAGACAAACATCAGATTAAAGCCTTTATGAGTATTATTGATGAAAAACATATAGGAGCTTTGTTTGTTGATCCTAAATTTCAAAATCAAAAAATCGGTACCAAATTAGTTAATTATGCCAAAAGGCTTTATCCGGAGCTAACCTTAAAAGTATTTATTAAAAATAACGATGCTCTACGCTTTTATCAACGCAACGGCTTTAAAATAATCGCCGAGCAAACAGATGAGGGAACCAAAGAGACCGAGCTGTTAATGAGTTGGTCTTTGGAATGCAAAAGTGGGCATCAAAAAAGATTTCCCGGAGATTCTTAAAAATCCAAATGCTCTGCAATAATAACTTATTGCAGAGCATTTGTTTAATAGCCTAACAGCTTTAGGGCTTCTTTGGTGCTTTCTTCTATATCCATCGCATTTAGAACTATCGTCTCTTTGCACCAAGCGTAAAGATCCTCTAGCAACGCTGCCGTAGTTGTTTGGTAATCAGACATACGCTGAGCAAAAAGCTTGTCATCGTCACGCAGGATTGAACGACCACCGCATTTAGGGCAACACCCTTCATGAGCAAAATGAGTGGTCCCACACGACTCACAAATACGACGCTCTTTTATCCGATCCATAATTGCCGAGGTCGATGCATCAAGATAAATGCAAATAGTATAAAATTTGTCTTGCAAGAAACGACACAGGCTATGAAACTGCGCAAGATTTCGCGGATAGCCGTCTAAAATGATATCTTGGTTTGTGGCCGCAATAGCATTGAAAACTACGGTATTTACCGTTAAATCATCAACTAATTTGCCGTGGGCAACATAATCTGCAACTTTGGTGCCGAGATCAGTTTGCTTTTTTATAGCTGCGCGAAAAATATCTCCAGTGGAGATTTTTACCATGTCGGTTTTTGCAATGAGCCTATCACCAAGAAGTCCTTTACCAGAACCAGGCGCACCAAATAAAATAATAAGTTTTTGCATATCTTTTTGTTTTTATATTATATCTTAATAATTTTTTTGATGTGTTTTTATAACGTTGGAATGTTCTTTTGTACAGAGTTTTTTATATTTTGGCTTGACTTTTTAAAATTTTTTAGCTATTTTGCACTCGACTTTGGGGTTATAGCTCAGTTGGGAGAGCGCTTGAATGGCATTCAAGAGGTCAGGAGTTCGATCCTCCTTAGCTCCACCAATTCAACTTAAAGCTCGTCCTTTGAGGCGAGCTTTATCACTTTTTTGGGGGTATAGCTCAGTTGGGAGAGCGAATGGTTCGCAATCATTAGGTCAGCGGTTCGATCCCGCTTACCTCCACCAGTCCTTGAAAAACCTGCTTGCCAAAAGCAGGTTTTTTTAACGCTTTGTTATTTTCTTTTTGCTAGAATCATATGAATGTTAATTTTTTGAGGTAGTGCCATGTCTAATGAACAAACACCCAGAGCTTTGCGTCATATTATTACCCTGGTAGGCTGTCGTAATGCCGGAAAATCTTCTTTGATAAACGCTTTGACCGGACAAGAGGTGGCCATTGTTTCAGACAAGCCAGGAACTACCACCGATGCGGTGGCAAAGGCTTATGAACTCTTGCCATTGGGACCGGTTACTTTTTATGATACCGCCGGAATGGATGATGATTCCGAGCTGGGACAAAAGCGCATTTTGGCTTCAAACAAAGCCCTGTATAAGGCTGATGTTGCTTTGTTGGTTGTTGGCGAAAACGGCTTAACTCCAACGGATAAAATTTTGGCAACCAAATTAAAAAATTTGCAAATTCCTTTTGTTGCCGTGTTTAATAAATCTGATATTGCGCTGCCAAAACAACAAGACTTGGATTTTTGCCGAAATATGGGGCTAAAAACAGTGATTGTATCGGCAAAAAACTATCAAAACATTGATCTCTTAAAAGATGCCATTATTGCCGAAATTCCCGAGGAAAACAAAAAAACAACCCCGCTGCTTGACGGTTTGGTTTCACAAAAAGACAGCGTCATCTTGGTGGCACCGATTGATAAGTCGGCACCTAAAGGACGCTTGATTCTGCCTCAGGTTCAAATCCTGCGTGAAATTTTGGATTTGCATGCTTTTGCCTCCGTTGTGCAACCGCAAGAATTGGCTGAGTGCCTAAACGGCCTCAAAAACAAACCTAAAATCGTGATTACGGACTCGCAAGCTATTTTGGAGGTTGATAAAATTGTGCCGCAAGATATTGCTCTTACCTCTTTCTCGGTTTTGTTTGCCAAAATCAAAGGTGATTTGGCGGTTTTGGCAAAAGGAGCAAAAGTTATTGATGAACTTAAGGATGATGCAAATGTGCTTATTGTTGAGGCTTGCTCGCATCATGCCCAAGATGATGATATTGCAAAAGTAAAAATTCCTATGTTGCTTGGAAAATATACCGCAAAAAAAATTAATTTTTCTTTTTGTACTGGCTGCGATTTCCCAAATAATTTGGAAAGTTTTGATTTGGTTATTCATTGCGGAGCATGCATGCTAAATCGGGCCGAAATGCTTAATCGTTTGCGTGAATGCGTAAGACGCCAAATCCCGATAACCAATTATGGTGTGGCTATTGCCAAAACCCAGGGTGTTCTTGAACGCGTATTAAAACCTTTTGGACTAGAGGCCTAAAATGCGGCGTAATATTGTGCTGTTTAAATGCCTTATGTTTTTTAACGGGTTGTGGTTGTTTTCTCCGTTGGCCGTGGTTTATTTTGACCAGGTTACTCATTCTTACGCCATGGCGATGTTAGCTTTTTCTTTGGTTAATATTTCGCAAAGTCTGGCCGAAATTCCTTGCGGTATGTTTTCTGACAGAATCAGCCGTAAAATGACTTTGATGCTGGGCGCTTTGTTTATGTGTGTTAACATGATACTGTGGGCGATGGCCGGATTTTTGGGCGCGGCGTGGTTGCTTTTTGCCGGTTCTGTTTTGAGAGGAATCGGCCTGGCATTAAAATCCGGAACTGATACCGCAATGATTTATGAAAGTTTGCAAGAAATCAAAAAAAATAAATTGTTTAACCAAATTATTGCCAACGTCCTTTCTTTTTATCAGCTGGGGGCTTTGATTGCCGCTTTTGCCGCAACTTTTGTAACTTATTATTTTTCTTTGCAGTTTTTGGTATATTTGGCGGTTGTTCCTTACGCCGCAAATTTAATCGTAACCGCTTTATTGGTTAATCCTAAAAGCCGTTTCGAAAGAGGTTTGTCTCCTAAAGAACAGCTTAAAAAAAGTTTGCTTGTTTTTGTAAAAAACAAAAAATTGCGCCGTTATGCTTTGCTGCAATCTTTCAATAATTCTATTTTGGTATCGGCTTATCGGTTTGAACCGTCTTATTATGAGCAATTGGTTCCGATTTATTATGTAAACGTGGCCAGATTGTTGCAAAATACCATGGGGTGGATAAGCTTTCAGTTGGTGGCTCTTTTTAACAAAGTGGGGTTGTTTAAGTTGTTTTGTTATTCGGTTTTTGGCAATTCAATTGTTAAAATCATAGGTTTGATTATGAATAACCCGATAACTCCTTTCTTTTGCTCTTTGCAAAATTTGTTTTACGGGGTAAATTCTGCTTCTGCCACAACTTTGCTACAACAACAATATTCTCCCAGTTTGCGGGCGACCATGGCTTCGGTTGTGGGGTTGTTTGGTAATATTATAATGGCAATTTTGGGATTTTTATTCGGTTGGGCGGCTGATGTTTCTTCACCGCGAACAATATTGTTTATCGCCGCGCTTGCCAATTTGGCGCTGGCTTTAAAATATAGCAAATTTCTTCGAAAAGGTCTTAATAAAAAATAGCTTTCATGCCTTGTCTTTGCAAAAACAAAGATTATTTCTTTGAAGCGGTATAATTTTTTGCAAGGAGATAAAAGATGAAAAAACTGTTGTTAGCTTTTATTTGTGTATTGGCTGTTGCCGTAAATGCGCAAGCTAAAAATAAACATAAAAACCAAGGATTTGTTTTTGTGCCGGAAAACGTTGTTATTGAAACCGTGGCCGATGCCAAAGACAAAGCAGACGATACTATTGTGGTGTTGCAAGGACAAATTGTCAAAGCTTTGGGACATGATAAATATCAATTTACCGATGAAACCGGCGAAATCATTCTTGATATTGATGAAGACGATTTTAACGGAGTTACCGTTACCGAAGGTGAGATGATTGAAATCACCGGAGAGATTGACAAAGAAATGATGAAACCAACCGAAGTTAATGTTAAACAAATCAAAAAAATGGACAAGAAACACAAAAAATAAAAAATAAGCCAAAAGCCCGTTTGCACAAACGGGCTTTTTTATTAAACAACCGCCTTAATATTTTCAATTTGAACCAATAGCTGTTCTTTGGTTAAATCAAAATCAGAATCTATCCAGATTTGCTCTAGTGTTTGTAATATCTTTCCGACCGTTGACGGGTCACTGATGCCATAATTAAAAATATCTTTGCCTTTTAGCGGAAACACCGGCTTGGATAAGGAGGCAATCTTTTGATATGTTTGCCACAGGTTGTCAGGTACCAGGCGTGTCTGTGCAACAAGCGCCAATAATTTTGCGCAACCAAGCTCTTGACTGCGGTTATAGATAAAACGCAAAGCTTTTTTGGTGTCCAACAAGTCTTCAAGTTTGATGTTTTCTGCAGCCATAGAGACAAATAACTGTTTTTCTTTTTTGCTAAATTTTAAACGTACCGCCAAATTTTCTGCCAAGGCTTTGTTTGGTCGATACAAAATAAACATCTTTATTATTGCCGAATTATCAAATGATTGATCAGCACTTATTTTATTAAAAAACTCCAGATCATCAATATATTCGGCATCGGGCATAACATAGCTTAAAATTCCATTTTGCTGAATAAGACGATATGCTTGGGGTGCATTTTTGCTTTCAATCAACTTGAACAATTCATCACGGATAAGCTCCATCGGAACTTTTTTGAGACCGGCACAATTTTCTCGGCAGGCATCAACTGCTTTTTGGTTGGGCTCCCCTGTTCCAAACAGCGAATAGAAACGAAAATAACGCAAAATACGCACATAATCTTCTTTAATTTTTTGCGAGGCTGAACCTATGAAGCGAACATAGCCTTTTTCCAAATCTTCTATACCGTTATAATAATCAAAAACATTGCCTTTCTCGTCGGCATAAACGGCATTAATGGTCAGGTCACGACGAGATGCGTCTTCTTCCCAGTTGTCAGTAAATTCCATTGTTACCGAGCCGTCTTCTTGTTTGACATACTTGCACAGAGAACTTACTTCAGCCGTTGTATCTCCGATAACCACCCCTATTGTCCCTTGTTTGATGCCAAGCGGTATTGTTTCTATTCCCTCATCGGCGCAGGCCTCGGCTATTTCTTCGGGACTGAGGTCGGTGGCAAGGTTTAAATCATAGCCTTTTATTCCTTTTAGGGCATCGCGTACCGCACCGCCGACAAAACGCAAAACACCCCCGTGGCGCGCTACCAAGGCAAACAATTTCATTATATCCTGATTGGTGGTTAGTTTGGAAATATCAAGATAGTTGTCGCGAATCATTAAAACCTTCTTTCGGTAGAAAAATTTTTTTTGAAATTAACAGTTTTTATATATTTTGCAATTATAATTATTATAAAATTAACTGTATTTGTGGGTATTTACGAATGAAAAAATATTTATTTTTTAGCATCTTAACCTTGGTTGGATATATTGGTCAGGCTTTTGCGGCGGCGCCTCAGGTATTGGGGGAGTATGGTGACTGGATTGCTTATTACTACAGAGACAGTGCCGGTCCGGTATGCTATATGGCATCAGCTCCTAAAAAAGATGAAGGAAAATACACCAAACGCGGTGATATTTATGTGGTGGTTACTCATCGCCCAAAAGAAAAAAGCTACGATGTGGTAAATATTAACGCCGGATATACATATAAACCAGGTGCTCAGGTCGAAATTAAAATCGGCGCAAAAACTTTTACCAACCTGTTTACCAGCGGCGATAAAGCTTGGGCCATCAATGAAAAAACCGACAAAGATATTGTGACGGCTATGAAACGCGGCAGCAGAATGATTATAAACGGAACTTCTTCCCGCGGGACAAAAACCAAAGATACTTATTCTTTGAACGGGTTTACTTCGGCTTATAAAGCAATATCGAATAAGTGCAAATAAATGAAAAATTTAATAGGTCTTTCTAAAGAAGAATTAGCTGAGGAAATGGCTGCTTTGGGTGAAAAACCTTTTAGAGCCAAGCAATTGTGGCAATGGATATATTTCCGCGGCGAAAGCGACTTTGACAAAATGAGCAATTTGTCGAAAGATTTGCGCGCCAAATTGAAAGAAAACTATACCTTGCAACGGCCTAAAATTGTTGCCGAACAAATATCCAAAGACAAAACGCATAAATGGCTGTTGGAGTTTGACGACGGAGAGCGAATCGAAACGGTCTATATACCGGAGGAAGACCGCGGTGCAGTATGTATTTCGACCCAAGTCGGTTGCGCGGTGGGATGCAAATTTTGTCATACCGGAAGTCAAAAAATTACCCGCAATTTGACCGCCGGCGAAATTGTTGCTCAATTTATGATTGCTCGCGATGCCTATGGTGAATGGCCCTCGCCTACCAACGAAACACGCTATTTGTCAAATATAGTGGTGATGGGTATGGGAGAACCTCTGCATAACAAAGAAAATACTTTTAAGGCGCTTAAAATATTATCAGACGGCGACGGAATCGCCATTTCCAAAAGAAGAATTACTCTGTCAACATCTGGTATTGCCCCAAATATAGAAGCTGTGGCGAAAGAAGTGGGTGTTAAATTGGCAATAAGCCTTCATGCTCCAAATAATGAAAAACGATCCCAGATTATGCCTATTAACAACCGCTATAAAATCGAAGATGTTTTGGCGGCTTGTCAAAAATATCAAGATATTATGGGAATGAGCAGAATGATTACTTTTGAATATCTGATGCTTAAAGATTTTAACGACAGTGCCGATGATGCAAAAGAACTGATTGCTCTGATGAAAAAATTCAATCTCGGGGCTAAGTTTAACCTAATTCCTTTTAATCCTTGGCCGGGGTGCAATTTCGAGCCAAGCTCAAACAACAAGGTCCATGCTTTTTCCAAAATACTTGAGGCTGCGGGTTTCGAGGCGCCGATACGTGTCGCCAGAGGTCAAGATATTTTGGCTGCCTGTGGGCAATTAAAATCTAAAAAACAAATAAACTAAAATGCATTTTCAATATGCTTTATCTTAAACGGAAATTCTATTAAAACCGCATCGAATCTGATATTAAAATTTTGGTATTCGCAATGATGTGCTAAGAAAATTTCGGCTGCTCTGCGAATACGCATTTGTTGCTTTGGTAAAATCGAATATGCTGCCGTGTTGATATCTTTGCGCTTTTTTACCTCTATAAAAGCCAAAGTATCTTGATTTTTTACTATCAAATCAATCTCTCCGGCACCTGTTCCACGGCCGGTAACATAATTACAGGCAACCAGTGCATATCCTTTGAGCCGGAGATATTGCAAAGCCATAAACTCAGCCACATGGCCACTTTGATTATATGTCATTTTTTAGCTCCAACGCTTTTTGATACACCTCATTTTTGCTGAGGTTATACTTGAGCGCAATATCTCTTACCGCTGTTTTTAGGCTTTGGGTTTTGAGTTTTGCGGATAGTTCTTGAGAATAATCAAAATCTTCCTTTTCTGTTGGTTGGTGTACCAACAAAACGATTTCACCTTTGGGAGGGTTGGCCGTGTAGTAGTCGATAAGCTCTTGCGCCGTACCACTGCGGCTTTCTTCATAGAGCTTGCTAATTTCTCTTACCACCGCAATTTTACGATTGCCAAAAATTTGTGCTGCGACAAGCAAGGTCTTAATAAGACGATTGGCGGTTTCATAAAAAATCAAGGTGGCGTCGGTCATCTGGTATTTTTGCAAAAATTCAGTACGAGCTTTGTCTTTGTTGGGAATAAAACCGGCAAACAAAAAACTGTTGCTTGGAAAGCCTGAGAGTTGCAATGCACAAATAACCGCACAAGCCCCGGGAATCGTGGTAAAATAAACACCTCGTTCTTTGCAAAGGTTGACCAGTTTATAGCCCGGATCGGAGATAAGCGGAGATCCGGCATCAGAAACATATGCAATAATTTTGCCGGCAAGCGCTTGATCTACGATTTCTGTGGCTTTGGTGCTTTCGTTATGGTCGTGCATAACAATAAATGTTTTTTCTGCCGATGGAATAGACAGCAAAGAAAACAGTTTTTTGGCCACCCGCGTATCCTCACAAGCAATTATTTGCGCAGATTTAAGCACCTCTAAGGCTCGAAGCGATATATCTTGAACGTTGCCTATCGGCGTGGCAACAAGATAAATGCCGTTTTTCATAAAGACCTCTCTTTACAATACGGATTTTTTAATCTAAAACTAGTTGTTAGATTGTTTTATATTTTGGGATAAAATGCAAGTGTTTAAAAAATTTTGTTGGGCTGTTTGCTGCTTGATGCTGGCATCGTGTTCGTCAAATACCATTAAGGATGAGGGCGGAGCCGATAGTTTTAATACCGATATTGCCGAAATTGGAATCTCAACCAGCAAAAGTTTTCGTGTGGGAATGTTGCTGCCTTTGTCCGGCAAGGATGCAAAATACGGTATCGGGCTGAAAAACGCTTCGATGATTGCTCTCAATAACGTGAACAATCCAAATCTGGTATTGCAATATTATGATACACAAAGTTCTCCTTCTGGCGCGCGAATTGCCGTGGAGAACGCCATAAATCAGCAATCTGATTTGATTATCGGTCCTCTAAAGAGCCAAGAGGTTCATGCGGTATCAAATGAAACAATCTACCAAGGAATCCCGGTTATTGCTTTTTCGACAGCGCAAGAAGTGCTACAACCAACCATATATACCTTGGGATTGTTGGTTGATGAACAGGTCGACAGAATCATAAGTTTTGCTGCACAGCAGGGAAGACAAAGATTTGCCCTATTGTTGCCTGATAACGGAACCGGTGCTGCCGTTGCTAAAGCAGCCGTTAAATCTGCTCAAAAAAACAATGTTGTTGTTTCTAAAATCGGGTTTTACAAACCGGGGTCTTCGGATTTTTCACAAATTGCCAAAGATATGACCAACTATGAAACCAGGCATGCCCGCGTCGTAAGGCTGCGCAATCAACTGCAAAATTCGGCTAATGCCGGATATGCTCATGCTCAGCTTGCGTTGAAAAAATTAACAACTCGCGAGGGGCTTGGTGATGTTGGATTTGATGCTTTGATTGTTCCCGAAAGCGGAGCAAAATTGACTGCCGCCATATCGATGTTTGCTTATTATGATGCCTCCTATCCGCAAGTGCAATTTTTGGGAACCGCCTTGTGGGACGGCAGCCGCCTGAACAAAGAGGCCGTGATTGTTAACGGCTTATACCCGGCAATTACCAAACCATTAACTAATAATTTTGCCAATCAGTATTTTGCCGTTTTCGGAGAAAAGCCCAGCAGTTTGTATACCTTGGCTTATGATGCGGTCGGAATAGCCAATGTTTTGGCCTCGGCGCCAAAAGAGAATATTAACGATATAATTACCGAAAACTCCGGTTTTGACAGTATCAACGGAAAAGTCAGATTTTTTAAGGACGGATCTAATCAACATTCTTTGGATGTTGTACAGGTGAAACCAACCGGCAATATTATTGTTGACAGTGCCGGCAGATATTTTGAAACGGCAATTGAGCCTTTGCCGGCGATTATAATTGATTCGCAATATCAAGCACCAGAGATTTACGGTAAAGACGCTTCGTTGGCACAGATAATAATCTATGGCCAAATTTTGCCTGAGGAAAACACTCAGACATCATTTGATAATGATCAAAAAGACCAGGAAGCCGTGTCGGAACAACTACGCGATATGGGAATTTATATAAATTAAACGATATACCCTAATTTGTGCTTGAAAAAAGAACTGCTTTTTGCTAACTATATTTACTGGAGAAGAACGGGTTAACTGTTCGCCAACCCGGTCAGGTCCGGAAGGAAGCAGCCGTAACGAAATTTGTTAAGGTCGTTTCTTCTCCACTATTTGATTCTTTATGACAGGTTGATTGATGGCTGACGAAAATAACGATAATTATGTGGTTTTGGCTCGGAAATACCGCCCACAAAATTTTAATGAGCTTTTGGGCCAGGATGCTTTGGTTAAAACCATTACCAATGCTATCAAAAACAACCGTTTGCACCATGCGTATATATTAACCGGAATCCGCGGTGTCGGCAAAACAACCACCGCCAGGATCATCGCCAAAGCACTTAACTGCACCGGAAAAGATGCAACCAACGGGGCAACGGTTAATCCATGCGGTATTTGTGAAAACTGCCGCGCAATTGCGGAATCGCGGCATATTGACGTGTTGGAATTGGATGCCGCATCAAGAACCGGTGTTGATGATATAAGAGAAATTTTGGATGGGGTCAGATATAAACCAACCAACGCAAGATATAAAGTTTATATCATTGACGAAATTCATATGCTTTCGAAGCAAGCCTTTAACGCCCTGCTTAAAACTTTGGAAGAGCCTCCTTCGCATGTTGTGTTTATTTTTGCCACAACCGAAATACGCAAAGTTCCGGTTACGGTTTTGTCTCGCTGTCAAAGATTTGATTTGCAAAGATTGTCTATTGAAACTTTGATGAATCATTTCAAAAATATTGTTCAAAAAGAAGGGCTTACTGCCGAAGATGAGGCTCTGCACCTGATTGCCAAAGCTGCCGACGGCTCTTGCCGCGACGGATTGTCGTTGCTTGACCAGGCAATTTCTTTGGGCGGTGGCGAGGTTAAAACCGAAATCGTCAAAAATATGATCGGGGTGGCAGACAGAGGTCTTGCTTTTGAACTGTTTGAAAGTTTGATTGCCGGAAAGACTGAAGAAGTTATTAAAAACCTTGACAAACAACATCAAGAAGGGGCCAATCCCTTAACTTTGTTGCAAGATCTTATTGATATAACACATTTGTTGGCCAAGGTAAAAATTGTACCTGAGTTTATCAATGATTCAACATTGTCGGAAAATGAAAAAGATTTTTGCAAGAAAACAGCACCGATAGTACCGATTGCCGTTTTATCAAAAATTTGGCAAATGCTTATAAAGGGTTTGAGCGAACTTAATATTGCTCCGTTGCAAGCTGATGCCTTGGAAATGATTTTGATAAGAATTGCCTATTCGGCAAACCTACCTACTCCAGCAGAGATTTTGGACGGCTTAAAAAAAAACTCTGATTTAACCACTTTTGTACCAAAA
This sequence comes from uncultured Alphaproteobacteria bacterium, assembly GCA_944391415.1. Lineage (GTDB taxonomy): Bacteria > Pseudomonadota > Alphaproteobacteria > RF32 > CAG-239 > CAZU01. The sequence goes on from CALXTM010000002.1 coordinate 80,403, forward strand.
AAACAAACTCCATCTTTGCCGCAAGAAGAAAAAAAACAGCCGTCAGAGGTCCTGCAAACCGATGCTTTGGCCTTTAACAGTCCTGAGGAATTGGTTGATTATTTGACAAACACCAAAAAAATGATGATGGCTTATTCATTAAAAAATGATGTTTCTTTTGCCGAATTTAAAAACGGCAGCATGAAAATTGCCGTATCAGATAAAATAAATAATGATTTTTTATTAAATTTGCAAAATATACTTATTGAAGCATCCGGTATTAAATGGAATATTGAAATCGTTCCCGGTGCCGTGGGTGAAACAATTGCCGATAAAGAGGCCGCAAAAGATAATGAAAACAAAAAAAATGTGATGGATCTTCCGTTGGTTAAGGCAATTATGTCGGAATTTAGAGGAGCAAAAATCGAAACCCTAACCCGTAAATTGAAAAACGATGATCAGAAAAACGAAGAGTTTTCTGCTTTTGATGATGATATTAACTATATTGATGAGGATAATTAAACATGATGAATATTCAGGGATTAATGAAACAAGCTCAGATGATGCAAAAGAAAATGCAAGAAGAACAAGCTAAGCTTGCCGAAGAGGTTGTTGAAGGATCTTCAGGCGGCGGAATGGTCAAAATATCACTGAACGGTAAATTTGCCATGGAAAAAATATCAATCGACAAATCATTGGTAAACCCTGACGAGGTTGAGGTGTTGGAGGATCTTATAACCGCGGCATATAACGATGCAAAAGAAAAAATTGAAGCAAAAATGAACGAATCTATGAACTCTTTAACCGGCGGGCTTAACCTCAATGGTTTGAAACTTCCTTTTTGAGAGATAATACAAAATGGCCGGACAGGATATCGAAAATCTGATTAAACAAATTGCAAAGTTGCCAGCCTTGGGCTCTAGGTCGGCAAGAAGAATCGTGCTGTATTTATTAAATAAACGCGAGGCGGCTTTAACTCCGATTATTGAATCTTTGCAAAAGGTGTCAGAAAATATAAAAACCTGTGAAATATGCGGAAATTTTGACACTTCAAGCCCCTGCCCCATATGCACCTCAAATATCCGCGATGACAGTTTGATTTGTGTGGTGCGTGATGTAGCTGATTTGTGGGCGATGGAGAGAGTGTCGTTGTTTAAGGGAAAATATCATGTCTTGGGCGGTGTTTTATCGGCCATGGAAGGGGTTGTGCCCGAAGATTTGAATATTGATGCCTTGGAAAAAAGAATCGCCTCTGGCAAGGTTAAAGAGCTTATTTTGGCATTACCGGCAACAATCGATGGGCAAATAACATCACATTATCTACTTTCAAGATTTAAAGACAGCGGTGTCAAAATAACGACCTTGGCACAAGGAATCCCCATGGGAGCCGAGCTTGATTATATGGACGAGGGAACGCTCCAGTTGGCGCTTAATTCAAGAAAACAGTTGTAAATACATTTTATTCTACACTATCAATCAGACGATCAAGGTCTTCTCTTTCCGATTCATGATAGCCGTCAAACTCTTCTTTGTCCTTGGCCGAAGCATTTTTTAGCGTTTTTTTGATGCGCGGTTGTGCAAGTTTTTCAAATAATTCTAACTCGTTATCACCGTTTTCTTCTTGTGGCTTTTCCTCTTTTTCATCACTAAGCGATTTGGTTTTTTCTTTTATTAAATCAAGGGTTTCTTGCGGTATCATTTCTTCAAGCGGTTTAGCAAAAGAGCCTGCCAGCTGATAATATTTTGATTCTTGCAAAATTTCCGATTGTTTGTCTTCAGGAATAATCCAACTTACCATGATGTTAAATAAAATAACCAACAAAAAAGCTCTCATTACACCAAAAAATAAGCCCAACATCCTATCCAGTCCGTTCAACTTGCTGGTGCGAATTTTGCCGATAATCTGGCTGGTGGAATAAATCCAAATAATAAAAAACGTAACAAAAATAAACAATGCCGTTATTATTCCGGCCAAAATTCCGCTGGAAATAAATTTTTTGGCAAACGGAAGCAACGGTGGAAGCAAATATATTATTGCCGCGGTTGCCAGCACCCAGCCAACTATTGACAAAACTTCTTTGACAAGACCGCGATTAAGCGCAATAAGCGCTGAAACAGCTACAACAATCAATATTATTACGTCTAAATTGTTCAATGGTTTTATCCTCGTTAGTTAAACAAATTAATTAAGCGTTGAACATTGCCAATTTGGTGCAAATTCATATCAACCGAAAACTTTTTATCGTTTGAACGACCTTGTGGAATAATTGCACTGCTAAAGCCTAATTTTTTGGCTTCTTTAAGCCTTAAAGATGGTTGTGAAACAGCCCTGATTTCACCCGACAAGCCTATCTCGCCAAAAATAACCATATCAGACGGCAGCGGTTTGTTCGTCAAAGACGAAATAACAGCCAATGCTACGGCCAAATCTGCAGCCGGCTCGGATATCCGAAGCCCACCGGCAATATTAAGATAGACATCTTGCGAGCTCAAATTCATTCCACAACGCGCTTCAAGAACTGCCAATACCATGGCCAGGCGATTAGAATCCCAGCCAACTACCGCGCGCTTGGGGCTTGAATAACCAGTTGGGCTTACAAGCGCTTGAATTTCGACCAAAACAGGCCTTGAACCCTCTATTCCGGCAAAGACACAAGAACCAGAAATATTACCCTGTCGCTCGGCCAAAAATAATGCCGATGGATTGGCGACTTCAACCAGCCCCTTGTCCTGCATTTCAAAAACGCCTATCTCATCAGTGGCGCCATAACGATTTTTGACTGCGCGCAAAATACGAAAATGATGACCTCTTTCGCCTTCAAAATAAAGTACCGTATCAACCATGTGTTCCAAAACTCTTGGCCCTGCGACCAACCCTTGTTTGGTGACGTGCCCAACCAAAAACAACACAAATCCCTTGCGTTTGGCTAATTTAATCAGCTCATAGCTGCACGCCCTTACCTGGTTGACACTTCCGGGGGTTGATTCTATTTCATCCAAATACATTGTTTGAATCGAATCTATAATCACCACTGCGGCATTTGATTTTTCTAACGTGGTAATAATATCCCTTATCTCTGTGCTGGCGGCCAAATTAACCGGTGATTTTTCCAGGCCAAGTCTTTTGGCTCTGATTCTGACTTGATCTATTGCCTCTTCACCTGAAATATAATACACCTCAGGATGTGCCGGTAAATCCGCAACCTTTGCACAAACCTGCAATAGTAAAGTCGATTTGCCAATACCTGGATCGCCGCCAACCAAAATAACCGACCCGGCAACCAAACCGCCGCCGCATACTCGGTCAAGCTCTTTAATGCCGGTAGATAACCTATCTAGCTGCTCTTCGGCGCCGATCAGCGGAACAAATTCTATTTCATGACCTTTCGATTTTTTGGAACTAAAATTGGAAAAACCGCCACCACCAACCGTTTCTTCCACAATCGTGTTCCATTCTCCGCAGGAATCACATTTGCCCTGCCATTTGGGATAAATACTGCCGCAATTTTGACAGACGTATTGTTTTTGATCTTTTTTTGCCAAAACTATACCCCCGTCCTTATCGGGCCTTGAGACCGGCCATTGATAAACTGCACAACATAGGGGTTTTCGGTTTCATCCATCTCTTTGACCGTGCCTTGCCAAATAATCTCTCCTTTATACAGCATGGCAACCCTATCGGCTATTTTGCGAACCGATGCCATATCATGAGTAATGGTAAGAGCTGTGGCTCCCAAACCTTTTACCGATTCAACAATCAGGTCATTAATCACATCTGCCATTATCGGGTCAAGGCCGGTTGTCGGTTCATCAAAAAATATAATCTCCGGCTTGGAAATAATGGCTCGCGCCAAACCTACACGCTTTTGCATTCCTCCGGATAACTCAGCCGGCTCAAGATCAGCAACCTCGGGATCAAGACCAACAGAGCGCAATACCCTTATTGCCTCTGATTTGGCATCAGCTTTTTTATAGCCTTTGTTTTCAATCAAGTCAAAAGCAACGTTTTCCCAAACACTTAAGCTGTCAAACAAAGCTCCTCCTTGAAACAACATACCCATTTTGGAGTGAAGCGCTTCTTTATCGTTTTCATCTATGCCTACAACCTCTTGATCGTCAACAAGAATTGAGCCCTCTTCCGGCGTCAATAAACCTTGAATGCATTTTATCAACACAGATTTGCCGGTGCCAGATCCGCCGATGACAACCAGAGATTCACCTTTTCTGACATCCAGATTTAATCCCCGAAGAACTGTCTTTTTGCCAAAAGATTTGTAAACATTGCTTAGTTTTATTTTTATTTCTGACATTTTTAATTATCCTTATCTGGAGAAGAAAAGCTCCGTAACAATGTAGTTGAAAATCAAAATTAAAATTGAAGAGGAAACAACCGCATTGGTCGTGGCCTCACCAACACCTTGAGCACCGCCCTTGGATTTGTAACCATTATAACAGCCCATTAATGAAATGATAAAACCAAAAACCGCTGCTTTTACAATACCGGTTGTTATATCAAGGGTTTCTAAATCATCTAATGTCGCATTGATGTAGTTGGCCGGATTAAAACCTAGTTTGTAAACACCTACTACATAGCCGCCAAAAATACCGATAACATCACCTACAAGAACCAACAGCGGCATAACAAATAAACCAGCCCAGATACGCGGAGCAACCAAATACTTAAACGGATTAGTGGATAATGTGGTAAGAGCATCGATTTGCTCGGTAACACGCATTGTGCCGATTTCTGCCGCCATGGCAGCGCCTATGCGGCCGGCAACCATCAAGGCTGATAAAACCGGCGCCAACTCTCTGGTGACCGAAATTAAAACTACACTGGCAACCATGCTCTCAGCACCAACCGAGGCAAAGCCCGAATAACTTTGCAAAGCAATAACCATACCGGCAAAAATCGTGGTGAGGCCTACAACCGGCAAAGAGTAAAACCCCATATCAATTACCTGACGAATAAAATTGCGACCGTAAAACGGCGGCGTAACGCAATTATATATTGATTGAGTTATGAAAATAAAAAGCTCACCGACTTTGAATATAAAATTAACCAGCGGTTTGCCCTGGCGGCGTAAAAATTTTTCGACCTTACGAAACACTAACATCTTAATATCCCATATTTAAATTAAAAAAATCTGGCTGTATTTTAATGCCAACATATTAATTAATCAACCGTCATTTGCAAATCATCACAGCAATCTTAGTGCCGCCATGATTTTTGACGGCGCAGATATTTCAAAAGGATTGATGCGATAAAAAGGTATATCCTTGCCGCAAAGATTGTATTTTTCTTCTTCCGGCATCCTTTCTAAAGGGTTTGAAACCAGCTCTATAACCAAATCTATCTTGACCGATGATTTTGATTTAAGTTTTATGATGCCTATTCCTCGGACTTCAAGCAATCCTTTGATTGATTTTGGGGCGGAGGCTATAATATCGTTATGCGATAACAAAATATCAACTCGATCATCAGCTACAAGAATTCCGCCAAAAAGACTGATTAGCCTTAATGCCAAGTCTGATTTGCCGCTGCCTGAAGGGCCAAGAAGCAAAACACCTTTGTTGCGAAGAGAAACACAAGAAGCATGAATATTCATTTTATTTGTTCCAACCGTTTGGATTGGTCTTCTGATGCGGTTTCAACCGTTATAACCCTAGAATCATCAGCGGCAGTTATGGTGATTTTGAAAATATTTTTAGGCAGCCAAGCACCTGCCTTTTCCGGCCACTCAATCAAACAAACTCCATCATAAACAGCATCTTCAAAACCAAGCTCAAAAACTTCGTCCGGAGATTTGAGACGATATAAGTCAAAATGATTAATAACAAAATCTTTGGCATCGTAACTTTGTAATAATGTAAAAGTCGGACTTGGGACTTCGTCTGCTGATGTAAGAGCTTTGATAAAGGCTCTGGTAAAAACACTTTTGCCCATTCCTAATGTGCCATAAAGAGCAAAGACATCACCCTTGCGGGCAATTAAGGCAAACTTTGCTGCCAAAGCCGATGTGTCTTGTTCTGATGAACTGATAAATTGTTTTTGCATGACTAATTTCCAAAAGGATTTGACCAAACCTTGCGACGTCCGCTAGAATTTTTTTTGCGAATAACCTTGACATTGGCTTTGCGAGCCTGAATCTTCTCCCAATCCCAGGGCATATAAAACTCTCCTTCCCAAAGACCTCTTTTGTTGGACAAGGCTTGATTTTGGTAGGGAATATAAGCGTTGGTTTGTCTGGTATCTGCAACAGCCCAACCAGAGTTGACCAAAGCAGCACCTATATCATAAGCTCCCAAAAGACAAACTGCATTTAAAACACCCCTGTCATCTTCGGATATAATATGACAAGTTATTTCGTTGTCACCGAGCCAACCGCTTAACCATGAAATTGCCTGATAGCCGCATTTATAGCCACGACCTGATGCGTCGGCACAGGTTTGCGAAATATCCGGGGCGGCAACGCCAAACAGTTTTACTACCCGGCCGTTTAAGGTTAACGTGTCGCCGCTGACAACTCTTGAAACACCGACAGTGGCTGGATAATTAAGCGGATTGAAGCCGCTTTTTTTGTTTTCTTTTTTCTTGACGGTGAAACCATCTTCAATATTTTCGCTCAATATAGGGTGTTCGTCTTGGCCGATTAAATTGATTGTACCGTCATCGGTGTTTGTGGCTGATGCTGTCGCAATAATTTCTTGAGATGTTTTGACGTCTTGCCCCAAAAAAGATTTTAGATTGCTGCCTACACCGCCAAGTCCGTTGCTAAAAGCCCCAATTGCGTACAAAATAAAAAACAACACAGCAATAATGACAAGAAGCGATGGCAGACAACCTATGGCTCGCCAAGCCATTTTGGCAAAAATATACAAAACAATGAGGCCTATTATAAGACCTATAAATCCGCCGCCTTGAAGAATGGTACTGTCACTTTGGGTGCCGGCTCCGCCAATCAAAATAAAAAATAATGCCGCAAAGCCAAAAATAAGTTTTTTGAAAAGCCCCATGGTCGTTTCCTTTTGATATGGAATATATTTTTATCTAATCATAAAAACAAAGTTTATGACAACATCTTTTTTTAGAAGATTAATGCTTATTAGGTAAAAATATTCTTAAATCCAAAATAAAAAAGAGCCTGACCATCAGACTCTTTTTTTTTATTTTAACCAACTTTTTTGCAATAACAGTGGCAATGACACTCTCCATCACGTTCTATATCCTGCCGACAAAGAGGAGAGATGCAGTAACGCTCTGGATTTTGACCATCACAGGGACATCTTTGCCATTCTCCCTCGCCAAACATCATTTGCTTGGCATTGGCAATTTTTTGAACGTTTTTAGTAGTTGTGTAACCTGCTTTTTCGCAGTTTTCCAACATCTTTTCCAATATAGTCATTGAAGTTCCTTTCTTTAGTCTAATCTACAAATTTAATCGAAAATTTTTCATTGGAGGTTTCAGGAGCTTTAAATACAGTGTTTTGAAGATTTAGCTCCGAAGCTTTTTTTTGCTCTAAAATATTAATAATCATATCAAGCTCGGCAACTGAGGCATATTGCAAAACTACCTTGCCGCCACCTTGTTTATTTGGGGTTATTTTTATTCTTAAACCTAAATTTTTATTCAGATTTTGTTCAATTTCTAGAACATCGGTGCTTTTGCTTGGTCTTGCTTTTTTGGTTGGCGAAGATGAGGCGTCTTTTTGTTTTGCCACCAAAGATTCTACCTGACGGACATTAAGATCTTCTTTGATTATTTTTTCGGCCAAGGCCAAAGCATTATCCAAACCAACCAAGCAACGCGCATGTCCGGCTGATAACTTGCCTGAGGAGACCAAAGCTTTGACTTCGTCAGGCAAGGTTAACAACCTTAGTGTGTTGGCAATGTAGCTGCGCGACTTTCCAACAATAGAGGCCACTTTTTCTTGAGTATGTGCAAAATTGTCAATCAAGCTTTGATAGGCGGCAGCTTCTTCAATGGCTGATAAATTCTCACGCAACAAGTTTTCTATTAAGGCTATTTCCAAGACCTCGTTATCGGATAAATCTTTGACAATTACCGGAACTTCCGTTAGCCCGGCTTCTTTGGAAGCACGAAGACGGCGTTCTCCGGCAATAAGCTCATATTGCCCGCCTTTGTGTCTTACTATTAAAGGCTGTAAAACTCCTTTTTCTTTGATTGAAGACGCCAGGGATTTTATAGACTCTTCGTTGAAGTCTTTACGCGGTTGCCAAGGACCAATCACAATATCCTTTATATTGACATAATTAGATGGTTGAGCTGTCGGCAAATCGTCATTGAGGATATCTTCTCCCAACAAAGCCTCTAACCCTCGACCAAGGCTTTTTTTCTTGTTTTCTTCTAACATGCTATTAACTCTCTTTCTCTTTTAAGTACTTCTTTGGTAAGGCCTATATATGCTTGAGAACCCGGGCATTTGAAATCATATAAAAGAACCGGTTTACCATGAGACGGGGCTTCGGATATTCTGACGTTGCGGGGTATTACCGTATCGTAGACTTTTTTGCCAAAGAAGTTGCGTACATCATCTTCAACCATCTGCGTGAGATTGTTGCGTTTGTCATACATGGTTAAGACAACCCCTTGTAATACCAAACCGGGATTAAAGTTCTTTTTGATGGTATTAATGTTGCGAATTAAATCAGAGATACCTTCAAGAGCCAAAAATTCACACTGAAGCGGAACAATAACCGCATCAGAGGCAACCAAAGCATTTACGGTAATAAGACTTAAAGAGGGCGGACAATCTATCAAAATATAGTCATAGTTGACAGCCTCTTTGCTAATGGCTTTTTTAAGAGCAAATTCTCTTTTCTCTACATCTACCAATTCTATCTCGGCGGCAGCCAAATCAGGTGATGACGGAACAATCGAAAAACCAGGTATCTCGGTCCAAACAACAGCGTCGGTAAGACGTCGATTGCCTAACAAAATATCATAAGACGACGGCATGCTGCCTTTTTTATCAATACCAAGCGAAGTAGATGCATTGCCTTGCGGGTCAAGGTCAATGACCAATACTTTTTTGCCGGCAGCTGCCATTGCCGTGGCAACATTAACCGTGGTGGTGGTTTTGCCAACACCTCCTTTTCGATTAGCAATTGCTAAAATTCTTGGCATTTATTTTCTCCTTTTCTTTGATATATCGGTGATGATTAAAATTCTTCCTTCTTCTGACATTTCGTTTGGTTCTATATGACATTTGAAATGCCAGTTTTTGTGTGCTTCGGATAACTCTAAAGCATAGTTTTTGCCTTTGGGAAAGATACAAACACTATCTTTGTGACAAAACGGATATGAATATTGCAGCAAATCGGTTAGGGATGTCATGGCTCTGGAGGTTATTACATCAAACTGCAAATTTTTTAGATTTTCGATTCTGTCATTGATAATTGTTACCGGAGTTGAGGTAACTTTGGCAACCTCGTTTAAATACATTGTTTTCTTTTTTATACTTTCAACCAAAGTGACTTTTAAATACGGCGTATTTTCTTTTGCCATAATTGCCAATACCATTCCTGGAAAACCAGCCCCAGAGCCAAAATCGACCAAAGTTTTTGCTGATTTTGGGATATATTTAAACAGCTGCATAGAATCTAAAAAATGGCGATTCCAAGCATCTTCAAGACTTGATTTGCTGACTAAATTAAACTTGGTTTGCCATTCTTGTAATAACGACAAATAAGTTTTCAGTTGGCAAATTGTTTCATGTGAAACACTAAAATTTTCTATAAACTTTTTCATGATTTATTTGTATATTTTTTATAAAAAATTTAAAACATAAAAAAAGCAGTTATAAACACCATTTTATTTGCAAAATAAAAAATATTTTAAAACAATAAGTTAAACATCTGATTTTGAATCTATTTATTAAAATAAAGCTTAATAAAGCATTTTGTTTGACAATGTCTTTTATTATTGCCAAGCACGAACGATTCGTCTAAGTTGCACATAAAATGAGCAGCGACGATTCTACATTTTTATATTTCGGGCTATATATCAAGTATTGTGTAGATATCTTTGTTGCACAGTTTGTCAAAGTAATCTTTGAACTCTAGTGCTTCAGATAATTTTTTTTGAGATACCTCTGGTGGTAACTTATATTTATCGGTTATCATTTTAATCCGATTTTCTACGGTGTCTATCTTATCCCAGGGGGCCATCATATCGGCAAGATGTATCAGCTTGTCATAGTCGTCAAACGGTTGCTGCTTGAGAATTGAGGCAGCACGAAATATTTCTTGCTGATTGTATGCCGAAAAATCTTGCGGAGTAAAAGATGAATCAAAAAAACTGTGACTTAGGCAGGTTCTGGCAACCTCATCAAAACCTAGTTTTAGCATTTCATCATATCCGGCAGTGCCATGAAAGGTATGTAAAACAGTTTTTCAATATATTCGCCATAGTCGTGCAACAAACCGAGTATATATGACTTTTCTATATCAAGATGGCTATATTCGGCTATTGTTGAGGCTACAAAAGCAACATTTTGATAGTGTTTGGCCGACAAATCGTCAGGATATCCTGCTTGATGATTGATTATTCTGGTTTGTGATACAGCATAGTGATATAAATCGTTGGTTTGTTGCAACTTTGGCAACATCATTATTATTCCCTTACATTAATTATTTTATAGATATCACAACCGCATTTGGCGTCAAAATAGGCTTTGTTTTGCTCAACTCCTTTTTCTAAAGTTGTGGTTTGCTGAGGTGAAAGATTATATCTTTGGCGGATACAAGAAAGCCTTTGTTGATAAGATACGATGTTGTTGGTTTCAAAAAACATATCACAAAGTTGAATAAGACGATCGTAATCATCGTATTCAATATTTTTTATTATTGACTGGGCTGTTTGTAAATCTTGAATGGAATATTGTTTATAGTCATCAAACTTTATGTCATTAAACGGAAAAGAATGGGTGATGCACACTCTGGCTATAGCATCGAAACCTCTTGCTTTCATTGCATTGTATCCATAGATGAAATGAGCAATGCCGCTTTGTTGTTCGTTTTGAATTTTGCCATAATCATGCAATAAACCAAGAACATAGGCTTTTGAGGAGTCAAGTCCGCAATAACCAGCAATTTTAAGAGCGGCATCACCTACACCGTTAGTATGAAAAATATATTCTCTGCTGCGAACATCAGTATTCCACGAGATATTACCGTGAATGCTTTCTTGCCATAAATATATGGCTGTTTTTATATCAGGATAGCTGTTCATTTGTTTATATATCCTAAAAGAGCCGTTATGGCTGCCGGGGTTACACCCGGAATACGCGATGCCTCACCGATGGTAGATGGACGCACTTTGGATAATTTATATACCATTTCACGAGAAAGACCACCGACTTTGCTGTAATCCAAGTCATCTCTAATTCGTAAATTTTCATCTTTCTTGAATATCTCTATATCGGCAAGTTGTCTTTTGATATAGCCAGAATAACGAGCCTCTATCTCAACTTGCTCATAGACAACAGGATCTATATGTTCTATCTCCGGCCATATGGATGTAATTGTTTCATGTGAAACACCATTGTATGACATTAGATTAAATGCACTGCGTTTGAGACCATCTTGCTTTATGTTTATACCGTATTTTTCTAGCTCTGCAGGTAAAATAAAAAGATTCTTTGAAAGATCTCTAAAGTTTTCAATTGCCTGTTTTTTGGCTTTAAATACATTGTATCTTAAATCTGAAACACAACCTGCGGCATAGCCTTTTTCGGTTAGGCGCATATCGGCGTTGTCGGCCCTTAAAAACAGACGATATTCCGAACGAGATGTAAACATACGATATGGCTCATCAACACCCTTGGTAATTAAATCATCAACCATAACACCAATATATGCTTCGGATCGATCAATAACAAATTCTTTATGTTTGCGAACCTTTAGCGCAGCATTGATACCGGCTAAGATACCTTGGGCCGCAGCTTCTTCATAGCCGGTGGTGCCGTTTATTTGACCGGCAAGAAATAAATTGGGAATTTTTTTGCACTCAAGACAATGATTTAATTCCTGAGGATCAACGTAATCATATTCTATGGCATAGGCATACCGTAGAATATCAACTTTCTCAAGCCCCTTGATGGTATGAATAAATGCATCTTGAACATCGGCAGGAAGAGATGTTGATATGCCGTTGGGATAAACAACATCGGTATTCAACCCCTCTGGTTCAAGAAAGATTTGATGAGACGTGCGATCTGCAAATTTTACAAGCTTGTCTTCTATACTGGGGCAATATCTTGGCCCTACACCCTTGATAAGACCTGAAAATAGGGCACATTTATCAAAATTATCACGAATAATTTTATGAGTAAGCTCGTTAGTGTTGGTTATATAACAACTGATTTGCGGGGTGGTGATTTCTTTGGTTAAAAACGAAAAAGGGCAGGGATGTTCATCGCCTTCTTGGCGGCTTAAAATATCCCAATTAATGGTTTTGCCGTTTAAGCGAGCAGGTGTTCCAGTTTTAAGACGGCCCACCTTGAGACCTTTTTGCTTTAAATACGGTGTTATACCAGAGCACGAAATTTCCCCAACTCGTCCTCCTATGGTAGCCTGATGACCTGTAAACATAACACCGTTAAGAAATGTACCAGAAGTTAAAACCACAACATCTGATTTGATAATAGTTCCATCAGATAATATGGCTCCGTTAATTTTATCATCATTAAAATATAAGCCTTCAACCGATGCCTCAATAAGCGTCAAATTTGTTTGAGATTTAAGAGCATCTTGCATATAATGACGATATAAATCTCTGTCGGCCTGGGCCCTTGGGCCTCTGACAGCTGGACCTTTTGATGCATTAAGCATACGAAATTGTATGCCGGCCTTGTCTATTACTTTGGCCATAAGACCGTCAAGTGCATCAATTTCCCTTACAAGATGTCCTTTACCTAAACCACCAATTGCTGGATTACATGACATTTCACCTATTGTACTTATTTTGTGAGTTATAAGTGCCGTCTTTACATCCATGCGGGCTGATGCCGCAGCTGCTTCACAACCGGCATGACCGCCGCCTATTACAATAACATCATAAATTAAGTCCATCTTCTTATTTACCTATACAAAAAGAGCCAAATATTTTATCCAAAATTTCTTCAACTTCTATACGACCGGTTATTTTTCCTATTTCTCTGCAGGCAAGCCTTATATCCTCGGCCGAAAGTTCTATTTCTTTATCCAAATTAAATTCTGAAAGATAACTGATTGTATTACGCAGAGCCTCTCGGTAACGTTGACGCGTAATTAAAAGCCCAGAAGTAGAACTGAATTTGTCTTTTATCTTATCACTAATTGACTTTAACAAAATATCTATCCCTTGATGATATTTTGCAGAAATCAAAATATATCCTTTATTATTTAGGAAAATTTTTTGTTCGTCACTTAGTTTGTCAACCTTATTGGCAACATATATTTTCTTGTTTTCGTTAATTAAATCAAACTCTTGAGGTATGTTTTTCAAAGCATCAAATAAACAAATTACAATATCTGCATCTTTGGCCTTATCATAGGCAATGGCGATGCCTTTTTGTTCAATTTCTTCTGAAGTGTTGCGCAAACCTGCTGTGTCGGTAAAAATTACAGGATATCCGTCAATGTCAAGGTGAATGTCTATGGCATCCCTGGTTGTTCCTTCTTGATCGGAAACAATAACCGCTTCCCGACGCGCAATCGAATTGAGTAATGATGATTTGCCTGCATTAGGTTCGCCAAGAATAACAACTCTGAAACCATCTCTTAATCTTTCACCAACATTGTCGCCTTTAAGATGATTGGTAATATCTTCTTTAACTTTAAATACAGTGTTTTGCAAATTTTCTATGACGTCTTGCGGTAACTCCTCGTCAGGAAAATCTATATATGCTTCCAAATGAGCCAATACCATCAACAATTCTGACCGCCAATTTTCATATAAATCTTTGAGCAAGCCATCCATTTGACGTATGGCATATTTTTGTTGTTCTGATGTTTCAGCATCTATTAAATCGGCTAAACCTTCAGCCTCGGTTAAATCCATTTTTTGATTATAAAATGCCCGCTTGGAGAACTCTCCAGCCTCGGCTAATCTAAAACCTGATATTAATGATAAATTCTCTAATATTGACGATATTACGGCTTTGGAACCATGAACTTGAAATTCAACAACATCTTCTCCGGTAAAAGAATGTGGCGCCTTAAAATATAAAACAAGAGATTTATCCAAAATTTCACCTGATAAACCTTTTATATCACAAAAATAGGCATATCTTGGTTTGATTGATACGGTATCTATATTGGTCATATGGGATATCGATTGCAAAGCATCTTTGCCAGAGATGCGGATTATGGCAACACCTGATTTGCCATAGACAGTCGAAAGCGCATATATCGTCTTGTCATCCATTTTATCTTCCTCTTGGTTGTAGAAGATGTTATAAAATCATTGTTTTAATCTTGCAAGTATAAAAAAGCCTGTTTTTTTGACTCTACAGAGGCTTTTTATGTTTTCTTAATAAATCTATCATAGAATAGTTAAAATTTGATTGTACAGGCTTTGAGCGAGGATGCTTTTTTGATGAAAAAATTAATCATTTGGGATTTTGACGGTGTTATTGCCGATACAGAAAAATTATGGCTTGATTCACGAATGGAAATCCTAAACAAAGAATATAATACTAATTGGTCTTTTGAAACAGCAAATAAAAATATCGGCGGAATGAGTGATAAAGACAAACAGAGAGCATTGAATAATCTTGGCATTAACGTGACAAGTGATTTTTGGGAAAAGGCTATCAAATTAGATATGCAAAAAATGAAAAAAGGTTTTGCTTTGACCGACGGAATTGAAAATCTATTTAAATTAAAAGAGTTTGATCAGTGTATTGCTACAGGCGGTACAATTGCCAAGACAGAGCTAAAAATCAAAAATGTAGGTATAGAAAAATATTTTCCAAAAGAAAAAGTATTTACTGCTGATTTGGTAGAATATGGCAAGCCAGAACCTGATTTGTTCTTATTAGCAGCAGAAACAATGGGATATATGCCTCAAAATTGTATTGTAATTGAAGACTCTATTGCCGGACTAACCGCTGCCAAAAAAGCTAAAATGGAGACGATAGCTTTTGTAAAATATAGCTCCGAAACATATATTAAAGAAATACAAAAAATGGGAATAACTCATATTTTTGACAATATGAATGATGTCAAAAATTTTGTTTTGTCTAAAATATAAATATACTTGTAAAAATAACAAAATAAAGTAATAATGTTCGTATCTTAAAAATTATTAATATTACGTATAATTAAAAATTTTTTCTATGAAAAAGAAAAGTTTATTTTTATTGATTGCGTTGACCATCATTTTTGCTGCAGCTTGGGTGATAGGTTTATTCTTTGAAAAAAGTCTGGATATCGTAATATTCAGCATCATTGTCTTTGTGACTATGTTCGTAGGACAAAAATACGCTTTGATAAAAATTAAGTCAGCTAAAATAAGATTTATGTGGTCTTTTTTGGCAGCGGATTTATTTTTATATCTTTGCGGAATAAACTTATTGATGTCTTTTTTGGCAACATGTTTGGTTATCGCTATATTCCAATATGCTCCCAAAATAGGAGAATTACTCGGTTTTAACGATTGTTTCCCCGTACAAGATTGGGATGGAACAATAACCGATGAAGGTGAAATTATCGGAGAATACAAATATTATGAAAAAAACAGAATACTTTCTCCGATAGCTGTTTTATTAATGC
This sequence comes from uncultured Alphaproteobacteria bacterium, assembly GCA_944391415.1. Lineage (GTDB taxonomy): Bacteria > Pseudomonadota > Alphaproteobacteria > RF32 > CAG-239 > CAZU01. The sequence goes on from CALXTM010000002.1 coordinate 96,163, forward strand.
TTTATTTCTTATATTTTATAATAAAGTATGATTAAAAAAAATAAGTTTCCTTTTTTAGGAAACTTATTTTTTGTTTTTATGAATTCATATTAGCAAAGAAATCCTTGTTGTCTTTGCTAACCCTTAGCTTATCTAGCAAAAATTCCATTCCGTCAGTTAAGCCCATTTGCATCAGGACACGACGTAATACCCACATTTTGGTTAAAGTTTCTTTATCAACCAATAATTCTTCTTTGCGAGTACCAGAACGAGTAATATCAATGGTCGGAAATAAGCGTTTGTCAGTTAATTTTCGATCCAAAATTATTTCTGAGTTGCCGGTTCCTTTGAATTCTTCAAAAATAACCTCATCCATCCTTGAACCGGTATCAATCAAAGCTGTTGCAATAATGGTTAAAGAACCTCCTTCTTCAACATTACGGGCAGCACCTAAAAGCCTTTTCGGTCTTTGGAGAGCATTGGCGTCAACACCGCCGGTTAATACCTTGCCAGATGATGGAATTACCGTGTTATAAGCTCGGCCAAGACGAGTAATGGAATCGAGCAAAATAACAACATCTTTTTTGTTTTCAACCAATCTTTTGGCTTTTTCTATAACCATTTCGGCAACTTGAACATGGCGAGAAGCCGGTTCATCAAAGGTTGACGATATAACTTCTCCTTTGACTGAACGTGTCATATCGGTTACTTCTTCAGGGCGCTCATCTATTAACAAAACCATTAGATAACATTCGGGATGGTTGCAAGCTATCGCATGAGCAATATTTTGCAACATAACCGTTTTACCTGTTCTCGGAGGTGCAACAATAAGTCCTCTTTGTCCTTTGCCCTGAGGAGCTATTAGATCAATAACCCTGGTGGTATAATCTTTTTCACCGCAAATAATGTCAAAATTGAGTTTTTCGGTAGGATATAAAGGAGTTAGATTGTCAAAATTAACCCTTAGTTTGGATTTTTCTGGATCGTCAAAATTAATCTTGTTAACTTTGACCAGAGCAAAATATTTTTCATTTTCTTTTGGAGCTCTGATTTCTCCTTCAACAGTATCGCCAGTTCTTAGGCCATAGTGTTTTACTTGTGCAGGTGATACATATATATCATCGGGACCGGCTAAATAATTTGATTCTGATGACCGCAAAAAACCAAAACCGTCAGGCATTACCTCTATGGTGCCATCTCCGGTAATTGCTTCGTCTTCGCCAACCAATTTTTTTAAAATGCCAAACATTAAATCTTGTTTACGCATTGATGAAGCATCATCAATACCTAACTCTTCGGCTTGAGTTAATAGCTCAGCAGGAGATTTTTGTTTTAACTCTTGTAAATTCATATTGACCTTTGCTGGAAATAAAAAAGAATGTAATTAATTACATAATCTGTATATTGTTTTTTTGGATTGTTGTCAATTAATTTTATTAACAGCCCGAAGGGCCTAACAATATTATTTTAAAATATATAGTTGTTATTTGTATATGGCTGTTAGCTGTGTGTATAAGTTTTTTGTTATATTAGTTATATACAAAATTGCTTTTGTGAATAAATTTGTGAAGATATTTATTAACCTTTTTTTAATATTTTGTTTTTGTTTTATTTTTGTAAATAAAGATATTTTTTAATACTTTGTTAATAAATTTTTTATCAACAACTATTTAATAAAAAAATCTGTTGTTTATAAGTCGTAAATTTAAATTTTATGTTTTGTTTATAAGATAAACTGTTTGTGGATTTTGGCCTGGTTTATACACAGGTTAAAAGTTATTTGTGGAAAAGATATGTAACTAATTGATTTGGTTTTGAAAAAATGAAATTGGTCGGAATAACAGGCTCTATAGGTTGCGGTAAAACAACATTGGCCAATATAGTAAAACAATTGGGATATGCTGTTTATGATGCAGATAGTTGGGTTAGGCAATTATATTATAATAAATGTTTTTTGGCAGAACTGGCCAAAGTTTTTCCTGAAAGTGTGGTTGATGGTGTTGCAGATAAAAAAATGCTGCGAAAAATAGTCTTTAATGATAAAAGTAAATTGGAAAATTTGGAAAAACTAATATATCCTTTTCTTAATCAAAAAATAAAACAAGTGATTACAAAAAATGCCAAAAGTACATATTTGATATTTTTGGATGCCGCTTTGTTGTTTGAAAAAGGATGGAATAAATATTGTAATTTTATTATATTGGCCGATGTTGATTATGAAATACAAAAAAGCAGAGTTATGAAACGAGATAATATATCTGCCGAGGATTTTGACATAATTAATAATATTCAGTTGAAAAATGAATATAAAAAAGTATTATCTGATATCGTGATTGATACTGATGCAAAGCTTAATGTGCTTAAAAGAAATATGATTGAGATTATTGAAGAATTGGAAAATATTAATGGTTAGAGAAATAGTTTTTGATACAGAAACAACCGGTTTTGAATATGCTAAAGGCGACAGATTGATTGAAATAGGGGCAATAGAGTTATTGAACCATATGCCAACAGGCAAAACATATCATCAGTATATTAATCCTGAAAGGGAAGTGCCAGAGGAAGTTGTTAAAATTCATGGATTGACTTATGATTTTTTGAAAGATTTTCCAACTTTTGATAAAGTGGCTGACGAATGGTTGGATTTTATAAAAGATGCAAAATTAGTGGCCCATAATGCATCTTTTGATATGAATTTTGTTAATTATGAACTGAAACAAATAGGTAAACCGGAAATGAGCTGGGATAATTGCATCGATACGCTTGAAATTGCCAGAAATATGTTTCCTGGTGCAAGATGCAGCCTGGATGCTCTTTGTAAAAGATTTGAGATTGATAACAGTGCCAGAACTTTTCATGGAGCGTTGCTTGATGCTCAATTATTGTCAGAAGTTTATTTGGAATTGTTAGGTGGAAAAGAACCGGCATTATTGTTTGAAAAAAATAATGATACAGAAATTACCAATAATGCAAAAACAACAAAAGTTTATAGAGAGCCGAGAACTTTTGCAACAGAGGATAATATAGAGGAATTGCATCAGAAATTTTTGCAAGAAAAGGTTAAAAATCCTATATGGATGCTGTAATTTTGATTGAATTTGTTTTTTTGTTGGAATAATATTCGAAAGTATTTGTTTTGTATGAAAAGGAGTTTTTTTAAGTGGTTTTCGGTAAAGACATTGTAATATATGATTTGGATGATACTTTGTATAATAAAACAGAGTACTTTGCCGATATTTTAGATACCGTTATGGCTGATGCTTTGGTTTATGACTTGGGTCTTGATATGAAAGTTGAAGATGCCAAAAAATTGGTAACTGAGTCTTATAGAATATATAGAGACGGCGGTGAAATATTTTATCGTGATTATGGTATTAAACCAAAAGATTTGTTTGTGGCTTATCATAAAAGAAAACCTGTTGAAAAAATAGTTCCTTATGAAAATCTGCTAAGCAAAATAAAACAAGTTCCGGCAAAACAATATATTTTTACCGCAAGTGATAGATATGCCTCGGAGAAAATATTAAAACATTTGGGGTTATATGAGTTTTTTAAGGATAAATATTATTCGGTAGAAGATTTCGGAGTTTATAAGAAAAACGAAAATGCCGAAGTATATAAAAAGTTTTGTGAAAAAATAAATGCTGATCCTAAAGATTGTGTTTTTGTTGACGACAGCTATTCGAACCTGGAATTTGCCAAAGAAGCTGGTATGACAACAGTCAGAATTTATTATCATAACAATTCTGCAAAAGATAAAAAATATATAGACTATGCTTATAAAGGAATCGAAAGTTTTCTTGAAAATGTATTAGAAGGAAAAGCCGCGTAAACTTATTTGCATAAAGCGCTTTCAAATAAATAATTTTGTTGGTTGTCTAGTTTTTGTTGCTCAGTTAGCATCTCTTTTTTTATATAATTAACCAGCGGTAATAGCTTTTGGTTGTAGGTTTCGGTGATTTGTTTGATTGCTTTTTGAGCATCGTTGATATCAGAAATATAAATAGGTTTTAGTGTTGAGGCTATTTTTGCAGCTGATTGTTTAAATAAAGGCAAATAATATTCCAATACTGATTGGTTAATTTGTTGGTGAACCTGTTCATGATGTAAAACAACATTGTATTTACAGGTGTTGTTTGCAATTCCATTGGCAAGATAAATGGTTGGACTATCAAGGCCTAAAAATATTTTTATTTCTGTCGGAATAATGCAAAATGCCGAATTTTCGGCTGGTTTGCCGACAGTATATACCTCAATATCGAAATTAATATTAACAGTTGATAAACCAGAGGCAAAAATGCCTTGCTCAGAGATATTTAATGATTTTGCAAGAGATGTTATTTCTGATGATGTTTTTTCATGATTATAAGTCAACTGTCCAAAAGAAGATGTCATGGATATTTTAGGGTTTACTTCATATGATGAGCAGTCGGCGGCAAAAACATGTCGCGGCAAAAAACAAGAAAATATTAATATAAAAAAAAGCTTTTTAGTCATATAATGATTATAGAACTTAATTTATTAAATTATGGTTGATAAAATGATGCGATTTTTTGTAATGGTTATGTTGCTTTTTTTGTGTAGCTTGAATGCAGATGCAAGATATGTGCGCAAATTAAAAGAGCCTGATTTTTTTATCCCAGAGCAAGATAAAATGCATAAAGCCGAAAAACTGCCGGAAATTATTTCTGTAAACAGCCAAAGTGACAGTAATGTTCCTGAATATAAAAATAAATATAATAAGTATTTGATAAATATGCAAAAGTTTATAAAAACAGGGGCTATAGGCGACGATCAAGAGCTTAAAGAAGATTTGAGTAAAATGGCGACAGGCAATGTATTTGAGGTGGACGGAAATGTTTCCTCAAGGCCAACAAAAGAACAGCAAGAATTTGAACTTTTAACAGAAAAAATAATTAAAATTCAAGCGCATACATATCAATAATATGCCATTGAGAATCGTAATTTTTCATTACATAAATTATGTTGCCGTTGCAAAGGCCAAACCAATTACCGTTGCAAGAGCTTTGAGTATATACCTCAACTGCTCCGTCTGAACGAGGTTTTAATTTGGTAATTTTATAAGATTGAAAAGTAGGGCGTTGCAAAGTTTCGTCTTGCATAAAGACAAAAGACGGCAATTTGTCTTTGGCAGATTTACACTCGGAAAAATCAGGATTTAATGTGCATTTGACAGCAAGGTTTATAGTGCAAACAATTTCAGAATCACTATCACAACCGGTGGAAATATTTTCAACACTAAAAGAAAAAACAGTGTCTTTATCAAGAGTTACAGAGGCTTCTTGAGTTTTTTCAGAGGTTGTATCCTTTTGGCCACAAGAAATTGTCAAAAAAGTTAAAAAAAACAAAATTAAAGATTTTTTCATGAGGTAAATCCTTGTTTTATCAAAATAAAAAGGAAGTTAAACCTTCCTTTTTATTTTGATTATTGGTTTGGTTAAAATACATATTTAAGACCAATTGAGAACTCTGACATGTGGTCAAGACCTTCAAGTTTGTCAGTCCAGACATAACGTCCCATTGCTCGCAAAGCAATGTTGTTGGTAATATGATATTGAATACCGCCACCAAGACGATAGCCAAGGCCGTTGTCATCGTTATCACCACCAAAATTGTAGTTAGCAATACCAACTGTTGCAAAAGGAGCAATAACTTGGTCACATCCTAACGGAAGATATCCGTAAGCATCAAGACCATAGGCATCAAAATCAGTTTTTACTTTTGTACCATTGATTATTTTGTGCCATTTGTTTGTATTTTGATAGAACAATTCGGTCCCAAAATATTTATTATATTCAGTTCCTACAAATACCGAATAAGAATTCATATTAACATTTGTCGGAAGACCTTGGGTGTTGACATGAGTAATGTTATATTGAGCACCAACATAAGGTCTGAATTCAAGAGCATTAGCATTACCTGCAAGTATCAAAGCAGATACGGTTGCTAATAAAGCGATATTTTTAGTCATTAAAAAACTCCTCGGTTTTATAATTTAAGTTGCAATATATCGTATATACTATAAAGCATAAACTAAAAAATAAAAGAAAAAAATGATATAAAATGTTGTTTATCTGATAATTTAATGCTATAAAACTGCTAAGAGGAATTAAAATATGTTTTTGGCAAAAAGAAATCAATGCGGAGCAACGATGGTTGAAGCAATCGGCGTTTTGACGGTGGTTGTGATGCTTGGGGTCGGTTCAATCAAACTGGTGGGAAATCTTTACAGTATCTTTAAGCAGAGTTTGGTTGTTAACGAATTGAAAGACTTGCAAAAAAATATTTCCGGAAGATATAAATTTGAGGGAAATTATAAAGAGTTGTTTGAAAATAAAACACCTGAAGAAACATCAAAATTTTTGTGTGATAATAAAATGGCTCCGTATCAGATGTGTATTGACGGTTTATTATATAACAGAATGGGCGGCGAGGTCTGGATACTTCCATTTGAAAAGATTGATGCAAGCGGAAATAGCTATGATGATTATACCAAGTATAGTATGATATTTTCTGGTTTGACTGACAGAGCTTGTGCCGAACTTGCTCAAACAAATTGGTATATGCAGAAAAAATCAGATGTTTATCAGATGATAATTAACTATGATACGGAAAATGAATTGGTGGTTGATTTGCCATATAATCAGCAAAATGAATCAAAAATATTTCCGGTTGTGGCGCAAGATGTAATGAGCGCATGTCACAAAGATGATAATAATCAAATAGAATGGGTTTTTTTCTGACAAGTAGGGTTTAAAAAAGTGTTTAAGGTAGAAGATATAAGAAAAACCAACGAATTAACCCATGCTAAAGGGGCAAAAAAAATAAGCTCGGGTGAAAATTTTGCCGACTATCTTGATAAGGCAAAAATAAATAATACAGGACAAGTACAAGCTACAGCAGCCATGACACCTGCCGATGCAATATTTGCCGCACAAATGGTCGATGGTGAGGAAGAACGGCAGATAAGAAAAAAACTGATAAAAAAAGGTAATACATTGTTGGACGATCTTGAGGAAATAAGAGATGGATTGTTGACAGGGCAAATTGATAAAGAAAAATTAATTGAAATTTCACGACTGGTTAAACAAAAAGATGTCGAAAGTAACGACGAAAGATTAAAAGAAATTATGCAAGAAATAGAGCTTAGGGTTGAGGTTGAGTTAGCTAAACTTATGCGCTAGAAATATCAAAGGAAAAACAGATTTTTTGCTTGAATTTTTATTTGTTTGTTTATATGTTTAGGTAAATTTATAATAGTTGCTAAGGAGTTTGTGAAATGGAAAGTGCCGTTATTCTTCCGCCAGACTATAAACCTTCTGATAAAGAAGAGTATATGAACGAAATGCAGTTGGAATATTTCAGACAAAAATTGTTGGCTTGGAAAAAGTCTTTGATTGGTCAGTCTATGGATACTTTGGATGAGCTTAAACAAGGCGGACTCAACCAACCTGATCAAATTGACCGTGCATCGTTGGAATCAGACAAAGCCTTGGAATTGAGGACAAGAGACAGAGCCAGAAAGTTAATATCAAAAATTGATGAAGCTCTTAAAAGAATTGAAGACGGAACATATGGCTATTGCGAAGAAACCGGTGACCCGATAGGTTTGGAAAGATTGGAAGTGCGTCCGGTGGCTACATTGTCAATTGAGGCACAGGAACGCCACGAAAGAATGGAAAAAACCTATGATGACGAGGTATAGTCGTCATTGATAATTAGAGGGGGTTTAGATTTTATGACTAAAACCCCTTTTTTGTTTTAAATTCGGATGATAAACAGATGAATAAAAATTTTATTTTGGCTTCACAATCGCCACAACGCAGAGATTTGCTTAAAAAAATAGGGTATGATCCGGAAAATATATGTCCGGCAAATATTGATGAAACTCCGCATAAGAATGAAAAACCAAGCCAATATGTTAAGAGAATGGTGTATGAAAAAGCCAGGTATGTTGCCAATAAAAATCCTGGTTGTGTTGTGTTGGCTGCCGATACGGTGATTGTTTGCGGAAGAAGAATTATTCAGAAAGCAAAATCCGACGAAGAACAAACAGAAGTGATGAAGTTGTTATCAGGTAAAACCCATAAAGTGCTTACAGGTGTTTGTGTGTTTAATAAAGATAAAAAAGCAACAATAAAATTAAATACTACCAAAATAAAAATGAAGAGACTTTCGGCAAAAGAGATAAAAGATTATGTTGATTCTCATGAATGGGAGGGGTGTGCCGGCTATAAAATAGAGGGAATCCTTGGTGCTTTTGTTGTGCAAATAAATGGTTCTTACAGCGGTGTAATAGGGCTGCCTTTGTATGAAGCGCGAAATCTTTTAAATGGAGCAGGAATTTATTGATGATGATTGAAGATTTAATCATAGAAGAAAAAAATAATATAACAAAAATTGCCGGCATGAAAGACGGAAGTTTGTGTGAGTTTATGATGCAAAAAAAAGACGGTTTTAATGAGGGAAATATATATCTTGGTAAAATCGTAAAAAAAATTAATACGGCAAACGAAAAAGAAGGTTATTTTGTTAATATAGGTGACAGTAAAGATGCATTTATTAATGCCGAAGAACGAGAATTAGAAGACTTAAAAGCCAATGAAGGACAAGATATCGTTGTACAAATAACCCAAGAACAAAGAGCTGAAAAAGGAGCGAGAGTTGTCAGATTTTTGCATATGGCAGGAATAAACTTGGTGTATTGTCCTTATGGAAGCGAAATCGAATTATCAAACAAAATTGTTGATGAAGAGCAAAGAAATAGATTATATGATCTGGTTGTAAACAGTGCCGAGTCCGGTGGATGGATTATAAGAACACATGCAGCTGAAGTAACAGATGAAGATATTGCTAATGAAATAAAGAAATTGGAAAACGATTTTAGAAATATTATGGCAATGGCTAAAACCACAAAAGCTCCACAGCTTTTATTTGCCAAAGAAAATATTTTAGAAGACATAATTATTCATAATGAGGAATCGCTGCAAAAAATTATAGTTAACAATCATTTGACCGAAGAAAAACTACACTCTGCGGCAGTAATCGAATATGAGACAGAACCGTTTAAAAAATATGGTGTTGATGAAATGCTTAATGAGGCTTTGCAAAAAGTAATAAAACTTAGATGCGGCGGCAGAGTTATTATTGAAGAAACAAAAGCCTTGGTAGCAATAGATGTTGACAGCGGCGACGGGGTTGCTCAAGGCGGAATAGGCCGAGTTAATCAAGAGGCCGCCTATGAGATAGCCAAACAAATAATTTTGCGTAATCTGTCGGGAAAAATTATTATTGATTTTGCCGGTATGGCTGAATTTAAATTTTTGAAAGGTGTTATGGAAATACTGGAAAAACAATTGCAAAATGATGTTGCAAAGGCAAAGGTTTTAGGGCTAAGCAGAGCAGGAAACGTTGAAATTGTTAGGACAAGAAAAAGACCAACACTTAGAGATTTGCTATCGGAGGAGTGCCCGACATGCCAAGGTACGGGGAGAGTTGAAAAATGAAATGTCCCATCTGTAAAAAAGAATTTTCGGATATGAAATATAGGCCATTTTGTTCAAAAAGATGTGCAGATATTGATTTGGCAAATTGGTTTAATGAAAAATACACATTTGTTGCCGAAGAAATCGACGAAAAAGACTTGGAAGAACTGGAAAAAGCTAAATATGACAGCCAAGAAGATGAGTAGATAATTTAGGCAAGTAAATTATTGTTGGTTATCCTGGTCATTATTTTCTTCTTCGAATTCTTCAAATTCTTCAAAATTCTCGTTAGGATCATAGCTTATGCCAAGTTTGGCAAGCATATCATCATTAATATCTTCTCTTTGGGCTACAATCCAATCAGGAACATTTGGTGCCGGAGGAATTGCAGCCAGCGCTTTCATCTTGGAGTCAAGATACCATCTTGGCGAATCGGCCATAATCGGACGATCAATATAGCTTTGCATTAAAACAACTTGTTTTAACATAGGCAAACTTAAGAGTTGGGTTGTTGATATAACAGAGACACCCTGCAAACTATAACTTACATTTTTTGCAAAAGGATTTGATCCTTTGGCAAAAGCGCCTTCGTTTTTAGAATAAGAGGTGGTTTGAACTGTTTTGTTACCAATCATTTTGGAAAAACGTTGGGCCGTTTGCTCATTGTTTTGCGATAAAATAACTTTGCAGGCGGTGGTTGAAATAACCGTTTCCAAGTCATCCTTGCCATATTTGCCGGAGATTTGGCCCAAATCTTGGCCGATAAGCAAATATGATACTTTTTGGCCACGTCCTACCGCCGGACCATCAATGACGGCTTTGAGTTTTGGCATGGTAGGAAATTCGTCCATAACGAACAGACAGGCAAAAGGCCCCATTGGACCATCGGTCGGGTTGACAAACTTTGGCGGATTAGCAATGAGGTATGATGACATAAGGTCAATAAAAGTTCCTGAAATTACGCTGAGTGCTCTGGCATCTACCTGGTTAACGGATAAATATACGGAAATAGGCTTGAACTCTCCGGTGATAGGGTCTTTAAGACCACGCAGATCCTTAAAGTTGATATCTGAAAAACTGGTGCGAGCTACGACGGCAGAGTTTTTGAAAATGCCAATACCAGCAAAGGCGGTTGATAAAACAGAACCTCTTTCTTTATCTGGCATAGAACTTAATTGGCTAAGCTCAACAATAGAACGCGCAGAATAACCAAATTTACGCGCTTCATCAATGGCGGCCTCCAACAAATCACGCATCGGATCAGCCATGGCTGCCATCTGATCGCCTTCATCCATACGCCGTTTTATTTCCTGAGATTGTTTGATTTGAGCCTCGGTAATCCATTCCAAAATCATGGCAATGCAAGCCTCATGGCCAATCCATTTTTCAGGCAACAATGCCCAGGTGCCAATAGGAACATAGTTATCAATGTTAAGAGAGTTTGAACGCAAATTTTGCAAAGCTCTGATTGACATAGGGTCATTCATTTCAAGATAATACCCTTCGAGAACTTTTTTATCGTCTTCGTCAAGCTTGCCTTCATAGATGCGGCCAATAAAATAATCATTGGCACGGGCTTTTTCACATTTTGAGACAATGAAGTGAATAAATCCGGTTAAAGCGGCACGGCCGGTTTTAGACCAGTGCGGATCAGCTCCGCCTTTTGGGTCTTCAACCAAAACATTGCACATAGAATCGACGTACATATCGCGGCTTGGTCCCGGAGCAGGTATGGCCGACGGTGACAAAGGATTCCAGCTGGGGTAATATATTCCTTCGGCGGGATTATCTTCCATACCCCAGTTGATAATAAATACAGGTCCAACCTTGGCTCTGGCACCAGAGGTTGAAAAACACAATTCCGGTTTGGGGTCGTTGACAACGATACTCATGTTGGGTGAGTGAAAAATTGTCGGTATAACAACACCTGCCGTTTTACCAGTACCCGGAGGTGCGCAACACAAAACTGATAGAGTTTCGTTCATGCGAAGTAATTTGCCCTTGAATTTGCCAACAACAATGCAAAAACCGTCGAGGAGACCCATCTTTTTAATATCGCTCATTTCGGCAAGACGTGCAGAACCATGAATGTTTGATTGAAAACGGTAGGGATTGGTTATTACACCGATAAGACACCCCAGTGGTAGACTAATAAACGGCAGTATCGGAATCCATAAACTTACGGCAAAAGGACCATTGTAATTAAGAAGCTGCTTAAACCAAATCCAATAACGTTCATACAAAAAACCACTTTTGTTAAACACTAAAGAGAAAAATTTGGAAACATCATTGATGCTTTCTTTGGAAATGCCGTTGCCTATGATATAAGCCAAAGGCATGGATGTCAGCGCCAATATTAAAGTGATGATAACAGAAATAACAATGGTTATTACTGTCCATCTAACCGCGCTGTTATATTCTTTCCATTCTTCACCTTCTTTTTCTAATGCCATTTTTTCCTCTTTGTTTTTAAGCTATACTGCGTAAAAGTTTTTTGATTTTGTCGACAACAGATTTATCGGCTTGGCCATCTGCTTCTTCCAATGTTTTGGAAAATAAAGGAATTTCTTTTGGAGTGCCGCGGTCGATACGAGTTACCTTGACACCAATATCATTCCAAATATCAAACATGTCTTCGGCATTGATAATATTGCCTATTTGCTCAATAACAAATGCGGTTATGTCAAAAGATAAATCTGCTTCTTTTAATTTTTCGTCAAGAGTTGTACGAGCTAAATCAACTTTGCGAACCGGAGATATACGGTGGGAACTTTCCGAAAACCAGAGTGGCTCTTCATCGTTAAATCTTTCTTCATCAGCCAACCAGTCACCAGGCTCTTTGTCATTGAGGCAAAGACAAATTTTGCTTTTGGAAATGCCTATAAAATCAATAAATGTGTTCTTTATGGTTGCTCCGGTAATGATTTCATAACCTTTTTGTTTGAGAAGCTCAAAAGAAGAGTTGACGCTGCCGGTTTTTGGTTTGTTAGATGACGTTTGTCCAGGAGAAGATTTTTTCTTTGGATAATTATCTGATGATTTGGTGTTTTGTTTGGGTTTGGCCTCAACTGGTGGAGGAGTTTCCGATGGTTTTTCTTCAAACAAATCAAAATCAATCGGTTCGCTGTCATCCATTTCAAACAGAGAATGGGTAAATTCTTTTGGAGCAGATGGAGCGGCTGGTTTGGAAAAGATAGTCTTGGGTGAAACGCTTATACCAGATAGAGCAGCTCTTTTTTGCTCGTCAAAGGCAGAAATTGGTTGGGCACTGCCTTCATCCAGAGGAGGTCTGATGCTGCGAGGCCTGATTTCTTTATAAGATTTCTTTTTCTTTACAACTTTGACTGAGGCGGTGGCAGCGATTTTTTCAACCTGGTTGCCAAACAAAGCGTTGAAAATATCAAGCGGTATTAGCCATAAAATTTTAAAAATCTTTCCCCATTTGATGGTGCTTAATGCTGCCCAAACCGTAATCCAAACAGGAATGGCAGTAAGGACAATAAGTACAAAAGCCCATTCTTTGGGCTCGTCGATAACCCAGCCTGACAACCATAAATTCCAGGCATGCTCCCAATGGGTCAGGCGAAAAATATCAAAATGCCAGTTGGTGAGCATAATAACACGGATTCCCTCGATGAAGAAAATACTCCAACAAAGGCCCACCAAAGTTATTCGTAGCAAAATGATTAAGGGTTTCAACAAAAATCTCCAAAATATCTTTTGTTTATTATACTAATATAAAATTGGTTAACAATAGTTTATTTTCTTTGGTTTTTTATTTCTGCAGATATTTTTTGAGTTATATCTGAGCGGATATCCGAAGCATTTTTGGATTCTTCAGGTTTGATGGAGTCAATTTCGGTTTTGATTTCTTCAATAATTTGCTCGGAATCTTTGATGTTTTTTAGTACCAAGCGCTCAGAATCAGTATCTGACGAACTAAAAAGATTGATAATCAAATCAATCGGTTTAAGAAAAAATTCTTTATATTGCAATCTTAAAGCCAAAATAAAGCCGACAATCCATAAAAACGGCAGCAAAAACAAAGACAACAGCAATAAAATATCAGATGTTGTTTTGATAACGCCGCCATGATTCCAAAAAGATGAAAGCAAAAACCAAGAGTGTGATGACATAAAGTCAAAATGCCAGACAAGGTTAATCAGAAGATTGGAGAAGATAACAAAGACAGTCGTCCACCCTATAAAAACCAGCAAGTTGCGGATAGCTTTGAGGAGTTTTTTCATTACCGATTATCTCCCGGTTCCAGAATTGTTGCGAGTATTAGGTTGTGGAGCTTTGGTAGGCTGACTTGCTTTGCCAGGGTTTTGTTTGTTGGCGGTTATGTTTTTGTAGGCTTGTTCAACACTAGCGCGTCTTTTTTGAAGATCGGGAGTTGTGTTACCAAGCTCTTGTTCAGCCAAGGATATATCGGTTATTTCCGCTTTATACAGGTCGGTATAATCGGTTTTGGCATAATCACTCATTAAAGTTGCGGTGTTTTCACGTGTAGCCTTGGAAGGATCAACAATTGTAATTAATTTTTCATCCTTGATGTCTGGATTTTCTTTGGCTTGATTTGCAAGAGAAGCGGCCTCGTCGATAAGGGCTTCACGAGATAAAACAGGCTCTCCTTGTCTGCGTTTGTTTTCGGCAACAAGAAAGATGTATTTTGCCTCTTCTTGGGATTGAGCTATAAAATCTTGAAATTTTTGCGTATCTGTTAAAATTTCGCTTGGCGGAGTTTGATGCGACAGATCATATACCTTGTAGGCCCCATAGTGTTCGGCAAACAAACCCATCTGAGCTTCAAACTGTTTTTTAACCGGTTCAAAAGCAAGCATTTCGAGCTGTTGTTCACGATAGTCAGATAAATGAGCGCTGATATCTTTGGCAAATGACGGGGTATTTGGCTGTTGAAGGGTTGGGTTGTCTTTGGTTAGAACGCAGTTTTCTTCATATGCAAGGCGCTGTTTGTACCATTGCTCAACCTCGGCGTCATGACCGGGGTAGCATTCTTTTAGATGAGAAAGTTGGGCAGAGCGAATATTGTCTCTGAAGGTTGTAAAATCTTTTTTGACATCAACGGATGAAGATATTTCATTAAAAGGTTTTGAGGTGCTGTCATATTCGATAATCTGATTTTCGCCAATTACGGCAGTATTGTAAAGCAGTCTTTCTTGATAGTGAAGTAAAGTATCTTTGCGCGGGTCGTCAGATAGATATGCTTGAATATGCTTTTGATAATTTGCTTTGTTATTATCATAGATGCTGTTAAAAGAGGCTAAGATATCAGGATTGGATGGTTGGTTATTGTTGCCTTCCGGAGAGGGGGTGCTGCCATTGCCGTCGGTTTCCTTGCCAGAGGAAGAAAAAATTTTTTTTACTTTTTTCCAGGCAGGTTCGGTAACATTATGATGAACTCCTGAAATAATTTCATAGCCTACAATACCGACAAATCCGGCAGCTTTATTGCCAGCCCAAGCTGCCGAGGCCAGAATAACCTCCTTCATTAAATAATCTATAATGTCGCCTTGTTCTATTTTGAAATTGTCATCGTCTTTTTTGTGTCCCCAATCAGGATCGCGCATAGGTCCCTTGTAACGACCAATATCATTTGGATCGATGTCATCACCGTATTTTTTGGCTTTTAACAGCTTTTGAAGTCGCTCTTGTTCGGTAATATCAAGAAAACTCATATAATTGTTGAGCTCTTCTTGATCGAATATTTCGAGAACTTCTTCATCACTTTTGGGAGCCGGCATACTTTTGAGCGAAGATACTTCTTTGGGGACAGGGTTTTCTTCGTAAACCGAGCTGATATCTGATGATATTTGATTGTGGGCGGTTTCTTCATCAGAGGATGTTGACATGGTTTGAGCCGCAAAATATTTCATTAACTCTTGGGGAGCCAATTCTTTTTTGAGCTGTGAATCCGAAAAAGCGGTTTTACCCTCGGGCGGGGTGATGCCACGCTTGGCGGCAAATACGTCAACAGCTGCGGCATAGGTTTTGATTTGAGAGGCAGAAGGTCTAAATTTGCGGTCTTTGCTGGCACGATAAAAAGCTACCGAGGCTTGTAAAAAGAGAGAATTGCGTTTTTGCGGTGTTTCGGCATTTAGAGCTTGGGAGATGTCGCTTGTCTTTGATGATTTTAGCTCAGCAGTGAGGAGTTTTGCAACTGATCCGCGGATGTTGTCTGAAACGGTTCTTGAAGATGTAGTGGTGGTGGCCATGATGGGGCTCCTTGTCTAAAAATTTTTATTATATTCAGTATAACAATAATTTTATATTTTGTCTATATTTTTGCAAAAAAATTATGCTTTAAGGTGCTTTAAAAATTTTCCTAAGCGTTTGTTTATCCTTATTCCATCTTCGGGCTTGGGTTTGATAAGGCCAAAAAATTTGGGCTTAATTTTGTCAAATTGGATGGGAGCAAAAGTGGCCGGGCTGTTTTCAAGAACTTTTTGCGCTCCGTCAGGGTCTTTGCGGGAGGTTTTGAAAAAGTTGTTAACCAACATCTCGGCGTCAATCGGAAAATTTTTGGCACGAATAGCCTTAATATATTGTCGCATTTTTTCGCGGCGGCGTTGTTCTTCTTCAAAAATTTGTTTTTCGATTTTGTATTTTTGATATTTAACTTTGCGCAAGTTATAAGCTACCTCGCAAGATTCAAGCTCAATAAGGGTTTCGACATATGAAATAAGAGCATTTTGCAGATTAGAATCGGTGGTCTTTTCGGCAAAATTTAAAATCTGCTCATCACTGGGGTTAGCCGGAAGAGACTGCAGTCTGGTTGGTTGAGATAAAATTAAAACCTCCCATGCAGATAGAATATCTTTATGGATGTTTTTGGCGCGAGAAGGTCTAAAACGGGGTAAGATGTCAGAAATGGTAAAATGAAATTCCGGGATTTCTACATTAGCCTCGTTGCCACAATTGGTTACAGCCACAATAAAGGTATTATAAGCATTGTAGAGGCGTTTTTCTTCAGGATACAGTTTATCAAATTGTTCGTTGTTGAGTTGTTCGGTTTCTAGAAGGCTACTTACAGAAAAATCATCGTCTTGAGAGGTTGTTGGTGCAGGCGAGGGCTTTTGTACCGATTTGTCGTTTAGCTCGGCAAGATGATCCTCGGTGTCTTGCAATTGCGAGTTAATAAACTCGTCTAAAAGTCTGTCAAAATCTTCGGAAGATGAGGACATGTTGCTACTCCTAGTTTAAATTTATTGTAAGAGTTGGGCTGTTTTGATTGACGACGACTATTCGGTCGGATAGTTGCCCTCCTTTAATCAAAAGGTAGAGATTGTCGTTGTCTGACGAATAATCGGCAATATAACTTCCTTTGGGTTGGTTAAGACTTAAAACAGCGGCAGCAGAAGGGTGTGATGCTTTTTTGTAAATAAGCCCAAAGGCATATAAACTGCCAAATACCAGTAAAAATGTCATAACCGCAACAACAAATTTGATGATTTTAAGCTTGTCCATAAAAACCCTCTCTTGCAAGTTTGTGTTTTTGTTTTATTATAAAAACAATAAAATATTTTGATTTAAGAATTACCCAAATGTCATATAATAACGTTTATACCACGCCAATAGTTAATAAAGATTTTAAGACTCAGAGAATTGATAAGTTTCTGAGTGCTTGTTTTCCTGAAATTTCACGCTCACAAATACAACGACTTATTGCCTTGGGTAATGTGGTGTGTGATGATGTTACGATAGGCGATAATGCTTATAAGGTTAAAGAGGGGGAGTCATTTGTTTTGACCGTCCCTGAAGCTGATGAGGCAATTCCGCAACCACAGGATATACCGATAGAAATTGTTTATGAAGATAAAGATATTGTGGTGGTAAATAAACCGGCCGGAATGGTGGTGCATCCAGCCCCAGGAGCGATAGATCATACATTGGTCAATGCGTTGTTGTATCATTGTAAAGATTTGTCGGGAATAGGCGGTGTTAAAAGACCAGGAATTGTGCACCGAATCGATAAAGAAACATCAGGTATATTGGTGGCAGCAAAAAACGATGTAGCGCATAAAGGATTGTGTGAGCAATTTGCCGAACATTCAATTGATCGTACGTACTATGCTTTTTGTTTTGGGGTGCCAAGCCCTTTGAACGGAACAATAGAGGGAAATATCGGGCGAAGTCCTTATGATAGGAAAAAAATGGCCGTGCTTAAAACAGGTGGAAAACCGGCAATAACACATTATATGACCGTGGAAAATTTTAAAAATTTGGCGGCAATGGTGAAATGCAATTTGGAAACAGGCAGAACCCATCAGATAAGAGTACATTTGTCCCAAAAGGGTAACAATCTTATTGGCGATAAACTGTATGTTAAAGCTAAAAAATTGACAGCAAAAACTATTGATGAAACAAAAAAATTGTTTGTAAATAATTTTGCCAGACAGGCTTTGCATGCGCAAAGCTTGGGCTTTGTGCATCCGGTAACCGGAGAAAAGATGTTTTTTGAATCAGAAATTCCTGAAGATTTGAAGCAGCTGCACGAGGTATTGAAAAATTTATAACTTTAAATACACTGTTTTCGTTATTTTATAACTAAAGAATAGGTTGATTTTTTTAAGTGGGATTGTAGAGTCAAGCTCTGTATTATTTTGCCGGACTATTTCTGGACTCGGACTTTATCGGACTTTTGATAAGTTTTTTGTTACAGGAGAGTTAACATGGAAAAGGTCTTGGCACTTTGCGGCATAGATTTCTCACCCGAAATTAATTTAGCTCGCTATCTGCAGAAAATCAGAACTTACCCTATCTTATCACAAGAAGATGAATATAATCTGGCGGTACAATATCAACAAACCAAAGATCAGAAAATTGCTACAATTTTGGTAACCTCGCATTTGCGATTGGTGGTTAAGGTGGTGGCAAAATACAGAGGATATGGGCTGTCTTCGGCCGAAATGATTTCGGAGGGAAACATCGGACTGCTTTATGCCATTGAAAAGTTTGAGCCCGAAAAAGGATTTAGATTTTCCACATATGCATTATGGTGGATTAAGGCCTCAATACAAAAATACATACTTAATTCTTGGTCATTGGTAAAAATCGGAACAACTGCGGCTCAAAAGAAATTGTTTTTTAATTTGCGCAAAATTAAAAACAAACTCAACCTTAATGATGACAGAGAATTGTCTCCTGATATTTTGGGTAAAATAGCCAAATCGTTGGATGTAAGCGTTCAGGAAGTTACGGATATGAATACCAGACTGAAAGCGCATGACGGATCGTTGAATAGTATTGTTGATTCTGCTGGCGACAGTACATCGGAATGGATGGATTTTATTGCCGATGCAAAACCAAATCAGGAAGAAGTTTTGGCATATGCAGAGACAATGAAATACAGAAGATGCTTGTTTAATAAGGCTTTGGTAGTACTTAATAAACGTGAAAAAGATATTTTATTTAAGCGGCGTCTGCTTGATAAGGCGTTTACACTTGATGATTTGAGCAAGGTTTACGGAATATCAAAAGAAAGAGTTCGTCAGATTGAGCTTAACTCTATTAAAAAAATTCGTAAAGCAATTGAAGCCGGTATCTGAGTTACTCATCATTTGGTAAGATATTGGCCCAATTTTCAGATAATTTTGCCAGCTTGGCATTGATTACTTTTAATCGATGCTGAGCTGAACTTTTAAATATAAACACGAACAGATCCGGTAAAATGTAGTATAAAAATACACCCAAAGCAGCTCCACCCAGCATGATTACAACATTAAAAATGTTGGAAGCAACCGAAAATTCAACACCACTGTCAAATTGATTAAAAATATTATTAAGACAAATCATGGCTCCGGCAATGTTAAAACAGCCAACGGTGGTTATTCTGGTTAAATTTTTGGTGTCGGTTACAATGATGGTGATGGTCGGAAGCAGGCCGATAGCAAGAACTACAACAGCCGGAAAAACCGTAAAAGATACTATCATAAGGCTTAAAAACAAAATAATCTTTTGAAAAAAATTCATTTTTTTCTTGGAGTTTTTTTGCGCTTTTGACACAGGTGTTTTTAATGATGGTTTGTTCATTTTAATATCCAATAAATAAGGCTGAATACAAAAGCACTCAGCATGGTTAATACGGCAAGAATTGATGAAAATCGTAATGCAAGATCCCGGGCCTCATCCTCTATTTTGGAATCACCGGAAAGAATTTTGGCTTTTTCGGTAAGTAGAAAATTAGCTGTTTTGAGGGCCTCGGAAAAATCTGTTTTATCTCTGTTGCGAGCCTCTTCATTGTCCAAAAGATTGACAATTTCTATGATTTTGCCGGTTTTGGATATTTGTAAGAGTTCTTGCTCAAGATATTTTTGATATTTAAGATTGTGATAACTTTGAATCAGCGGTTTGGAGACGCTGACAAGCCAATGAGCCAAATTGTTGAGCTGGGCTGGGCCGTTTTTGTTTTGGATATTGGCATAAAGTCTGATTATCGCGCCAATTTTTAGAGAATCTTGATTGGCATTAAGATCTATTAAAATGCCGTCAATTTTTTTGCCCATTTTACAACGCAGGTAGGCAATAATATTTTTATCAAACGGAAGGGTTTGATAATCGCCTTTGAAACGATCAAGTGCTTTGAGCAAACGCGATAAATTGTTTACAAAACAATTACCTATAAGCGGGCTTATACAAGGCAGGTTTTCGTCAAAATCATACATGATGCGGTCAAAACCGTAGCCATAATCGTTGCGTGAAATATAGAGCTTAAATTCTCCGGCATTGGCAGGAGCTCGTAAAAACGGTTGTTCCTGATACCAAAGTTTGATGATGTCAGTGGCTATCAAAGACTGCAAAGGAGACAGCGAAAGGTTATTTTTTTTGTGATAAAAAATGGTTTTGGCAAGGCCGCCCGGGAAAAGATAAAAATCTCCGCATCTTAGCGGTAAAGAACAATCAAGATAAATGCAAATACGTGATAGCAAAAGGTCTTTGTCGGGATTTTCTTTGTCGGCCAAAATTTGTTTTTCGATTTTGCCATAAAGTTTTTCGTCTTCAAGTCCGGTCTTTACCCATTCAAGCAGTTTGCCGCTTTGAATAACCTCTATACCAAAGTCAGGATTGGTAAGCATGTTAAGTGATGCGCTTTTGCGAGTGTAGCATTTTTCACCATTGACGTTGAGAGCCCTGGTGGAACGCTCGGAAGAATCTCCGGAGGAAAAAGAGGTTGTTTTTCCGTCATAATAGTTATATAGTTTGGCATAATCGCAGCGGCTTTCCGGATTATCATCAAGCAAAGAGCGCAAGACAACCGAGGTTTGGCTGCTGATTTTCTCGTTATTTGACAGAAAAATCAAGGAGCCGTTTTTCAATTTTTGACGAATCATCTCTTTGGTAGAAAATTCTGACGAAATGGGATGATTGAGTACGAGGCTTAGCAAAACAACACCGGCAGAATAGAGGTCATGTTCAAATGTCCCGTCTCCTTTGGATTGAGGATGACACAACATATTCTCTATGGCTTCATAAACATCAGGCTGATAGAGTCCGGGAAAGCTTGCCAAGCAATCACCTAAAACCAATTCTTTGCGCGATGGATCCTTATAAAATACATTGTCAAGCCTTATGGCGCGGTGGGTCAGGCCAAAGGTCTTTAGAACATCGCAGGCCGACAATAGTGACAAAGCCAATGATTTGAAGGTTTCGGAGCTCATTTTTTCGGCTGTGTCGTCAAAAGAATCAGCACGAGGACCTGTTGGTTTGTTATAAATTAAAGCCATGGTCTCGACCCCGTCAGGGTCGGTGATGATGCCATATTCTATTAATTTTAGGATATTAGGCGCATCAATTGCTTTCATATAGGGCAAGTAAGACAGACGAGGAGAAGAATCGGTGCTGCAAACCAAGGCAAAAATATTGCGCTGAGGGTTGATATTGTCTTTTACTTCATAGGCTAGAGCCCCATTGCTGTCTAGTTTTGGCAAAGGTTGATCAAAACGTATTTCAAAACGCTCTTTTAATAAAAAACTGGTTATGCCGACAGGTGTAGAGGCTTTTTTGTTGTCTTCGGTCGGGGTTTGACTGATTACTTCATCGCTCATAACTAAAACTTTCCTAGATATTCTTTTTGCTAATATATAGTTTGTAACAAAATATTCTTAATAAAATGCAAATTTTTTTTACATTGTGTTTTTGAAATTTAGGTTTTAATATTTGGGTAAAAACAAGTGAGTGAAAAATGACAGACCAATCAATAAATATTATACAGAATTTGGATGGTGATGACAAAGTAGTTACCGTAAACGATGTGGATACGGCAATCTTAAAAGATGCCAAAAAATATAATATTGATTTGGAAAAATTAGAAAACCCCATAACAGTACAAAAACCGTTGCCGGTTATGGAAAAAAGACGTGCGGAAACATGGCGGCGGTTGGATGTTAATTTGTCTGATGTCGTTAATCTTATGATTGCAACATCTGAAAGACCGACTTTTTTAATAAGAGACGATAAGCTTGTTTATATTAATCAGGCGGCGATAAAAATGTTGGAGTTGGAATCAGACAGAGATGTGGTAGGAAAAAATTTTTTGAATTTGGTGGTGCCGGAAGAATGGAATATGTTGGCCGAAAATATCGGTGAAATGCTTACAAACGGTAAAATCATAAGAATCCATTTTAAGAATGCTTCGGGAGTGACCAAGGCAATGAATTTTCAGGCAATTTATTTGTCGGAGATAGAACATTTCTCATTTATTTTGCTTGGAGAACACGTTAAAAAAGAAGAAAAAATATCGGTTAATAATTTGTATGATGATTTGACAGGGTTGCCTAATTTCTTTTTGTTTGAAGACAGGGTACAAGTGGCGGTGTCTATGGAAAATATTAAAGACAACGCAAAAGACCAAAAGATGATTGCCGTGGCCGCAATTAGCATTAATAACATGGAATCTTTTCGCAGGATGCATATAGAGGATTTTGTAGTCAAAAAAATTGCAAACAACCTGGTGCTTAATCTAAATAAAATGACGACCGTGGCTTTGGGAGTGAAATATAATTTTTGGATTATGTTGCAAGGGGTTAAAAATCAGGCCGAAATCAATCATGAAATAAGACATGTGTTTGAGATTTTAAATGATGGAATAAGCGATAACTTTACGAGGCATGAACTTTCTTTTTCTATTGGCGTGGCCTGTTTTCCGCAGCCGGCGCATTCTGCCAAAAAATTGATAGAGCAAGCAATCTCTGCAGTTAAAAACGCGCAAAGAAGCAACAAAAATTCCATAGAGTTTTTTGAAAGCAAAAATAATTAAAAAAGGCCGCTTTTTGCAAAGCGGCCTTTTTATGATTCGAACGTAACACTACCTGCGTAAGCAGGTAGATGTAGACATACCTGCCCAGCCGTTAGGCTTGCGAAGCCTTTGGGCAGGGCGAACGTAGTTCGGAACAGGTAATACCACTTGCGTTAGCTAGTGGAAGTTTATTAAAACAACCTATCTTCTGTCGCCAAGGAAGCGCAAAAGATATAAGAATAAGTTGATAAAATCAAGATAGAGGTTTAAGGCTCCCAAAAGAGCTTTTTTTACAAGTGTTTCGTCATCATCGGCAGAAGCGTAAATTTGACGAATCTTTTGGGAATCATATGCTGTAAGACCGCTGAAAAGGCCTACACCGATAATTGACAATGCCCAATCTAATCCGCTGCTTTGTAAAAACAAGTTTACAATTAGAGCAATAACCAAGCCGATTAAGCCCATGTAAAGAAAAGAACCAAACCCGGTTAAATCACGTTTGGTGGTGTAGCCATAAAGACTTAGACCGCCAAAAGCACCGGCGGTGATTAAAAATACGCGAACCAAGCTTGTTTGAGTGTAAAGCAAAAAGATAGGAGTAAGGCCAATACCCATCAGTGCAGCATAGCTCCAGAACAAGAGCTGAACTTGTTTTGATGTTCCGGTCCTTACCACCCAGTTAAAGGCAAAAACCATGATAAGCGGGGCAATAAAAGCCAACCAACCAAGCCCAGACAGGCTTATACCTTGCGGTGAAACATTGAAAAACAAGCTGATTAAAGATGTGTTAGCAACCAGCCATGCTGCAAGGGCGGTTACGCAAAGCCCTCCAGCCATAAAATTGTAAACTTTTTGCATATAACTGCGTAATCTTGCATCAACAGTAGTTGATTGAGATTGAGTATAAATTTCGTGTTGCATTTATAATTCCTTTGTTTGAGTTGTTACAATATTAATATAGGAAAATAGTTTTTAAAAATCAATAAACATACTGTGTTTTAAATGTATTTATAAAGGTCTTTGCCTTTAACCTTGAGCCAATGACGACCTTCTTTATAGCTAGGACACAAAATAGCTAAATCTTGCCAGAATGAGGGGGAATGATCAGGGTGTTTTAGGTGCATAACTTCATGAGATACCAAATAGTCAATAACAAAAAGCGGGGCCATGCAGATACGCCAGTTGTAATTAATATTGCCTAAGGTGGAACAGCTGCCCCAGCGCGATTTGGTGTCTTTGATGTTTACGCCGGTAACTCGGCAGCCGATTTGTTTGGCTTTGGACACAGTGAGCTCAGAAAGTCTTTTTAGGGCTTGTTGTTTTAGAAAATCGGTAACACGGCGATGCAAAAAAACAATATCTCCGCCAATCTTTAGGAATCCTTCATCAAAACAGCCCCCGCGCTGGGAATGGTCATGCAGGATAATATAATCATTGCCAAAAAAAGAGATGTTTTCACCGTTGCTGAAACCTTTGGCCTGAGGAAGCCTTGCCAGCATATTGACAATCCAATCATGATTTTCTTTGAGAAAAGAAAGCGCTTTTGATTGAGAACAATATCGAGGAATGGTGAGAACCGGACAATGATTTTTTTCATCTATACGCAAGGTTAGACGTTTGGCCAAAGGCTGGCGGATTATTTTGATATCAAAGCCAAAATCTTTGGACGGATTAAAGGTCTGGCCAGTCAACAATGTGATCTTCATAGTCTTTTACTTCGGTTTCGGATATTAAGGTGCGCCCACGCAGAGATTGACCGGCAGAATGAACAGAATCGGCTCGGCCGGTTATCAATGGGTGCCAGGAGGGTAAATCTTTGCCTTGGCTTAGCAGAAGATAAGCACATGTTTTGGGCAAAATTTCTGGCTCTGTAAGAACAGTGTTAAGATTGATATCTCGACAATCAGAAACTTTTTTAAAACGGTGTTCATAAATTTGACAGAGACAATTTTCGGCATCCAAAAAGCGGCAACGAACGTTGGTGAAAGATACTTTGCCGCGAATTAATAATTTGTTTAGGCAACATTTGCCACAACCGTCGCAAAGTAGTTCCCACTCATCTTTGCTTAGTGCCGAAAGAGGCTTTTTTTTCCAAAAATAGGGTTCGAAAGACCTATTGTAACGATCTTGCGGTTTTGTGGTTGTTTGTGGCCATTTGAACATGATGTTTAAGACGACTCCTTAAATTTGGGGATAAAGTTTTAAGCTATTCAGCCCCAATACGCTCTGGCAAATATTCTTCTTTGGCTAGATTACCAAATTGAGCATAATCGCCATTCCAGAACAGTTGTACGGATCCGGTCGGTCCATGACGCTGTTTTCCGATTATTACTTCGGCCAAATTTTGGGTGGCTCGTTTGCGAGTTTCCCAATCGTCAAGGCGTTTTTGTAAATGTTCGGGTGTTTCACCGGCTTTTAGTTTGGGTTCTTCATTTTGGATATAATAGTTTTCACGGAAAACAAACATCACAATATCAGCATCTTGTTCAATGGAGCCGGACTCTCGCAAATCAGACATTAACGGGCGCTTGTCATCACGGCTTTCAACTCCACGGTTAAGCTGAGACAAGGCTATAACCGGAACCTGTAATTCTTTGGCAAGAATTTTGAGTCCGCGAGAAATTTCGGAAAGTTCTTGCACACGATTGCCTTCACTTTTTTTGCTGCCGGTACCGTTGATGAGTTGAATATAGTCTATAACAATCAGCCCAAGGCCTTTGTTGCGGCGAAGACGGCGCGCGCGAGTGCGAATCGAGTTAATGTTTAAACCTGGGGTGTCATCAATATAAAGAGGAATATCTTCAAGCTCGCGAACTGCCGCGGCAATACGTGTAAATTCGGCATTGTCAAGCTCACCAGTACGCATTTTGTGGCCGTTGGTTTGGGTGACGGTGGAAAGAATACGCGCGGCTAATTGGTCGGCCGACATCTCCAACGAGAAAAAGGCAACGCCGCGATTTTTGGCAGGAGTTTCTTTATCATGAGCCATAAATTCGGCAACATTATAGGCAATATTGGTGGCCAATGCCGTTTTACCCATGGCCGGTCGTCCGGCAATGATGATGAGGTCGGAATCGTTTAGTCCGCCGGTTTTGGCGTCAAGCGCATCAAGTCCGGTGGGCAGACCGGAGATTTTGCCATCTTTTTGATAAGCTCGCTCAATACGTTGTACCGAATCGGTCAAGGCCGTTGTAAAATCAATAAATCCGGTAGAGGTTTCTCCTTGGTTGGCAAGGTCAAATAAACGTTTTTCGGCGTTTTCAATTTGCTCGGAAGCATCGGAATCAATATCTTCTTTGGTGGCATTGTTAATGATTTCAAAACCGGTGGCAATAAGTTCTCGCCGCAGATATTTGTCGTAAATAAATTGGGCATAGTATTCGGCATTGGTCAATGGAGTGACGGAATCTGCAAGCTTGATGAGATATTTATAACCGCCAACCTCGTCTAAAGAACCGTTTTGTTCAAAGTAATTTTTTAAGGTGATAGTGTCTGCAACATGACCGCGAGTTATAAGTTTGCTGATAACGTCAAAAATTTTGGCATGAATAGGGTCGGCAAAATGCTCGGGCCGCAAAAATTCTGACACCTTTTCAAAGGTTTTGTTGTTGGCCAAAAGAGCGCCAAGCAAAGCCTGCTCGGCTTCAATGTTTTTGGGAAGTTGGTCTGGTTGCAGAGTTTCCATTGTCTATGGTCCTTACACGGTTAGTTCGTTGTTGCTTTTATAACAACAAAAAAACAAAAGAAAAAGTCTTTTGTTGCAAAGCCTTTTTCAGGCCTGTGGATTATGGGGATAATGGGGATAAATCAAAACCCCGTTAATTCAAACGGGGTTTTGATGAATTATTAATTATTTATTTTGCAGAAGCTTTTTTCTTGGCAATTGCTTTTTTTATTTTCTTTGCTTCATCGGTCAATTTGGTGTTTGAAGTTGATTCAAGATAAGAATCCAAACCACCATTGTGTTCGATTGAACGCAAGGTTTTAGAACAAACTTTTAATTTAAAAACTTTGCCTAAAGTATCGCTTAACAAAGAAACAATCTGCAAATTGGGCAAAAAACGACGACGAGTGCGGTTGTTTGCGTGACTTACGTTGTTGCCGCTCATTGCTCCGTTGCCTGAAATTTCACATTTTCTAGCCATTGTTTTGATTCCTTTTTATAAAACTTGTTGCCTTTTAATACATATTATTCTTTGAATAGTCAAGAGAAATTTTGCGCAAAGACCGGGAAAAGAATGTTTTTTATAAAATTTTGCTGGAATTTTTGCAAAAAAGGGTGTATTTGAGGAAATGATTTTTTTACTTTTGTACCCGTAGCTCAGTTGGATAGAGTATCAGCCTCCGACGCTGAGGGTCGTGGGTTCGAATCCCTCCGGGTACGCCATGATTGCAAAAGCCATCGTTGATACGATGGCTTTTGTGCGGTTATAGAGTAAAAGGTGAGAAAAAAGCTTTTGCTCTTGACAGAGGGGATTATTTGGAATCATCCTTAAAGCATATACACCATATCAGAAAAAGGATTAGAAAAATGGATGATAAAATTTATCTTGCGTGGGACGAGTTTCATCGTGATGTTAAAGATTTGGCTAAAAAAATAAAACAAAGCGGCGAATATGATAAAATTGTTGCCATAAGTCGCGGCGGTTTGATCCCGGCAGGAATTTTGGCCTATGAACTTAATATCAGAAATTCGTCGGTAATTAATATTGCAACCTATATCGGGGCTGCACATTTGAAGCTTGATGAGGTTGATATGCCAGAATATGTCGGAAAGGTCGATGAAAAAACATTGATTGTCGATGATTTATCAGACAGCGGTCAAACATTTAAGGTTATGCGGAGACAGTTTCCGCAAGGAAAATTTGTAACCGTGTATGCCAAGCCGCAAGGACTGAAAGAGGCAGATATTTTTGCCAAAGAAGTTCCCGATAAATGGGTGGTTTTTCCTTGGGGTAAGGAATAAATATTATACCAGCTGATTGTCAAGACGGTCTTCTTTGATTCCGGCGGGGTCTTGGTGAATGATTATTTGGGCGTCCGGGTAAACCCCGCGGATTAAGGCTTCAATCTCATCGGTATAGCGATGAGCCGTGTATAAATCAAGGTTGCCGTCAAGCTCCAGATGAAATTCGAACATATAAATGCCGCCGAGGTTGCGGGTGCGCAAATCATGAATTTTGGGAGAAAGGGGATGCTTTTTTACAATGGCATAGATTGATTGGCGAATGTCTTCGCTTAGCTCTTTGTCCAAAAGCAATCCTGAGGCATCAAGCGCCAGCTTATAGGCATTATAGATAAGGTATATTGATATGGCGGCGGCCATTAACGTATCGATCCAAACAATTTGCCAAAAGTGAACAATAACCAACGAAATAATGATGGATAGGTTGGTTAAAATATCTACACTGTAATGTAAAGAATCGGCAGAAATAGCTTGAGATTTGGTTATTTTGGCAACATATTGTTGAAACGCAACCAGGACTAAGGTCGCAAGCAGGCTGATTATCATAATCGCCAGACCAATATCGGTTTGATGGAGCGGGGTTGGGTTTTGTAAACGCATAAACGCATCGTATAAAATAAAAGCGCCAGAGCCGGCAATAAAAGCCGCTTGAAATAAAGCACTTAGTGCTTCGGCTTTGCCGTAGCCGTAACGATAGCTGCAAGATGCAGGTCTTACGGATATGCGAATGGCAATAAAAGTTACCAAAGAGGCAAAAATATCTGAAAGACTGTCAACCATAGACGATAAGACCGCAAGTGAGCCGGTATAGAAAACACCCACGATTTTAATTATGCATAAGATGATGGCAAGAGATATTGAGCCGGTGGCGGCAATTTTTTTTAGCCTATTTATTTGGTCTTGGGTTAAAGGCATGTCTTATTTTCTCCAAATCAGATGGTAAAATTTGATAATATGCTGATGCGGTTTTATCTGCAAAGGCTTTGAGATAGGAATTATCTTTTATAGCATCAAAGATAAATTTGACATAGTATTTTTCATCTTGTTCATAAAAGGCAAAAACAAGATTTTGAAAAGATTCTCCATCGGCGCTAATTGAAAATAACTGGGTCGGTGAGGTAATGTCTTGTGCAGGGAACAATTTGGTGTTTAAGAAAATGCTTACCAGTGATGCAACATAGTCTGGATCGCTGTTGTCGTTAATTTGACTGAAACGGCCAAACTGCAAATTCCATAGAGATGCATAACTCCAATAATGATAATCCATGTCAAGATCGACAAGTTCAATTGCTGCCAGCCAAATTTGAAATTGATCGGGAAAACGGATATAAGCCCCCAGCGAACCACGACTTAGGTCGATGTTGTATTTTCCGACGTCAAAAGATAATAAAGTTTCGCCAAGAGAATTTTTTAAGCAAACAGAGGTAGCGGTGCTTTCGGGGTTGGTCAGCGGCAACAGTCCAAAACGAGGAAGGTTTTCCAGTTTGTCTGATTTTTTTTCATAGATAGTTGCCTGAACAAGAGCCGAGAGAAAACTTTTGATGCGATTTTGATTAACCAAAAAACAAGGATAATCTTTAAGCTCCCAAAGATTGTTATTTTTAACGATGTTGAGCTCTTGGTCGTGGGAGGCAAGTGTAATTTGATTGATAGAATTAATTTGCCGAGTGATGTCGGGAAACAATGGTTTGCCCTCGTATTGGGGAAGTTTTCTTTCGGGCAGGAAATAAATGCTGCCAAGACCTAAGGCTATACAACCCAAAGCAAGAACAGAAAGCAAAGCCAGCCGTCGATTGAAAACTATGGAGGGAAGAGGTTTAAGTTTGAGACGTGGCAAGTTAAACATTAAAATGCCAAGTATTATTAAGCCCGGAATGGTATAGATGTTGAAGAGTTTTACCAGAAATTCGGTATGCTCAAGATTGCGATTGAGGTCTAGTCGGATAGAAAATAACTCTTGCCGTTTTTGCTCAAGCTGTTTTTTTACCTTGGTAAGGACCGAAAGCTCATCAGGAGTAAAGTTTTCGCGACCTTCAAAGTCTTTTTTGTTCCAGATTTCATCCAAACCTTTTTTTATTAGGGTTATTTGATCAAAAATGTCTTTTTCTTTGATTTTATACTGACGCAAGATTTGTTTTTGTTCTTGCTCCAGTTTGGTAAAAGGACGCAGTTGGCGGCTTTTGCCTCGAAGCGAAAGCATGGTGTCATCACCGATTAAGACATCTAAAGAGTTTAAAACAAAATTGCCGTTGTCAAGCAGCGGAATATTATAGTTCTTATTGCCAATGGTGGCGGATGTCGTCCAAAAAGAATCGTATAATAAATCGGAATCACCAACAACTATAAGATCAAGCGGATGGGTAGCGTTTTTGCCAAGAATATGGGCAGCCAAATATTTCGGAGTAGTATCTGCTTGAAAACGACGCAAAATCTCTGCAGGGTGAAGGCTCTGGGTTACAACCGCAGAAGAGGTGAGAGCAGAGTGTTGGCTCGGAATAAGCAGCGGAATAAAATAAATATCGGCATCTTTTAAGGGATAGAAAACTGATGCGGAAGTTATAAGCATCCTTTTGAGTCCTGTGGTCTCTGGAAGATTGGGAACAAAACTATTTGAGGTGAGATAAAATTGAACCAAATCTTGGGTCGTGCCGGAATAGTCAGCTGTTTCGATGCTAACCTCGGATGAGTTATCCAAATCGGTTACAACCAGATCATTGTAAAAACGAAATCCCCATTTTTGCGGCAAGTTGCCATAATCAGAGGGGCGCAATAAAGATGTTTGCGGTCCGGCCAGTTTTAGGGCTTCGGGGGCAATATCAAAAAAAGCTAAAATTTTGCCGCCGGTAATCGAATAATTATAGATGGCTTCTTCCATCGATTGAGGCATTTCTTGTGGATAAGCAATTAATAAAACATCAAGATCTTTGAGGTCGTCCGGGGACTTTATTTCAATGATGTTATAATATTTTTCGATTTCCTCGGTAATTTGCCAAGGCTGGATAACCACACCGTTTTGGGCCGAGCCTAAAAGCGGCAGCGAGGTATAAAGCCCAAGTTTTTTCTTTTGGTGTTCCAATAATAAAATGTTTTCGGTCAAATCCTGTTCAAGCAAATTTTGTCTGGCAAGAGGCATAAAAGGAATGGTTCGTGTTTGGCCGTTTTCATTAACCAAGACAATACCAAAATAAGCTGCAGCATTAAGATCGGATATCGGCAAAGGCTGGATGCCTGCTTGCAAGGCACGATCCTCGGCATCGCTCAAAGGCTCGGGGTTGTAAATTCGGTAGCTGAAACGTCCGTCAGAAATGCGTTGATAAGACTGCAACAGTAAACGCAGGTTGTCGAAAGACAAGCGCATTTGTTCGTCGCGTTTGCCCAAAATCGGAGAGTAATAGACCTTGGCGGTTACGGGGGATGGTAAGTTTTGTAAAATCTTGATGGTGGATTGCGACGGAGTAAACAATTGTTCTTGTGTGAAATCTATGCGCGGTAGGCGTAATAAATTGCCGGCAAATAAGTTAATTCCGATAAAACTCAAAAAAATTAAAGCTACTCCTAAAAAAGCCCCAAAAGAAGATGATGATTTGAGAAACGGAAAAGTGCCGGATGTCTTGAAACAAATGATGGTAGATGTGAAAAAGTTGAACATTATGATTAATGAAACAAAGAATACCAAATCGCGTGTTTCAAGAATGCCTAAATTGAAGTTGGCAACGTGGGTTAGAAAACTGAAAGAGGAAATCATATCGACAATATATGCAGGGGCAAAACCTCTGAAAAAGCCCAACACATATTCAAGACCGCTTAAGAAAAACAGCAAGTTGATGATAACAGATATAACCAAGGCAACAACTTGATTCTTGGAAAGAGCAGAGGCTGTTTGAGAAATGGCAAGCATGGCACCCGATAAGAGAATCGCCCCAAAGTAACTGTTGAAGATTACCCAATTGTCAGGGGAGCCCAGAATATTGAGAGTTATAACAAAAGGAAAAGTTAATAAAATTGCCAAAGAACAAAAAGCCCAGGCTGCTAAAAATTTGCCCCAGACAAATGATGAGACCGAAACCGGCAGGGTCATAATTTGCAAAACAGTGCCGCTTTTGAACTCTTCGGCCCAAAGACGCATGGCAATGCCTGGAATAAACAGCAATAAAATCCATGGCAAAAAATTAAACATCGGTAATAAGGATGCGTTTCCTGAAGTGAAAATGCCACCAAAATAAAGGGCAAAAGAAGAGTTAAGCAGCAAAAAGCAGATAAGGTAGACATAGGCAAGGGGAGAGATGAAATAACGATAAAACTCGCCTTTGATGATGTAAAAAAGTTTAGTCATTGGTTGATAACCTTGTGAGTTTGGTGAAGGCTTTTTCGAGAGATGTTGCACGGGCCTGATGTAATACGGCATCAAGCGATCCATCGGCTTGGATGGTGCCTTTGTTCATGATAAGAATCCGATTGGCGATAGATTTGGCTTCATCAAGCAAATGAGTGGACACCATGATGGTTTTGTCTTTTGCCATCTCTGAAATGAGGGAAAGCAGGTGTTCTTTTTGGTTGGGATCGAGACCGTCGGTTGGCTCGTCAAGAAGCAGAATCGGGGGATTTCCCAAAAGGCTTAGGGCGAATCCGACACGTCGTTTATATCCTTTGGAAAGAGTTTCGATTTTTTGATCGGCAATGCCGTCAATGTTGGCCAAAGCCATAACTCTTGTCACTTCGGCAAGGTTGACGGATTTTAGTTCGGCCATATAATTTAGAAATGATTTTACACTCATGTCATAATAGAGCGGAGACCCTTCGGGCAAAAAGCCAATTTGTTTTTTGCAAAGCAAAGGATCAACAGCGAGGTTGTTTGAAAAGATTTTGATTGTGCCGGAATCGGGGGCCAAAAAACCTGTCATCATGTTCATAAGAGTGGATTTTCCGGCACCGTTGGGGCCCAAAAGAGCTATAAGTTCTCCTTTGTGGGCACAAAGACTGAGGTTGTTAACAGCTTTTATCTTGCCAAAAGACTTATTTAAATTTTGTATTTCGAAAGAAGCGTTCACGGCAGAATCCTTACTCCAATGACAAAACCTTAATTATTGTAATTATCAGAGGCTAAATATACAAGGGTTTATTGTTGTTTGTTGATTTCGTAAAGGACTATGGCTGCTGCGGTTGCAACATTGAGACTTTCGGCCAAGGGTGACATCGGCAATTTAACGGAAATATCGCAACTTTCTTCAACCAGGCGGCGCATTCCTTTGCCTTCAGAACCCATTACAACGGCTATTTTGCCTGAGGTATTGAGGTCGTTGAGAGTGGTTGTGGCATAACCGTCCATGCCGACAATCCAAAATCCGGCAGCTTTGAGCTGTTCAATGGCTCTGGCAAGGTTGGTTACTCGTGAGATTGGCAAATGTTCTATCATGCCGACAGAGGCTTTGTCCATGGCCGCACTTTCCAGAGGCGAATTTTTGTCTTGCAAAACCAAAGCCAAAGTATCAAAAGCAACAGCAGAGCGAATAATGGTGCCAATGTTTTGCGGGTCGGTAACTTGGTCAAGTATCAGAATATGGCATGTGTCTTTGTTGTTTGCCATGTCGATAATTTCTTCCAAAGAAAAATCAGGCAGGCGGCTGCAGAAGAGAGCAAAACCCTGATGAACAGCGTCTTGCGGAAAAAGTTTGTCGATTTCTTTGCGGTCAACAATTTGCGGAGAAATGGTGCAAACACGGCGAATCTCGTCGGCATTTTCTTTGGTGCAAAGAATTTTGAAAATTTGGCGCTTGGGATTTTGCAAAGCAGCCAAAACAGCATGTCGACCATAAAGAATTAGCGACTGTTTGGTTGTAAAAGGGGGCGTTTTATTTTTGGACATAGAGTATTTTCTTTGTTTAAAAGGTTAATGATTTCTTCCAAAGACTTGACCTTGAAATCAGGATCGGGGCCACTGTATTGGCCGTCAGGATCATGAATTACGCAGGTCGATTTTTTATCCTGATGGTCGTAGGCTCTGGCCGTTTTATAGTCGGCCGCGCCATCACCGATTACCAAAATAGAATCGGCCGATGGCAGGTCATTGTGAAATACGGCATGAGCGGCAACAGGACTCGGTTTATCTTCAGGCGAATCGCCTGCGGCAACAATAGAGTCAAAAAATGATGAAAAACCGAGATGAGATATTTCTTCCAACAGGTAAGGGCGCTTTTTGTTGCTGATAAGGTACATTTTGAAGCCTTTGTCTTGGCAAAACTCAAGGAGCTCTTTAGCACAAGGCATCGGTTTGAGGTTTGAGACATGGTGTTGCTCAATATATTCATAATAGTGCTTTTTTGCTTCATCTTTGAGGGGGCCAAAAATATAGCCTAAAGTGTCTTTGTTGGGCAGGGTGGAGGTTAGGCGTTTGACCTCTTTATAGGGTATGGCAGGCAAGTTTAAGCTTTTGAAAGTGTGTTCGTAGGCTTTGGAAATAACAGGGTAAGTGTCGGCTAAAGTGCCATCCCAATCAAAAACGATGTGTTGTATTTTCATGATAACAAATCCAGTATTTTGTGTATAAGCTTTTTTGCTGTTTATATTAGGGATAATTTGGGTACAAAATATAGTGTATAAAAGTATATACAACCCTGGAGGTATGTCAATGCAGAATAAAAAAAGAGCCAAACAAATAAAAGCCTTTTTGGATAAAAAGATAGGTCTGAGAAAATATAAAATATTAAGTATGGGCTTTGATGCGTCTTCACGCAAATATTTCAGAGTGGTTGAAAAAGACGGCACAACCAAGGTATTGGTCGATGATGAAGGATGTAAAAACCACTCAAAAGAATTTATTATGGTTGCTAAATTTTTGTTAAAAAACGGAATTAGAGCTCCGAAAATATTGGCGCATGATTTAAGAAACGGGTTGATGTTGATTGAAGATTTCGGGGAAAGTGATTTTGCAAAAGTGGCAAACGGGAAAAATGATAAAGAACTTTTGCAAAAAGCGGTTGATGTTTTGGTAAAATTGCACAAGGTCAGAAATTTTCCGGCATGTGCCAAATATATGGATGAAAAAGTTATTTTGGATAATTTTGCATTGTTTACTGATTGGTATATTCCGGCGTGTCTTGGTCATAAGCTTGAAGAAGAAAAAAGAGCCGAATTTTTTAGGCTTGTCACAAAACTATTGCCGCAGGCTTTGAAATTGCCGGAAACTTTGGTGCTGTGGGATTATCATGTAAATAATGTAATGTACCCGAAAGACAGTAAAGAAGCTGCGATAATCGATTTCCAGGATGCGATGAGAGGCCCGGGCCTTTATGATTTGGCCAGCCTGTTGGAGGATGAAAGACGCAATATTCCGCAAGATGTAGCCCAAGAGCTTAAAGACTATTATTTTAGAGCGATGGGTAATTTAAGTCATAATGATTTTGAGGCAGGGTATGCCTATATGGCTTTGTTGCGACACATGCGGGTTTTGGGCAGATTTACCACGTTAATAACGGTTACGCGTAAGCCAACATATGCGGCCTATGTTCCGCATGGGTTGGAACTTTTAAGGCAAAGTCTTAAAAATCCGCTGTTTGCAGAGATAAAAAAATGGATGGATGAAAATTTTGCCGAATCGAATTGGCAAATTCCCCAAGATAAAAACATAACAAAAGCTTTTGTGTTGGCAGCCGGACGAGGTACAAGGATGCGGGAGCTTACCAAAACAAGAGCCAAGCCGATGGTTGAGGTCGTAGGCAAAAAACTTATGGATTATGGAATGGATTTGTTAAGAAATGCCCAAATTAAAAATGCGGTGGTAAATGTATGCTATAAGAAAAGCGGGGTAAAAAGGCATTTGGCGCAGTTAAAGGATTTTAATATTGTAATATCGGAAGAAAAAGAGCTACTTGAAACCGGCGGTGGAATAAAAAAAGCCTTGAAATATTTTGCCAATGAACCAATGTTTGTGATTAATGCCGATAATATTTTG
This sequence comes from uncultured Alphaproteobacteria bacterium, assembly GCA_944391415.1. Classification (GTDB taxonomy): domain Bacteria; phylum Pseudomonadota; class Alphaproteobacteria; order RF32; family CAG-239; genus CAZU01. The sequence continues at coordinate 131,817 of CALXTM010000002.1, forward strand.
ATTGATGACGGGCATAAGTCGATAATCAGGCAAATGATAGATGTGTGGGATGATAAAAAGTACGATATGCTGCTTTTGCTGTGCGATATTAAAAATGTTTATGGGGATCACCCCAAGCACGGTGATTATAAAATCAAGGCAGAAAAATGTATACGAAATAAGGAATTGTCGCCAGATAAAGAGTTTAGGTATATTTATGTCGGAGTGGCATTGTTGCACCCAAGGCTGTTTGCCGGAATTAAAGAGAAAAAATTTTCGCTCAGAGTGTTGTTTGACAAAGCAGAAGAAAGCGGACGTTTGGGATTTTTGCTAAGCGATCGAAGAGAGTTTTTGGTAGGATCTCCGGAGGCTGTGGCGGAAACAGAGCGAATGTTGAAAAATTGAAAAAATAAATCAATATTTTGTAAAAAAGATGTTGACAAACAGGGCAAAATGCTATTATTTGCAATGATAGTGCTGACGCACTGATATTTTAAGGGAGTAATCCTTTCTACCTTATGGTTATTTATAAGGAGGGGTGGCAGAGCGGTCAAATGCAACGGACTGTAAATCCGTCGACTTAGTCTACGATGGTTCGAATCCATCCCCCTCCACCACTATAAGGCATATACTTGGATAATGGTTTGAATAAGCGGGTGTAGCTCAATGGTAGAGCAGAAGCCTTCCAAGCTTATTACGGGGGTTCGATTCCCCTCACCCGCTCCAATTTCTTTCCGTTTTTCCATCATAATAATTGTCGTAACAACATAAACATTTAGGGAATTTAGTATAATGGCAAAAGAGAAGTTTGAGCGGACAAAACCGCACTGCAATATCGGAACAATTGGTCACGTAGACCATGGAAAGA
>CALXTM010000003.1 GCA_944391415.1 uncultured Alphaproteobacteria bacterium
CGGTTTAGCTCAGTTGGTAGAGCAACGCATTCGTAATGCGTGGGTCGGTAGTTCGAGTCTACTAACCGGCACCATTTATAAAATACATATCAAGAAAAAACTCCGAAATTGATTTATCGGAGTTTTTGCAAATTAAAAAGCCAAAATTATTCTTTTCCGCTAGAGCCGAAACCTTTGGCTCCGCGCTTGGTGCTGCTCAATTCGTCGCAACGCATTACCTCAGGTTTAAATATCGGGCAGATAACGATTTGGGCAATTCTATCAAGCGGTTTAATTTCCATATCGATATCGTTAAAATTCATCACATTGACTTTAATTTCGCCGCGATAAGAGGCATCAACCGTTCCGAGCTGAGCAATAATTCCGTTTTTGGTCAAGCCTGAGCGTGGTCTGATTTGAATTTCGACCGAGCAAAAATCATTTTGGGGATAATTTTCGAGTTCCAGGCAAATGCCGGCAGGAATTGTAGCCATGCTTTTGGCCGGAATAATCCACGATTCGTCAATTGCAGCACGGATATCATATCCGCTGTCCCCCTCATCGGAAAACAGCTCTGGTAAATCGTTTCGCAAATATTTTACTTTAAGTTTCATGGCGCTTTCTCCTAAAATTTACCATATATTAACCAGATATTACTAATCTGACAATGCCAAATATAAACATACCAAAATATATTTTATTAGTATTTTGAAATATTTTGTGATTTGGCTTTTGCAGAAAACTAAATTAGACTTTTTGCATAGTCAGAAAAAGACTATAAAATGTTAAAATTTTAACAAAAAGGAGACTTTTTATGAAATTTAGAACTATGTTGCTTGCTTCTGCAGCAGTTATGTTTACATCATCAGCTTTTGCTGCTGATATAACCAATCCGTTCTTCTTGCCGACACAAGGCAAATTCTTGTCTGATACATCGGTAGAGTTCTCTCGTTACAAATCAGATAACGGTACTTTTGAAGGCGTTAGCAAAGATATCTATGCTAGCGAGACTTTGTCTTTTGGTTTGACCGATAATTTGGCTATCGTAGGCAGCATCGGCAACACTTTTGACTACGACAAAGATTATAGATTGAACAACGACCACAACTTTGATTATATGTTGGGTGTTAAATATAACCACAACTTTGGCAAAGTTTTGACCCAAGTTGGTGCTTACTATTGGACAGCTGATGCTCAAAGTTTCTATGGTCAAGATTATGGTACTCGGGATGATGAAAATGGCAGCCGTTGGGATAAAGAAGTTGGCGGTTATGTTCAACTCGGTTATGATATGGGCTGTGGCTTAACTCCTTATACATCTTTGTCTTTGGATTCTCAAATTGACCAATCCAGCAGAGATTTGAGCTATTCTTGGTTTGTTGGTGCTCACAAGATGTTTGACAAAGTTTCGGTTGACGGTGGTTTCCGTTATGACTTTGGTCATGACACAGACAACGAAGGTGAAGAGTGGTATGTTGAGGCTTCAGCTAACTACTTTGTAAAAGACAACTTCACCGTTGGTGCTTATGGTGAATACTATCTCGGCGGTAATGATCGCAAAGATGTTGAATATGACTACACCATTGGTTTGAATGCCAAAGTATTGTTCTAAATTTCAAGAATAATATTTGATTAATAAAAAGCGTCTTTTGTGTTTTACAAAGGGCGCTTTTTTCTTGCTTTTATTCCGCCGCTTGTTAAGATATCAGGCAATAGGAGAATTTTGATGAAATCAAATAAAATTTTAGGCGTTTTTTTGCTTTGCCATTTTGTCGTCTGGTCGCTATTGCCGCTTTTGCTTCGCCCCAATCTGCCGATGGATTCGGCCGAGGCGCTGATTTGGGGCTTTATCGGCGAATGGGGAACCAACAAACATCCGCCTTTGTCGGGTTTTTTTGCCAATATAATGTATAATATTTTTGCGCATCCCGCATCGCTTTATGTCCTAAGCCAGTTGTTTATCATCGGCGGGTTGATTTATGTCTATAAGCTGGCGCGTCTTTTTTTGCCGCCGGAAAAGGCTGTTATATCATCTCTTATCTTAGAAGGTGTTGCCTATTATAGTTTGGTCACACCGGAGTATAATGTTAACATTATCGCTTTGATGTTGTGGCCGGCAGCCAGCTATTATTTTTACAAAGGTATCAAGGAAGATAAGTTATCCGATTGGTTTTTGTTTGGTTTATTTGCCGCGCTCAATTTGTTGAATAAATATGTCTCGGGTATTTTGCTTGTCTGTTTGGGGGCTTATTTGGTGTTTACTTCAACCGGGCGCAAGAGGTTAAAGTCTTGGAGATTATGGCTTGCCGGTATCTTTGCGCTTTGTTTGATTGCACCGCATGTCTTCTGGCTTTATGAGCACGATTGGTTTGTAATGGATTATTTCTTGTCCCGCTCCGGCGGAGGAAAGTCGATGCCTTATGGTCTGGCTCATGTAGTTTATCCGCTAAAATTTTTGGGCTCGCAGATTATGACCTCGGCCTTTGCATTAATAGCACTTTTTGTTGCCTGGCATTTTAGCCCCAAAGAGCCGTTGTCATCCATCAACAAATCTGATCGTATTTTTATTTTCTTTGCCGGGGTTTTGCCGGTATTACTAATGGCCTCAATTTCGCTTGTCTTGGGTATCAAACTCAAAAGTATGTGGGGCTCACCGGTAATGTATATGTTGGGTATTTGCTTTTTTGCCTTTTTGCCGTTTGGGATTAAAAAGAGTTTTGCTGTCCTTATCAAGGCTTGCTATGGGGCGTTGATTTTGTTTGCTTTTGCATTTACATTGCAGTGTTTGCTCACCACCAGTGCCAAGTTTAGGCTGAATGCCAAAGACTTTACCACCCAAGTATCAGGCAATAACTATGCCTATGTCGGCGGCAGTGTTTGGTTGGCCTCAACGGTTGGGAGTTATGCCGCGTCTCATCCTCAGGTTTTGTTTTTGATGGATGCCAAAACCAACCCGTGGATTGATCTGCAAGATGTCAACCACAAAGGTATTTTGGTGGTGGATGAGAATTTAGGCAACTATAAAAATTATCAAAAAACCTTTGCAAAATTGCCCGAACCTAAAGTATATTTATTAAAAGTTCAAAATATTTTGGGCAAAGAAAAAGAATATAAACTTTATTATGGTACAATTGCGGGAGAAAATTGATGAGAGACAGCGTTAGTGTGGTAATATCCGCCTATAACGAGGGCGAGAGCATAAACGAGCTCCACAAAGAGCTAAGCAAAGTAATGAAAGATTTGCCGCTCAAAAACTACGAGCTGATTTTTGTAGACGATGGCTCAAGCGATGATACTCATAAAAAATGTCAAAAATTGCAAGCTAAAGATACTCATGTCAAAATTGTCCACCTCAAACGCAACTTTGGCCACGAGATAGCCATGACCGCCGGCATGGATTATGCCAAAAGCGATGCGGTTGTTTTTATGGATGCCGATTTGCAACATCCGCCGATTTATATCAAAGAGATGGTCAAATATTGGCAAGAAGGGACAGATATTGTGCTGACCAAACGTTTGGAGAACGAGGCGACATCCAAGTTTTATGATTTTTGCGCCGCCAGTTTTTATAAGATACTTAATTTGTTGTCCGATACCAAAATACCGGCCAAAACACCTGATTTCCGCTTGATTGACCGCAGTTATATCGATGTATTGAAAAAATTTAACGAGCACGACCGCCTGTTTAGGGGGTTGTTGTCTTGGGCCATGCCCAATGACAAGGTCAAGGTGATAGATTTTGTTGCGCCCGAGCGCTTTGCCGGCACCTCAAAATATAATTTTCGCAAATCTTTGGCGCTTGCTCTCAACAGTATTGTCCAGTTTTCAACCAGGCCTTTGCGCTTGTCGATATATTTGGGGCTTTTGACGGCATTTATCTCGGGCCTTTTGGGCTTGTATGTAATCATTGAGCATTTTATTCTAAGACACCCCACACCCGGCTATGCCACCATTATGACCACAGTGGTATTTATTGGCTCGGTTCAGCTCATTGTATTGGGTATTATCGGTGAATACATCGGCAAGATACATATGGAGGTAAAAAAACGCCCGTTATATATTGCCGACTACGAAGCAAAGGATAACCAAGATGCTAAAAAAGATATTTAATGCCGATGATTTTGGTATTTCACCTGGTGTAAATCAGGCTATTTTCAAGGCTCACACCGAAGGAGTGCTAAATTCCACCAGCATTATGATAAACCTAAAATATGCGCCCCAGGCGATTGAGCTGTCCAAACAAATGCCAAATTTACACATCGGTTTGCATGCCAATCTGACCAACGAATATCCGGTTTTATCCAAACATCGGATTCCGATGTTGGTTGATGAAAAGGGCAAGTTTTGTCATGGTTTTGTAGATTTGGCTTTGCTTTCTGTGTTGCATCCTCAAGAGCTTAAAAGACAGGTTAAGATAGAAGTCGGAGCACAGATAGAAAAAGCGCTTGCCTCAGGGATAAAGCTGACACACCTTGATTCACATCGCCATGTCCATATGATCCCGACGATTTTTAAGGCTTTTTTGGAGTTACAGGAGGAGTATCAGATACCCCGCCTTAGGTTTGTTAACGAAAATCCGCTCCTTACGATAAAATCGACCCAAGGTATTGAGTGGCTCAAAGACGGCGGCCTTATCAAAAATTTGGTTCTGGGTTCTTGTGCTATTGCCGATAAATTGTTGTGGGGCTACAAAAGCGATACCTATTTTTACAGCATCATCAACACCTGCAAGATATCGCGTGATAAGCTAAAAAATATTAAAGTTCCTCAATGCTATAAGGCGGTAGAGGTTGGTATTCATCCCGGAATTCCCAAGATAGACAAAGAATATTTGCCCGATATTTTTGATCGGAATGTTCTCAAAAATTGGCGTCTCAAAGAGCTTGAGACTTTGCTTGATAAAACTATCGAACAAGAGTTTGATAACACTCTTTAATATTTGCCATTGGCAACTATATATTTCGTAATCATCAATATTTGTAAAGGAGAAGATTATGAAAACACTAACCCTAAACACCGATGCCCTAATGCCCATCATCGGTCTTGGCACTTTTTTGTCAGCCCCGGGCGAGGTCTATCAGGCAGTTCGTTGGGCCATAAAGGTTGGCTATAGACATATTGATTGCGCCGCCATCTATGGCAACCAACCCGAAGTAGGGCAGGCCATCCACGACGCTATTGCCGAGGGAGATATCAAAAGAGAAGAGCTTTTTGTCACCTCCAAATTATGGAACGACAGTCACGCCATTGAAGATGTCAGGCCCGCTTGCGAGCAAACCCTAAAAGATTTGCAGCTTGATTATCTTGATTTGTATCTAATGCATTGGCCGGTTGCTCAGCGCAAAGGAACCAATATGCCCAAAGCAGATGAAGATTGGATACCCTTGTCGCAAATTCCGCTGTGGGAGACATGGTCAGAGATGGAAAAACTCTATCACGATGGTTTGGTCAAAGCCATTGGTGTTTCCAATTTTAATGAAAGCAACATCAATTTGTTATTGGAAAAAACACAAGTCGTACCGGCCGTCAACCAGGTAGAGTGTCATCCTCTGCTAAACCAAAACGCGCTGATATCATTTTGCCGTAAAAATAATATAGTGATAACAGCTTATTCACCGCTTGGCGCCGCCGAAGGAAGCCAAATGTTGTTTACAAACCGAGTTGTTAGGGACATTGCCACTCGTCTCAAAGCCACTCCGGCGCAAGTTTTGTTGGCCTGGCAAATGCAAAGAGGGATTGTGGTAATTCCGAAATCCGTGCAAGAAGACAGAATCAAAGAAAACTTTGCCGCCCAGGCAATAGAGCTTGACAGTTCCGACATTGGGCGCATTGAGGCACTCAACCAAAATCACCGCTTTTTTGACGGTTCGTCATTTGAAAATCCGCCCCAAGGTTATGATAAGATTTTTTAAAATTTTCCCCGCCTGAAGAGGCGGGGATTTTTCTATTTAAGTAAAAATTGTTTTATGGCGGACTCATCTTGCCATTTTATGGCAATTTCCAACACCTTAAATTGCGGCTGCAAATCATAAGGGATTTTGACCATGTCTTTAGAAGTAGTAATTATATCAGCCCCAAGCTTTTGGGCCTCATCAATCAGGTTCAAAAGCTCGGTCCTCTCATAAAAATGATGATCGGGAAAATCTTTGGTTTTGGCAATTGTAACACCGCAATCTTCAAGCGATTGATAAAATTTTTGTGGGCTTCCGATTCCGGCAAAAGCGAAAACCTTGTTCTTTGCAAGCTTGGGCAATTGAGCCACCACCTTGGCTTTAAATATTGATAAATTGCCAAATAACTTGGCAACACCGTGTTTGTCTTCGCCAATAATAACCACCCCGTTGGCACGTTTTATCCCTTGGCCAAAAAACTCCCGCATTGGCCCCGCCGGCAAAGGCATCATATTGCCCAAACCAAAATTGCCGTCCACCACCAATAAAGATTTGTCCTTATAAAGAGTAGGGTTTTGAAACCCGTCGTCCATAATGATGGTATCCGCTCCGTTTTTAATGGCAATAAGCGCCGCCTCATAACGGTCAGGCTCAACCGCCACAATCGCCTCACGTGCTAACAATAAAGGCTCATCGCCGACTTGCTCCGGCGTGTGTTTTGTGATATCAACCACAACACCTTTAAGCTTGCCGCCATAACCTCTGGAGACAAACCCGGGCGTTTTGCCGCAAGATTTTAGCATTTGAGCAACACTTATTGCCACCGGCGTTTTGCCGCTGCCGCCTGCCGTCAAGTTGCCGATACAAATTACCGGAACCCTGACTTGTTGCGGTTTGTGAAATTTAATTCTTCCCCATGTGGCCAAGGCATACAAACACCCGGGCAAAAACAATGCCCAAGATATTATATTTTTATTTTGCCAAAACCTGGGTGTCTTCATATCAGAAATAAGCCTTAATCTTGTCCATAATACCGTCCAAAACTTTGGTCTCGCTTACTGCCCAGTTATAAGCCAACGAGCGCTTAGCCTCCAAAAGGCTTTCGTTTGACAACAATTCGCGCACCATTTCTTCAAGCTCTGTTGTGTCAGAAACCTGGATAATGGCATCGGCTTTTTTGGCTCTGTTCATGGCATCGGTAAAGTTGTGCATGTGCGGCCCAACGATAACGGCATCACGCACCCTTGATGGCTCAATAAAGTTTTGTCCGCCGTGCGGAACCAAAGATCCGCCGATAAACACAATATTGGCAATATCATACCACAGCCCCATTTCACCAATGGTGTTGGCAATGTAAATATCGGTCTTTGGGGTTATTTTGTCGCCATTGGAGCGCAAAGCAGTCGTCAAATCAAGTTTGGCAATTTCCGAGGCAATTTCTTCGCCGCGGTTGGGGTGCCTCGGGGCAATAATTGTCAGCAGGTCAGGGAACTGCTCTTTCAGGCGTTTATGTACTTTGGCGATTCTTAACTCCTCGTCATTATGGGTTGAGCTGGCAAGCCAGAATGGACGTTTTTTGATTTGGTCCAGCATCTCCTTTTTAGCTTTTTCATCAATTGGCAACGGCAATCCGGCATATTTAAGATTGCCCAAACAAATTGTCTCTTTGGCACCCAACACTTTGAGCCTGTAAGCGTCTTCTTCCGATTGTCCCAGGCACAAATCAAAGCAAGCTAACAATTCTTTGCAGATAAAATCAAATTGCTGCCAGCGTTTAAAAGTTTTGTTGGAAATGCGCCCGTTAATCAAAATAAGCGGAATATTTTTGCGTTTGATGGAAGATAAAACAGCCGGCCAAAATTCCGATTCAAACCACAAGGCTACATCAGGCCGCCAGTGTTTAACAAAACGGGTCGTAAATATTGGATTATCAATCGGAATAAATTGATGAAAAGCGCGTTCCGGCAGGCGTTTTTGCATAACATCAGCCGAGGTAACCGTACCTGTTGTCACCATAACATGAGCATCGGGATAAGTTTCCAAAATGCGGTTAATTAAAGGCAACATTGAAACCGATTCTCCAACAGATGCTCCGTGCAACCAAAATAGTTTGCCCTCAGGCCGCGGCATTTTTGGCCGGCCTACACGTTCATTAAAACGATTAATGTCTTCTTTGCCTTTTTGTTTGCGTTTTTCGACATATTGCTTGATGACCAAAGGGTACAATATGGTTATTAAGGCATTATAAATTTTGATAAACATTTTCATTATTCCTTTTTCTTTTTGATATCATTAATATCAGCCGGCAAAATAGGATTTCGTCCAGCATCGGTATCACATTCGATTGATAATTTGTTAGCAATATTTTCAAGCCTAATTCTATATGCCTCAAACTCTTCGGCAGACAAATCTTTAGGGACATAAAGTGGCTCGCTCAAGGCAAAACATCCTTTGGCAAACGGCAAAGCAATAACCGTTTTGTCCCAGGCCTTGTCAATAATCAAGGCTTTGTTAAGGCTAAAGCATGCGCAAATAATTGGTTTTCCGGTTTTCTGGGCATAGTATATCGGTGATTTTTTCATTCTCATGCGGGGGCCTCTTGGGCCGTCGGGAGAGATGAATAATTCATAGCCGTTTTGCAGTTCTCGCATCAGTTCAAGGGCGCTTTGCCTGGGGTTTTCGTTGGTTGAGCCGTTAACAGGCATTATCCCGTACCATTTCAGAAAATGGGCAATTATTTGGCCATCATGGTGTGGTGAAACCAAAGCAGCCATTTTACGGTTAAACAATTTTTGCCAAAAAAACGGCATCATGGTTGCTCTTGAGTGCCAGGCAATCCAGATGGCATTGGTGTTTTTGGTTGCCTCGCGCACTTGTTTGATATTTTTCATCGTCCATTTGCAGGTTATGCCGACAAATTGGGCATATATATATATCAGGCAAGACAAACAACAAATTACGGCCTTTGTTTTAAGAATATTTTTGAGTATTTTTTTGAAATTCATATTTTTCGTTTATCGTTTAGGGATTAGTGTCGGTAACGCTGATACCGATTGTTTCGTTTTCGGTGACGACAACCTCGCCGTGACCAATCAATACATCATTAACATATATATCCACGTTGTCATTAATATTGCGGTCGAGTTCCACCACGGCGCCACGCCCCAAACGCAAAAGCTGATACACTCTCAAATTGGCCGTGCCAAGCGTAACCGATACCTCGACATCAATATCATCGCTTGAATAAGCCGGTCTGTTTGTTCCCGCCATAATATAACCTTTCTGCAATATTAGTTATCAATCAATCTTTGATTAATATATACATAATTTTTATTGAGCAAAATCATAAAAGGCATTTATTACACAGATTTTTTGTGGATTAAAAATTTGCCTGATTGATGAAAAAAAGCATTTATGGCAGAAAATTGATATAGCCGAGCTTGCAGAAGGCAAAAATATTTCTTATATAGCAATAAAAGACTTAAAAATTATCATTAAGGTGTCAAAATGTTTACAAATAAAGAAAAATATCCGCTTCTTCCGCTAAGAGACATAGTTGTTTATCCCAAAATGATAGTGCCGTTGTTTGTTGGCAGAGCCAAATCGATAAATGCTTTGCAAAAAGCCGTAGACAACGAGCAAAATGTAGTTTTGGCAACGCAAAAAGATCCGTCGGTTGAAGATCCCAAAGAAGATGACATTTTTCATGTCGGCACATTAGGGACGGTTTTACAATTGTTAAAATTGCCCGACGGCACGGTCAAGGTGTTGATCGAGGGGCTAGAGCGAGTAAGGCTTGATAAGATAGAGTTATCCGACGATATGATGGAAAGCGAGATAACGATTCTGCCCGATGTTGCCGAAGACAATCCCGAGTTGGAAGGTATTGTCCGTGCGGTTTTGTCACAGTTTGAAGAATATGTAAAGCTATCCAAAAAAACACCGCCTGAAGTTTTGGTTTCGGTCAATCAAATAGAGGACTATACTAAACTTGCCGACACCATAGCCTCGCACTTGGCCCTAAAGATTGCTGACAAACAAGCTTTGTTGGAGGGCAAATCGCTATACGAGAGATTTGAAAAGCTTTTGGGCTTTATGGATGCCGAGATTACGATGTTAGAGGTCGAAAACAGGATTCGCAATCGTGTTCGCAAGCAAATGGAAAAAAGCCAAAAAGAATATTACTTAAATGAGCAGATGAAAGCCATCCAAAAAGAGCTTGGCGATGGTGATGAGGAAGATGAAATATCAGCCTATATGAAGAAGATAGAAAAGACCAAGCTTTCCAAAGAGGCCAAAGAAAAAGCCCTTGCCGAGGTCAAAAAGTTAAAAAACATGGGGCCAAATTCGGCCGAGGCCACGGTAGTTCGCAATTATTTGGATTGGATATTGGATATTCCGTGGAAAAAGCGTTCCAAGGTTAATAAAGATTTGCAATATGCATTGGATGTCCTAAATGCCGATCACTATGGTCTGGACAAAGTCAAAGAGAGGATAATCGAATTTTTGGCTATTCAAGCCCGCTCAGACAAAGTAAGAGGACCGATTCTTTGTCTTGTTGGTCCTCCGGGTGTTGGTAAAACCTCTCTTGGTAAATCAATCGCCAGGGCAACGGGCAGGGCTTTTGTCCGTACATCTTTGGGCGGTATGCGTGATGAGGCCGAGATCAGGGGGCATCGCCGCACCTATATTGGGTCTATGCCGGGCAAAATTATCAAAGGTATGAAAAAAGCCGGTACGACCAATCCGCTGTTTTTGTTAGACGAGATTGATAAACTTGGCAATGACTATCGTGGTGATCCGTCATCGGCTTTGCTTGAAGTTCTTGATCCTGAACAAAATGCGGCTTTTAACGATCATTATTTGGAAGTAGACTATGATTTGTCGGATGTTATGTTTGTAACCACGGCCAATTCTTTGGATATGCCGCGTCCTTTGCTTGATCGTATGGAAATTATTCGTCTTTCCGGCTATACCGAGGACGAGAAAATCGAAATAGCCAAACGACATCTTCTGCCCAAAATATTTAAGGAAAACGGGGTAAAAGATAACGAGCTCAGCATCAAACCCGATGCCATTCGTGATATTATCCGTTATTATACGCGTGAAGCAGGTGTTCGTAGTTTGGAGCGGGAATTGTCCACCATTGCCCGCAAGGCCATCAAAGAAATTTTGCTTGAAGGAGACAAAGAAAAACTTCCCATAGTGGTTGATGCCAAAAATTTGGAAAAATATTTAGGCGTTATTAAATATCGTTATGGTGAAGCAGAGGAAAAAGACCAGGTTGGTGTTACAACCGGTCTTGCCTGGACCGAGGTCGGCGGCGATATTTTATTTATCGAGGCGGTCGATATGCCGGGCAAAGGAATTGTCAAACAAACCGGCAAGCTTGGCGATGTGATGAAAGAATCGATTGAAACAGCCTATTCGGTTGTTAGGGCTCATTCTAAAGAGCTTGGAATTGATCCTGAAGTTTTTGAAAAAACAGATATCCATGTCCATGTTCCTGAAGGAGCCACCCCAAAAGATGGTCCGTCGGCAGGTATTGCCATGTATACGACATTGGTTTCGGTACTAACCAAAATACCGGTTAGAAAAGATGTTGCCATGACCGGCGAGATTACCTTGCAGGGAAGGGTATTACCAATCGGCGGACTGAAAGAAAAATTGCTTTCGGCATTGCGCGGTGGTATCAAGACGGTTATTATCCCCAAAGATAATGAAAAGGATTTAGCCGAGATTCCCGACAATGTTAAACAAGGGCTCAAAATAATTCCGGTTACCGAGGTAAAAGAGGTGCTGAAGATAGCACTGCGTAAATCACCTTATAAACGAAAATAGATTAGGCCGATTTGCTTCAATTGCCCGATTCTCAATAGACTCGGGCAATTTTATTAGAAAAATTCCAACAAATTCGCCTGATATGATGTTTTTTTGTGGATAAAGCACGTCAAAGCCGTAAAAATGTTGATAATTAAAGCATTTTTATTTGACAGAGGCTTTTTTTAATGTTCAAATTTTGATGTGAGCAAGGAAAAACCTTGGTTCATTTGTTTATAACTTATATTAGAGGGAGTCCTCACCGTGAATAAAAATGAATTGATTTCTAGCATTGCTAGTTCTACAGGCCTTACCAAAACTGATTCTGCTAAGGCTTTGGATGCATTTGTATCTTCAATCACCAACGCTTTGAAGAAAGGCGACGAAGTTCGCTTGGTTGGTTTTGGTACTTTTGCTGTTTCTAAAAGAGCTGCTACAACTGGTCGCAACCCCCGCACGGGCGCTGCTATCAAGATTCCGGCTCGCAAGCAGGCCAAATTCAAAGCTGGTAAAGCTTTGCAAGACTCTGTAAACTAATATAATATAAAACGGCACGCTGCTGTTTTATATGAAAAGTTTATAAGCGAAACGGGGTGCTATGAATGGCACCTCGTTTTTTTATAAAAAAGATAATATTTTTTATAAAAAGTGCTTGATTATTTTTTTTTATGAGTGTATAAGACTTTTCAGTAACGAACGAGGGGCGCTTAGCTCAGCTGGAAGAGCATCTCGTTTACACCGAGAGGGTCGGGAGTTCGAACCTCTCAGCGCCCACCAATTGCTAAGAAAAAACAACCGTTGCTCCGGTTGTTTTTTTTCTGCAAAATCTTTGTAACATCTTATTTGAGCAAGGAAGTGTAAACGAACCGCAGCGAAATTAGATGCCAAAGCCAAAATCCACCCAATAAGGGTGGTTTTTTTATTGGTATGGGAGTTAGGTTTGAACTCCCGAGGAAGGGCACTAAAGTGAGGAGCAGGCACCGACGTGCCTGCGAGGCCTTTGTGGTGTAGAATTGTTAGCGCGCTTTCGAGCGACAGCGAACAAAAGCAAGCGTTACAAGTCAAACATGAACGACTACCAGGGCTAGGCGAGACGGGAGTATCGCCGGTTTGCCCTTTGAGGCAAAAGCCCGCCTGTGCAACTCAAGCCTGAAAACTCTTATAAAATGATCAATATTTTTAGTTGTATTTAGTGATAAAAAGATTGCTGTTTATAAAATAGTATGTAATATATAACAAGGCTATAAATTATGTGTGGAGGACAGTATCAAAATGCCAACAAGTATCAAACCGGCCTTTACCAAAAATAATCTTGCTATTGTTTTTTCAACCGATTCCAACTATGTTCCGTATATGGCGGTATCAATACAGTCAATAATTGATAATAGCGATAAAAATTACAATTATGATATTTTGGTTTTTGATGATGGTATAACTACTTACCAGAAAGAGCAGTTGTCGCAAATGTTAAAAAGCAATGTTTCTTTAAGATACATTGATGTAAAGCCACTGCTTGCTACTTTAGATTATTCACTATTTAAAAGCAGAGGAATTTGGAGCTCTGCCACTTTCTATCGTCTATTCATCCCACAAATAATGTCAAACTATGACAAGGTTTTGTACTTAGATTGTGATGTTTTGGTAAAAGATTCATTGGTCGATTTATTTAAAATCGATTTGGGCAAGGCTGAGGCCGGATGTTGTTATGACGAATTGCATTATAGTGCTCATTCCGATCGTATCAAAGATATTGCCGAGTATGTAAAAATCAAAGACTGGAAGAAATATTTTAATGCTGGAGTGGTGTTATTTAATATTAAAAATATTAACAGCCAGAAATTTATTGATGGTTTTATCAAAACACTCAAGAGACCATATTTACCATTTCTTGATCAAGATGTTTTGAACATACTTTGGGAGGGCAAATATGTCCCGTTGGATTGGAGCTGGAACTTCCAATATTATATGGTTATTGAGCATCCTGAGCTGCTTGACAATTCTGAAATATCAAAAGCATCTTCAAAACGCAGGATTATCCATTATATCAGCGGGCACAAACCATGGAATTCTCCTGATTTACCCTATGCTGCCGAGTGGTGGCTTGCGGCAAGAAAGACCGCATTTTATGAAGAAATAATTTATAAAAATACACGTATCAGCAATTTGTTGTTGCGCAATTTTAAGCATTATAATCGCTTGCTTAGTAAATATGTGTTTTACAAAGTCTTAAAAAATATAAGTTTTGGCAAAATAAAAAATCATTTTGCGCAACAAAGCTCCAAACTAAAGCAACAAGTAAAACAAATTCGGGCAATATATAAGGATAAATAATGACCAAAGTATCAATAGTGCTTCCTGTATACAATGTAGCAAACTATTTGCCCAAGTGTCTTGACAGTTTGCTTGCTCAGACATTAGAAGATATTGAAATAATTTGTGTCAATGATGGTTCCAAAGATAATTCTCTAACCATTCTGCAAAACTATGCTGCAAAAGATTCGCGCATAATAGTTATTGACCAAGCAAATTCAGGTCCTGGAGCCGCTCGCAACAAAGGTATTATTTCGGCCCAAGGAGAATATATAGGATTTGTAGACCCTGATGACTGGGTTGATGATGATATGTACGAAAAAATGTATTCGGCGGCCCAAACTCATGATGCCGATTTGGTAGAATGTGGTGTAATTACACATAATGAAAAAAGTGGCAAAACCAGAAGTAAACTTGAGAATTTTCCGCTTGTTCCCTTCAGTTGGAAAGATAATCCGCAATATTTGTTTGGCGGTATTACGGCCGGGTGGAATAAACTTTGTCGTTTGGATTTGTTAAAAAGAGAGCATATATATTATAGCGAAGGCTATTGCGCTGAGGACCATATTTTTACGATTGGCATAAGACTTGCAGCCCGTAAAATTGTATATATTAATGAATGCATGTATCATTATTTGGTGCGCTCTCAAAGCGTAAGCCGCAAAACTTCAATGGTTAACTTAAAGGTTCCGCAATTCATGGGTGATGTTGTGCAGCTATTGACCAATAAGGGAGCCTATGCAAGAGTTGAAGAATCTTTATTGGCCGATATAAGCGGCATGGTTGCCATCCACTATACCAAAATCCCTAAGAAAAATCAAAGTGAATATAGAGAACTTTGCCGGCATTATCTTCCACCAAAAGCATTCTCTATGTTTGATGCTTATATTTGCCCCAAGAGATTAAAGGACTATATATATTCGGTACGGTACTACACCAAAGGAGGACACAGGTATCGCTGCGTTACCATCCTTGGATTAACTATAAAGATGAAAGTAAACAAATGATGAAGCCAATATTAGCACATTTACATTTATATTATACAGACATGCTAGAAGAAATGCTGTCTTACATCCAGAATTTGTCTGAGTATAATTATGATCTTTATATTACCATGGTAGAAGACAACAAAGATGTCATATCCAAAATAAAAAAGGCTATGCCTAAGGCTCATATTGTTTTGGTAGATAACCGAGGATTTGATGTTTGGCCGTTTTTAAGAGTTCTTCAAATGGTAAATATTGACGATTATTCATATATTGTCAAATTACACACCAAGAGAAATATGCCGGTAGGTTGCTTTATTAATAATTTTAATACATCTGGTCCACGGCACAGAAAAATTTTGTTGAATTTTATCAAGAACAAGAAAAATATAAAAAAATGTATTGATAGTTTTGCCAAAGATAGCAGATTAGGTATGATTTCAAGCTATAAAATTATTGCCCGGGCCGAAAAATGGGATCAGTTTAGTCACCAACAAAGTTTGGCATTGTTAGATAAATTGGGCCTATCCAAGGATAATCTTGGATTTGTTGTGGGGACAATGTTTATTGTAAGAGCCAAATTAATGCAGCCACTTTTAGATTTGAATTTAAAAAAAGAAGATTTTGCAATTTCCGAACGAGATAAAAATTCTCTTGCCCACGTTATAGAGCGTTTTTTAGGCCATATTGTAATAGCTCAAGGCTATAAGATTGAAGACTGTACAACACCATATTATATACAAAGAATAATGATGCCGATGATTAAAGTTATAAATCCAACATTAAAATTCATTTACAGCAGAAAACATACCAAAAGCGATAAGATTTTGATAAAAATTTTCAAGATTCCGGTATATTCCAAAAAAATATCTAAATTTTAATTTTTAAGGTTAATCCGAATAGATTAATATACTTATGTTTTCTGTCGCTAGATGTTTCAACGGAAAATATACGTTTATAAAGCGGCAGCTTTTCACGACCTTTGCCGGCCTCTTTAAGGCCGATTTCTTTTTGCAAGACATCATACGCCGGCACCAGCTTGGCATATTCTTTAAATTCCGACAAAAATTTGTTTTTGCAGGCCGGATGATTGGGTTTTTTGCCTGTAAAATGAACAATAATGGGATTTTCTTCAGCCTTAAGAAAATCTGCCATATATTTATCATCATATTGCGGTGTATTTTTGCGCCACCAAACCTGCATATAGTCATACTTCGGCGATAAGCGATATTTTTGCCCGTCGCAGGCTTTGTTAAGGGCATCTTGATCATTGCTAACTTTGGCGTCGGTCATTACAATATTTTTGAGCTTAGAAAAAAAGTCAATTTTGCGCCAGGCGTTAAGATTAATCAACATAACACCGGAGTTGAAGTAAAAACCATCTGTCAAAGCAATATTTTTGGCCTTGTCTTTAGAGCCGGATACGTCTTCAATAACTCCAACCAGGCAATTACCCAAGTCAAGCTTAAATAAATTGTCCAAAGAATTTCTTACTATTGTGTCACAATCAAGATAAAGCACTTTGTCATCATTGGGCAACAAATCAGCAAGCAAGCACCTAAACCAGGCCTCGGTTGTTACCCAGTTGGGGCAGGGAAAACCGTCAAATACTTTTTCGTCCACTTTCAGTTTTTTCAAAGAATAGGGCTTTATGGCTTGTAAATTATCAAAAATCTGCAGATATTTATCTTCAAGATCGGCATACATTATAACAAATTCTATCTCGTCGTTTTTTCTGGCATTGCGCAAAACCGACGCCATTGATACCAGTGTCAGCGGAACAAAATTTTTATCAGGAGCATAGGCAACGGTAATTTTGGTCATTTTTAATCTTCTTTCAGTTTATCAATAAGCTCTGGGTATCGGTCAATCACGGCAATCATCTGACGATTGTTTCCGTTCTGGGCAATATTAAGCTGTGTCAACGTCATTTGCGAAGTGTTGCGCATTTCTCTTTCCGGGTTAACCAGCAAAACTTTGTGCATTCTGCCCCAAAAAGTTTTTATCTTAACATTATTTAATACCGTCATAGCCCAAAACCATATATCATCAGCATAGGGTGCCAATTTTTGAAACAGATCGACATTGGTCACATCTTTGTATAAGCTGTGCGGAGGATAGAGCACCCCGCCGCACCCGGTCAAAAAATTGCGATAAGACGGTTTAGTTAGGGTTGAGTTCTTTTTCCATTGTTTATAGGGTTTGGGCCAGCCGTTTGGTAGCAATCTTATTTGATGACATCTGTGCCCGATAACGCATTTGGGGTATTTAAGGTGCTGTTTATAAAGTTTTTCCAACCAATTTGGGGAATAATATACATCATCATCAACAATTACGATGATATCATCAGGAAATTCTTTCAAAGATGGGATAAGCTTTTTATAAGAGCGCAGGTCTTCACACCATTTTATGGTAAGGCCGTTTTTCTGCAAGCTCAATACCGCCGGCGGAATATCATCATTACCGTTAGGAAATTGCTCTTTAGCCAACCACAATACCACCTCATCTGGCCTAAACGATTGATTAAGAAGTGAGTACAACGTATAGTGTATCTCATACATCCTCTCCGGAAACGATGTCAAAGATACAATAACTTTAGGCGAGCGTTTATCGGCATTAATTCCGATTCCGTCAAAATTAGCAATCAAGGGCAACAACTTGGCTTTATCAATATGAGGTGGCAATTTGGGCTTTTTGGTATAAGAAAATTTATATCCCAAAACAATAACTTCTCTTTGATTGCCGGACTTTTTACGCTCAAATAATTTCATCAAAACACCTCATTCAAATTATCGGTATACATAAAGTATGTTCAAATATTTTGCCTTTGGTCAATACTAATATTTAACTTGTAAAGGAATATTTAATGCTATATAAAGAAAATATAAAAAACGAGGAAAATACTATGGCAGAATATATCAAAAAGACTTCAATTCTCAACAGCCTCAAAAACATTGTCGCCAAAACCAAACGGCGCTTTTCTTGGGGCGGCAAAATTAAAGATGATAATGTTTCGGCCCTCGATGCCGCAGATATTCAGCGTGAAGCTTATAAGCATAGCCAAAATATTCGCCACAATACCTATACTCCGCCGTATTTAGAGCTTTCGGCACAATTACTGGTTCAAGATAGCCAGATTTTTGAAGCAGCCGCCAATCACCTTACCTTGATTGCCAAATCTCGTCGCAAATATGCTCCCGAGATAAAAGCCATTTTTGCCGAGGTTATTACTGGCCGCAAGCTATCAGCCGACAAACTTGACTATCTAACCCGCAAAATGAACGAAATTTAAGCCTTATAATTTTTGATACTGTCGTCTTTTTCAAACAGATATAACAAATTGCGCAAGGCTTTGCCGCGGGGTGAGGCAAGGTTAGGGTCTTTGTTTAAGATTAATTTGGCATCTTGATTGGCAATAAACAACAAGTTTTTATGGTATTCCATATCTGCCAGACGAAATTCGCAAAAGCCGCTTTGTCTTGTCCCCAAGATTTCACCACCGCCGCGCAATTCCAAATCTTTTTCGGCGATGATAAAACCGTCTTCGGTTTGCCGCATGATTTTAAGCCTTTCTTGGGCAGTTGCACTTAAAGGCAGAGAATATAGCAGCAAACAGCTTCCTTGGACGTTGCCTCGTTTAATGCGTCCCCGCAGTTGGTGTAGTTGAGCCAGCCCAAATCTTTCGGCATGTTCAATTATCATAATAGTTGCCTCCGGCACATTAACCCCGACCTCAATCACGGTTGTTGCCACCAAAAGTTTGATTGCGCCTTTTTTAAAACGCTCCATCACTTTGTCTTTTTCGGCCTCTTTCATTTTGCCGTGCACCAACCCAACCTCGGGGCCGAATATTTTTTGCAAATCGGCAAATCTTGCCTCGGCCGCGGCCAAATCCGATTTTTCCGATTCTTCCACCAGCGGGCAAACCCAATAGGCCCGTACTCCCTCGGCTATCTTGCGTTTTAACGCGGCCACGGTTTCATTTAGCTTGGATATGGGCATCACGCGGGTTTCGGTTGGCTTTCTGCCCTCGGGCAATTGGTCGATTTTGGAGTACTCCATATCTCCATATGATGTCAAAACCAAGGTTCTGGGTATTGGTGTTGCCGTCATTACCAAAATATCGCATTTATTGCCTTTTTCCGACAAGCTCAAGCGTTGGTGCACGCCAAAACGGTGTTGTTCATCCACCACGGCAAATCCCAAATCTTTGTAGGCAATATCTTCTTGGAACAGGGCGTGTGTTCCGACAATGATGTTGATTTTTCCTTCCTTAAGCTCTTGCAAAATCTCAGCCCTTTTTTTGCCTTTGGTTTTGCCGGTCAATAGCTCAACTTTTACGCCGATTTTTTCACACATCGGTGCAATAGTTTCAAAATGTTGCTTGGCCAAAATTTCGGTCGGAGCCATAATTGCGGCCTGCACACCGCTCTCAACCGCGTTAAGCATGGCAAGCAACGCAACAATCGTTTTGCCCGATCCCACATCACCTTGCAACAGACGCAACATCCGAAAAGGCTCTGCCTGGTCGGCATAAATTTCGGCCAACACGTTTTTTTGCGCATTTGTCAGTGCAAAGGGCAGGGTATCCATTATTTTTTTGCGTAACAATCCATTGCCTTTCAAGACACGCCCGGCTTGTTTTTTTACCCGCTCTCTGACAATTGCCAAAGCCAGCTGATTGGCCAACAACTCATCATAAGCAAGCCTGGCCCTGTCTTTACAAAAAGGCTCAAGTTCTGTTTTGTATTGTGGATGATGAGCCTTCATCAAAGCATCCCTAAACGAATTCCAACCTTGTTTTTTTATAAACTCTTCATCCAGCCATTCTTGCATTTCCGGCACTTTTTGCAACGCCTGGTCTATATATTTGTTAATCATTTTATTTGATATTCCGGCCGTCAAGGGGTATACGGTTTCAAAAATCGGGATTTGGGAGCTGTCTTCTTCGCGTGCAATATAATCAGGGTGTGACATTTGTAAATTGCCGTTAAATATTTCGAGCTTTCCGCTTATAACTCTGGTTGCTCCCACCGGCAGATTTTTGGCAATTGTTTCAGCATAAACCTTAAAAAATATCAAACTTAATTGCTCTGTCTCATCCTCAACCACCACTTTATATGGCTGGTGTTTGGATTTTGGCGGAAGATGGGCAATGACTTTAGCCCTTATGGTGCAAATTCTTCCCGGTATTGCATCTCTTAGCTTGGGCCGGTAAGAGCGGTCAATAATATTTGACGGCAGATGAAATATAAGGTCAACAATCTTGGTTCCGCCCAACAGATTTTGCAAGAGTTTTAAGGTTTTAGAGCCAACTCCTTTAAGTGATGCTATATCGGCAAACAACGGGTACAAAATCTCAGGCCGCATAAATTGTTACCTCTCATAAATAAAACTTGCATAAAACATAGCTATTGTATATATTTTTTAATCGCAAGTAAACAATAAGAAACAAATAATGCAGTACAATATCAAAAATTTTATGGGCGCAACATTTTCATCGCTTCCCAAAGGAGCCGATGCTCTTTTGCTTGGCCAATTTGCCACCGATTCTGCCACCGATATCATTTATATTGCCGCAGACGGAGTAGAGCTTGCCAACATGGCATCACTGGTTGAATATATGTATCCCGCGCTCAAAGTTTTGCGTTTTCCGGCTTGGGACACGGTTCCTTATGACCGCGTATCTCCCAACCCGGGCATTGTTTCCCAAAGGATAGACTGCCTATCAGAGCTTGCACTTCACCCCACATCCAAATCTAAAAGGGTTATCATCACCTCGGTTGGTGCCGTGTTGCAAAAACTTCCGCCAAACAAAATTTTTCTTAATTCAACACGTGAAGTTTCTGTTGGTAGCAAGTTGAATTTTGATGATTTTTTGCATTATGTGTCTGTCAATGGTTATAATCGTGTTGCTCAGGTCTATGAGCCGGGCGAATATGCCGTCAGGGGTGATATTATTGATATTTTTCCGGTTGGCACCGACGAGCCGTTGCGCATAGATTTGTTTGATGACGAGGTTGAGCGTATTCGCAAATTTGATGTCATGAGCCAGCGCTCCACAAGCGAGCTAAAAAGCTATTGTTTCAAGGTGATGAGCGAGGTTGTTTTGGATGCCAACACCATCAAGACCTTTCGCTCCAAGTATCGCGAGGCTTTTGGGGCTGATTTTAGCGGTGACGAGATTTACGAGGCCATATCTGCCGGGCACAAATATATCGGTCTGGAGAATTGGCTGCCGTTTTTTTATGAAGATCCGCTCAAAAGTTTGTTTGACTATCTGCCGCAAGCAGGCATTATTGTCTCTGACAAGGTAGGCGAGGCGGCCACATCCAAGACAGACAGCATTGCCGATTATTACCATGCCAGGCTGGAGGCGCTAAAGATTAAATCATCCACCGGGGAAGAGGCCTATCGTCCAATCAAGCCTGAGCTTTTGTATTTTAAGGACAAAGAATTTGCCGAGATTTTGCAAAGCAAACAAGCCATAACCTTTACATTTCTAAATCTGCCGACCTCAGACAAGGTGATAGATTGCAAGTTCTACCCGATGCGCGATTTTGCCTCTGCCAAGAATATTGCGGCCGGTTCGGTTTATGCCGAGCTCAAAGATTACCTGACAGAGAACTCAAAGCTCAAACGTATTGTTGCCTGCTATTCCGATGGCAGTCGCGAGCGCTTGTTTTCTTTGATGAGTGAATACGAGATATCGGATCTGACTTTTGCCGAGAGTTGGGAGCAAGCCTTAAGCAAATCCTCATCCCACATTGTGATGATAATAATGCCTCTGGAACATGGCTTTAAGGGTGAGGGGCTGTGCCTTATTTCCGAGCAAGACATTTTGGGTGAAAAGCAACACCGTCGCAAACAAAAGAAATTCACCTCCAAAGATTTTATTGCCGATGTCGGTTCGCTTTCTGCAGGCGAGCTTGTGGTGCATATTGAGCATGGTATCGGGCGTTTTATGGGGCTGGAGACGATTATGGCCGGCGGCGCCCCGCACGATTGTTTGAAAATTGTCTATGCCCACGATGCCAAGTTGTTTGTACCGGTCGAAAACATAGATGTCCTGTCGCGCTATGGCCTTGATGACGATAATATTGAGCTTGATACCTTAGGCGGTGCGGCTTGGTCGGCCAAAAAAGCCAAGGTCAAAGCCAAAATCCATGATATTGCCGAAAAGTTGATCAAGATTGCGGCCGAGCGTCAGCTCAAAAAAGCCGACAGTTTTATTCCGCCGCAGGCTATGTTTGAGGATTTTTGTTCGCGTTTCCCCTATAACGAAACCGATGACCAAATCAATGCCATATCCGATGTCATGTCCGATCTTGGCGGCACCATACCAATGGACAGGCTCATTTGCGGCGATGTAGGCTTTGGCAAGACCGAGGTTGCTCTGCGGGCGGCTTTTGCGGTTGCATCATCCGGTGCACAAGTTGCGGTTATTGTGCCGACCACGTTGTTGGCCCGCCAGCATTATCAAAACTTCAAGTCCCGTCTGGAGGGTTTTCCCATCCGGGTCAAGATGCTCTCAAGGCTTGTAACACCTAAAGAGGCCAAAGAGACCAAACAAGGCCTAAAAGACGGCTCGGTAGAGATTGTAATCGGCACCCATGCGCTTTTATCCGAGAAGATAGAGTTTTGCAATTTGGGCCTGTTGATTATTGACGAGGAGCAGCATTTTGGCGTTGCTCATAAGGAAAAACTAAAGCAGATAAAGTCTGACGTTCATGTTCTGACCCTAACCGCCACGCCGATACCGCGTACTTTGCAACTTTCGCTCACCGGGGTGAAGAGTTTGAGCATCATTGCCACTCCTCCGGTCGACCGCCTGGCGGCGCGCTCGTTTGTAATGCCCTTTGACAAGGTGATGATAAAAGAGGCCGTCTATCGCGAAAAATATCGTGGCGGCCAAACCTTTTTTGTCTGCCCCAGGGTATCGGATATCCGCGAGATAGAAAAAGAACTGCACGCCCTTTTGCCCGATATCAAGATGTTGGTGGCTCATGGTCAAATGCCGGTTTCACAATTAGAAGAGGTGATGAACGATTTCGCCGCCCAAAAAGCCGATATGCTCCTTGCCACCACCATTATCGAATCAGGCATAGATATGCCAAATGTCAACACCATGATTGTCTACCGTGCCGATATGTTTGGCCTGGCGCAGTTATATCAGCTCAAAGGGCGCATTGGCCGCAGCAAGGTTAGGGGTTACGCCTATTTCACCGTTCCGCCCAAGGTCAAACTAAAACCGATTGCCGAGAGAAGATTGAGCATTTTGCAGGCGTTGGATACGTTGGGGGCAGGTTTTTCGCTTGCCAGCCATGATATGGATATTAGAGGTGCCGGCAATATCTTGGGCGAGGAACAGTCCGGCCATATCAAAGATGTTGGTATTTCGCTTTATCAGCATATGTTGGAAGAAGAGGTTTTGCGCTTACGCTCTGGTGTTATGGCCGATGAACAGCTCAAACAGATCGAAGATTGGGTGCCGCAAATTTCAATCGGCATTCCTATTATGATACCCGAGACTTATGTCCGCGATCTCGGTATCAGGCTTGGGCTTTATAAGCGCATTGGCGATATCAAGACCAAAGACGAGATAGCAGACATCAAAGAAGAGCTGATCGACCGTTTTGGCGCTCTGCCGCCAGAGGTTGTCAATCTTTTGACCACGGTAGAGATAAAGATTTTGTGCAAAGAAGCCGGTATCGACAGGGTAGATGCCGGAGCCAAAGGTGTTTTGATTGGCTTTAGGGGCAATGTTTTTGCCAACCCGGAGAAGTTGATAGACCTTATAGCTTCTTCTTTTGGCGCAATCAAAGTGCGCCCTGATCAAAGATTATTTATAGAAAAAGACTTATCATCCTATGATACCAGAGTTAGTGTTATCAAACAATATATCGGCAAAATTGCGGCTCTAAAATCATAGAACAGGTTGCAGATTAAGTTTGGGCTTGCAGTTTCAAAACATCATTTACTTCAAGTCAAAAATATTTTATGATATTTGCATAAAAGGACGACATCATGCAACAACCGACCGATAAATTCTATAATATACAAGTTAACTTGATAAAAAACGGGCAGATTTACAAGGAACATGTAGCTATCCGCAACATGTGGTCGAAAGGGCGTAGCATTTTTCTTGATATATATTTTTATCGTCTGCAAAAATCATTTGTTTTTGATTCGGTATTTGTGCATGATATCGTCGATCTAAGTCGCGACAAGGTATATACCGATATTAACAAATTTTTTCAAGATTTTACACATGTTTCGGCATCCGACTTACCCCAAGACACCATAAAGCCGACCAAGCCATCGCGCAAAGATATTTTATCGCCGCTTAAAGACGATGTTATGTTATTGTCGTTTATGGCGGCTCTTTGGCCTGACAAGCAAGATATAAAAGAAAGAATTATAATTGATTATATAAAACACAACTTGGAACAAGCATCAAGTTTAAGCGAGCGCTATCTCAAATCATATATTACGGATATACATTCCAACAACAATGATTTTTACAATATTTTGCCCAAGCTCAAATCCAAACAACCGCATCAAGCAGAATTATTGCTTAAAGAAGCTGTAAAGATTTGTTTATCCGACGGCTATTTACAATATAATGAGAGAATGTATCTGGCAGATATTATGCAAGCCCTGAGGGAATACGGGCTCAAAATTAAAATTGATTTACCATAACAAAAAAAAGTTGTTTTTCCTTTAGTTTGGAAAAACAACTTTTTTATTTTCATTTTTTCTTGACCAGTGATTCGAACTTTTTCTTGGCTTTTTCGACATATTGTTCATTGTCTTTTTTGAACAATACATAGATGATGTTATCAAGCATACTTTCCGAAAAGATTTTATTTTCGGCACGTTGCCAAGCATCAAGCATCTCTTGTTTGGTATATCCTTTACATGAAGCCTCATCAACAAGAACTTTCAGGTATTCGAAATATTCCGCACCGTTGATACTGTCTTTTGCTTTGATAATAGTCAGATCCAAGATAAAATCCGGGGCAAACTTTTTGTCCTTGAGCCTTTTGCTGTCAAGCTTTTGGGCAACCAGTCGTTCCAACATCATTTTGGTGTCTTTGGCAGCGTCTTTGTTTTTTCTGATGTAGTATGCGACAAACTCCAAAAAAGAAACGTATTCTCTTTTCAAATTATCAAGCCGCCACTGAATGATTTTGCGCATCACAACGCTTTCCTCCAGCTTTAGACAGGCCACATATTTTTCCATCAGAATCTTTTTGAGCTCTATTTTGTCCTTTGCGGGGCTATTTTCAGCCAATTTTTCGGCTTTTTGCCACAGCAACGACAGGTACAAAGACACTGGCTCGTTAAACTCCAGATTATTCTCATAGAGATATCGGGCGACAATTTTATCAATCCCGAAATTAGGCTCTTGTGATTTCTCCCACACATCAGCCATAGGTATTTTCACATTTTGCATATTTATAATTGTTTTTTAATAATTTTTCACATCTATCAGCCAAAATAACACATCTTATTTTTTTGGTCAAGTTGCAAAAGAATCTTTTTTTGACAAAAAAACCCGCCTCACGGCGGGGTTTTGGTAGTAGTTAGTAGTGTATGAATATGGTTAGAAGTGCGTTGTCATTCCATAGCGGCCAAGAAAGCAGCATAATGCCGCTTGGCCATATAGTAGCTCAGCGGTTCAAACAGAACCGTGAGCGCTTCGTCCAGCGACAATTCGTCGCTCGCAGGGTGAACGAAGTTCACCTTATCCGATAGCATCAGCCCCCAAGAGGCGGCAACCTCCTGTTGTGTATATCCGGCCTCTTTGGCCTTCAATACCAAAGCCGAAATATACGGAGCTTCTTCTGGTCTGAAGAAGCCCAACTTTGAAACCGGCCATTCAGCGGGTCTCAAATCAAGAACTTCTGTCTTTCTAAAAATCTTCTTCGCCATAGTATTTTCCGGTTTATTTTACGAGGCAGCATCCTTTAATGCACCGGTAACCTCGTTTTAAAGAATTATATGTAACTAATATTTTTAATGCTCGCAACATATCACAAATTACCCCCTTGGTCAACCCCAAAAATGACAAAAACTTAATTTTTTTGTCAAAAACCGATTTTTCACACCAAAAAAGAGGCTTTGGATATCCAAGCCTCTTTCCACAAATCAGCTGTAAATGCTCACTATTGCTGGTTAATCAACACAATCTCAACCCGGCGGTTTTGCTCGCGTCCTGCGGCGGTTGCATTAGATGCAATCGGGTTGGCCGCGCCATATCCCGTGGCGATAATCCGATTCGCCGCCACACCCTGTACTTTTAAGAAATCGGCCACGGCATTGGCTCTTCTTTGCGACAAGGGCAGGTTGATGGCATTGGTTCCGGTATTGTCGGTATAGCCGTTTACCTGGACCAATGTCTTGTCATATTCTTTCAACACCTTGGCAATTGATACCACCACCGGCTGGAACGATGATTTGATATAAGCCTCGTTGGTGTCAAAAGTGATGTTCCCCGGCATAATCAGGTATATTTGTCCGCCAACTTCTTTAACCTGTACTCCGGTACCAACCAACTCTTGGCGCAATTTAGCGGCCTGATAGTCCATATATCCGCCGGCGGCCGCACCACCTGCCGCACCAATTCCTGCTCCAATCAATGCGCCTTTCTCACCACCGGTCAAAGCACCGATACCAGCACCCAAAGCCGTGCCGATACCTGCACCCCAGGCAGTCTTGGCAACTTTGGTTTCACCCGTATATGGGTCGGTTGCACAGGCTGTGAGCATTGTTGTCATAATTATTGCAGATATCAACTTTTTCATTTTTGCTCTCCTTTAATTTTAGCATCCAACATCTTGGCCGCATCCACACCCGAGGCAACAGCCTCAACAATGGTCGAACCGCCGATTTTGCAATCACCTGCGTAGATGATATTGGCATGTTCGATTGGCTTTTCGGCTCGGCTGCCGATTGCCTTGATAATCAAATCGAATCCCCGGCGTTTAACAACCGAATCGGGCAAATCTTCATATCCTCTCTCGCCAGGTTGGGTCGAACATGTATAAATATCAAGTTTCTCGGCATTCTTTTCTACTTTACACACTCTTGTGGTGGTCATCAAGTCAATTTGCCGATTGAGCAACTCTTCCATCTCTTTTTTGGTAACTTTCATATCAAAAATCTTCCGTCTGACAAACACCGTTACCATATTAGCACCCAAATTTTTGGCTGTCATGGCGCAATCTGCAGCCACATTGCCACCGCCGATAATACCAACTCTTTTTGCCCCGGCAAATTTATCAGGATTTTTTAGGTAGTCGGCATAAGGCACCACATTCTCTTCACCATCAACCCCAAGGCCTATTATGTTTTGTTCGCCGATTGCCATAATAACCCCATCAAAACCTTTGGTCAACAAATCCAACGGGTTGTCAACCTGGGTATTAAATTCCACCAATACCTTGCCGATTCGGTTAATATATCGCCAATCATCTTCAATTACTTCATAGGGCAGGCGATAATCAGGTATCAGATTGAGCGCGCCACCGACTTTGTCTGATTTTTCAAACAATTTTACGGCATATCCCAGTTTAATCAATTTCCAAGCTGCCGCCATTCCTGCAGGTCCGGCTCCTACAATGGCAATTTTTTTGCCATTAGTGGGCTGTTTATTGCCATCAACCATATCCTCGCGATATTTGTTGATAAGTGTTGCTTGCACCAAAGGTATGTTAATCGGAAAATCAATTTTGCCGCGCAAACAAGCTTTCATACAAAACTGATCAGGACAAATCAGCCCGCAGGTATGTCCCATGGGGTTGTTTTTGCAAATTGAAGCAACCGCTTCTTTATATTCTCCTTTTTTGGCGTGTTGAATAAACTCTTGCGGCGAGCAATTAACCGGGCAGGCACTCATACATGGTTTCGATGCACAATTCAAACACCGCTCAAGCTCAGCCTCAAACTGTGGTTTGTTAAGATAGAGTTTGTTGTTCATTTGACGCAATCTCTTAAATCATAGCCATGCCGCCATTGACATGGATAGTTTGCCCAGTGATATATCCTGCTTCATCGCTGGCCAAAAACAGCGCAGCATTGGCCACATCTTCGGGTGTACCCATTTTGGCCATGGGAATAGTCTCAAGCAAATGTTCTTTGGCTTTGTCTGATAACACATCGGTCATTGGTGTTTTGATGAATCCTGGAGCCAGGCAATTGATGGTAATGCCTCTTGATGCCACCTCCAAAGCCATCGACTTTGACATTCCGATAAGTCCGGCCTTGCTTGCGGCATAGTTGCTTTGCCCGGCATTGCCGATAACACCTACCACCGATGTCATGTTGATAATTCGCCCGAATCTGTGTTTGAGCATACAAGGCAACACTGCCTTAGACAACAAAAAGCTCGATGTCAAATTAGTGTCCAACACCTTGTGCCAAGCCTCACTTGATATTTTCAAAGAAAGGTTGTCTTTGGTAATGCCGGCATTGTTGATTAACACGTCAATTTTGCCGCAGTCTTCTTCAACCTTTGCCACCAATGCGGCAATGTTATTTTCATCGCTCAAATCCACGGCATAAATTTTAACATCACCGTTTGGCAGTTCATCTTGGCGAAATTTTTCCAGTTTTGCCTCATCACGCCCGACAATGGCAAGCTCTGCTCCTTGTTGCTGAAACAATTTGCAAATTCCTCGGCCAATGCCTCCCGTGGCACCCGTAATAAGGACGGTTTTTCCGGTAAGATCAAGCATAATATATGCCCCGTTAAATTGCCTGAGCGTAAGTTTTAAGCAATTCTTCGGCATTTACGGCTTCTGCTTCTGGCACGGTCTTTTTTATCAACCCTGTCAAAACATTGCCAAAGCCAGATTCGATATATCTTGCTGCGCCGTTTTCCTGCATATATACAATGCTTTCTTGCCATTTTACGGTATGAGTAATTTGTTGAACCAACAAATCTTTAATCTCAGCCGTGCTGGTATATTCTCTGGCGGTCAAATTGCTGATAACCTTAACTTTTGGTTCGGCAAATTTGGTGTCTGCCAATACTTCGGCCATTTTGTCGGCGGCACTTTGCATCAAAGGTGAGTGAAAAGCTCCGGATACCTGCAGCATAATTGCCCGTTTAACTCCTTGGGTTTTTGCTTCTTCACAAGCAGCCTCGACTTTGGCTTTGTCACCGCTCAAGACAATTTGTGCCGGCGAGTTGGAGTTTCCAATGTAGCATCCGCTCATATCGGCAATGGCGGCAGCTTTTGCATAGTCAAACCCAATCAAAGCAGCCATCGCTCCGGGGTTATCAATGCAAGCCTGCATCATATAGGCTCCTCTTGCTTTAAGCAATTTGGCAGTATCTTCCAATGACAAACTTCCCGAAGCACACAGTGCCGAATATTCGCCCAACGAATGCCCGGCCATAAATTTGATATTGTCGATGTTTATCAGCCCAAGATTTTTCAAAACTTCAAAATAGGCAATTGCCACGGCCATAATTGCCGGTTGAGCATTAGATGTTTTATTAAGCTCTTCGATTTCGCCGTCAAACATCAGTTTGCTCAACTTAAAATTCAGAGCATCGTCAACTCTTGCAAAAACATCTTTGGCCACGGCAAAATTGTCATTCAAATCTTTGCCCATGCCAATCTTTTGTGATCCCTGACCGGGAAAAACAACCACATCAGATATAATTTCCATTGTCAAAATTCCTACATTTTTCTAAATATCAAAGAAGCGTTTGTTCCGCCAAATCCAAATGAGTTTGACATTGCAACCTTGACATCGCATTTGCGAGCTTTGTTTGGTACCAAATCCATACCCTTAACTTCATCAATCGGGTCTTCCAAATTTAGGGTAGGCGGCAAAATACCTGTCTCAATTGCTTTTACGCAGAACACGGCCTCAACCGCACCTGCAGCACCCAGCAAGTGACCGATGGCCGATTTGGTCGACGACATTTTAAGATTTGGGCAATCAACAAACAATTCCGAAACGGCTTTTGCCTCCATAGCGTCGCCAATCATGGTAGAAGTACCGTGGGCATTGATATAAGTAACCTCTTGCGGCTTAATTCCTGATTTGCGCAAAGCCTCACTCATAGCTTGTTTAGCGCCGCTTCCGTCCGGTGCCGGCGATGTAATATGATAAGCATCACCAGAATTACCGTATCCGGCCAATTCAGCATAAATTTTGGCGCCTCTTTTTTTGGCATGTTCATATTCTTCCAGCACCAGTACACCGGCACCTTCGCCCATAACAAAACCGTCATGACCTTTGTCCCAAGGACGTGATGCTTTTTGCGGGGTATCATTGTAGCTGTGCGACAAAGCTTTTGCCTGCATAAATCCAGCAATTCCCAAAGCACAAACGGCAGATTCGGCACCGCCGGCAATCATCACATCGGCATCATCCAAAACAATTGCCTGATATGCCTGTGCAATAGCATGCGAACCCGTAGCACAAGCCGTAACACAAGAAAGGTTTGGCCCCTTAAAACCATGATTCATTGAAACATGGCCTGATATCATGTTAATAATCGTTGCCGGAATAAAAAACGGACTTATACGTCTTGGTCCTGATGCAGCCAAAATTTGGGCATTGTCATCGATGGTTTTCAGTCCGCCGATACCAGACCCGATTATAACTCCGGTACGAGCTTTTTCTGTTGCATCTTCAGGCGTCCACCCGGCATCTTTAATTGCTTCCTCGGCCGCGGCAATACCAAACAAAATAAAGTCATCAACTCTGCGTTGTTCTTTTGGTTCCATCACCGTGTCAGGGTTAAATTGCCCAAGCTCTGTTCCTTTAATAACTTCTCCTGCAACCTTGACGCTAAAGTTTTCTGTATCAAATTTTGTAATATTGGTAATGGCAGATTTGCCTTCAACAATTGAATTCCAAGACAAATCAACTCCCATTCCGAAAGGTGTCAAAGCACCCAATCCTGTAACAACAACTCTTTTCATCTCAATCTTCCTTCATTATTTTTGAAAAATGTTTTCCGGTTTAAAGATACCGTCGCGCAAATTAATGACGCCGCCGCCCCAACACATTCCGGCACCAAATCCGCAAACTATGGCTTTGGACGGTGTTTTAATCTTTCCGTCTTTAATACCTTCGCCAATAGCAATCAAAATAGAAGAGGCCGATGTATTTCCTAAATGTTCAATGTTGGAAATCACCTTGCTGTCATCATAACCCAAGCGCTCTTGCACGGCTTTGATAATACGTTGATTTGCTTGGTGCAACACCAAATAGTCGACATCTTCGGCGGCAATGTTATTTTTTGCCAAAATGTCGTCAGTAATATAGGGCGGAATAATATTGGCCACAAATTTATAAACATCTTGTCCTTTCATGGTACAAAACTGTTGTGTCGGGGTCTGATCAACAAAAGGACAGTTTCCTTTCAGTGCCGGCATGGTAATATAATCTCCGACATGTCCGTTTGCCTTAATATCAATTACCATAATATCTGAGACATCACCTGCCGAAATAACCGCTGCTCCGATACCATCGCCAAACAATATTGATGTTCTGCGATCAGTCCAATCCACATAACGAGAGCAGTTATCAATTGTAACCAACAAGATATTTTTGGCAACGCCCGATTGAATATAGGCATTGGCAATATCAAGCCCATATACAAACCCAGAGCAGGCAACCGAAATATCAAAAGCCGGAACATTCCTTTGTATTCCAAGCAACGCCTGCACCATGCAAGAAGAAGAGGGCATAAATTGTACCGGCATTGACGTTGCCGCTACAATCAAGTCAATATCTTCCTTGTCAACACAGGCATTTTTTATAGCTTGCTCGGCTGCTTGTTTTAACAAATCAAATGCTTCGGCATCACTTGCAAAGACGCGTCTTTCTTTTATTCCAGTACGGGTATATATCCACTCGTCCGAGGTTTCATAAAGACCGGTCAGGTCATTATTGGTAACAACTTTACTCGGAATGGCATAACCGATACCTGTAATCATCGGCAAATTATTTTTCATCATTCTTTTTTTCCTGTCGTTTTTCCAAAAATTTTTCCAACCAATGAATATTATAAATTCCGTCTACAAAATCAGGTGAAGAAATAATTTCTTCATGTAGCGGCAAGGTTGTCGTTACTCCGCCGATAACAAATTCGCGCAAAGCTCTTTTAAGACGTAACAAAGTAGCACTGCGTGTTGTACCGCGTACAATCAGTTTGGCAATCATGCTGTCATAAAACGGCGGAATTTTATATCCGGAATAGGCCTCAGAGTCAACCCTAACTCCTAATCCGCCCGGTACGTGCCATTCGGCAATTTTGCCTGGACATGGTACAAATGTAAACGGATCTTCGGCATTAATTCGGCACTCGATTGCCGCACCGTGAAATTGAATATCGTCTTGTGTAAACCCAAGTTTTGCACCGTTGGCAATTTTGATTTGCTCACGGACAATATCAATATCGGTTATTGCCTCGGTAATCGGGTGTTCAACCTGCAGCCTTGTATTCATTTCCAAGAAATAAAATTCACCGTCTTCAAACAAAAATTCCAAGGTTCCGGCACCGTAATATCCTATTTTTTTGATGGCAGAGCATACGATAGAGCAAATTTCATCGCGTTTTTCTTTGTTTAAAGCCGGCGATGGTGTTTCCTCAATCAGCTTTTGGTGTTTGCGCTGGATAGAGCAGTCTCTTTCACCCAAGTGCACCACATTGCCATGCATATCTGCCAAAATTTGAATTTCTATATGCCGCGGTTTTTGCAGGTATTTTTCCATAAATACCACATCACTGGTAAACGAGGCTTTAGCCTCGGCTTTGGCCATGGTAAAAGCAGTTTCGATTTCATCTTCGTTAAAGGCTGTTTTCATACCTTTGCCGCCGCCACCGTCTTTGGCTTTGATAATTACGGGATAACCGATTTCTTTTGCCCATTTTTTAGCATCTTCGACACTTTCCAAAGCCGGAGATCCTTTGGTAACCGGCAGTCCGGTTTCAATAGCCATTTTTTTGGAGGCAATCTTATCACCCATCAGGTGCATTTGCTCAGGCGTTGGGCCGATAAAAGTCAGCCCGTGCTTAATTACCATTTCGGCAAAATCGGCATTTTCCGACAAAAAGCCATATCCGGGGTGAATAGCTTCGGCCCCTGTAACAATTGCCGCTGAAATAATTGCCGTTTTGTTCAGGTAAGAATCTTTGGATTGAGGTCCGCCGATACAAACAGCTTCATCAGCCAATCTTACGTGCATGGCGTCTTTATCTGCGGTAGAATGCACAGCCACGGTCTTTATACCCATTTCGTGACAAGCCCGATTAATTCGTAAAGCCACTTCACCACGATTAGCAATCAGTACTTTTTCAAACATAATCTAACTCTTACTCAATTACAAACAAAGGTTCGTCATATTCTACGGCCGATCCCGATGTTACCAAAATTTGCTTAATTATTCCGCCGCGCGGAGCTTTAATTTGGTTGAAAGTTTTCATCGCCTCGATCAAGCACAAAATATCACCTTCTTTAACAGTATCTCCGACCTTGACATAGTCTGGTTCCTCTGGGCTTGGCGATAAATACAACACGCCAACCATCGGCGACTTAACTGTCTCACCAGCAACAGTCGGTGTATCGTTTTGCACCGGTGCGGCAGGCTGTTGCGCTGGCAGCGGTTGCATAACCGGCATCGGCTGAGCTATAATCTCAGGAGCAGGGGCCGTCTTAGACCTGTTCGTCACAATAATGTGCAATCCGTCTTTGTCGTAATCAATTGATTCCAAATCAAGTTCACTAACAATTTTGGCAATTGATTCGATGCAATCAATATCTTCTTTTGCCATTAGTTTTCTTCTTTCATCTTTGCAAATTCAGCCAATAATTCAGAAACTTCTTGTGCGTGGTTGATATTAACCATGCCTTGTTTGTTGTATCCGCCATCAACATGCAAAACTTCGCCGGTTACGCCGCTTGCCATATCGCTCAGCAAATAAACCGCCGAATTTCCGATGTCATCGATGCTCATATTGCGACCTAAGAAACAATTAGCTTTGTTCCAGCCCAAGATGTTTCTGAAATCGCCGATACCTGCTGCAGCCAATGTTCTGATTGGGCCGGCCGAAATAGCATTAACTCTGATATTCTGCTCGCCCAAATCTCTTGCCAAATACATAACCGAGGTCTCCAATGCAGCTTTGGCAATGCCCATTACGTTGTAATTTGGGATAACTCTCTCTGCACCAAGATAGGTCAATGTTACAAAACTTGCACCCTCGTTGGCAATTTTTGACGCTCTTGCACAAATATCGGTAAACGAATAGCAAGAGATATGCATTGTGTTAAGAAAGTTTGCCAAAGTTGTATCGCAATATCTTCCTTTGAGCTCATTTTTGTCAGAGAAAGCAATGGCATGAACCAAAAAGTCAATCTTGCCCCATTTTTGTTCAATTTCCTTAAACAAATTGTCCAAACTTGCCTCATCGGTAACATTGCACGGCAAAATAATGTTTGATCCCAAGCTTCCGGCCAACGTGCGTACACGTTTTTCCAATGCTTCACCTTGATAGGTAAACGCCATTTCGGCACCTTGTTCATGTAATGCCTTGGCAATACCCCAAGCAATAGAGTGGTCGTTAGCCAGTCCTAAAACAATACCTCTTTTATTTTTCATTATTTCTTTCACGAAATTTCTCCTTAAATATTTTTATTTTAAATCAAAGGCCTTTTTTGATTGTTTCAATCAATTCTTTTATTGTCGGCCAAGACCCGTGGTTAAACAGCGGATCGGTTTTAAATTTGAATGCATTCTTACCGGAAAACAAAATGTTATCCAGAATACTTCCTTTATGCCCAACCTCAATCAGCGATTTTCTGATACAATACGAACGCAAATCAGGTGCTTTGCCGGTTGTTCCGGTGTGGCTTGACCAGCTTGAAAATTTGCAAGCCGACAAGCAGCCGCAACAATTTGCAATATCGTCCATATCTTGGGCTTTTTCATCTTTTGTCAAAAATATCAAAGTGTTGTCCGGAGTAGCCGACAAACAAACTCTTCCTTTTTTCGCTTGCTCGTCAAACTTCGGCAAATCTTCTTTTTTGACATAGTAGG
The DNA here is from genome assembly GCA_944391415.1 of uncultured Alphaproteobacteria bacterium. Lineage (GTDB taxonomy): Bacteria > Pseudomonadota > Alphaproteobacteria > RF32 > CAG-239 > CAZU01. Next base: position 35,063 of record CALXTM010000003.1, read on the forward strand.
TTACATTTTTTGAATAAACTATCGGCTCCGAAAATTCTTCTGTCTGTTCTTTGCTGAAAGGAACCTGGTTGTTTGTGCGTTCAAAAAGCTTTCTGATAAAATTATTTTTAATTGCCGAAGACAAAAATCCTGTCGGACTAAAATCTTGAATAACCACATCGTCAATATTAAGATGCAACATCAACTTTTTCCAAGCCTGGCTTATGGGGCTTTCTTTGGTTAGAAGAGGGCGTGTACCAAACTGAAAGCCGACATTTCCGATTTCCGGGTTATCTATATAGTCTTGCCAGTCATTTAGCGACCACACGCCGCCGGCAATAATAATCGGGATGTTATTCAAGCCGTTTGCATTCAAGACTTTGCGCAGCTCCAGGACTTTTTCGTAAGGGCTTTGAGGCTTCCCAACCTCGTCGGTATTCGAAAATCCGCAATGTCCGCCGGCAAACCAAGGATCTTCATAAATTACTCCGCCCATATATTCTTTATATTTGTCATACCCGCGTTTAATCAAAATTTGTAAGGCTCTGCCCGATGATACAATAGGATAATAAAACACCTTAAATTGCGATGTCAGCTCTGCCAATTTTATTGGTAAACCGGCACCTGATACCACTCCGTTGATCAAACCTTTGGCTCTTTCCAACACGTTCTTGATTAAGTATTGGCTGTCAGCAAGCTCCCACAACACATTCATGTTAATAAGCCCGTTGCCGTTCGAAATTTCATGTGCCATTTTGGCCTGGCTCAAACAGCCCTCGACAGCTTGCTCCATCATCTGTTGATGACGCTCTGGCCTTGATTTTGCGGTGATATCGATTTGACGAACATTTCCTTGCTCATCGTATACGTCGGGAAAAACAGCCGAAAAAGTACCAACACAATTTTCTTTTGCCCAAGCACCGGCCGTTTTACCGTTGCTTACGTTAACTCCGCGTCCTCCTTCAAACAGCGGAAACACATCTTTTCCGCACAAGTCCAAAAGTTTAAGCTCCTTCATCTTATTCTCCTTTTACGAAGGTGTTACTCAACAGGTTCAGCAAACAAATAATTTTTTCGCGTAACTCCTTGCGGTTTACAATCATGTCTACCATACCATGTTTTTTCAAATATTCTGCCTTTTGAAAACCAGCCGGCAAGTCTGCTTTAATTGTTTCTTTAATAACCCTTGCTCCGGCAAAGGCAATCAAAGCATCAGGTTCGGCAATGGTAATATCCCCCAGCATTGCAAACGATGCCGATACGCCGCCGGTTGTCGGGTTTGACAAAACGGCAATATAAGGCAAATGTTTGTCTTTTAACAACTTGATAGCCAGCGTGGTTCTTGCCATTTGCATCAAAGATAAAATACCTTCTTGCATACGGGCGCCGCCGGAGGCCGTAACCAAAATAAGCGGCATATGATGCTCGGTAGCAAAATGAGCAGCTTCGACAATTCCTTCACCAACGGCAACGCCCATTGATCCACCGATAAAGTTAAAGTTCATTACTCCGATAACCACACCGTGTCCGCCCATTTTACCATAAGCTGCTACAAAGGCATCGTCAAATTTAGTCTTTTCTCTTGCTGCCTTAAGTCTTGAGCGATAGTCTTTGGTATCACGAAAATTTAACGGATCTTCTTTGACTTTTGGTGTAGGCAGGTAAGTATATTCACTGTCATCAAACAACATATTCAGGCGTTTTCTTGGCCTTAAATAAAGATGATATCCGCAATGAGGGCAAACATACAAATTTTTTGCCAATTCTTGTCCATATATCATTGCATCACATTGCGGACATTTATCCCATAAATTATCCGGAACATCTTTTTCCGTTTTTGCAACAGATAATTTCGGACGAACATAATCAAGAAGCCAATTCATTATTAACCTTCCTTCCCGATGCGAGACATCGCCAAAAATTTATGCTCTCTGTCTTTGGCCAAATTTTTCGGTGTAAGCTTTTTAAGCTCGGCCAAATGCTTTGCAATTACATCGCCGGTACGCTGGATTGTTTCATCCTTAAAACGATGAGCACCACCAACCGGCTCCGGAATAATTTCGTCGACGACGCCGAGTTTATAAAGATCTTGAGCCGTAAGTTTAAGAGCATTGGCAGCTCTTTTCATGGCCGCTCCGTCACGCCACAAAATAGACGCACATCCCTCAGGCGAAATAACCGAGTATATGGAGTGCTCCAACATTAATATACGATTGGCCGCAGCTATGGCAATAGCCCCGCCTGATCCGCCTTCGCCAATAACCACCGCAATATAAGGAACTTCAAGCTTAAATCCTTCCATAATGCAGGCGGCGATCGCCTCGGCTTGTCCACGTTCTTCTCCCTCTATTCCGGGGAAAGCTCCTGCTGTATCAACCAACGATATAAGCGGAATATTGAAGTGATTGGCCAATTCCATCAGTCTTTTGGCTTTGCGATATCCTTCCGGCTTGGCCATACCAAACCCATGGCGAATGCGGCTTTCCAAATCATTGCCTTTTTCCTGGCCGATTATCATAACCGATTGACCCTTAAAAAATCCCAGTCCGCCGATTATGGCCTCATCATCACCAAATGCTTTATCGCCGGCCAAAGGCATAAAGTTTTCAATCAAAGCATTGATATAATCAATACTGTGAGGGCGATTTGAATGCCTTGCCACACAAACTTTTTGCCAAGGAGTAAGCTTGGCATAAGTCTCTTCCAAAAGTTTTTGTGTTTTCTTTTCCAGATTTGCAATTTCCTTGTTAAAATCTTTTGCTAATTTGTCATCGCAACACGACTTTAACTCCTGAATTTTGCTCTCCAGTTTATAAATAGGCTCTTCAAAGTCTAAGTAGATAGTTTTGTCAGCCATAACAATATCCTTAAAAAAAGTATTATCTGCTCATCAAAGCAGTTAATATAGCCTCAGCATGCAAAACACCGTTGCATGTGGCCTTGCATTTAAAACGATATACGCCGCGGCATTCTTTTTCTTTGACAACATGCATTTCCATAACATCTCCCGGCAAGAAGGGTTTGCGGAATTTGGCCTCGTCAATTCCCATAAACAAAACTGCTTTGTCATTGCCACCGCCAACAAAGTCTTTTACGACGATACCGCAGGTTTGAGCCATTGCTTCCATAATCAATACGCCGGGCATAATGGGATTTTCAGGGAAATGGCCGGTAAATTGCGGTTCATTTACGGTAATATTTTTTATGCCGACACCTTCTTCACCTTCTTTAACGATTCTAACTTTATCAACCAGCAAAAACGGGTAGCGATGCGGCAACAATTGTAAGATATCGTTTATTTTTAATTCTTTAATGAATTCTTGTTCCATTTTCTTTTCCTCAAAATTTTTCCATTATCAAATAAACAGTATTTTGCATCAACTGTAAAGTACGCACTTCAATGCGCTATAGTTTCCGCAAAGATACTATATAATCCATATATATAATCTTCATTTTGCTTTTGGGATAATATACTAAACAAACAAAAAGTCAATCAGTTGATTGAATTTGATGTTTTTATACAGAGTTTTATCGGCATAACGATTTGAAAATAAATAAAAATATTTGAAATAGCTCCTCTTAGTAACTTTAATCGTTTGGTATTATTTTTCGCTATTTTGTCCAAAAAATATTTGCAATATGTTAATATTATGCTATTATTATAATAAAGATTTAGAGTTTTGAGGAACCAATAATGAAAAATCATGAACAATTTGTTGCCGAAGAATATGCCAAAGCAGGCAAACCGCTTGATTATGTTGTTATCGGAGATAAAAGTTTTATCTTGCCGCTCAGTTATGATGGTGATGCCGAAAAATTTATAGAAGATCTTTTTTCGTTTCAAGATAATCGTTATCATGAATATGAAGACTATAATCACAATTCAGACCAACAGATTGAACCGCTTAGTATCAAAATAACAGATGTTTGCAAGATTTGTATAACCGGTTATGAACCTCTCAAAAGTTTTTTTAAACATAATATGGTTAAAAAACTTCGCAATAATGCCAAACTTCAAGAAAAACTTAATGATTTATATGTTATTCCAAAATTAAACCAAACTATTGATAATACACCCAAAAATAAAATTATCAAAGCAGCTCTTCAAACATCCAATCGCAAATATAATGCTGCAATCAAAAAAATAGTTCGCGCCAGAGAAGAATACCCTAATCAAACTTTTGCCATAACCGTTGATCAAAAACAGCTTGATGATCTGGATGATTTGCATTCTAAGTATGTTAAGCAAAAAATAATTAATGGTCTAAGAAAGACATTTAAATTCGCAGCCGCGCAAACAGCCGAGATAGTCGGAGGGGCTGCCTTTGCTCTGCCGGCGGCGGTTTACTATCTCATCGATAAAAAAGTGCGTGTTGCCAAAAGAAACAACCAAGACAAAGGCAAAATCAAAAGCTTTGTTGACGACAAAAGGCTTCCTTGTATCCGCAGAGGAGTGTTAAAAGCTCTCATTCTGCTGAGCTCCGTTGCCGCCACCAAAATAGTACCCTGTGTTAACAAAGTAACCGAAACCATTAACGAGCATAAGGAGGCCAAGGCTCAAGCTCTCAGACAAAAACTCAACCAACAATCATTTCAGCAAAAATTTACCATAACGGATAAAGAGAGTTTTGCCCAATTATATGAGCAGGCGTTTCCTTTGATGACATTGGCTATGATGCCAACCGAGATTCTCATTTGCGATGCATATTCAGACAATGGCAAAACCATTAATACAGCAGGTCTTGGCAGTTATTGGATGCCCAAAGACGGCAACCCTTCAAGTTCCGAATGGATCAAGACCAGCGCATATGTCAAAGATAAGCCAGATTTTAGTATTACCGGTGAGCAAGCCTGCAATTTGGCAGATGGTTGGTTTCGCTCTCGAGAAGGTGGCAGGGTATACAACAAGATGTTCAATCTCTTGCAAGGGGCAGAACTTAACATCTGCGAATTTGCCGCAATAGCCAATTGCGTTTATAATGACGAGCAAAATGGTTTCAAACTATGTTCTTTTGTCAAAGATAATTACCAAGATCCCATAAAATGTGCAGATTATCTTATGAAACTCAAACCTAGAAATTCGGCATTTAACAATGGTATCCTTAAGCGCCATACACATGAGGCACTTTTGTACCTAAATATTGATGATTACGCCAGAAAAATTCCCTATTTTATGGTCAAAGAAGGCGTCAACTCCAACGGTGACACCTATTATGTTTCTGCTGTCACTCAATTGAGTGTTGCCGATTGCGATACTTTAGCTATGGTGTTGCAAAGCAATGAGATGACTGGGGCAAGCAAATTGGTGGGTAAAATATATAATTATCTTCCCAAAGGAGGCGAGGCTATTTATGAAATAGCCGGGAAACATGGCCTTTCTAATCTGCTGGATTGTTATGATAATACGCTTGATTTTGAAGGAGTTCAGCACAATTTGGATGCCAAAAAGCTCTATGACGATGCCCTAAAACTTTATAAAGCCAAAAATTATGATCAAGCGCTCAAAGCTTTTGAAAATATGATAGCACAGGGGTATGATGGGGCCGATATTTATAATGATATTGCAATTACCAAGTATCATTTAGGGGATAATCAAGGATGTATTGAGGCTTGCCAACACGTACTAAGTACTGGTGAAACAGAGCTATATTCTGCTGCCAATTTTAATGCCGGCAAAGCATATGAAGAATTGGGTAATGACGAAAAAGCCAAACAAAATTACCGCTTGGCGCAACAAAGAGATCCAAACAATTCTACCTATGCTAAAGCCCTGCAAAAGTTAAATAATAAACCTAATCCAGCTTTGTTGACCCAAAATACTCGTTAATTTTTGTGTGGTTTCAGATGCTTCAAAATTCTTCTTTTTATGTGGTTATAGAGATAAAACGCCACCAATATCAGGTATAGCCCGCCCATAATCCAAAATGTCCAAAATTTGATTTGTTTATCACTCCATTCTTTGGTAATTGAGTTAACGTTAAGGGCGCTTCCTTCAACCTTAAATTTGGCATTGGGGTTTTCGTGTAAAATCGAGGCACCTATCTGATAATCGGAGTTCAAAAAGTCAAATTCAATCACCAAGTCACCGTCAATTTCTTTCAGATTGGCAGTTAAATCAGGAGTTGTCATGGTCTTATCCAATGTAAAATGCACCATTTTGGCATCATCAGGCACCACGATTCTTATAGGATTATGCCCGATTTTTGAGACATCTTGCCCCGATAAGGCCGATGCTCCTTTGTTTTGCAAAGTAACTCTTGTAAGGTATAAGTCGTCATATTCCTTGCCATGGACGTTTACTTTGTAGTCATTGTTGTTTTGCGATGAGATAAAAGATATTGTTTCGGTATCATATTTCAAAATCGGTCTATTGATATAAAATTGATACCAACCGATGACGATTGCCGACACTGCCAGCAAAAATGCGCCTGTTTTACTGGTCCAAAAATCCCATATTGCGGTAATGATTTTTTTGATATCGGTATTATTATGTTTAAATAATTTCATTTTTTATATCTCCTGCGGAGAAGATATAGTTATTGACCAACAAATAAAAAGGGGGTTATTGCAAATATTCTTCCAAGATCTGCGGAGTTAAAATTTGTGGCAATATCAGGTATTCATTTGATTTACCGTCATAATATACATAAAGCGGTACACTTGCTCTGCCATATTTTTTCAATCCGTCGGCAATTTTTTTATCTTGGTCGGTAAAATCGGCCCTGAGCAAAATTATATTTTTTTCTTTGGCCAAAGCCTGCAGAGTGTCAGATTGCAGAGCAGCTTTTTTGTTGACCAGACAAGTAATGCACCATCTGGCGGTAAAATCAATAAACACCGGCCGTTTGTTAACCAGAGCTTCTTTTACTTTATCTGCCGAATATTCTTCCCAAATCGGGCTATTGTTTTTTATCAGACCTGTTTGAGCCGCCAATATCCAAGCCAACCACCAACAAGTCAGTATAATTGGAATGCTCAATATTTTTTTAAGCACATTCATCCATTTTCCTGGTTTGGGCAATATTCTATGCAGCATTTTGGGGTGATATGCCAGCCAGGCAAAGGGCAGGGCATATCCCAATGCCAACATCAAAAACACCGGAAAGTAAACATATGTCGGCGCCATCAAGGCATAACCTATTGCCGCTCCCATAAAGGGAGCCGAACAAGGGCTTGCAATCAACACAGCCAACAGCCCCGACATGAACGCATTTGTTTTAATGTCTTTGAATTTCAATAAAGACAATTTATTAAGCCACGGATAATTAAAGTTTATGATATCAAGCATCATCAAGGCCAAAACAACAAATACCGCCAGCATTATTCCGACAAACAATGGCGATTGCATCTGAAACCCCCATCCTGCGGCATCATTGGTTTTTCTTAATATCAGTAAAACAGCCGCAACAGCAAGCATTGATACCACAACTCCCAATGTATAAAACCATGCTTCATAACTGCGCGTCTTTTTCCTGACATTTGCCAGTGATATGATTTTGATACTCAATATCGGCAAAACACAAGGCATCAAATTAAGAATTATGCCGCCCAAAAAGGCCATCAGCAAAATACTAATCAAGTTTATTGACGGTAAATAATCATCACTCAAAAAACTAGAGCTTGCCTCACGCAAAATTTTGCCAAAATTTTGCGTTTTTCGTGGATAAAGTCGTAATTTTTTCTCGCCTCTGATGCATTCATCTTTGCAGCCTTGCCAAGATATTGCGACCAAGAGCTCATCAGTTGGTTGAATATTTTTGATGGTAGTTTTATAAAAAGCTTTGCCTTCATATCCATCAAAAGAAATTCCTTCCTGATTAAAGCTTTTCGTCCGGCTAAAACTTTCTTCCAATACCAAGGCATTTTGGGGTGTTTGCCATTGGATGACAAGCGGCGCACCGAATTCTTGATCATAAGGAGCAAACAAATGCCATCCAGGTTTGATATCAAATTCCAACAAGACCTCAAACAAACCGTCTTTTCCATAGTCGGTATAAGCCTTGATATCTACCATATCAGGCGTTTGGGCCAAAGCCGAGTTAGTCCACAGCCAAACAGCCAGACAAACCGCTTTCATCAATTTCATTATTTTTTACTTTTTTCCGAAATAACAAGTTTATAATAGGCTGATGATATGATTATTAATGCTTTAACCAAACACCAACATCCCAGAGCAATGGCAATCGGCAAAAATGCAAACGGCATAATACACAATAACACAAAAGCGGCCAAAGTTTCAAAACCTTGGGCTATTCCGCCCAAATAAAACGGCGATTCCAAAAGAGTTTGCTGTTCTTTTTTGGCCGTTTCGTTATAGCTAACCACTCCATAAGCCAGCATTGCCGAGGCCGAAGCACTAAACCCAAACAGCAAGAAACATGCTGCGACGGCGTTTTCTTCGGGATCGGCCAAAGCAAATCCGAATATTACCCCGGCATAGAATATAAAATCAAGGCATGCATCAAGAAAAATTCCGAATTTGCTTGGCTTTTCGTATTTAGCCACTGCACCGTCCAAAACATCGCAAAATCGGTTGATTAAAATGCACATTAGCGCTTCAAAATACATATTCATTGCCAAAAAGTTTATTGCCATCATTCCGATAACAAAGCCAAAAATCGAAACCATATTGGCATTAATTCCGTTTTTAGAGAGATCTTTTCCCCAAGCATTTACTTTTTTCTGCCAAGATTGTTTGGTGCAAGATGCATTTTTGCAAAAATCCGAATTTTTATATTCATTGAATAACTGTTTGAATTTAATAATTAATTTATCAAGCATGACTTAACCCCTTTGCCAGTTAATTTTTTAATATACTTGAGTTATTGACTCTCAATGCGCTTCACTATAAAACATTTTTTATATTTTGTAAAAAACAACTTAACAATTATGCAAGGTATAAATATGCGTCGTATTCACTATATTTCAATATTAACTTGTGTTATAGTGTTGGGAGTTTTTGTGTATTTTAATGCTGCACCGTACAAAACGATTAAAGGCACCATTTTTGGCACTTATTACACCGTCAAAATCAAAACCGATCGTCCCGTGGCAGATTTAAGAGCTTTGATTGAAACAGAGCTTAAGCGTATAGATCAAGAAATGTCGGTTTTCATCACCGATAGCGAAATTTCAAGGATTAATCAGGCCCCCAAAGATATAGATATAAAATTATCGCCTGATATGGCCGAGGTGTTGAAAGCCGCCTATATTGTTAACCATCAATCGCAAGGTTGGTTTGACCCGACCCTTGGCAAATTAATAGATCTTTGGGGATTTGGGGCAGGCGATGGCAGGATTCCGTCGGATGAAGAAATATCCCAAGCCAAAGAATATACCGGCTTTGACAAGCTTGTTTTTTCTGATGACTTTACCTCGGTGCGCAAGCAAAATTCTGCAACTTATCTTAATCTTTCGGCCATAGCCAAAGGGTATGGTGTTGACAAAGTTGCCACACTGTTGGAGCAACATGGCTTTAGGGATTATTTGGTAGAAATCGGCGGCGAAATCAAAGCAAGCGGTTTTCGCTCGAATAAAAAAGAAACATGGAATATCGGCATTAATCGCCCCAAAGCAGGAGCTCATGACAATATTATGATTGTTTCACTCAGCAATTTGGCGGTTGCCACTTCCGGAAATTATCGCAATTTTTACAAAGAAAATGGCAAAATCTATGGCCACACGATTTCTTACCAAACCGGACGTCCGATATTAAACGATGCCATTTCTGTCAGTGTTTTTCACAATTCTTGTATGTATGCCGATGCATACGCCACGGCCATCATGGCAATGGGGGTTGATAAAGGATTGGAATTTGCAGATCGATATAACCTCAAAGTGATAATAATAAACAACGAGTTTACCCCGGTATTGTCGCAAAGCGCCCGTCTTATTTTTGAGGAAAACTAATATGGAAAATATCACACATCAAGCCAAGATTATAAATATCAAAGGCCACACCATCACTCTTAAACTTATGCCAAACGATGCCTGCCATAGCTGTGCGGCCAACAATTTCTGCAATTTATCCAAACACGGCAGAGAAAGGGTTATCAATATCGATGATGCAAATTCTGCAAATTTTCAAATTGGTGAAGAGGTTGACGTTTGTATCAGTTTGCGCAATGGCATTAAAGCCGTTGTTTATGCATATATTATTCCGCTTTTGCTGCTTTTGGGTGCTGTTATTATATGTAAGACAATCGGCTTAAATGATTTTAAAAGCGGAATATCTGGCATAATTGTCTTGCTTCCTTATTATTTTGTTTTATTCTTGATGAAAAACAAATTTAACTCAGGTTTAACTTTTAAGATTACAGGGCACACAACCGATGAATGATTTGATATTGCTCAATATGCTTATTCTCGGCGGCACGGCGTTTGTTGCGGCATTGATATTATATTTGGTGTCTAAAAAATTTGCTGTCAAAACCGATGAAATGGTAATAAGCATTGCCGCAGCTCTGCCGCAGGTCAATTGTGGGGCTTGTGGTAAAGCAGGCTGTGCTGATTTTGCCACGGCTTGTGCCCGGGCCGACGAACCGTCGTTTGCCAATTTATATTGTCCTGTCGGCGGTGCGGCGGTTATGCAGAAAATAGCCTCAATCAGAGGTTTTGCTGCCACAGACAGAGCCCAAAGTGTTGCTGTATTGCGGTGTCAGGGTAGTTGTCAGAATGCCCCGGCAAAGATAGCCTATGAGGCCATCAGCTCTTGTCGTATAGCCAATCGCATATCAAGCGGGCAAAGCGGTTGTCCAGACGGTTGCCTACACATAGGCGATTGTGTCAAAGTTTGCAAATTTGGAGCATTATCTTTAGATAAGACAAGCAATATGCCGGTTGTTGACAGCAAAAAGTGTACCTCCTGCGGAGCATGTGTTAAAATTTGTCCGCGAGGTTTGTTCGAAATCCGCAAACAAAGTCCGGCAGGCGGCATGGTCTATGTTGCCTGTCGTAATAAACAAAAAGGAGCCATTGCACGAAAGAACTGCAGCAAGGCCTGTATTGCTTGTCTTAAATGCACCAAAATTTGTGATCAAATTAAGGTTGAGAATAATTTGTCATATATTCCGCCGGAGGTAGATGCCGGAGTTTTTGGCGAAGAGTTAGCCAAATCTTGCCCGACATCAGCGATAATTTATAAAGAGAGGGTTCATGGTTAAAGAATATATGTTTCCCATGGGCGGCATACATCTTAAAAAATATAAGATAACAACGGACTGTCCCATTATAGATGCAAAAATTCCCGATATCGTAACAATACCGGTAAAGCAACACATAGGATCACCGGCTAAAACACTGGTTTCCAAAGGCGATAAAGTAAAAGTCGGAACATTGTTGGCCGATGCCGACGGCATTGTGTCTTCAGATGTTCATTCTTCGGTTTCTGGCGAGGTTATAAAGATTGAAGATTTGCCATCTTCAAGTGGCTATGAAGAAAAGATGATCAGCATTAAAACCGAAGGCGACGAATGGGAAGCAAGCATAGATAAAAGCGATAAAATAATCCAGGAGATTAATTTATCGCCGGAAGAAATTATTGCCAAGATTCGTGAAGGCGGAATTGTCGGCATGGGCGGGGCAGGCTATCCAACCCCAATCAAGACAGCGGTTCCCGAAGGTAAAAAGGTTGAATTATTGATAGTAAACGGCATTGAGTGTGAGCCTTTTTTGACTGCTGACGATCGGTTGATGGTCGAACATGCCGAAGAAATTATCATGGGGGCCAGGGTAATCAATCGTGCTTTGGGAATTCAAAATGCAATTATCGCCATAGACGAAAACAAACCCAAAGCAATCGAAGCACTTACCACACTAAGCAAACGCTATGTGGGAGTAAATGTTAAAGTTTGTCGTACCAAGTATCCGCAAGGCGGAGAAAAACAATTAATAAGGGCCATTACCGGGCGGGAGCTTCCCTCGGGCAAATTACCGGTTGATATTGGTTGTATTGTCCAAAACGTCGGAACGGTTTTTGCCGTTTATGAAATGGTGTTAAAAAACAAACCGTTGTTTGAGCGTATAGTAACCGTCTCAGGCGATGGATGCCGTCATCCCGGTAATTATCGTGTAAGGATAGGCACGCCAATTTCATCGCTGATTGAAGAAACCGGCGGCCTAAGTGATGATGTTAATAAGATAATCATTGGCGGACCGATGATGGGCAATGCGATTGTTAATACTTCGGCTCCGGTTACCAAACTGACATCAGGCATATTACTGCTTAAAGACGACAGTTTCAGCAAAAAAGAGGCCTCGGCATGTATACGTTGCGGCAAATGCGCACTTGTATGCCCGGCAGGACTTCGTCCATATGCCATCAAACAGGCCGTAACATTTAATGATACGACCGAGTGTTTGCGCAAGCTTCACGCCGGCGATTGTATAGAGTGCGGTTGCTGTTCATATATTTGTCCGGCCAGAATTCCAATCCTTGATTATTGCAAAATTGCCAAACAGGAAATCAGAAAGAAGTGACTAACTATGTTAAAAATATCTACCAATCCACATATGCAAACTAACCGAGATATCAGAGCTTTGATGCTTGATGTCGTGATAGCTTTAATGCCGGCGGCAATAGCGGCAATATTATTTTTCGGCATAGATGCACTCCGTGTAATTCTTACATCGGTTGCGGCTTGTGTTATGTTTGAGTATCTTTGCTGTCGCTACTGGTTCAAGAGCGAAAATTCGACCAAAGATTTTTCGGCCGTAATAACCGGGCTGCTTTTGGCATACAATCTGCCATCCACCATGCCTTGTTGGATGATATTGATTGGTGCTTTTATGGCCATAGTCGTTGCCAAAATGTGTTTTGGCGGGTTAGGGCGCAATATCTTTAATCCGGCTTTGGTTGGCAGGGTGTTTTTATTTATTTCTTTCCCGGTCCAAATGACCGTATGGCCCGTGCCGCATTTTTTGCAGATGATAAGTCCTGATGGTGCTACCGGAGCCACACCGCTTAAGATTCTAAAAAGCATCGATGCCTCATCTTCAGCCAGTACGCAAATGTATTCGATTGACGATTTGCCAAGCTATCTTAATATGTTTTTGGGCAATATCGGCGGTTGTATCGGCGAGGTTTCAACCATCGCATTGTTGCTTGGGTTTGCTTGGTTGCTTTATCGCAAAGTAATAACCTGGCATATTCCGGTCTATTATTTATTGACAGTATTTGTATTTACGTCTGCATTATATTTTATAACCGGCAATATGAAATTTTTGCCTTTTGCGCACCTGCTTTCAGGCGGTCTTATGTTGGGAGCAATTTTTATGGCAACCGACTATACGACCTCGCCGATGACGTTAAAAGGACAAATTATATTTGCCATCGGTTGCGGTATTTTGACTGTTATAATCAGGTCGTTTAGTGCCTATCCCGAGGGGGTTTCGTTTGCCATATTAATTATGAATGCTTTTGTTCCGTTGATTGACAAATATGCCACCCAACGTTGTTATGGGGAGAAACGCTAATGTCAAAGAAAAAGCAAGGTGTTTTAAGACCTGTTGTTACGTTAGTTGCTATAGCTTGTTTGTCGGCTTTTATCTTGGGCTATGTTCATGAGCTTACCTTAGAGCCGATAAAAAGAGCCAAAGACAATCAAGAGCTCGCCGCCATAGCCGAGGTCGTCGGAGATTTTGATAATAATCCGTTTGCCGAGAAAATGACCATCACCACCAAAAACAAAAAACACAAAATGGTTATGTATCCGGCAAGAAAAGACGGAGCTCTAAATTCTGTTGCCATCAAAACCTATAGCAACAACGGGTTTGGCGGACGAATAGAGCTAATAGTTGGCTTTAATGTTGACGGTTCAATCAAAAACTTTAAGATTATCTCAAGTCACGAGACACCGGGGCTTGGCACCAAAGTAGACGAGCCAAGATTTAAGGAGCAATTCAAAGGCTTTTATCCGCGTCGCCAAGTCCTAAAGGTAAAACAAGATGGCGGCGATATAGATGCGGTTACCGCTGCAACCGTAAGCTCGCGCGCAGTTCTAAAAGCAATTGAGCGTGCTTTTTCGGCTTTTAGCAATTTTAATTCGGGGAGGGACGATGAGTAGGGAAAGTATATCCAATCTTACACGCGGCATTATCAGAGAAAATCCCATATTTGTTATGTTGCTTGGTATGTGTCCGACACTTGGTGTCTCAACCTCGGCGACCAATGGTTTGGGTATGGGGCTTGCGACTATGTTTGTGCTGATTTTATCCAATGTGTTTATCTCGGCTGTCAAAAATTTGATTCCCGATATCATCAGAATACCTAGTTTTATTGTTATTATTGCTTCCTTTGTCACGGTAATAGAAATGTTGATGCAAGCCTATATACCGGTATTGTATCAAGCCCTTGGAATTTATATTCCGCTTATTGTGGTCAACTGCATCATTCTTGGCCGCGCAGAGTCATTTGCCTCCAAAAATAATATCTGGCAGTCTTTTTTGGACGGAGTAGGCATGGGATTAGGGTTCACACTGGCACTAACCATACTTGGTTCAGTTCGGGAGATTTTGGGCAACGGTTCGATTTTTGGTTGGTCTTTTATCGGAGAAAATGCACATCCGATGCTGTTGTTTATCATGCCGCCCGGAGCATTTTTGGCTTTGGCTGGTATAATAATGGTGGTCAATAAACTTCGGGGGACAAAATAATCATGGCATATTTAATGATTTTTATTACGGCAATTTTTGTAAACAATATCATATTGTCGCAATTTTTGGGCATATGTCCGTTTTTGGGTGTGTCAAAACGTATTTCTACGGCTTTAGGTATGGGGTTTGCGGTTATGTTTGTCATGACTTTGGCAACAGTAGTAACTTTTCTTATTTACTACACTTTTTTGCAACCATATCAGTTAACATTTATGACCACGGTAACCTTTATTTTGGTAATTGCCTCTTTGGTTCAAATGGTTGAGCTGGTGATAAAGAAGACATCGCCGGCGTTATATCAGTCACTTGGCATATTTTTGCCATTGATTACCACCAATTGTGCTGTTTTGGGAATTGCTATTTTAACCATTCAAAAAAATTATACTTTGCTGGCCGGTATTTGCTATACTTTAGCCTCGGCAATTGGATTTACTCTGGCAATAGTTATATTTGCCGGCATCAGAGAAAGACTTGATCGCACCGATATACCCGATGCTTTGCGAGGCACCCCGATTGTGTTGATATCTGCGGCTTTGTTGTCAATGGCATTCATGGGGTTTGCCGGTATTTCATACTAATAAAAAAACCTTGGTTGTGTCAGTCAACCAAGGTTAAAATTTTTCACAAAATGGTGTTCAAGTTTACTATATGAAGCTCATCCATAAAAGGAAAAATGATTTCCCTGTTGTCTTCCCCGCAGGGAGAAACGATGAAAACCTTGTTTTTCCCGGCCAAGGTTATCACATTCATCATATCATGGTTGTCGGCATATTTGTCAACCGCCTCTTGATAAGACAAGATTTTGATATTCCACCCGAGGATCACTCTTCTTAACGGTCGGCCGTAGCGATATTGATATTGGACAATAAATCCGATACCATGCTCCCTTGCAAAAGATACAGCCTCGCGCAAATTGCACAATTTAACACTTTCTTCTGTTCCGATTGCAGCATTCAACCCAACGCCATAGCGATTTTTATTCATAACAAAAAAATTTTTATTTAATTTAACATAATTGTAGACGATTTCTGCTAGGATAAAATTTTTATCTATCTTTTGTCAATATTTTTTTCAAAGTTTTGATGATTTGCTCAAACATTTCGGTTGTCAATACTCCGGTGTTGATATTGTATCTTGATGTATGATAAGAGTTAAGCATTATAAGATTATGCTTTTCAAGTTTGTGCAATGCGCCGTGAGCAAACTTAAAATTACTTTTTTTGTATCCCAAAACTCCCAACAAAGCATTATGAGCAACAGAACCTAAAGTAAGTACAACCTCAAGATTAGGCATGGCAGCGATTTCTTGTTTCAGATAGGTCCCACAGTTTTTAATTTCTTCTCCGGTGACTTTGTTTTGTGGCGGCACACATCTCACCGAGTTTGTCACTCTTACATCAACGAGCTCAAATCCGTCATTGGCGTTTTTGGCATAATTTCCTTTGGCAAAACCGTATTTTTGCAAAATAGGGTAGAGCACATCTCCGGCATAGTCATTGGTAAAAGGCCTACCGGTTTGGTTGGCCCCGTTAAGCCCCGGAGCCAGACCGATAATCAGCACTTTGGCATCTATTGGTCCAAACGGCGGCACCGGGGCATTAAAATAAGAGGGAAATTTTTTAATATTTTCTTTTCTAAACTCAATCAGTCTCAAACATTTAGTACAATTTTTATCTGGCGGACAAAATATCATGTTGGTTAATCCTTTGATTTGAAAAAACTTTTATTATATTAGCGCGGTTGCGTAAAAAAATATTTAATCTACCCCTTTAAATTAATTTTATGAAGATTATGTATCTCACGTAAACCGATTTTCATGATTTGGTTTATGAATAGGACTAAATAGTAAAAATGTAAAAAAACCTATTTATAAATGGAGTTTAAATACAATGAAAAAATCATTATTACTTGCAGGAGTAGCCTGTGTTCTTGTTTCTACTTCAGCTTCTGCCGCTTGGACAGACATGATGAAATCACCCAAGATGTATGTTGGTGTTGATTATGCATATGACAGTTTTGATTTCAAAGGAAATTTGGATGAAGCCGAAAGCAGCTATAACTCTGCCATTGTTAACGTTGGTGCCAGAATGGATCGTATTGGCGTTGAGCTTTTCGGCCAGTGGAGCGGCAAAAGGACCAAAGACATGGCCGATGGTAAATTGAAAACCAAAGTAAACGCTTATGGTTTGGATTTGTATGGCTATCAGCCGTTGGGTTGCGAAGGCAAATATGATTTGTTGGCCACTATTGGTGTAGCAGACTATTATTACAAAGGTGAGGCCAATGGTGGAAGCGACAGCAACAATCGTATTGGCTGGCGTATCGGTGGCGGTGCCATGTACAATATGACAGATCATATCTCGGCTCGTGTTGTTGGTCGTTATGCCTATATCGGTGCCAAAGATTTGAATCATGCGGCGGAAGTAACTGCAGGTTTGAGATATTCTTTCTAAATTTGTTGTTACTCAGCAAAAAGCCTTTTCTTTTTTTAGAAAAGGCTTTTTGTTTATTGGTACTTATGACAGCGGATCATTATGATATTTCAGCATATGTTTTTTTATAAATATTTGGCGCATATCTTCTTTGCTCAAGCGCATAACAATAAAGAAATATCCGCCGCAGACAACAACGGCACCGCCCATCCAAGCAATCGGCCCGGCCCAGAATATTCCAACATATCCGATTATATGAGCCAAATACATTGCGGCAAAAGCTCTTACGCCGAGCTCAACCAAACCAGATGCAAGCGGAATATTGGTTCGCCCCATACCCTGCAAGGCGTTGCGGGCAATAAATATACAAGATAGGCAAAAATAGAAATAAGAGCTGATCATCAAATACTCTTGCCCGATGTGAATTATAGTAGGATTTTCTCCCTCAATAAACGCCGACACCATATGCGAACCGAAGAATCTAACACAAAGAGTAATTGTAATACTCAAAATAAGACAAAGTAGCAGACATTGTCTGACACCTTTTCTGATACGTTTGATTAGTGCCGCACCGTAGTTTTGCGCCGAGAAAGTAGCAAAAGCAATACCAATGGCAAACAACGGTTGGGTAGAGATTTGTTCAATACGCATAGCCGCGGTAAATCCGGCAATAATATCCGTACCAAACGAGTTGCACACACTTTGCACAATCATCATGCTCAAGGCCAAAATAGAAAATTGAATAGCCATAGGGGTAGCTACTCGCAGGTGTTCATTCATAAATTTATGATTGTATTTGCAATCTTTCCACGACAGTTTTAACAGCGGAAATTTTTTGGCAATAAACCATACGCAAGCCACCACGCTCAATGTCATTGAGCAAAAAGTGCCCATAGCCGATCCGGCGACTCCCCAACCAAAGAAATAAATAAACATAAAATTAAAAGCGATGTTTAATAGCGATGATGCAATCAAAAAATAAAGAGGTGTCTTAGAATCACCCAAAGCTCTAATAAGCCCTGACAATAAATTATATAATACAATTGCCGTAATTGACATTCCCAGGATAAACATAAATATATAAGCCTCGTCCATGATTTCTGCCGGCACATTCATCAGCCCAAGCAGAGGTCTTAAAAAGAATACCATACTTAAGCTTATAATAATGCTAAGCAAAACCGAAGCAAGCAGGGCGTGAAAGGCTGATGATTTAACACCTTTCCAGTCCTTTGCCCCAAAGCGTTGAGCAGTGATAATGGTCAGTCCGGCGGTAAATCCGAATGCAATCATCAAAAACATAAAGAATAACGGCGCCGATGCACCGACGGCAGCCAACGACTTAACCCCCAGCAAACGCCCGACAATTAATATATCTGATATCTGGAACAATTGCTGAAACAAATTACCGATTAAAATCGGCAGAGCAAACCATATTATAAGTTTTATAGGGTTTCCATTGGTTAAATCTTTTATCATCTCATCACCTTGTTTTAAACAAACCAGAGCAGTTTTAATGCGTTAATTTTTAAAAGTAAAGTTACAAACGAATATTTTGTTTTTATATTTTATAAAGAGTTTACTTTTGATTAATTCTTTTGCGCTTAATATAGGCAATAAATAATTTTTATAAGGAGAAAAACAATGTCACAACGTTTTATCTTAAATGAAACCAGCTATCATGGACATGGCGCCATCAAAGAGATTGTTACCGAGGTAAAATCAAGAGATTTTAAAAAGGCTTTGATTGTTACCGATAAAGATTTGGTAAAATTTAAGGTGGTCAAAAAAGTAACCGATTTGTTGGGTAAAAACAAAATGGCTTATGAAATTTTTGACGAGGTCAAGGCCAATCCCAGTGTCGAAATTGTCAAATCAGGTGTCAAAGCTTTCAAAAAAGCCAAAGCCGACTATATGATAGCAATTGGCGGCGGTTCTCCGCAAGACACGGCCAAAGGTATCGGCATTATTATCAACAATCCGGAGTTTGCCGATGTCGTATCCTTGGAAGGTGTCGCCCCGACCAAAAACAAAAGTGTTCCGGTAATAGCTGTTTCTACCACGGCCGGTACGGCTGCTGAAACTACCATCAACTATGTAATTACCGATGAAAAGAAACGTCGCAAATTTGTTTGTGTTGATCCGCATGATATTCCGGTTGTAGCCGTCGTTGACCCGGATATGATGTCATCCATGCCCAAAGGCCTAACCGCTGCCACCGGAATGGATGCCCTGACACACGCCATCGAGGGCTATACGACTTTGGCCGCTTGGGAGTTGGCCGATACTTTGAACCTCAAAGCAATCGAGCTGATATCTAAAAATTTGCGCAAAGCGGTTGAAAACGATCCTGATGCCCGCGAGGCTATGGCCTTGGGTCAATATGTAACCGGCATGGCCTTTTCCAACGTTGGTTTGGGTGTCGTGCATGGCATGGCACACCCCTTGTCGGCATTTTATGATACACCGCACGGCGTTGCCAATGCTGTGTTGTTGCCCTATGTCATGGAGTTTAATGCACCCTATACCGGCACCAAGTTTAGAGAAATTGCCCGTGCCATGGGGGTAAAAAATGTTGATAAAATGAAACAAGCCCAATATCGAGATGCGGCCATCAAAGCGGTCAAAAAACTCAAAAAAGATGTTGGTATTCCCAAAACCTTAAAAGAAATCGGGGTCAAAAAAGAGGATTTGGATGCATTGGCTGCGGCAGCAATGGCCGATGTTTGCACCGGTGGCAATCCGCGTCCTTGCACCAAAGAGTTGGTGTTCGAGGTTTATAAAAAAGCCTTCAACGGCAAATAGGAGCAAATAATGGGCAAAATCCTAGTGATGGGAGGTGCGGGCTATATCGGCTCGCACACTCTCAAACACTTAAAAGAAAACGGCTACGATGTTTTGGCTGCCGACAACCTTTCAACCGGACATAAAGAGGCTGTGTTGGATAGCAAGTTGGTAATTGCTGATTTATTGGATTTAGATAGCCTAAAGGAACTGTTTTCTTCCTATCAGATAGATGCGGTAATTCACTTTGCCGCTTTTTCGCTTGTAGGCGAGAGTGTAACCGATCCTGCCAAATATTATCGCAACAATGTGGTCGGCACGCTCAATTTGCTTGATACAATGCGTGAGTTTGGTGTCAATAAAATTGTGTTTTCAAGCACTTGTGCCACCTATGGCAATCCTTTATATGTACCAATGGACGAAAAACATCCGCAGTCTCCAATCAACCCGTATGGCCAGACCAAACTAGCAATCGAAAAAATCTTTTGCGACTATCAAAAAGCCTATGGCTTGAAGTATATTGCACTCCGCTATTTTAATGCCGCCGGTGCAGATGAGGGGAGTTTGATCGGCGAGAGCCACACTCCCGAAAGTCATCTTATCCCGCTGGTCTTAAAAGCAATCAAAGGCGAAAGGGCTGATATCAAGGTGTTTGGCAATGATTATGATACTCCTGACGGCACTTGCCTAAGGGATTATATTCATGTTGCAGATCTTGCGCTTGCTCATCGTCTGGCTCTGGAAAAATTGGATGAGTATCAAGGTTTTATCAATCTTGGCACCGGCATTCCAACCTCGGTTTATCAAATAATACAAGCGGCTGAGAAAGTAAGTGGCAAGCCTTGTCCCACAAGTATTGCACCGCGCCGCGATGGCGACCCGTCCGAGCTCTATGCCAACAATAAACTTGCTCAAGACATTTTGGGATGGCAGCCCAAATATACCAATATCGAGGATATTATACGCACCGCCTGGAATTGGGAGCTCAATCGTCGGTTTTAAGGCTTGCAATCATCTCATCGACAAAGGCGGGCAGGGTAACGCCTGCTTTGCCCATTATGTGATGATCAAAGTAAAAATTATTAGAGGTAGGCTCCAAATTAAATTCATAGGTCAAAGCCCCGTGATATTTAGCCGTTTGCACAAAAGCCGCCGCCGGAAATACCACCCCAGATGTGCCGATAGATAAGAACAGGTCGCAACTCCGCAACAGCTCGTCAACCCTGTCCATATACAAAAGGTTTTCACCAAAAAATACGATATTGGGCTTCATCATCCCCGCAACCTGACATTTGGGGCATACGGTTTCGGTGTCAACATCGCCAAATGTTTCCAGAATATGGCCGCAATTAAGGCAAACTGCCTGATTTATCTGGCCATGGACATGGTAGATATTTTTGCTTTTGGCTTTTTCGTGCAAGGTATCAACATTTTGGGTGATTATACTGATATTATCGGCCGGATATTCGTTTTGCAGCCTGGTAATTGCCAAATGCGCAGCATTGGGCTTTGCCTTGACCAGTTCTTTTTTAAGTTCGTTATAAAACTCATGCACATATTGCGGATTGCGTTGAAACGCCTCAATGGTTGCCACATCTTCCACTTTGTGGTTATTCCAAAGTCCGTTAGATGCCCTAAATGTTGCCAAACCTGATTCGGCCGATATCCCGGCACCTGTCAAAATCACGATATTCTTAAAAATTTTCACGCTCAAAACTCCAAAATTCCTGTTGCAATAACCATTAGTTTTCTTATAATTCCAAAAGAAAAGGAAAACAAGTAAAATGCGTTTTTTATTGTTGTCATGTTGTGCTCCGTGTTCTTGTGCCGTAATCGAAAAATTGGCTCAAGAAAAAGCCGATTTTGCAGTGTTGTTTTATAATCCCAACATCAGGCCTTTGACCGAGTATCAAAAGCGCCGTGATGAAAATGAGCGTTTGTGCCAAAAATACGGCATAGAATTTATTGAGCTTGAATATGATAACGATAGATGGTGCAAGTTGACCAAAGGATTGGAGGATTTGCCCGAAAGAGGAGAGCGCTGTTTTATTTGTTTTTCAATGCGATTTGAGCGTGCATTTGCCTATGCCAAAGAGCAGGGGTTTGATGCTGTTGCCAGTGTCTTGGGTGTTTCTCGCTACAAAGATTTGGCCCAGGTTAATCGGGCAGCTCATATTGCAGCCGAAAAGGCCGGCTTGCCATATTTGGAGATAGAAGGGCGCAAAGGCGGCATGCAAGAGCGCCGTCAGGCCTTGATTAAAGAGCTCAATTTATATAATCAAACATATTGTGGTTGCAAACCGCGAAAGGAGTAAAATGTTTTGGCACAATTGGTTTATTCCCAAGCCTTTCAACAGCGGGTTTTTACCGGAAAAAGACGGACATTTGGTCTATTTTGCTGAGTTTGGCAACAAAAAAGGCATACCTGTCATATTTTTTCATGGCGGTCCCGGCGGCAGTTGCAAGGCCAAATATGCCAAGACCATTAATTTGCACAAATATCGCGCTATTATGATAGACCAACGCGGTTGTGGACAGTCACAACCACTTGGCAAATTAGAACATAATACCACACAAGAGTTGCTTGATGATGTTGACCGCTTGTTAGAATATCTAAATATTGAAGGCAAAGTTATTCTGCGGGGTGCTTCTTGGGGTTCAACTTTAGCACTTTTATGGGCAGAAAGACGTCCAACAAAAGTAGCAAAGTTGCTGTTGTCGCAGGTGTTTTTGGCCAATGATGATTTTCACAATTGGGATTTTGGCGGAATCAGATATTTATATCCTGAGTTTGTGGCATATATGGAAGAAGAATCACAAGGAAAAACAATAAAATATTACAACAAATTAATCCAATCTGACAACATACAAGACCAGCTCACCGCTGCCAATCACTATGGTTGGTTTGAGCGCATCTGCGGCAGTATGAACCCGGCTTTTGGCCAGTTTACTGAACTATCCGAACAAGAATTAGCCTCACAGCGGATATATATGCACTATGCTGCCAACAATTTCTTTTTAGGCAATAGCGATATTTTGGATAATATCAGCAAAATCAACACGATAGAGGCAATAATTATCCACAACCGACTTGATTTGATTGCGCCTCTTAAAGGGGCATGGGATGTCCATTGCCATTTAAGAAATTCGCATTTGACCATAGTTCCTGATTTTGGACATGTCAGCAACCAGCTTAGCAAAGCCATAATCAAAGAGTTTAATAAGGCATTGAAATGACAAAAGATTTTTATATATTTAGGCACGGGCAAAGCACTTATAATGTTGCAGGACGCACTCAAGGTCGCACCAATGATTCCGTTTTGACCCAGCTTGGGCAAGAGCAGGCGGTTGATATTGGCAAAAGGCTTAAAAACCATGGCATAGAGCTTATTGTCACATCACCGCTTAAACGCGCCCGCCAAACCGCAGAACTGGCCAACCAAAGCCTCCATGTCAACATTGTTGAAGACAATCGCTTTATCGAGGTTGATGTCGGCTGTGCCGAAGGGTTGCACTATACTGAAATTAAAAACAAATACAAAGACATATTTGACAAACTGCATGCAGCAATACCGGATGAAAATATCTGCTACCCTGGTGGCGAAACCAAAAAACAGGTTAGGGAGCGTGTCTTTTCAGGTCTCAATTATTGGGCCGATCAAGCAAACTACCAAACCATAGCCATCTCATCTCACGGAATAATGCTGGCTCAAACACTGGTTGCCTTGGGTGAAAAATATCTTGATATCCCAAACGGTGCAATTTTGCATATTACAAAGGAAAACGGAATATGGCATATACAAGATTGGATATGATAGCAAACGAAAATGAAATACAAAATATTGAAGATGCACATTTCGTGCTATTGTCGTTGTATCGCGAATATTCTGTCAGATTACTCAAAAATGCTTCTGCCAAAGAAGATTGTATTACCAAGATGCGGCAAATCAAAAAAGATATGCGATATCTTGATAAACAAGAATTGCTAAACAAGGTAAGGAATATTTATATTCCGCTTATAAAAAGTATGACAAAGGAACATTAAATGAAAAACTATCAGTTAAGTGATCAAGACCGCATAGCTTGGTATAAAACCACAATCAGCCCTTTGTTTTTAGAAGGTAAACAGCCAAGTAAAACCCCAACTTTTGTTTTGCTAACCGGGCAATCAGGGGCCGGCAAGACAACCGCTTCTTTCAAATATGCTCAGCAAACATCACCGGAACCGGCAAAATTTGGCGGCGACGACCTAAGAATTCTCTTGCCTTATGCTGCAGAGCTGTTGCAAGAAAATCCGAATGAATACCCCTTTATAACCAAAGCCGATATGAGCTGGGCCAGAGAGCGCCTGGTCGATGAATGTATCGAAAATAATTTTAATATTCAAATAGATAGCATTTTATCCAACCCCAACGATTGGCGGATGGGAACAATTATGAAAGCCAAACAAGCCGGATATAGAATAGAATGTGTGGCTTTGGGTGTTCATCGTTATCTTAGTGAAGTTTCGATGTTTGCACGCCGCGAAGAGCAAATCAAAAGCCTTGGCGTGGGTTTTCCTGTTACCATGGCCGATCATGACAAGGCATATGATATTCTGCTGGGCGTTGTTTCCAAAATGTATAAAGAAGGAATAGCAGACAGAGTAAGCGTTTATAATCGTATGTTTGACAAATATTATGATACCAACACCAGAGCCAATACAACCGAACAAGATATTATGAAAGCTATAATGCGTTCAAGAGAAGATTATCTAAACAAAGAATCGCTTACATATATAAATGCATTATGGGAAAACATTTATGAAGATATGGCGCGGCGCAATGCAACCGAAGAACAGTTAAAAGAAGTTTCAACATATCACAATGCATTTAGAAAAAGCTCCGGAATATATTTGGTAGACAGCAACATAAAAACAGCCTTGATAAATAACAGTGGTAAAAATTCAAGATAAATAAAATTAAACTGCTTTTATTTACAGTCCCCCTTTTTTGGTATCGTTTAATATACATAATATATATTATGCGACAAATATATTTATAACTAAAAGCCACCCCCTGTACAAAAATATCCTCACGAAACAGCCATAAACATAAATGTTGTAAAGTCAATATGTTATCGCACACTTGACAAAAAATACAATGCTTTTACAATATCCTATAAATTTAATTTTTGCCAAACTAAAAAAGTCTTGATTTTTCATGTTGGCAGTTTTATCTTGCCTCATAAGTACATTTGTTAAGATAAGGAAATATGCTATGGAAATAAGCTTCATTAATGACGAATATTCTTCTCATCTGGAAGATAGTTTGCATTTTGCCCAAAAGAACAATTTGCGTTATATTGAGCTTCGTAACGTCAATAGCCGCAATATTTGCGATTTTTCGCTTGCAGAGGCCGCTGACATGGCTCATAAGATACAGTCCTCTGGTATCTTGGTCTCGTCTATCGCCTCACCTTTCCTTAATTGGGCTACTGATAAAACAGATTTTAATATTTGTGGGCAAAAAGTCGCCGATGAAGCCGCATATTTTACACAATTGATGGATTTAGCCGATATTTTTGGCGCTCCCAACATAAACATCTACTCGTACCTAAAAAATGATACAATATCGATGGAAGAGCTGGGAAAAAAGCTTGATATTTATAGCCAGATGGCACTTGAGCGCGGCATTTCACTTTTACTTGAAAACGATGCCAAGTGCAATATCTCTACCATCAACTCAATGCATCAACTGCTTGAATTATATGGATTTTCCAATATTTTTCCGCTGTTAAACCTCGGCAACACCATCGCCATGGCCGATGACTTTAAACCTCAGGATTTGCAAGATATCATTAACAAATGTCAATATTTTCATCTCAAAGATTATGATGCCGAGCTCAAACGCAATGTTGTTATCGGTGAAGGCAATATTGATTACGAAGATATTTTGCAAGACAAACTAAACGATACGGATGTGGTTTTGTCTCTTGATACCGCAACCGGTTATCCGGAAGATTTGCAAATGTCGCTTAATATGGTTCAAGCTTGGGAATAAAAAACAGCCCTCTGATTGAGGGCCGTTTTTTTATGATTCGAACGTAACACTACCTGCGTAAGCAGGTAGATGTAGACATACCTGCCCAGCCGTTAGGCTTGCGAAGCCTTTGGGCAGGGCGAACGTAGTTCGGAACAGGTAATACCACTTGCGTTAGCTAGTGGAAGTTTATTTGTTTATCAGCAGCTTGGCAAAATTCATTAAGAAGACTATTGCCATAAATGTCACAACTCTTGCTGTCAAAATGAGTATTCCGGCACTCTGCCCCATCACCACGACCTGAACAGCCAACGCCGTAATAATCGCACAACCCAGCATAATCAGCCAATAATTTTTGTTGCCTAAGAATATAAAAGCACATATTGCCGCCGCCACAGACTGAATATTGTTGCCGGCAAACTCAAAACACATCATAACAAAAGATTTTATCATGTTGATATTCATGATAAACCCAATAACAATTATTGCAATCGCCGCAACCAAAATTGTCATATAAGTTTTAGTTTTGCTCATTTTTTCTCCTTTTTAAAAATGGTCTTTTTCTGATATTCGCCGCTTTGATAAGATTTTGCGTATATGTTTTTTGCGGATGTTCCAATATTTTGGATGCAGTATTAAGTTCAACTATTTTACCGTCTTTTAAAACAGCAATATCATCAGCCATTGCTTTTATTGCTTGCATATCATGAGTTATAAACAGATAAGCCAGCCCACGATCTTTTTGAATTTTTTGCAGCAATTTCAATATCTGAGCAGCGATTGTAACATCCAAAGCCGATGTCGGTTCATCCAAAATAAGTATTTCCGGCTCCACCACCAACGCTCTGGCAATGGCAATACGTTGCCTCTGCCCGCCGGAAAACTCATGTGGATATTTATCCAAAATATCATCTCTTAACCCTACTTCATGTAAAACATTAGCTATTTTTTGCAATATTCGGTTTTTATTCATTTTTTTGAAATGAACATATATGCCTTCAGCAATGATTTCAGCAATATTCATCCGTGGATTAAGCGAATTATAAGGATCCTGAAATACAATTTGTATTTTTTTGTGCAACTCTTTGTTATTCAATGATCTAATATCTTGGCCCTTATAATACACATTGCCGTCAAAACAATTCAAACCAGCCAAAGCCATCCCCAAAGTTGTTTTACCTGAGCCTGATTCGCCAACAATTCCAAGAGTTTTGCCGGCTTTGATTTTGATAGAGATGTGGTTAACAGCATAAAGATATTCCCTCACCTTACCCCAAAAGCTTTTTTTGAGTGGATATTTGACAGTCAAATCTTTAGCCTGCAAAATAAAATCATTTTTATAATTGTTTTTTTCTTTCAATACATTAGAAGCAAAAATCAATGATTTGGTATATCGTTCCTTTGGGTTCCTGAAGATATCACTGCACAATCCCTGCTCAATAATTTTACCGCTTTTCATTACCAAAATTCGATCGGCAATCCGCCTAACAATGTTTAGGTCGTGACTTATAAAAATGACCGACATATTAAGTTCTTTTTTTAATTTCAACAGCAAATCAATAATTTGCGCAGCAATTGTAACATCCAATGCCGTTGTCGGTTCATCTGCAATCAAAATATCCGGTTTGTTGGCAATGGCCATAGCAATCATCACTCTTTGCCGTTGTCCGCCAGAAAGCTCATGCGGATAAGCATCGTATTTGGCCTTTGGATTTGCTATTCCGGTCAACCTAAGTAATTGCACGGCTTTGGCTTTGGCTCTTCTGGGAGAAAGATTTTGATGCAAGATAATGGTCTCGGCAATTTGCTGTCCAACCTTATGCAACGGATTCAATGATGACATTGGTTCTTGAAAAACCATTCCTATATTTCCGCCGCGAAATTTTCTTATCTCCGGATTGGCAATTAATTCTTCTCCGTTAAATTTTATCGAACTTTCTCTGTCATGAAATGCCTTAGGATATGGCAAAAGCCCCAAAATCGACAAAGCCGTCACCGATTTACCCGAGCCGGATTCACCTACAATCCCCAATATTTCGCCTTTTTTAAGAGTAAAAGAGATATTTTTTACGACTTTATAGTCGTATCCTGACGAGTTCCTAAAACCGATACTCAGATTTTTTATCTCCAACAAATCACTCATCAGCGATTTCTCCTGGTGTCAAAGGCATCTCTTACACCCTCGCCTATAAAAATCAACATCGTCAATAAAGACGCCAATACCACAAATATAGAGATTCCAATCCATGGCGCCTGCAAATTATCTTTGCCCTGCCTAACCAAATCCCCAAGTGACGGATACTCATGCGAAAGCCCAAGCCCCAAAAAATCAAGTGCCGTCAAAGCTACAATGGATTCAGACAATATAAATGGAATAAAAGTTATTGATGCCACCAACGCATTTGGCAAAATATGCCGAAACATAATCCGCATATTTCCGACACCAAGCGCCTTAGCTGCTTTAACAAACTCAAAGTTGCGCGCTCGCAAAAATTCAGCTCTGACAACCCCCACCAAAGCCGGCCAACTAAAAAACAACATAATCAACAACAACATTCCGAAACTAGGCTCAAAAACACTGGCAATAATTATCAAAATAAACAGCTGAGGCAAAGATTCCCAAATCTCTAAAAATCGTTGAATTATAATGTCTGTCTTGCCGCCAAAATAGCCCTGTATGGCTCCAATGATGATCCCTATAACTGACGAAACGGCCGTAAGTATGAATGCAAACACCACCGACAGCCTTATCCCATATAAAATACGAGCCAGAATATCCCTTCCCTCATCATCGGTTCCCAGCCAATGATTTTTATCCGGAGCCGAAGGTGTTGGTGTATCCAATTGATAATCAACCGTATTAAACGAATATGGTATTAAGGTAAACCACATATCTCCGTTTGTTTTGATATTTTTAACAATTAACGGATCCTTATAGTCGGCCTCGGTTGGAAAATCACCGCCAAAAGTCTGTTCAGTATATTCATTAATAAAGGGAAAATACCATTGTCCGTCATATTTTACTAACAACGGTTTATCATTGGCAATTATTTCTGCCATGAGGCTCAGCAAAAAAATTATTCCAAAAATAAGCAATGAATAGCCAGCTCTTTTATTTTGCCAAAAAGCAGCGGCCTTTCGCCCGGATGATGTATGTGATATCCATTTACGCATTGGCGAAACAATTACTCCCAAGCAATGTTAATTTTCAACAACTTTGACTTTGATATCTATATCATTGGCTGGTTTTGGGGTCGTGTTGGATAACTTTTCACGAAATTGCTTTTTTAACTCTTCGGGCGAAAGTTTTTGTTCTTCTACGACGGGTGCTTCCAACACCTCTTTAAGATTTTTGCTTTCTGCCAAATTTTCAACATCCTTCACCAATTTATCCAAATTTTCTTCAGGCGTTTTTGGTGTTTCTGTTTGGGGTTTGTCTTTTACTTCTTCTTTCTGGTTTGGCTTATTGTCATCTGTGGCAACATTGTCATTTTTTTGCTCAGCTGGTTTTGTAGGTTCAAATGTTGGTGTTTCGACAGATTCTTTTGTTGCTGCCTCATATTCTTCTTTGCTATCAAACAATGTCTCAGGAACAACATCTTTACCGGCTTCAGCCGTCGATTTATCCTCTTGAGAGGCCTTATCTTCTGGCTTAGCCTCAACGGTATCAATATTGATAGTCTTATCACCACTGGTGTCTACATCAGCGGTAATACTGTTCGCATCAACTTTTGGCTCCCCTCCTGTCTCGGTTTTAACCTCATTTTGCGTTGCAGCATCATCTTTAGCCTTAGCTTCAAGTTCTTGAGCAGCCTTGCTTATGGAAGGCAGTTTTTCCTCGGGCTTTTCTTCGACCACATTTTCGGCAACCTCAACTTTTTCTATCACCATCGGTTGAGATGTCGCAGTTATTTCTTGAATTTGGCCATAATTAAAATTGCTTTCTTCTTTGTTATATGCCACCCAAGCTCTCATCCATTCCACGAAATTTTCCCGTGCAGATTCAATCTCATGATCTTTATACTTATCTTTTTCAATCAAGCTTTGAATTTGTTTCATATTTTTTTCGGTTGTTTTTATGTCCGAAAATTCTTGGCACGGTTTCTTTGTAGCCAAATAAGAGTTGACAAGCTCATCCACCCGACAAACCTTATAATCTATCTGTGCTTGTTTATTTTCTTTTGGTCTTATGGCAAACAATACTTGCCGGTTTTCTTGAATACTCGGATAATATTCGCTTTCCTTTTTCAATATTCCGTGAGGATTCCCCAAACCATTAATAATAATGGTTGAATTTTCCAATTGCCCGGCATCTTCAAGCTGTTGTATAAAAGATGCTAATGCTCCGATACCACAGCTAAGCTGATCGGCATAAGCATTGCGTCTTTCTTCAATTGAATAATTGGCAAATTTTGCATTAGTTTCACTCATCCATGCAGGCATTTCCTTTATCTGACAGAATTCATCATACACATAAGTATCAGACGGCAAATCAATTACCGCAAAATAAGCCTGCTTTCCGGTCTGTTTTTTCATATTTTCCGCAATAAGATCAAAAACCTTAAACGAGTTGATTGCATACAATCTGTCGACCTCACCCCCTATAGGCTTTACCTTGTTTCCCGGTATTATATATTCCAGTCCTTTCAGCAAAGGATTAAAGGATTTCACAAAACCCGTCGAATTAAGCCACTGCGCTGCCAACAAAAACGTTTTATCCCATCTTGTAAATTTTGGATCATCCAAAGCAATTGGCATATTGACTTTTTCTAGACAGGTCGCCGCAGCCAATTTATTGTTAACATAGCAAGTATCAACATCTCTGGTTTGATATACGTTGATTTTATATCCTTCTTTCTGCAACAAACTATAAAGAGCATTATCCTTAACATATAGCTTATCATCTTGCAAAGCGGAAAAATCAAAGTATTCATCTCTCATAGCCGAATTCATAACATAAGATGTATCATTATCTGCCGACCCGAAATTATAAGTTGCCATCAAATTCAAAAATTCATCATTTGAATTTTTGGCCAATGCATTGGGATATAAAATAAAGTTGTATTCCGTCAACATTCCAAGCAGGTTACCGAGGCTTTTTTGCATATTTATATTTTGCTTTGGCTGGGTTGACATCTTTTGCAAATTATTCGGCGATGTAAGATTGTTAAAAGACAAGAAAACAAGACGCTCATTGCTGGTCTCATCTTTAAGTGTCGGTGAAGAAGCTACCGTTCTAAAATATTGCGACGATGTATTAAAATAAGCCTCGCTCAATATCCATCCCCAGATAAGCGCCAAACCACACATCATATAAAACATTATTGATCGCCGCAATCTGTTCATCATAAACCACGCTAGTGCAAATACGCACAAGCCGATGATCCAAAAAGAATACTCATACAGCCATCCGTTAACCTGATCGCTGAAAATACCGCTGAAAAATATCAACAACCCGGAATGTTTTTCAAAAGTGGCAAATTGGTTTATAATTGCAATTACTGTTAAGGCAACACCTAAGGATAAAAACGCGTTTTCCAGTTTAGGCCTAAACGAAGCCAGCAACATAATAACAAAACAAATTAGCGCAATGGTGGCATAAATATATTGCACTTCAAGTGTCAACATAGATGTTGAAGTAAACATCTTATAGTTTCCGGCTTTGGCAAACAGCGTAAAGTCAATAGAAATCAACGCCGCCAATATAAATGTTTTGACCAAAAGATCAAATAAATATTGCCACACACTTCTTTTGCCGACTGATTGCTCAATTTCAACCTTTATTTGTTTTGCCGAAAACTTACGCGGGTCGTCAAGATGAATATCATCCATGCTAAAATCCTTTTCTTTGCTGTTAATGCTGCAAGTAACGAAAGTTGCCCTCAGTTTACTTTAGATTTATTTTTTTTAAAACAAAAATCCTCAGAGTTTGCACAACTTCTGAGGATTTTTTGTAAATCAACCTGCTTATTATCTTGAGTAGAACTCGATAACCATATTCGGTTCCATAACAGATGCATAAGGAACATCATCCAATTTTGGAACAAACGCATATTTTGCAACAGCCTTTTTGGCATCCAATTCGACATAAGCCGGAACATCACGAGAAGTAGATTCCAAAGCACTTATAACAACTGGCAGTTGTTTTGATTTTTCTCTTACTTCTACAACATCACCTGCTTTTAACATATAAGAAGGGATATTAACTTTTTTGCCGTTAACCAAAACATGTCCATGGTTAACAAATTGACGAGCAGCAAAAATAGTCGGAACAAATTTTGCTTTATAAACAATATTATCCAAACGAGACTCCAAAATACCAATCAAGTTTTCTGCAGCATCGCCTGAACGACGTACTGCTTCAACATAATATTTATGGAATTGTTTTTCCGACACATTACCATAATAGGTTTTCAATTTTTGCTTAGCGGTTAATTGCTCGCCGTAGTCAGTCGGTTTTTTTCT
This sequence comes from uncultured Alphaproteobacteria bacterium, assembly GCA_944391415.1. Taxonomy (GTDB): domain Bacteria; phylum Pseudomonadota; class Alphaproteobacteria; order RF32; family CAG-239; genus CAZU01. Next base: position 67,392 of record CALXTM010000003.1, read on the forward strand.
TCTTTGACCATGTTGGCCCGGAGCATACTCTCTCCTAGCTGCAGAGCTGTTCGGAGCACCCCAAATTACGCCATATTGACGTTCTTTTTTCTTTTTTGTAGAAACAATGCTTTTCATCGATGTATTTTCCTTTTATTTTTCACTCATATTATTGTCCCGATAGTTTTGGCCCAAACACCAAACGAGGCGGTCACATCCCGTCTTCATTCTCGGAAGTGAGGGCAATTTATAACAATATTTTTCCAAAATCAAGTATTTTTTACAAAATCGCTGGATTTTTTTTATGATATCTGCTATAAGCAGAGCAATATTTATTAAATCGGAATTAATATGTTTTACAACGATTTATTTACTAAAGCCATTAATCTTTTTGACCAAGGCGATTTTGCCTCGGCCGATTGCTTGTTGCGTCAAATTTTGCAAACCTCACCGGACAATCCCGAGGTATTAAATCTTTTGGGATTGACAGCTCAAGCCCAAGGGTTACACAAAGAAGCACTGCCCTATTTTTCCGCCGCCATCAGGCAGGAGCCAAACAAGGCTGCCTTTTATTATAATTTGGCCTTTTCTCTTAAAGCTATTGGCGAATATGCCGATGCACTCAATAATTTTTTTCATGTCATGTCTTTGTCCCCGCAAATCAAAGAGACCTATAATGAAATTGCCTGTATATATGAGGCCATAAACAATTTACCGCAAGCTCGTGACTATTGGCAAAAAGCTCTTTCTCTTGATCCAGCATATAGCACTGCCGAGATTAACCTCGCCAACAGTTACCGCCTTGATAACCCCAATCAGGCCGAGCAGCTTTTGCAAGACCTCATCAAACGTTTTCCTGATGAAACATTAGGTTTTTATGACCTTGCTTGGCTAAAATATCAACAAAACCAGCCCCAAACAGCCTTGAATTTTGCCCAAAAGGCAGAAACTTTGTCTCCCTCATCTGATGCCGTCAAATATCTTTTGGGCTTGATTTATTTGCAACTAAATCAAGATGACAAGGCTCTTGCCATTTTATCATCCGCCGAGGAGCTAAACCCCAATAGTCCGCAAACGAAATTATGCTTAGCCGATATTTTTAGCCGATTATCGCGTTTTGACGAGGCCGAGGCACGGTATAAAAGAGTAATTGAGCTTGACGCCAAGAACTTTGCCGCACACAACAACTACGCTGAGATGCTCTATCGTCAACATCGCCTGCCCGAGGCTTTGGAAGAATATCGCCAGGCCATAATTCTGCACCCCGATGCTGCCGAAACCAGCAACAACCTTGGTATAGTACTTAAAGATTTGGGCCAATACGAACAAGCTTCTGACCTGTTTTTCAATGCATTGCGTTGCAATCCTGAACTTGTTGAAGCATCCATCAATCTGGCCGAAGTATTGATGCTATTTTCTCAACAAAATGAAAACGAGGCCCTCAAAATTGCTCAATATTGGCTAAAGTCATTTCCATCCAACGAGTTTGCTCGCAATTTATGCGCCGCATTACAAGGAGAACCAATTGAAAATAATCAAGATTTTATTGAAAAGTTGTTTGACAATTTTGCTCTTAATTACGAATTGGTTATGCAAAATTTGGATTATGCAGCTCCGCTGGCTATTAGACGAATTGCGGGAGATATCGAAGGTCGCATTGCGGATATTGGCTGTGGTTCGGGGCTTGTTGGTGTGGCTGTTAAAACGCCTAGGAATCAACTTATAGGGGTTGATTTGTCTGCCAAAATGTTGGAACTTGCCGCAGCAAAACATGTCTATACCGAGCTCATAAAATCCGATGCTCTGGCTTTTTTGCACCAAAGAAGCGATTTTGATTGGATTATTGCTGCCGATGTTTTGGGTTACATCTCATCACCTGAGGACTTAGTCAGTCTTTGTCGCGGAAAAAACATAATATTTACTATTGAAAAATCCGACACCTCAAACTCTTACCAAATTCAAAAAAACGGCCGATTTAAGCATAATCCTCTTTACATCGAGCAATTGCTTAAAAAATACGGTTTTCAAGATATTGTAATAAAAGATATAGTTTTACGTACCGAAAACTCATCACCGGTACAAGGTTGTATTTTCAAAGCAGCTCCCTCACAGCCAAAATAGCCTTTTTACTATCATGAACTTAGAATTTTAATGTCTATATTATTTCTGATAGCAACAGGAGTTTTATTATGGGATATTTGTTGGCAGTCACAGCCGTTTTTTTGTGGAGTTTGAATCCGATTATTTCCAACTATTTTGCCACATCACTGGCCCCGTTGGAAATAGCTTTCAGCCGTTGGCTTATTGCCGGTTGTATTCTAACCGCCATATCTCATCGCAATTTGTGGCAAAACCGCCGTTGGTTTATATCCAATCTAAAATATCTTACGCTTCTTGCCATCAGCGGCATGGTAATAACCAATACGCTGATATACTATGCCGGGCATACGGCCTCGGCCATCAATATTAGTCTGTTAAACACACTAGGTCCGATATTTTTGCTTATTCTTTCCCACTTTTTTCTCAAACAACATATTTCATCTAAGCAGTTGATAGGTCTCTTTTTCATAATATGTGGTGTGGTTACCATAATTTTCAAAGGCGATTTTTTGTCTTTGTCTAAGGTAACATTAGTCCCAGGCGATTTTATCATTCTTATTAACGCCTTTTGTTTTGCTGTTTATTCGCTTTTGCAAACCAAGCGCCCGCCTCATATTTCTCAAACCTCTCTTTTGGCAGCCTCAGCCCTAATCGGTATGATTATTTTGTTTTGTTTAATGTTAATTTTTGTTCCCAAACGGCAAATAACCAATCTTAGTCCCATAGATTACGGAGTTTTTGTCTATCTTGGGATCTTTAATTCTGTTTTTGCCTATCTTGCCTGGAATACGGCATTGCATCGATTGGGCAGCATCAAAATAGCCGTCATCTATTACACCTTACCGCTGTTTTCCACAACAGAAGCATATATTTTGTTGGGTGAAAAAATTCATTTATCACAAATTCTCGGTGGAATTTTAGTTATACTTGGTATAATCTGGTCGAACCAAGCATCTTCTTTGCCCACAAAAAAGGCTCTCGCCAAAAAGGAGTAAAAAGCGAGAGCCTCTTGTGCTTTAAGCATTGGCATAAACTACCGCACCGTTTGCAATCCTTGGGTATGAAAAATTGTATTTTGCTTTGTGTTCAGACAAATCCTTGTCAAAATCCCTCATTTTAAAACCGGCTTTTATATAGGCATACAACGCCATATCAACATAATGGCTTTCGGTTTCATACGGCAAATGATTGGCAATAACGGCTTTGGCCTTTGAGGCATTAAATTTAATAATTACCTCTTGGAAGAATACATGCTTGGTGTTTACATTTTCACCCGCACCACAAGCTTCAAACAAAGCATCAAATATCTGCTCTTTTGAAGTAATAGTTTTTTCCATTTCGGCCAAGAATTTAAGCCCTTGCTCTCTACTGCTCTTCATCATAATATCCTCCTGCAAAAAGAAGGTTTTTCTAATATATATACTATACCATATTTGCTTTATCAAAACAAGCTTTTTGTAACAAAACCGTAACAATTTATACTAATTTATAACATGATATATCAGAAATATGTGCTTACTTAAACAAAAACAACTTTCACTTTAAGAAAAAGTCTAAAAAAAGCATAATTATACTTTATTTTTAATAAAAAAAATGTTATTAACCAAAACTGTCGTTAACAACAAATAAGGAAAAAATGTTTATTTTACTTGTCTTTGCCATTATGGCAATTGCGGTTTCTTTTATATGTTCGGTGTTAGAAGCCGCCCTTCTCTCAATTATTCCCAGTTATGTAGCTCAGCTAGAAGACAAAAGTCCCACTCTTTTCAAAAAGCTATCCCATATGAAAGAGCATATTGACGAACCGCTTGCCGCCATTCTTTCGTTAAACACCATTGCCCACACGGTCGGTGCCACGGGGGTCGGCGCACAGGTTGCGGAATTATATGGTCAATCTTATGTCGGGCTTGCCAGTGGTATTATGACATTTCTTATTTTAACCACTTCAGAAATTTTACCCAAATCAATCGGCGCAAAATATTGGAAAAGTTTGGTACCGATTATGGTGCCGTCTCTTAATGTCATAATTTGGATTATGAAACCTTTTATCTGGCTTTCGGCTTTGATTACACGTTGGTTCACCACTGATTGCGATTATTCCAACATCAAAGAAGAAATTAAAGCTTTGGCCAAAATGGGACAAGCCTCCAAAGTCGTTGATGATGTAGAATATAGAGTAGTAATTAACACTTTGAATTTGCGTCAATTAGATGTCAAAGATGTCATGACGCCTCGCACGGTGGTGCATACCGTAAAACCCGGCACCAAGATCAAAGATTTTGATAAATTCCTTTCTACCACACCTTTTTCTCGTTTCCCAATCATTGACGAGAAAAAACAGATTTTCAAAGGATATATCCACAAATCAAGCTCTTATAAGGCCAAAGATGATGACACGGTTGATAAGTTCGCCCGCGATATGCGTTCTTTTTCACCAGAGGCGCGTTTGCAAGATGTCCTCTCGGCCATGCTTGAAGACCACAATCATATGGCCTTGGTTGTTGACCAGCTCGGCAACTGGATCGGAATTGTCACTCTTGAAGACATTATAGAGACTATATTGGGCAAAGAGATTGTCGACGAGACCGACACTATTACCGATATGCAGGTCTATGCCAAACTAAAATGGGACAATCGATGCAAACAAAAAGGAATTAAGTTCTAAATTTTATTGTTGATATGAAACAAAACCGCCGTAATATTCGGCGGTTTTATTTTAGCAAGTTGACTTTTTGTTTGGCCAACTTTAGCACAGCTTCAAAATCATCTTCGTCACATACTTTGTTGCGTCTGACAAAGCCGCATTTTTGACATTTATGCACCAAGACATATTTACCGTTTTTAATTTCCAAATCAATCGGCGCCATTAACCCGCCGCAGCTTTCGGCTCGGTCTCCGGGGTTTATATCAACATGTTTGGAGTACAAGCATTTGGGGCAATGATTGGTATATCCGTTGCCGGTAACCTTTGCTCCGCAATGCTCGCAAACAAAATCTTCTTTTTTGCGCTGAAATTGTCTCATCAAAGAAAAATCCGCCCCTTTATTTTAATTATGCCAAAACCTTCATTCAAGAAGCGTTTTGGCATAAGTGGTCGGGACTATTGGATTCGAACCAACGACATCTTGCTCCCAAAGCAAGCGCTCTACCAGGCTGAGCTAAGTCCCGCAAGTAAGAGTATGTTTAGCTCAATATTTTAATTAAAGCAAGATGTTTTTACACATCTTTTCGTTTTTTTACATAAAAAATATTCATTTTATCCATGATTGCAGCTTTACTGGGGCTGATTTTAGCGGTTATAGCCACATTGTGAGTATAATTTTTTGCCTCAATGACAATTGCGTTTTCATACACCCAAGCCAAATCCTTGCCATTTGCAACCGGAACTTTAATCTCCACTGTCTCAAATTCCGCAAACAACTTTTTATCAATTAGTTGCAGTAATCTGTCCTTTCCTTCTCCGGTCAAGGCTGAAACGGCCACCCAATTTTTGCCAGTTTGTTTTAACAAACTTTGTCTTTTCTCTGTCGAAATCAAATCAATTTTGTTTAGCACCTCGATATATCGGTTAGTATTATCAATTCCCAAACTCTGCAATACTTTCAACACATCCTCGCGTTGTTCTTTGGCACTGTTAGAGCTGATATCTCTTACATGCACAATCAAATCAGCCTCCACCACTTCTTCCAACGTTGCCCTGAAAGCCATAATCAATTCCAGCGGCAAATCAGATATAAAACCAACCGTGTCCGATAATATCACCTCTTGTCCCGACAATAACTTTATCTTTCGCATCGTCGGATCAAGCGTTGCAAACAACAAATCTTTTGCCAATACATTGCTGCCGGACAACAAATTAAAAATTGTTGATTTTCCGGCATTGGTATAACCAACCAACGCCACTATCGGATAAGGCACTCTTTTTCTGGCATTGCGTTGAATCTGTCTGGTTTGTTTTACTTTCTCCAAATCTTTTTTTATGCGCAAAATTTTATCATCAATAATACGTCTGTCGAGCTCAATCTGGGTTTCACCCGGACCGCCCAAAAAACCGGCACCGCCGCGCTGTCTTTCAAGGTGTGTCCAGCTTCTGACCAATCGACTGCGTTGATATGTCAAATGCGCCAGCTCAACTTGCAGTTTTCCTTCTTTGGTCTGAGCCCTTTCTCCGAATATTTCCAATATAAGTGCCGTGCGGTCAATTACTTTTACCGCAAGCTTTTTTTCCAAATTTCTTTGTTGAATAGGCGATAAGGCTGTATCAAAAATAACCAGCTCTATTTTATATAGATTAATCTTTTCGGCCAGGCGTTCAATAACCCCCTGTCCGACTAAAGTTGCCGGTTTTACTTGTTTCACGCGTACAATTTCTTTATAGAGTACGTTTAACCCTATTGCTTGTGCCAAACCGTTTGCTTCTTCCAAGCGCGCCTCGGCAGACAAAGATATTTTTTCGCCATATATATCCGGAAAAACTATAGCGGCATTAATTTGAGGTTTATTATGGGATCTAAATGATGACAATGATTTTTGACTTAAATTTCCACGGCCTCACCGGGCATGATTGTAGACACGGCGTGTTTGTAGATCAGCTGAGTATGCCCGTCACGGCGCAACAGCAATGTCGCCTCATCAAACCAGGTTATAATTCCTTGTAATTTTACTCCGTTTACCAAAAACACGGTAACCGAAATTTCGTTTTCTTTGAGTTTGCTCAAAAATTTTTCTTCTATTTCTTTATTTGTATTCATAGGATTGGCCCCTTTTTATAATTTATCTTTGTAAGATTTATTTTAATAATATTTTTTCGAAGCTGTCAAAGATTTTTAACAAAAAATTTGTTCTGCCTGTTTGACCGCCGTTGAATCAACATAAACCAGTAATATATCGCCACATTCCAATCTAAAAGTCGGATCCGCATATATTAGATCATTGTTGCGCAATACGGCAAAAACTCTACATGTTTTTGCCAAACTCAACTCGCCTATTTTTCTATCACAGCACATATTTTCGGCTTCCAATTTAATTTCCCATATTTCACCCAACTCTCTGGCAACGGAATACGCCTCTTTGATTTTAGCCTTACGAATTTCTTTCAAAATTTTTGATATTGTAATAGCACTGCGATAAACCAAAATATTATCTGCAATATTAAACATCAGATTATTATATGACGGAGTATTAATTACCGCTATCGTGGTCCCAACCCCACTTTTCGACGCCAAAAGCGCGGCCAAAATATTGTCTTTATCATTATCTGTTAAGGCAATTGCCGCATCGGCATGCGCAACATCCGCCTCTTTTAAAATAACGTCGCTCATCATTTCTCCGTTAATCACCACTACATGATTGAGTTTGCGAGCCAATCTGCGGGCTTTGTCAATATCTTCCTCAATAAGCCTGCAAGATATGATGCTGTCATCATTTTCAATCTTGTCACCGATATATTCGGAAATTTCATCTCCTCCAAACATCACCAATCTTTCATTGGCTGGTTTCTCAAGCCCAAATGCACTGATTGTGCTATATACCTCTGAGGCCTCGACCAAAATATTAATTTCATCGCCCAATTGCAAAGTTTCGTACATATCAGGCAAAAAACTATTGTTGTTGCGGATAATATTAACCACACTTATATCAATATCTTCATACTGATTAAGCTGCATCAGCGGCACATTAAGCAGCGGACATCCCTCTTTGATATTAAGTGTCATTATATAATATTTTTCATCCAACACCGGCAAAATCCCCGAACATCCGGGATATCGCAGTATTTTTAGAATATTGTCGGCAATATCAATATCAGGAGATATCAACAAATCAATCGGCAGATGATTATCATTGTACAACATTCCCCATAACGGATCGACGAATGTCTTACTGTTAACACTGGCAATCTTTTTTGGAATATTGAACAAGGTGTAGGCCAACTGACACACAATCATATTAACCTCATCCATATCCGTCACCGCCAAAATCATATCACAGTCTTTAGCTCCGGCGCGTTCCAGAACATCTGGGTGCGACGGCTTTCCTTGAATCGGCAATATATCATATTCTTTTGATATTTCATCCAAGTCATATTGATTATCATCAACTACAATAATATCGTTATTGCCCTTTGCCAAATAGCTCACGATACTTTTTCCCAGTTGCCCTGCTCCACACACGATAATTTTCATTTGTTACGACCTTTCATCTATATCCGAACCATTTTCGGCAAAAAATCTTTCGATTTCGGCAATTGCCTGCTCCGTATTATTGATTTTTACATATATTTCCCGAAACTTTCTGGCGTTACGCAAATTTTTACAATACCAACACACATATTTGCGAGACAGTGCCAAAGCCATTTTTTCACCATAATACTTCTGCAATTGGCTAATGTGTTCAAGCATGGTTTGTTTTATGAGTGTAATGCTTGTTTCTTCAGGTTCAAGTCCATTTTCCAAATAATTATGCGTTTGAGCTATCAGCCATGGCCGACCCAAAGCTGCTCTTCCAATCATAACTCCGTCAACTTTGGTATACTCAATCATTTCCTTTGCTTTATATACGCTGTCAATATCTCCGTTGCCAACCACAGGTATCCTAACAGCTTGTTTAACCGCCGCAATTATATCCCAATCTGCATTTCCTGAGTACATATCCGATTTTGTTCTGCCGTGTATTGTCAAATAATCAGCTCCGCTGTCTTGACATATTTTGGCAAACTCAACCGCATTTACGCTTTTATGATCCCATCCTTTACGAAATTTCACACTCACCGGAAGCTTTATGCTTTGTTTAACCGCTTTGATTATATCGGCCGCCAGTTTTGGCTCAGTCATTAAATAAGCACCAGATTTATTCGCTACGATTTTTTTGACCGGACACCCCATATTAATATCTATGGAATAAGCTCCAAGCTCTGCAACCAGTTTTGCAGACTCGGCAAATAGTTTTGGCTCGCTGCCTACCAACTGCACCGTCACCGGGTATGGTTCATCACGCACATCGGCAATTCGATATGTTTTGGCATTGCGTCTTGATAAAGCATTAATTGCCACCATTTCCGAAACAATATTGCCGGCACCAAAAGAATGGACCAATTTTCGCATCGGTTTATCAGTAATCCCGGCCATCGGTGCCAAAAACACCTTACTGTTCAATCCATCTGCTATCATCTAGACCTTAAAATCAAATTCCTTATTATTCTTAAATACCAGCCCCTCAATAACCGACGAGGTCTTGTCGACTTTATCAGCAAACCCATAGGCTCCCGTAGCATAAGCACAATCCGCCTTGTCTGCCATTCCCAAAGTTTCGTAGACAACCTCGCTGCCGATTAACTTATATGCTAAAGCCTCGACATCAGAGCGAAGCGCAACCTCATATGTAACGACAACCTTTTCCGGCGATGCATTACCATCGGAATTTTGTTTTTGTTTTATCCGCGATGCAACATCAGCTATCTGATTTTGCAAACTGCCGATATAACTATTAACATAAGGTTGCACCACTTTTTAACACCTATTCTTATCAATTCATTTTATTCAAAGCTTTGGCCAAAACATAATACAGTCTTCCCAAATCAGCCCCGGATATAACCGCCATTAAAGCCGCCGAATATTCATGACTTTTTGATTTTTCGACCAGAGTTTCAAATTCGCTCATATATATATTAACCAATTTTCGCAGCTCTTCATTTTTTTCAAATTCTTTACGCAGTGCATTTATCTGCGAGGCTGTCATATTTTTGGCAATTGAACGAATAAATACCTGAGTATCACCGTTATAGAACTTTTTCCACAAATCCTCTTCATCTTTAGGATTGAGCAATCGGTTAATATCGATTGATACACTTTCCAAATGGCTGATAATTTTGCCGGCATCTTTAAGGAAAGAATCAATCTTAATATCTTTATAAGTTGACGCCAACCCTTTCATTGCCTTTTCTGCTTTAACTGCGTTTTCGCCCAAAGTCTTGGTTTGAATATTGATTGTATCATTAAACCGTATACTTTCTTTAACAATAGCCTCGCCTTGATTTTCAAAGGCTTTTCCGGCATCAACCAAATTATTAATACTGGCATTTACTTTACCTGCCGTGTCATCTGCTATTGTTGTCAAAGCTTGCGATTGTTTAACAAACACTTCACCCGACGATAAGATAGTGTTTGATATTCTTTCGGCATTTGCCGCAATTTCATTAATTGCTGCCCGCAATTTATCACCAGATTTTTCCATATGAGTGGCACTCAGTTTTGCCGCATCGTCCATTTCCAGGCCCAGTTTTTTCAAATCCTGCCCAAGCCCACGTACTTTTTCATATGCATCATTTGCTCTTTCGGCCAACTTGTTTGATGTATCATTCAAAACAGTATTGAAGCAATCAACCAATTTTTTGGTATCTTCCGAAATTTTTACCATCTTATCACTTTGTGCCGAAATCAAATTGTTGATTTCAACAACCCCGGTCGAGGTCTCAGCTGTTACGGTATTAAATCCGGCCAAATATTTTTCATATTCATTAAACACCCCGTTAATATTTTCGACCGAATGATAGATTGCCGTATCCAAATCCTCGCTGCACTGATTCAATCGCAAACTTACCTGATCTATATTTTTTACCGAATCTTTTGCTGATTTATTAATGGCATCACAAGCTTTAAGCAACCTGTCACCCAAAACCTCAAATTCATACGATAATTTGTTGGTGGCATCAAAAATACTGTCTGTATTATCCTTAAATGATGTATTAATCTCCTGGACTTTGGCAGTCACATTTACCGTAGCATCGGTAAGATATTTGTATTGTTGCGCCAACGAAGCCTCTCCCAACCGCGATTGAGTTGCCAGGTTATTAATTACCTCAGTGATATTATTCTTCTGCAACTCCAGCATATTGGCAATATTTTCGCCTTGCGACAAAAATTTGGTTCTGGCGTTTTCCATATAAGTATTTTGTTCATTAATTTTCTGCCAAACCGTTTCATTGTCTTTCAACATATTTTGGTTAATTTCTTTCATGGCGGATTCACTGCTTTCTATCTGCTGCAAAGTCTCACCGATGTTGGTTTTTATAGAGCCAACCGTTACATCGAAATCTTTGAGATAGCCATTAATAACATCATTAATCGTCTTTAATTTATTGATAGCGTCGTCAACCGTTTTTTCGGTCAATTCATGTTTGGTTGACAGCATCTTTTCAATATCGGCCAATTCCTCAATCGATTTATGCGAGTTTTCAACCACGGCCTCTGCTCTGCGCCCTGTATCTTCTTCCAATACTACCAACCTTGCAAACAACTTATCTGCGCCTTCTTCAATGCCAGTCATCTGAGCTTTCAATATATCGGCCATTTTGGTTGTATTTTCCGACAATTTGTTGCAATAAGCATAAAAATCAGCCTCTTGTTGACGAAACATCACATTCAAAGCTGCTACTTTTTCATCTAATCCGCTGGTTGTCTCACTGATATATTTTGCTGCCTGCTGCGCCACTGTATTAATATTGTCGCTTTTATCTTCAAAATCAGCAATAGACTTAGCCAAAATATTTTCCGAATTAGTTGTGGTCTCAGTCAATTTCTGCGTATGAGTTTCTAATGACTTGGCAATTTCCTCGCTTTTATCGCTTATATTATTGGCCAACATTTCCATGTTTTGTGATTGTTTCATCAGCACATTTTCAAATTGGGTAACCTTTGCCATTGTGCGATTAGCCGATGTATCAAACTGATTGGCCTGCTCCGACAAATTGTCATTAATTGCTTTGCTTTTATTGACGGCATCGGTGCACTGTCCCAGCATCTTGGCAATATTGCTTTTCAACATATCTAATACGCTAACAGCATCCTGCTCCAAACTTGCCGAGGCAGCAGCCAATTCATCGATTTGTCTTTTAAGTTCATTTTTAATATTTTCCACTTTTGCGGCCGTATCGGTAATATATTTTTGCTGCTGTCCCAAAGATGCCTCACTAATCTGGCTTTGCATTACCACAACCGAAGATGCCTCAGTCAAAGACGATGTTTGTTTCTGCATCATTTCCGCAACTTTATTCATATTTTCAGTTGACTGTGATGTCTGCACCAACAAGTTTTCCGAAGAAAGATTAATTTCTTTGTTCATTTCTTCCATCTGATTTATGCCGCCGGCAATAGCCTTTTGCAGTTCTCCGTATTTTTTATTAACATTATCGGTTAAATCAACCATTTTATCGATACTGTCGCCGCTTATACGCTCAAAATCAGATGTTTTTTCTTGTAAAGTGTTGATATATGACACCATATCATCGTTGGCTGCCAGCACCTTCTCGCCAAGGCTTGAGGCATTTGCGCTCAACGCATTTTCGACCTCTTGCATCGAAGCGATTGCCTTGTCCGAAACCCCGCTCAGATTAGATACCTGCATTGCCACGGCGTCTTCCAAATTCGCACTTCTGACCATAAGTTTGTCAAGCTCTTGGTTTATTAATTCGCCATGTGCGGCAAATTTTTTGTTAACACCGTCGGCTTTTTCTTCCAACACTTTTATAATCGCCACGATATCTTTATTGCGTTTGGCCAAAGCCTCATCCATTTTTTGGATTTGCAAATCAACCGCATCATCAATATTTGCCATTCCGGTTTTAACGTTATTGTTGATTACTGCTATATTAGACATGGCATTTTTGGTAATTTCGTCGGCCTTTGATTTGGCATCTTGGCTTACATCATCTAGAAAAGCACTCAGTTTTTGAGCATGATTTTGCAAACTTTCTTCCAGTTCGGCAACCTCGGCACCAACCGATTTTTTCAAGTTGTCGCAATTAGTAGTTGCGGCATCCGCAACTTGTTTCAACAAATTGGTCTGCCCCTCCAACACATTGCGCACAGCGTTAAACGTAGTATTGGTCCTTTCGGTAAAACTTTTAAGATTTTCATTGGCTTGTACAATATTTTCACTTGATGAAATATTGATATTTTGCAATAATCCGGCTGTCTCTTTCAACTCGTTCAATTGCGGTTTCATATTAGCAAATAGCTCATTTAATGTTGATTGAATACCATTTCCGCCCTGAATAAAATCCTGATTTATTTTTGCCAAACTTTGACTTGAATTTTCGGCCTTGTTCAAAATACTTTCAAAATTTACCATCAAAAACTTAACACCATCGCTCAATTCCACAATGGTTTTAGATGAATAATTGTCCAAAGTTTCCACCAATTTGGCAAAATCATCAACATTTTCTTTGATTGCATCTTTGATTTTAGATGTCTGCTCATGTGCCAGTTTAGAGACTTGTTGCAGTTCAACCACTTGCGAGCGAATGGCATCGGCCATGGCTTTGGCGGTTTGCGGGGCTCCGTCTTCAGGATAGACCAATTGGTTCATATATGCCCGCAAAAACTTCGCCTCTTGTTTAAATGAGCTGCCGCGATCAATATAGGCCATAACCACCCAAATAATCGCCAACGGCAAAGTAACTCCGGCTAAGAACCCGCCAAACTCATCCGGCATCATCAAAAACAAATTTGACCACCCAAAAAACTGGGTAATATAAATCAGCACAATGGCAAACCACACCATGCTGACACCGATCATCAGTTTGTGCAAATTATTATTTAGCCAGGATTCTTTTTCTTCAATTTCGACAGGTGCTTTAGTTTCATTCATAAACTGCGGCAAAACCGTAACATTGCCGTTACTCTCAGCTGCTTTATCAGACATAAGGTCAATTCCCCATAACAAAATATTCCCCAAAGCCTTATACCCAAGGCTTCACCCTGCATTATAAGCACAATTTTTTAAATTGGAAACACAATCCTTTTTTCCCTTGTGTTTATCCACAAGGAATTCAGGCATTATCTTTCTTTTTCAAGATATAGAGCAGTTTTTGCAGCGCTCTTGCCTGCATCTCTGTCTCTGACAAGCCAACCGGAACAATAACCACGGCCTCGGTTTTGGTCTCTGGTTCAATCGCCGTAACCTTAACCGAGGCTCCCATTTTTACATATTCAAACAATACATCAGCCATTTTTCTATTTGAAAAACTTATTATTTTTCGGAAATCCGAACGGAGCAAGTTTACCAACCTGGGCTCTGTGTCCAAGCCAAGTCAACAGATCTTTCTCGACACTGACACCTCCGGCGCGATTATAGCAAAAACCGTCAGCCTCATTAAATATCTGCACATCACTCAGCCCGCCCTCTTTATATTTTTGCAGGCACACGCCTCTTCCTCTGGCAATTGTTGGAATTTCCTCTGTCTTAAATACCAAAATTTTGCGGTTATCACCAATTGTTGCAACCATATCGCCGGTAACCTTTTTACAAAACATGGTTTTTTCACCATCGGCCACGTTCATAATCTTGCGGCCTTGTCTGGTTTGTGCTATCAGGTGATTTTCGTCAACGATAAAACCATATCCTTTATCGGTTGCAATCAAATAAGCAGCTTTGGGCTCAAATACAAACATTTCGGTGATGTTGTCGTTATTGCCCAAATCAACCATTAGTCTCAGCGGTTGACCAAATCCTCTTCCGGTCGGAATATCGCAGGCATTAATGTTAAAAAATTTGCCGGCCGTATCAAACAACACAATTTTATCGGTTGTCTGCGCATGTATTGCTTTAAGCAAGCAGTCATCATCCTTAAATTTAAATTCTTCTGTCAGATTTGCATGCCCTTTAACACATCTTATCCAGCCTTTTTCAGACAAAATAACCGTAATCGGCTCTTTCTCCACCATAGCCTCAATCGAAATATCGATATTATCGACATCTATCTCGGCAAACTCGGTGCGTCTGCGTCCCAAGGCCGTTTTTTTGCCAAATTTTTCTCTTACGGCTTTTATCTCTTCGGCAACCTTTTGCCAACGTTTGACTTCGTCATCAAGCAAACTCTCAAGCTCGGCTTTTTCGCTGCTTAATTCGTCAAATTCGTGTCTAATATCAGCCTCTTCCAATTTCCGCAAGTTTCTAAGCTTCATATTAAGGATTGATTCGGCTTGCACCTCCGAAAGCTTAAATTTCTCCATCATCTTGAGCTTAGGATCATCATCTTCGCGGATGATGCGTATAATCTCATCCAAATTAAGGTAGGCAATCAAATATCCCGACAATATTTCCAACCGAGCAATAATTTTTTGCAAGCGATAATCCGTTCTCCGTTGCAAAACAATCATTCTGTGATTTAAGAACTCGCGCAACACCTCGGCAATACTCATCACTCTGGGCACCCCGTCAGAATCAAGCACATTCATATTCATATTGAACTTAGCTTCCAATTCGGTGTTCTTAAACAACAGCTCCATCAGCATATTAGCGTCGACATTGCGATTTTTCGGCTCCAACACAATTCTTACATCCTGAGCCGATTCATCTCTCACATCATTCAAAAGCGGCAGCTTTTTTTCTTGCAACAACAGAGCTATCCGCTCAATCAGCTTAGATTTTATGACCTGATACGGTATTTCGGTAACCACAATTTGGTATTGTCCCATACCCAGGTCTTCTTTTTCCCATTTGGCTCTGATTCTAAAGTTTCCCTTACCTGTGGTATAAGCATCCAATATGGTTGCAAATTTATCAACGATAATTCCGCCGGTCGGAAAATCGGGCCCTTTAATTTTTTTAACCAAACTTTCAATTGAGGCATCTGGCTTTTCAATCATCAGCAACAAAGCGTCACATACTTCAGACAGATTATGTGGCGGAATATTTGTTGCCATTCCAACGGCAATACCGCTCGAACCATTGCACAATAAATTAGGAACGGCCCCAGGCATTACGACCGGCTCTTGTTCTTCACCGTCGTATGTATCCATAAAATCAACCGCATTTTCGTTTAGCCCATCCATCAAAGCGATGGCAAATTCGGTCAATCTCGCCTCGGTATAACGCATTGCCGCCGGGCTGTCACCATCAATATTGCCAAAATTGCCCTGCCCGTCAACCAGAGGATACCTAACCGAAAAATCCTGCGCCAAACGACACATTGCCCCATATACGGCACTATCGCCATGCGGATGGTACTTACCAATAACGTCACCTACCACACGTGCGCATTTCTTAAATCCCGATTTAGGATCAAGATGCAACTGTCTCATCGCAAACAGAAGTCGCCGATGCACGGGCTTTAAGCCATCCCTTACATCCGGCAACGACCGTGATACGATTGTAGACATGGCATAAGACAAATAACGGCTGCTCAACTCTTCAGCCAGCTGTACGGTTTTAATTTTTTCTTGCGTTTCAGGCATTGTTATCCCTAAGTGTTTTCAACAATTTGAGCCAAATTAACACGACACTCGGGAAATTTCAAGTTATGAATTGCAAAAAAGTTTTTTTTGAGGAAAAACTCTGTCATACTCAACAAATCAGCCACCTCCATTGCCGATGGATTGTAATTATTGTCCACAATAAAATGCGGAAACTTAAACAAACGATCTTTATATGGCTCCCCGGCCGTGCGACATACAGCCTTAGCACTTTTGGGCGATACAAATTCCAAATCATCTGTTGCACCCGTAGCAGCACATTCGCTCAAATCAAGTCCTATCCCCAAAAACTCAAGCAAATAAAATTCCAAGAAAGAATAATGCACTATCCAATTATCTTCATCTACAAGATTAACAAAACTTTCGATCCAATAATAAAAACGATCCAAAGGCTGTAATTCCGGCAAACAGATAGTGCTAAGACTGCAAAGACAAGACAAAACCCTCAATTTTGCCGCATCATCCAAAAAGTTAACCGCATGTGGTGTAATCAGCTCAACTTTTAAGGACAACATATTATCGTCAACCCTAGACCAGGCATCAATTTTTACCAAATTTCCAAGCTGATATGTTGCCAAATTTCTTTTGTTGACCCCGGCTTTAACATAGCCGCAAACTTTGCCGTAATGTTTACACAACACGGTCAAAATCAATGATTTTTCCCCGTGTTTACGGCAATTTATTATATATCCTTCATCAACAAATTTCATAGCCCGACGCTAAGACACACCATTTTTTTACAGTCATTTTTTGGTGCAATTTCCAAGCCCTAGATCTGATTAATAATAATCATCGATCTTTGATTTTGTAATGGCATCATATTCTTTCAAATACGAAAGCAACGGTTTCATGTCTTTCAGCGCAATTGTGTTCGGCCCGTCAGACAATGCTTTGTCAGGATTCTCGTGTGTTTCCATAAACAATCCGGCAACCCCGACCGCTATGGCAGCTCTGGCCAACACCGGAGCAAACTCTCTCTGCCCACCGGTTGATGTCCCCTGCCCGCCCGGCTGCTGCACCGAATGTGTGGCATCAAATATTACCGGGAAACCCGTGTCTTTAATCATTCTGGGAAACCCTCTCATATCAACCACCAAGGTATTATACCCAAACGAGGTTCCTCGCTCTGTAATACAAACCCTGTTGTTTCCTGAATCGGTAACTTTTTGCACCAGATTTTTAACATCCCAAGGAGCTAAAAATTGCCCTTTTTTGATATTAACCACCTTTCCGGTTTTAGCGGCCGCAACCACCAAATCGGTCTGTCGGCACAAAAAAGCCGGTATTTGCAACATATCTACGTGTTCTGCCACTTTATCGCATTGCCAGGTCTCATGCACATCGGTAACAATTGGAATATTGTCATAGATTTTTTTGATTTCGTCAAAAGTCTCCATGCCCTTATCCAGCCCGACGCCTCTTGCTCCGTGAATCGACGTACGGTTAGCCTTGTCAAACGATGCCTTGAAGATATAATTTATCCCTAAATCACGAGTAATTTCACGCATTGCCCCACAGATATCAATAGCATGCTGTTTGCTCTCAATTTGGCACGGTCCGCACAAAAGAGTAAAAGGCAACCGATTACTTATGTCAAAATTGCCGATTGTAACTTTTTTTTGATCCATTATAGTCCCCTACATTATAACCATTCATATGTTTTGAAGATTATTGTAAAAATAACCAAAAAGCAATTACTCTTTTATAAAATCTCTAACTCTTTGTGCAAATTGCTCCAATACATCTGATTTAGGCGTATATTTTTCTTCAAACACCTCTGCTGTATGCCAGCCCAAATCATCCATAACTTGTTTAATTTCTTTAACCACACCGGCACGCCAACCATAAGAACCAAAAGCCAAACCTTTTTTCCCCTTCGGTGCCAAGCCTTTCAAATAGGTCACAAAAGCTGCAACTCTTGGAAACATTTGGTTATTAAGTGTCGGGTTACCGATTAATACATATTCGGCATCCAAAACATCGGTAATAACGTCCGATATATGACTAACACCCAAGTTATATTTAACAACATCGATTCCCGCATCTTGGAATTCGGCCATAGCCACATCGGCCAATTTTGCGGTTGCACCCCACATTGTATCATATACGATCACGGCTTTTTTAACTGTTTTACCCTTAGCCCAGGTATCATAAAGCGATAATATTTGTGCCACTTCATCCTTACCCGACCAAATCAGGCCATGTGATGGAGCAATCATATCAATATCAAGCTTCATATCAGCCGCGGACGACAAAGCTTTTTCGGCCTGCATACCATACGGAAGCAAGATATTTGCATAATAACTTTTAGCGGCTTTTACCACCAAATCATTAGGATAATCTTTAACCAACAAAGCCTCACAGCACAAATGTTGTCCAAACCCGTCATTGGGCAACAACAGCTTATCTTCGGCAACATAAGTCATCATCGAATCCGGCCAGTGCAACATTGGCGTGGTCAAAAAGCTCAAATTGCGTTTGCCAATGTTAAGCACATCACCTGTCTTAACAATATGATATTGCCAACCTGTGGTATCAAAATGGGCTTCCAAAGCCATTTTACCGGCTGCATTTGTAATAATTACCGCCTGCGGAGCCAACTTCATAATTTCCGGCACACTGCCCGAGTGGTCTTGTTCTACATGGTTCACTACCAAATAGGCTATTTTTGTAAAATCGATAACAGACCTTACTCTGGCAATTTGTTCGCCGCTCATATAGGCTTTAACACCATCAACCAAAGTTATTTTATCATCCATAATCAAATAACTGTTATAGGTTGAACCATCAGGTGTATTATATCCGTGGAATTCCCGCAAATTCCAATCTTTCGCACCGACCCAATATACATTTTGCTTTATCTCAACAGCTTTCATTTATCTTCTCCCTGAAGTTTATATAATGATACAAGATAACCTTTTTATTTTGATTGACAAGATAAAATAATTTTATTAAAAACAATAATCATTATCAATTTTATACACAGGATAAAAATTGAAATATTCCAAACAACGAGCTCTTATATTGGAAACTCTCAAACAAAACCCTTCTCACCCCACGGCAGAAGAGATTTTTAAGCTTGTACGCCAAAAAGATGCCAATATTAGCCTCGCCACCGTTTATCGCAATCTAAATCAGTTGGCCGATCATGGTATTATCCGCAAATTAGAACACATTGATAATGTTGCTCGTTTTGACCATGCTTTGTCAGAGCACCATCATTTTATCTGTACATCCTGCTCCAAGGTAATAGATATTGCTCCCAGTATTTTACCTTATCTCAATGAGCAGATTACGGAACAAACAGGACTGGCAGTCACTCATGCCGACATATTTCTCAAAGGACTATGTCCACACTGCCGCAATACTCAACCTAACAACTAAAGAGGAGAATAAAATGGAACTCAAAGGTTCAAAAACCGAAAAAAACTTAATGGATGCATTTGCCGGCGAATCTCAAGCTCGCAACAAATACACTTATTATGCCTCCAAAGCCAAAAAAGAAGGCTACAACATTATAGCCGACAAATTTGAACAAACAGCCAACAATGAAAAAGAGCATGCCAAAATTTGGTTTAAGCTTCTTCATGGCGGCGATATTCCGGGCACCATTGATAACTTAAAAGATGCTGCCGCCGGTGAGAACTATGAGTGGACCGACATGTACGCCCGCATGGCCAAAGAGGCCAAAGAAGAAGGCTTCACCAAAATTGCTGCCCTGTTTGAGATGGTAGGCAAAATTGAAAAAGGCCATGAAGAGCGTTATCAAGCCTTGTTAAAGTCCTTGGAAGAAGGCAAAATCTTCAATCGTCCGACCAAGGTTATTTGGGAATGCGCCAACTGCGGTCACCGTGTAGAATCTCCTTCTGCTCCGGAAAAATGCCCGGTTTGTGATCACCCGCAAGCATACTTCTTTGAGTTGCAAGAGCAATTCTAAACAACACAAAGCCCCGTCATTGATCAATGACGGGGCTTTTTATTAAAGTCTAACCGAGACTTGCGATTTATGCTTTAGCCTCTTCGACCAATTTCAAATCGCCGGCAACAGTTTTTTCTCTTTCTGTTTTCAGCTCGTAACTTACCTTTGCACCCTCTTGCAAAGTATACATACCGGCAGCTTTAACGGCAGTAATATGAACGAATACGTCATTTCCGCCCTCATCCGGAGTAATAAAACCATAACCTTTTTTCTTGTTAAACCATTTAACTGTTCCTGTTGCCATCTCGAATATCCTCACATAAAACAGGTTGATAGGAAGGCCCTAACGCCTCATGATTCATCATCATGTTTAGTAAGTCTAATACAGTATTTTTTGCTTGGCAAGAGATATTTACAAACATTCCGTAAAATTCACAAACCTCATCTCCAAATAAAAACACTTCACAAAACCAAAAAATATGCTATGGTATACAACTTGCAAGCCTGCGCCGATGGGGGTGTGGGTTTTTCATTACGTTATGAAGAAAAGGAATAAACATTATGACACTAAAAAAACTACGCAAAGACAACTATCCCGAATGGTATCAGGCCGTTGTATCCGAATCTGACATGGCCGAGAATTCATCATCACCAGGCTGTATGGTTATCAAGCCCTGGGGCTATGGCATTTGGGAGCGTATCCGTGATGTATTTGATGAAAAGATAAAATCTACCAATCATGAAAATTGCTACTTTCCGATGTTTATTCCGCTTTCTTTTTTCCAGAAAGAGGCCGAACATGTTGAAGGTTTTGCCAAAGAGATGGCGGTTGTTACTCACTCGCGTCTTAGTATGGAAGACGGCAAACTTGTTCCCTCGTCAAAACTTGATGAACCGCTGATTGTTCGTCCGACCTCTGAGGCTATCATTGCCGATTCTTTTTCCAAATGGGTCAAATCATATCGCGACTTGCCTGTGTTGGTAAATCAATGGGCCAATGTGGTGCGTTGGGAGATGCGCCCTCGCCTGTTTTTGCGCACTCGCGAGTTTTTATGGCAAGAAGGACATACAGCTCATGCTTCATCCGAAGAGGCACTAAACGAAACTGTTACCATGCTTGAGGCTTACAAAGAACTCTGCGAGAAAACTTTGGCCATGCCTGTAATCTGCGGCCGCAAACCAGAATATGACAAGTTTCCAGGTGCTGTAGATACCTATTGTGTCGAGGCTATGATGCAAGACGGCAAAGCACTTCAAGCTGGTACATCGCATTTCTTGGGGCAAAATTTTGCCAAAGCGGCCAATATTTCATTTGTCAATAAAAACAACCAACAAGAATATGCCTACACCACATCCTGGGGAGTATCAACCCGTCTAATCGGCGGTCTTATAATGACCCATGCCGATGATGAAGGTATGGTAACTCCGCCCAAAATTGCTCCATATCAAATTGTTATCATTCCGGTTATTAAAAATCCTGACGATACTGATGCTGTCATGACCTATATACAAGAGCTACAGGCTGATTTAATGAAACAGATGCCATTTGGCGAAAAAATCCGTCTCAAACTTGACAAACGCGATAAACCATCAGTTGACAAATTCTGGGAATGGACCAAAAAAGGTGCTCCGATAATCTTGGAGATTGGCAAACGCGATGTCGACGGCAATAATCTTATGTTAAAGCAGCGCATTTATATCAACACGCCCCAAGGCAAACAAATAATTGCCAAAAATACTTTTGTTGCTAATGCTTGTAAATATCTTGAAGATATTCAAAACGAGATGTTTGCACGCGCTCAAAAACGCCTAAATGATAATATCCGCACCGACATCACCACCAAGCAAGCTTTTGCTGACTATTTTGCCAATGCCAATGAGTGGATAGAAGATGGCAAGCAAGGCAAAGTTGCCTTTGTTCGCGGCAAATGGTGCGGCGATCCGGCAACCGAAGAAATTCTAAAACAGATGAAAATAACCATCCGTTGCCTGCCTTTTGACCAAACCAACACCCAAGGTGAGTGTTTGTTAACCGGCAAGCCGGCAACCATGGATGTCATCTATGCCAGATGCTACTAGCACAGCAAAGCCCCGAAAATCTCGGGGCTTTTAATTTTATAATAAAACGCCCTTTGATTACCTCAAAGGGAGTTTCTTTTTATTTCATATCTTTTTGGTTGGTACCTTGGGCAACATAGCTTTCAATTTGCCTTGCTGCTTTTTTGGCCAAAGCAATACAGCCAGGTCCTGCCACACATCCGCCCTCACAACACATAACCTCGATCATATTGTTTTCCGAACCTTTGGTGGCATATTTTTTAAGCAATTTAATGTTTTCTTTGCTCAATCCGTCAATTCTTTCCGGCCTAAAATCGACTTGTCCGTCAACCAGATTACCGACTGCACCGGCCACTCCGCCAGACAACGGATAATTACGCCCTTGTGCTGAAGATATTTTGGCAAACTCTTCTGATTGGCAATCACCTATTTCGACCCCAGCGCCGACAAACATTGCGCCGATTTCTTCAAATGTCAAAACATAATCAACATTGGGATCATATTCCGCCTCGGTTCTTTTGGCCAAACAAGGCCCGATAAATACCGAAACACAATCAGGTTGTTCTTTCTTGAGCATCTCGGCGGTATAATACATCGGCGTTTTGGTATTTGATACAAACGGAGCCAACTCTGGTATATGTACTTTAGCTGCCCGATAATATGCCGGACAACAAGATGTTGTCATAAAGTTTTTGCCTGCTTTCATTCGCTCAATAAACTCGGCTGCTTCATTCTTTGAGGTAACGTCAGCACCTGCTGCCACCTCGACCACATCAGCAAACCCTAATTTTTTCAATGCTCCGACGACTTGTCCGATTTCAAACGGAAATTGCCCGACTATAGCCGGAGCCAACATTGCCACAACCTTTTTATCGCTGTTATGGATAAGATTTAAGACATCAACCATTTCCGAACGCTCAACGATTGCGCCAAACGGACAAGATTGCAGGCATTTACCACAAGAGATACAAGTATCCTCGTTAATATGCTCGACACCATGCTCATCTTTTCTTATTGCTCCAACCGGACAAGCCTCTTCACAAGGTACCGGCAGTTTAACGATTGCATGGTATGGACAAACCTCCATGCATTTTCCGCATGATACACACAAACTTGGATCAATATGCGAACGTCCGTGTACGACCGAAATTGCTTGTTTAGGACAATTCATTACGCATGGTCTGGCAAAACAACCGCGGCAAGCATCTGTAACCATATACTGCGACTTAACACAAGCCGAACATGCAATGTCAATCACAGCCAAACAACTCTTGGCATGATTCTGTCTTTTCAACGCCTCTTTGCCATAATCTTTAAGCTGCTTGGCCTCATTTGTTTCATCCTGCGGAGTAAATCCCATTGCCGCCATCATTCTATATTTAAGGATAGCCCGGTCCTTATATATACAACAACGACTCGAATCGTAATCCTTTGGTCTCATTTCAACCGGAATTTCATCGGCAGTTTCAAATTTGTCTTTATAAAAACTTTCAACGACTTTAACCAGGATTCTGCTGCGCATCTGGTTAGCATAATTCTTAGGTATTAACACTTTTTCTCTTCCTCTTTGGCAATCAATTCTCTAACCTTGGCTACAACTTTTTCAAATGTAGCCTCTTCCATAACCTCGCCGTTTATTTCAACAAACGGCCCTTTATTATAACCCTGCCCTTGACTGCAATGGTTCATGCATCGAACTTCGGTCACCTCAATTTTATCTGCAATATCCTCCGGCGCCGAAAACTCTAATGCTTGTATTTGCGGAGCACCCATTACGAAACAGGCTGTACCGGCACAAAGTTTGACTTGTATTTTTTCCATGGGCTTTATCCTTTTTTTGATAGTTAAACATATTTAACGCTTATCTCTTTCAAATATTTGCTCTGCAAAATTCTGAAAATCTTTTTAACAATATTTCGCCTAATGTCAAGCTCCATCGGCAAATTGGGGTCCTGATGCGCTTCATTTATTTTTGTTCCGATAACAAAATCGATTTTATCGGAATCAAGCAACAATTTAACCAATCTGGTTGCTGCATTATCTTTGGTTTCGTCAATTCCCTCTTTTAGCATACGATATGCTTCTGTTAAGGTCAAGATACCTTCGGTTACCAAATCAATTCCAGGCATAATTGACGCCATCGGAATATTGGGATCGAATGTTGTTTTGTCCATTTCACATTTCAAGCACAATTCTCTTTCGATTATATTTGCGGTGGTTCCTCCGCAAATTGCCGTTTTTCCGTCATAATAATCTATCATTTCGGCAATTTCATGATCTTTTTCCTCATCAAACGGCGGCCCGCTCAATAATAACAATTTTCTAGGTCTTCTAAAATATACCACCGTACAGCTTATATCATCTCCGGCTTTTTCGTCAGGCTCTTTAGATAATGCTTCATGGACAATAGCCTCAGTCAACTCTTTAGCCGAGATATGAGGATGCCGTCTAATCTGATTTTCAATAAACTTCCAAACACCTTCTCTTTGCCATCCGAGCGGATATTTAGGATTACCGAGTCCTGCTTGCGTAACTCCGTCTGACATAATTATTATACGGTCTTCTTCCTCTGCACTAAACTGATAAACATTAATTACTCGATCTTTCCAGTTTTCTGAGGTTATTTCATGATGCGCCGGATGATATTGTGCAAAATTTCTCACAATAAAACAAGGCGGGTTGTCCATTTCATAAATACGTGTTTTCCCCTCCAACGTCGCATCAACAATCGAAAAAGTAGCATAACTGATTTTTCTTATCTGACACACCGGCAAAGCCTGCATCATTACCTCGGCCGAGCGCACCAAATCCAAATCACTCTCAACAAATTTTAATGCCATTCTGGTTGTCATCGAAGATAATATATTGGCCTTAACCCCGCTACCCAAACCATCAGACAATACCGAGATAATTCTTTGTTCTTCAGGCAACTTTTCCGAAACAATTGCATCGCCGAAACAACTTTCCGATGCCTTGTGTTCTTGATGGGAACCTATTTCAATAAACAACGAATTACTCATTACCACCTAATCCCTTTTATTTCTGATGGTAACATTTGGTTTATCGTAATCATCTGCTGCATAATCTTTGGCAATTGAACGCAACAAAACCTCTGTTTCGGCCATATGTTCGCCAAGCGTACAAGCTATTTGTTGCACGGTTGCCAAATTCTTTTCAATAACTTCTTTGGCTTTTTCGGCAATCTTCTCACGTTTTATCTCGACCTTGGTGACATCTTGCATCACTCCGCCGACCACTTGTTTCTTTTCAATATTAAATACCATCACATCATAAACTTTATCCTGATGATGGGCATTTTCTCTTTTCACATCTTCTCCCAACTCAAGCGATGCCGAAAACAAATTGGTAAAGCTTACAAAATCTCGCAAATTTGCTCCGATAAGATTGTTTTTATCATATATATCACCATGTTCTTCTTCATTCCAAAATGCCTGAACAAAATAATCATTATATTCCATAATTGACAAATTGGCGTTAACAATAACAATTGGCGACGGAATACATTTCAATAAGGCATTTGCTTTGCGCTGTGCCTGCTGTTTAATATGCGATACACACATATCAATTTCGGCCTTACCATCCAATATGGCTTTGGCAAAATTACGGCAATTATCATACCCGCATGCATTACAGTTAATCTCATCCTCCAGAGTATATTTGCCAAGCATATTAAGAACTTTTTTAATTTGTTCTTCCGTGTAAGTGTTGTTTTCTACCGGATCTTTATCATATTTTTTTGTAATGTTTGTTTCACCCTTACGATGTCCGGTTTTTTTAGATGTTTTAACATCCTCCAGCACCTTAACACGTTTTTCAAATCCTGATTTCAGATTTCTGGTGCAAGGTCCGTTAACACAGCCTCCCTCACAGGCCAAACATTCCATAAACACCGGCATCTCAGGCATATCTCCGCGGATACGCTCCAATTCTCGTTGAATATTTTCAAGTCCCGTCAATTGTGCCATATACACATGATCTACTCCGCCATAAGGACGTATTGTCTCAATCATTCCTCCCTCAATCGGATAATAGCGTCCTTCTTCGGCACGTTTATAAATGAAATCGATTCCTTTTTCCGGTTTAATATTATGATAATCGATTCCTTTCTCTCTAAACCAGCGGCGCAAATCTCTAAACGAAATACTCAAACTCAATAGATCGGGATTACGATCGGCCTCAAATTTTTTGGCAATACACGGTCCCACAAAAACTATTTTGATATCGTTGCCCAATCTCTCTCTCATCAGTTTGCAATGCGATAAAACCGGCGACAAAACCGGCGTCAAATTAGGTGTCAAATCGGGCATATATTTATCAATATACTCAACAAACGACGGGCACGCCGTCGACAAAAACAATCCTTTTTTTTGTTTGGCCAAAAATTGTGCCAAATGCGCTGATACTTCCTCAGCCCCCAAAGCCGTTTCACTAACCCCTGCAAAACCCAATTCTTTAATAGCCGTCAACAATTGTTCTTTGGTCACATTTTCAAACTCAGCCACCCAAGAAGGAGCCAACGATACATAGACCTTTTCACCCGACTTAAGCATATTTTTAGCCCTTGTGACATCATCTCTGTCTTGTTTTGCTCTTACGGGACAAACCTTATAACACTTTCCGCAAGCCACGCATAATTCAGGCACTATTTGCGCCGAATTATCCTCAATTTTTATGGCTTTAACCGGGCATTCGCGGACACATTTATAACAATCTTGACAATCATTTTTTATGGTAAACAGGGGATGTTCGCGACTAGACATAAAACTTTACTCCTTAAAAGTTTTATCCAAAATATCAATTAATGTTCCGGAATCGACATTATGATACTCAATCCCTTCGATAGTGATGTTAGGACCGTTTGCACATTGGTTGCAACATCTCAACCCTGTCACTTCCAATTCTGCCTCAAGCTTATTGTCCTGAATATAGCGCATGATTGCTTGCAAATTTTTATTGTTACCTCTGGCAAAACAAGAGCTTCCCATACAAATTTGTATTTTTTTAGACATCCGCGCCTCCTCACTACCGAAGGGATTAAAGCTATCTTATATTTTTCCTTCAAATGCATCCAGATAAATTTTTCTGATATCTTCCATCAATGGATATACCGGGTTAGCACCTGTGCATTGATCATCAAAAGCATTTTCAACCAACCAATCAAGCTTGGCCTCAAAATCTTTTTTAGAAATTCCCCAGTCTTTGATTGATGCCGGAATATCAATTTCTTTTTTAAGCTCTGAAATTGCAGCAATCAAAGCCTCAACTTTTTCCTCGTCGGTTTTACCTTTGAGTTTCAAGTTGTTGGCAATTTGCGCATAACGCTTTTTAGCCTCTGGCACTTTATATTGCGGGAATATCGCCTGTTTGCGCGGACAATCAGTTGCATTATATTTGATAACCTGGCAAATTAACAACGCATTGGCAATTCCGTGCGGTATGTTAAACGCCGCACCCAATTTATGAGCCATCGAGTGACACAATCCCAAGAACGAGTTAGCAAATGCCATGCCGGCAATTGTAGCCGCATGATGCATTTTTTCTCTGGCAATTGGGTCATTCGCCCCGTTTTTATACGACCTTGGCAAATAACGGAATACTTGTTTGGCCGCTTCCAACGCCGTCGAGTTAGTAAAGTTGGTTGCCATAACCGAGACATAGGCCTCAATCGCATGTACCAAAGCATCAATTCCTCCGGCCGAGGTCAATCCTTTTGGCATATTATCAACAAAGTTGGCATCAACAATTGCCATATTGGGCGTCAAAGCATAATCGGCAATAGCATATTTCACATGACTTACATCATCGGTAATAACCGCAAACGGTGTCACCTCTGATCCAGTACCCGATGTTGTGGGAATTGCCACCATCATGGCTTTTTTACCCAACTCACCGATAGTGCAAATACGTTTTCTGATATCCATAAAACGCATTGCCACATCTTCAAATTCCAAATCGGGTCTTTCGTATTTAAGCCACATAATTTTGGCCGCATCCATTGGAGACCCGCCGCCAAAAGATATAAAGACATCCGGCTTAAACACATTAACCATGACCAATGCCTCTTCAATTGTCGAAATAGTCGGATCAGGCTTAACATCGAAGAAAATTTGATATTCAATATTCATTTCTTCCAGCACATTGGTAATAGCGTTAACCATGCCCGAATCAAACAAATAACGGTCTGTTACAATAAATGCTCTTTTTTTGCCTTCCAATTCGCGCAACGCAAAATCGGTTGCTCCGCGTTTGAAATAAATTTTTGGCGGTACTCTAAACCACAACATATTTTCTCTCCTCTCGGCCACGGTTTTATAATTCAACAAATGCTTAACTCCGACGTTTTCACTAACAGAGTTTCCTCCCCATGAGCCACAGCCCAATGTCAAGGACGGTTCCAGTCTAAAGTTAAACAAATCGCCGATTCCGCCTTGCGAAGAAGGAGAATTAATAAGCAACCTTCCGGTCGGCAATTTTTTGGCAAAGTAATCAACTCTGTCTTGTTTTCTTGTATCAGTGTACAAAACGGAAGTATGCCCCATACCGCCGAGTTCAACCAAATGCAATGCTTTATCAACCGCTGTTTCAAAATCATCAGCTTGATACAAACTCAAAATCGGTGATAATTTTTCATGCGCATATGGATTTGCCGCGTCAATCACCTTCTGTTCAGCCAACAAAACTTTAGTATGATCAGGTACATTGATACCGGCCATCTTAGCAATTTTAACTGCCGGCTGCCCCACAATCTCAGGGTTAACCCCTTTAGGTGTCAAAATTATTTTAGAAAGTTTTTCGGCCTCTTTGGCATTTAGCAAATAAGCCCCGCGCAATACAAATTCTTTCTTTACTTTTTCATAGACCTGTTTCAGCGCAATAACCGACTGCTCAGATGCACAAATCATTCCGTTATCAAACGTTTTTGACATCAAAATATATGATACGGCCATCTCCACATCAGCTGTTTCATCAATAATCGCCGGCACGTTTCCCGCTCCGACACCGAGTGCCGGTTTGCCTGATGAATAAGCCGCTTTAACCATTCCCGGACCACCGGTTGCCAAAATGCCGTCAATTAACGGGTGCGTCATCAACAAATCAGTAAGCTCAATTGACGGTTCATCAATCCATCCAATAATGTTTTCCGGCGCACCGGCCTTAACTGCCGCCTCATAAACAACTTTTGCCGCGGCAATTGTCGATTTTTTAGCCCGCGGATGCGGTGAAAATATAATGGCATTTCTGGTCTTAAGACAAATCAGGGATTTAAATATTGCAGTTGAGGTCGGATTGGTGGTTGGAACCACACCGGCCATAACTCCCAAAGGTTCCGCAACAATTTTAACCCCGTTAGTTTTGTCGGCTTTTATAATACCACAAGTCTTCTCGTTTTTATATTTATTATAAATGTATTCCGAAGCAAAATGGTTTTTGATGATTTTATCCTCAACCACACCCATACCGGTATCTTCAACCGCCATTTTAGCCAGCGGAATTCTGGCCTTATCGGCTGCTGTGGCTGCGGCCTTAAAAATTTTGTTAACCGTTTCCTGATCATATGTAGCAAAGATTCTTTGTGCCTCTTTAACTTTTTTGATCAGTCCGTCCAAATCTTTAACTGTCTTAATTTCTTTGTTTGCCATTATCTGTGACCTTTCATAAAAATTCTTCACAATTTAAAGATGTTATTATTAATTTATTAAAATAAGGTTTACCACCCAATATAAAGTTATTTTAGTTGCGACCTGTATAGTGATGCATATATCGAGTTTTGTTTCTTCAACAATTCATCATGTGTTCCCATCTCGACCAACTCGCCATAATTAATCACCACGATTTTATCTGCGTTTCTAACCGTTGAAAGCCTGTGAGCAATAATAAACACGGTTCTATCTTTCATCAGGTTGTCAACCGCCTGTTGTACCACGGCCTCCGACTTATTATCCAACGCCGAGGTTGCCTCATCCAAAATTACTACCGGTGCATTTTTCAAAAAGGCTCTGGCAATAGCAATACGCTGTTTTTGCCCTCCCGAAAGCAAGGTTCCTCTTTCTCCGATATTGGTATCCAACCCTTTATCCAAGTTGTTGATAAATTCTTCCAAGCAAGCACTCTTGACAGCTGCTCTAACCTCTTCTTCAGTTGCATTTTCTTTACCCAGCATAATATTGTCGCGAATTGTTCCGCTAAACAAAAAATTATCCTGGAACACGATTGCAATATTATCTCGAAGCGAATCTAGCTCCAAATCCCGCACATCAATCCCGTCAAACAACAAATTGCCCGATGTAACATCATAAAACCTCGGCAACAAATTAACCATTGTGGTTTTACCTCCGCCGGAGTTTCCGACAAAAGCAACCGTTTCGCCTTTTTTGATTTTAAGATTGATATGCTTTAACACCGGCTTGCCTGCAACATACTCAAAGCATACATCTTTATATTCAATTCCCTTTTTAAGGCCCGTAAGTTTAATTGCATCTTTTTTACTTGTTATATCAGGTTTGCCGTCCAATAATTCAAACACTCTGTCCATCGCCATCAAAGCTGTCTGCACGGCATTAAAATTATTGCCGATTGCCTTAATCGGAGTATATAGCATAATCAGCGCCGCAATAAACGACACAAAGTTTCCTGGCGTAATAGCGTGAGTTACAATCAGATAACTTCCGAGCCAAATCACCGCAGCCACTCCGATTGACACAATAAAATGCATCATCGGCGACATTATTCCGGTCCTTTGTGTCATCTTAATACCAAGCTTAAAACATTGATGCAATGTTTCGCTAAACTTTTTTTCTTGATAGTCATACAAATTATAAGAGCTGATTATTCTGTTGCCGTTAAATGTTTCATTAAAATGTGTTACCACGGCCGAACCGGAAAAGACCGTTTTATCCATAATTGTTTTTATTCTTTTTTTAACCGTGGTCAGCGGATACAACGCAACACCCAAGATCACCACAGCTACAATCGCCAGTTGCCAAGAATTATAAAACAACACACATATCAACGCAACCGACGAAAACAAACGTGTCGTGAATAATTTCAAATTAGCCAACAACCCGTTGCAGCTCGTATCTACATCATTGTTAAATCTAAAAACTATTTCACCCGAATTTCTTTTGTCAAAAAAAGCTGCATTATAATGCAATAATTTTTTAAACAAATCAATTTTCAACCCTATTGAGACTTTCTGCCCGACCCAGGTATTAAGATATGTTGCCGAATAGTTGAATATGCTCTGTATCAGAGTAAACAATATAATCAAAATCGGAATAAACGTTGTATAATTAGTTCCTTTTTCAATCATTACAATATCCATATAAGGCTTCAATGCCCAAGCAATCACCGCGTCCATCGCGCCTATCGGAATTGTTATCAACAAAGCAAGTACCGCCCGTCCCCAATATGGTTTGACATACTTCCACATTTTTTTATAGTTGCGGCACATCTGCGAACTAAGAAATTTTTCTTTGAATTTTATAAACATTTGTCATCACTGCATTATTAAAATCGTAAAGCAGTCTAAGCCAAATCTAAAATAATTGCAAATGCTTTTATTGTTATATCCGCACCTCAAACAAACTATAGCATTTTGGTTTTGACCTCACCTTAATATCAGCCCCTATTACATTGCTGATTTTTTCCACAATACTAAGCCCCAACCCGGCACCGCCGCGCTGTCTGTCTTTTAATGTGTTACATTGATAAAATGCGTCAAATATATGTTTTTGTTTAGTTTTATCAATTCCTATACCGTCATCAATCACCCAAAATTTATTTTTATTATTGCCGACCTTAATCTTGCTTTTGGCATATTTAAGAGCATTGCTCAACAAATTTCGTACAATTCTTTCAACCAAAAAGCTATCTTGATTTATCATAACATTTTCAATTCTTAGGCCTATTGTTATGCCTCTTCCGGCGGCCATTTCCTCATATTCGTCACAAATTCGTTTTAATAAATCGCCTAGGTCAAAATCATGTGCTTCAAACACCATTCCGCCGGAATCAAGTTTTGAAATATCCAAAAAATTATTAACCATCCCTGATAAATTGCGGCTTAGTGTGCTCAATTTATCGGCAATTTCTGTATGTTTCTCCATTGGCGCTTGCTTAAGCCCTTCTATAAACAGATTCATTGCCTGCAACGGCTGCCGAATATCATGGCTTGCTTGTGCCAAAAAGTATGATTTTGCCAAATTGGCCTCCTCTGCGGATACTTTGGCCTCCTGCAAATCATGTTGTGCTTTTGCCAAATCGCTTATATCTTGAAAAGCTCCGGCTATTTTTGCCTCTCCGTTTTCATAAATTATTCCTGCCATAAATCGACAATGTTTAAGTACCCCGCTTGGAGTAACAATTCTTGCGTTTCCTCTAATATCTTTATGTGTTCCGATTAACTCTCTAAGCTTTTGTTTATATAATTTCAAATCATCAGGATGAATTAGTTCTCTTATCAAATTTTGATGATATGTTTTGCTTTGTTTTTCCACCCCAAATATTTTATACATTTCATCCGACCAATAAAATCTTTTAAGAGCAAGATCAAGCTCCCAATATCCCAACTTAGCAATTCTTTCGGCAAACATCATTCTTTGCCCGCTCAAATACAACAAATGAGCCTGTCTTCTTTTTTCCGTAATATCTTCAAGCGAAATCCAGACATTACTGTCTTTGGGGTAAATATAGGTCAAATAAAATCTGTCTTGCAGCGTCCAATAAAAATGATGTGGATATTGTTGATAGAATGCCGTATTGATATTTTGCATCAGTATGGCAAAATCATCCTCTGACATCAAATTGCGCAGAGATGCATTTTTATTTCGTATATTGGCAAATACACATGCCGCTTTGGCATTAAAAAACAAAATTTTTCCGGCTTTATTTGTCTCAAGCAACCCATTAGTCGCAATATCGGCAACAAACTCCGGTGCAACAGTTTTTATATCATTCATCTTTCCAATTATATCAAACGAAAATCTCTCAAAATATGCCCTTGTCGCGGAGATATTCTAAAATACCATCCGTCATACAAGAAGCTGTTTCCTTTGATATAATCATTGATTGTCGACATTGGTAGAGGTGTGGTTGTCAATTTTATATTAAGCCATACATCTTTTTTATCATAATAAAGCTGACATACAAATTTCAAACCATACAAAGTAACAACCTCAATTTTTTTACTTGGCAACTTATCCAAGCCTTTGCCATAAAAATTTTCTGTATTTTTGGCCTCGTCAATATGTATTGCCGCCAAAACATTCAACAACGCCTCAACATTGATATTCTTGCCCAAATTATTTACAAAATATTTTGATTTTCCTTTTCTTTGAGCCCAATCGTTATCAATTTTGATGCTTTCCACCTGCTCTTTTGGCATCGAGACGACAGGTCTTGGTAGCCAATATCCAGACACCAACGGCAGATTAAAATTACCATCAATCAACCACACCCTATCATCCTGTGGTTGTTTGGCAAAAAAATATTTTTCTTCGGCATCAGGCAGCCCTACAATCATTTCATCCAACATCTCGTCAGCAATAAATGTTTGAATAAGCATACCGCTGTCTTTTTTGTGTTCTTGAGGATTTAACAAATAATTTTCTTGTAAAATATTTTTACTTTCCGGCAAACTGATAACATAAACACTATGATTAAGCGCATCCAAGAACTGATTTATCAACTTAAAATCGGCAAAATATTCATCTTGCTTGCTTACCAGCCAAAAACTTTTCTTTTGCTTTAGCTCAATCACATCATCGGCAGTAGTAATTACAATACGATCCACCTCATCTCCCAGGTCATATGTCCTTGCAAACACAAGTTTACCCTGCAACTTTGCCTCGTTTTGCCGGCTCTTAAAACAGCTTATCGCCAGCACCGCCGCCAAAGCAACTAAGGCCAGCCCCACAACCGCCAACAAACTTTTCTTGTTCATTTAATCAACTCCGCTATTTTTTGCCTGCTTTTTCGTTCATATATATAATAAATTATTGCCATTGCCAACGCCATAATTAGTGGAACAAATACAATCATCATCCACAGCACAACAGATCTGTAAAAGAGATATTGCTGTTCCACCGTATAGTTAATTTTTTCCAGTCTGCGTTCTTCTTCTGCCTCCTGACGCTGCAATTCTTCCAAATCTTTAATATCTTTAATCATGGTCAATTTGTTATCTAGGGTATCTTCTTTTTTCAGTGTTTTTTGTTGCCTTATTTTTAACAAATTTGTTGCCGTAATCATTTTGTCTGCCAAATATTCGTTTTCTGCTTTTTGATACACAACATCTCTGATGTCTGCATGTTGATACTTTTTATTATTGGCGACCAATGTCACATATCCGCTGTTGCTCATATAATCCAACACCCTAAACAAGAAACTCATATTATCAGAATCTTGTTCTTTTTTTTGCCATAAATCAGACATCACCATGTCGGCATCCGCCAACAGCAGTAATTTTCCGTTTTTAACCGACACACTCAAAAAAGGCGGCATAGTTTTTAGTATATCCGGATCATAGCTCAACGGCCCGCCAAAAGCCGATCTAAAATCACCTTCAAGCAATATTGCCACCGGATATTCCCTTTGTGTCAGCCGATATTTTGTTGACAAAGTATCAATCCCCATTTTTCCCACATCGGCAATTGGCATCTCTCCGCTTTTTCCCGTAATTTTCAGCAATACTTTGGTGTTTATATTTTGGTTTGGTGCATATTCAAAAAAACCGCTGTGGCTCAAATATATTTTGCCCAATCCTTTATTAATTGATGTCTCATCACCATCTTCTCCGTTTATAATCGGTTTTAGCGGATATTTTATTTTTCGTCCGTCAAGCATCACTGTCTGTGCGTTTTCCCCATTTCCGACCACCACATCATCATGATACACGACCCCGTTTTGCCTCAGCAATTTGTCAAGTCCGCTATCGTATTTTTCATAGGTTTCTTGATTGGCAAACCTCATTTCCGAAAAGGCATCAAGCATAATTATAACATTACCGCCACGCAGCAAATATTGGTCTATTGCATACGCTCCAAGCACTGACAAATTAAACGGATAGAACACCAACAACACATCGACGTTTTGCGGCACATCTGCACTTTCATCATCCAAGGCCACAACCTGATAACCATGTTTTTCCATCTCGGTTATAAACGGATAATTATCTGCCCTAATCAGCGGATGTTTTGGGTCTGCCACCCGAAAAATCGGTGATATTACTCCCACCACCGGCATTTTTTCGGCCGCCAAAATCGACAATGCATTAGTAATTTTTTCTTCCAAATTTTCCGCATCATCTGGCACCAACCGTCCCATAATTTTTTGACTTCCGCTTTCATTGGTAAACACCATCCCCAAATAACCGTATCTTTCCCCGTTTGCAAATACAAATTCTTCCATACCAGCCTTTTGGGCTTCAAGTTGTGTATTGGTAAACGGCTGGGTTTCAATCACCGTCAAACTTATTTTAGAGTTGCTTTCGCTTTCATATTTTTCCAATATTTTGCGTACATATTCGGCATAATTTCCAAGCTGTTGATTTTTATCTGCCAAATTTTTATCTTTATATAATCTGACAGCAATATATTTTTGATTTTTTTGTAAAAATCTTTCGGTTTCCTCTGACAGACTAAAACGTCTGTCGCTCGTTGTATCAAACCTAATCTTGTCAAACAACAAATTTCCAAGACAAGCCAGGATGATAAGCGCTGCTATTGTGCTCATGGCAAAAACAGTTATTTTCCATTTTTTTATATTGCCAAGTTTCATGCTTATCTCCTTTTATACTCAACGGCAATCAGGCTTATCCAAAGCGAAGCAGCTATCAACAATCCGAAATATACCAAAGCCGCCAAGCTTATTTCTCCCATAATCATGTTTTCAAATTGCCACCTAAAATCACAAGCCCTTGCCAATTCCTCCGGCAATATATCAGCAGGCATTATTTTGAGCAACCAGGTCCCGGGATTTGCCATCACAAACAACACACACAAACCCATTGCCGTCAAAAACGCTGCTATCGCGTTATAGCAAAATGTTGCAGCCATTGTCGACAAAGCACACAAACTTCCGGCCATAAAAAACGTAGCCAAATAATTTAGCAAAATCCACTTATTATCCAGCGACACCATCTGTGCTATTATTGCCCACATTCCAACCGATGAAAGTATCATAATCATGCTTATTGACCACGCAGCCAAAAACTTACCCCAAACGAGCGCCGCTATTTTTATAGGCTGAGTTAATATAATCTCCAATGTATTATATTTATATTCATCGGCCCACAATCTCATTGTCAAAACCGGAATAATTGTTGCCAATATTCCCGGTTGATATATAAAAAACTGCGCCATATTCTCAGATGTATTACTGTAAAAATCAGTTCCATAAAACAACAATCCGGCAGATATTGCCGCATATACAAACACCACCAGATAAATCATTTTGCTCTGAAAATAAAACCAAAACTCTTTGCTTGCACAAGTCATTATATCTTTTATCATTTAATTCTTCCGCCTAATCCCCAACCATTGTACAAAAATAATCTTCCACAGAGCTCTCGGCCGATAATTTTTTCATTTCTTCCGTTGTCGTATCACAAATTAATCTGCCGTTTTTTATCATCAATACTCGTTCTGCCAACATCTCAACCTCTTCCATAATATGAGTTGAGACCAACACCGTATTATCTTTGCCATAGTTTTTCAAAAAATCACGCAAATGCTGTTTTTGCAAAGGATCCAATCCCTCTGTCGGCTCATCAAGCACCAACAGCTTTGGTCTGGCAATCATAGCCCCGGCCAAAGCGACTCTTCGTTTATATCCTTTCGACAATGTTTCGCATCTTTGATTAATCACCGATTCCAAATCCAATGCCTTTGCCAAATAAACCAAATTATCGGTAAATTTTTCTTTATCGATATGCCGCAATTTTGCCACAAACATCAAATATTCACAAACACTCATCTCAGGATATATTCCGCCTGATTCTGGCACATACGCCATATCTTGCAGAAATTCGCATCGTCCATTTTCAATTGTTTTACCGTTAAACCTGATTTCTCCTGCATCAATTTCATAAAATCCGCAAATACATCTCATCAAGGTAGTTTTGCCCGATCCGTTAGGCCCCAACAACGCTATTATTTCGCCTTTTTTAAGGCAAAAATTAATATTGTGCAATATCTGCCTTTCACCCAAAAATTTGACCAAGTTTTTCACAACCAGCATTGTTATTATTGCTCCTTGATTACATTATTCCAAGTCAGTTTAGCAGATATTTTTTAAATTTTAACAAATATTTTTATTTTTCAAAATCTTTGATGACAAAATTAATATTTTATTTTATATAATAGGTAACCTAAATTTATTAAACATGACAGAGCAATTATGAAAATACTTGAATTATACTCCAAAGAAGAAGTCAAAAACCTCAAAATGGGGCTTGCTGTTCTTAGCGCCGTTTTGGTTTTATTTTTTGTTGTTTTCTTTTCTCGCGACGAGATAAGCCATCAAGACGGTGGTAGCTACTATCAGGTCTACGCACGCTTCAACCGCACCGACGGGCTTTTGGTCGGCGATGTAGTGCGCCTAGCAGGCATGGATATCGGACGTGTTGTCAACGCCAAATTAGACAACAGTTTTAAGGCCATTCTCACTTTGGAGATAAATGACCGTGTCAAGCTTCCCGATGACAGCTCGGCAGCCATCGTAAGCTCAGGCATCATGGGGGCAAAATATATCGAAATTGAACCTGGTGGTTCCGAGGATATGCTTTCCCCCGGCAGTGAATTTTCATATACTCAAGATGCCATGGTCCTCGAAGAACTTATAGAACGCATTATAGGCATTGGCAAAGCCAAGCGCAACAATCAACAAGGAGACAATAATCAATGATAAAAAACGACTTTTTTATGTATAAACGTCCGGTCGAAACCATTATGGGTATTTTGGTTTTAACTGTTGCGGCACTGTTTTGCTATTTTGCTTATAATGTTTCCGACCTTCAGGTCGTCAAAGGTTATAATGTCACTGCCAAATTTTTAAAAGTCGGCGGTCTTAATGTCGGTTCAGACATCAGAATCAACGGCATCAAAATCGGCACTGTCGTCAGTCAAAATCTTGATAACACCGACTATACGGCCGATGTTGTAATGAGCATTGCTCCGGACATCAAACTTCCGGTTGACAGTGTTGCCTCCATTGTTGCCGACGGCCTCATCGGCAACAAATTCATCAAGATTGATCCCGGCCATTCCGAGGAGATTTTAAAAGACGGCGATATCATGAAAAACACCAAAGATTTCAAAACAATTGAAGATTTGGTCGGAGAAGTAATTTTTATGGTAACCGGCGATGAATAAAAAACTTGGCATTTTGTTGTGTTCGGCGGCTGTTTGGGCTACAACCCCAGCTTTGGCAGTCAACATAGCAACCAACACAGCCCGCATGCAAGCCATGGACAAAATTACCGGCCGTGTCAGCGAAATTGACGTTCCGGTAAATGGTCTGGCCAATTTTGGCACATTTTCCATTTTGGTACGCAAATGTGTCACCAAATCACCCGAGGAAACCCCGGAAAACATTGCTTTTGTAGACGTTGTTGACAATTATCGCTCTGATAATCCGGTCAATATATTCAAAGGTTGGATGTTTTCATCCACCCCTGCACTCAACGCGGTTGAGCATCCCATCTACGATATATGGTTGCTCAAATGCTACAATCGTCCGCAGGACCGTGCTCAGCTTCTTTCCGAAGATCAGCTTGCTTTAAGAGACACCATACAGATGTCGCGTCCCGAGAGGCCTCAGCCCAAAACATCTTTATCTGATCTAGAAATAGCAAATGATGACGCACTTCAATCCCCTGCTTTAGAACAACCGTCTTCATCTCAAGAACCAACGGCCATCGATGTTGACATTTCTTCATCACCGTCTGATGTTTCCGCAGATATTGTTGAAGAAGGCTTCGTCTCCGAGGGCGAAGAGCCCGATTTGCTTGTTGATGCCATCCAAGAAGATACAGCTGTTGATTCCACTGTTGCACCTCTTGAAACAGAAACAACCTCTGATCAACAAGATTAATTAAACAAACTCAAGACGCTTTGCGCCGATTGAGCGGCCAAAGACAGCGAGTTGAGCGCCAGTTGTTGGCGTGTTTGCAGCGACAGATATTGGGCCGAGGGCTATGTCTCAATCCTTGAAACAACATCCTGTTGTATCCCTTTAGTACTAAAAAAGAACTCGTGCGGTCAATTACTCCGCACGAGTTTAGAATACCACCTAGATCGTAAACAACAGGTTAATATTAAGCTAGCGCCAAAAACTTTTGCAAAACAAAACCAATATGGTCAAAACTTCCAAACGCCCCAGCAACATTGTAAATGCCAAAATCACTTTAACACTGCTGCTCAACCCGGCAAAATTACCAGCCGGACCAATATTCTGACTAATTCCCGGACCAGAGTTGGTAATACAAGCAATTGTTGATCCGAAAGCTGTCACAAAATCCACTCCTGTCAATGCAATCAAAGCACTTATCACCGCCACACTAAAAGCATAAGCAATAAAAAACACAAATACCGAATTGGCCACCTCAGAGCTTATGACAGCTCCGCCTATTTTCAAAGGCATCAGACGATTCGGTTCGGTAGTAGTAACAAAAGTTTTCTTCAGTTGTGCAATAACCACCTGCCATCTGAATATTTTGATACCACCGGATGTTGACCCGCTGCATCCGCCCGTCAAAGTAAATATTACAAAAGCCGTTGCCGCAAAATTACCCCACGACAACCAGTTTGCCGAGCTAAACCCGGTCGATGTCACAATTGATGTCACATTAAATGCCGCATATCTTATTGCCTCAAACGGAGCATAAACTCCCTGCCATATCAGCCATATTGCCATGCCGACAATATAAACCAACAGTATTTTTACAAATGCCACCACCTGGGTTGAGCGTAAAGAATGCATATTTTTGGTAAATATCAAACTATGATACCATGTCAAAGGCAATGCCCCCAAAAACATGAATAACGTAATAACCCAATCAATTGATGCGCTGTGGAAATATTCCAAAGAATTATTTTTGGTTGAAAATCCCCCGGTTGAAACTGTTGCTAAAGTATGGCACAATGCATCAAACCATCCCATACCGGCCAGTTTTAGGCACACCAAGCACCCCGCCATCAACACCAAATAAACCGCAATAATTCGTTTGGCAATATAGCTTATCTTGGGCATAAATTTTTCGTTAACATCTGAATTTTCTCTTTGAAAAATTTGCATTCCGCCAATTCCCAAAAACGGCAGCATTGCAATAGCAAAGATGACGATTCCCACACCGCCCAAAGCATTAAGCAGCGCCCGCCACAACAATATTGAACGCGGCAATTCTTCGACATTGGCATAAATCGACGCCCCGGTGGTTGATATTCCAGACGCCGCCTCAAACAAAGCATCACTCCAATCGGTTCCATAAAACACAAACGGCAACGACGCCAATATTGTAACCGACACCCAGCTAAAAGCCGTCACCAAATAAGCCTGCTGAATTGAAATATCTTTTATCTTTCCTCGGTTTGCCAAAAACAAAGACAATCCGATAAATATTGCCACAATCGATGAGCTGATAAAAATTGACCATTTAACTTGGTTTTCATATATATCCAATGCTGCCGGAAACAGCATTGCAATTCCCAACAGGCTGATAAAATATCCGCAAATCATCAGGACCGGCTGCCACATACGATTCCCATTCCTTAGTTAAGGCTGACATCATCGGAATATCCGAGATCAACCAGTTGTTGGTTAATATTTTTTCCTTGATAGATACAAATAACTGTTCCTATTTTGGCTTGAGTATAAGCCCCGATATAGCATTCAATATTTCTTCCCTCAATATTGTCTCGCAAATATTTTTCGGCCTTTGGCCCTTTTTCCGACATCATTGAGGCATATATTCCATACAAGAAAAACATCTCATTGCCGATTTTTATCTCATTGGCATTAAGCACCTCTGCCGTACCCTGAATTTTTCGCGGACTTTCCAAATAAATAAGCCCCAAATTGTCATTGCGTTTAAAACTTACTCTGGCCTGCTCAGCCCGGCCAAGCTCCAAAGTTTTCTTGACATCAACCGGCATTTCCTGTGCCTTGACAAAAGCTTTTCGGTTAAGTGCCTGCGGATTTTCATAATCAACCAACACCTCTTTTTTAGGTGTTTTCATGATTATTTTGTTTTGGCTTGGCATACCTGTGGCTTTTTTTATTTGCTCCTCGACACCATTTTTAAGCGGCACAATTATTTTTGTGGCTATTGCCGTCTCGGCTTTTGTGTAATATTTATCAAATTGCCCTACATACCAAGCCGGAATATCTGTAAGCCCAACTCCATAATAAAAAGGAATAGCCCCCAAAACAACAATCACGACAATCACCCCGCCGACAAACCACCAAGGATGTATAAGCGGATATAATATAAATCTAAAAAACCGATTAATCCACTTCATTGCCCCCTTACTTGGGCCGATATCATCATCTTTTCTTTTGGCGCGCATCATCATTTATTTTGAGCTCCCATATTTTGCTTTCAGCTCTTCCAACCGCTCTGGAGTAATTCTTTCAAACAGCATCTCACCGACTTCAAAATCCTCGCCTCCTTTAAGCGCATTCATTTCTTTT
Organism: uncultured Alphaproteobacteria bacterium; assembly: GCA_944391415.1. GTDB lineage: Bacteria > Pseudomonadota > Alphaproteobacteria > RF32 > CAG-239 > CAZU01. Next base: position 109,407 of record CALXTM010000003.1, read on the forward strand.
TTGACATCAAAATCCTTCAATGATACGCTTTCTGCGCCCAATCTATCAAGCATGCTTTGCGCCACTTTCGGCATAATTGGTGCTGATAAAATCGCAAAAATCCTGATTAGGTTGATGCAGGCCCGCAAAATAACTTTGGCTCTTTTCTCATCGGTCTTAATCACCGTCCACGGCTCGGCAACCGAGATATAGTTGTTGCCCTCGACCCAAATTGCTCTGAGTTCGCCCAAAGCTTTTCTAAATTCCATTTCGTTTAAATATTTAATATAATCATTAACTCTTTGTTGCAAAGTAGCAATCAAATCTTCTTCCAACTTGGAGTATTCGCCGCCCTCCGGCACCTTGTTACCAAGCTTCGATGATGTCATCTTCAAAACTCGCGACACAAAATTGCCCAACACTCCGTTCAAGTCTTTGTTGACGCTTCCCGCAAACAATTCCCAGGTAAACGATGCATCTGAGCCTTCCGGTGCGTTCGACATCAGCCAATATCTCCAATAATCGGCCGGAAATTCTTTGATGGCATCCTCGGCAAAAATACCTCTGTTCTCCGATTTGGAGAATTTACCTCCCTCATAAGTCAGATAGCTAAACCCTTTCAAAAAGTCAACCTGTGTCCAGTTTTCTCTTGTTCCGAGCAAGGTCGCCGGAAAAGTAATTGCGTGATATGGCACATTATCTTTGCCCATAAACTCCACATGACGCACTTCTTTGGGGTTTTGCCACCAGTCTTTCCAGCTGCGTTCTTGTGGTTTTTCATCAGCCCATTGTTTGGTAATTCCGATATAGCCGATTGGCGCATCAAACCAAACATAAAACACTTTGTCTTCATATCCTTTTTTATTTACCTTAAATCCCCATTTCAGGTCGCGGGTAATACAACGCTCTTGCAAGCCTTCTTTCAACCATTTTTGGGCAATTGTATAGGCAACATCGGGCCAAAACGGCTCTTTAGTCTTAAGCCACGCGGCCAATTCTCCCTCCAGTTTTGGTAGGTTCAGGAACAAATGCTTGGTTTCTCTAACTTCCAAATTTTTTGACCCCGAAATCGAGCTTCTTGCATCAATCAAATCCGTCGGCTCCAAAACCTTGGTACAATTTTCGCATTGGTCTCCCCTTGCCTTTTCATATCCGCAATAAGGACAAGTACCGGTAATATAGCGGTCGGCCAAAAACATCTTATCATCAATTGAATAAACTTGTTTAATGGTCTTTTCATCAATAAACCCGTTTTTATCCAACTGTTCAAAGATATGATACGTCATTTCTTTGTTTTGCTCGGTTGAAGTGCGGCCAAAAAAGTCAAACGACAGCTCAAAATCTTTATAAGTTTTGGCGTGTCTGTCATGATTCATGTCGCAATATGCCTGCACATCCATTCCGGCTTTTAGTGCGCCCACCTCCGATGTTGTGCCATGTTCATCGGTTCCGCAAATGTACAAAACCTCGTTTCCCATCATCCGCATAAACCTGGCATAAATATCCGACGGCAACAAACAACCAACCATATGCCCCAAATGCGGCACTCCGTTGATATAAGGTAATGCAGATGTAACCAAGATTTTTGACATTTTACTTTTCTCCGATATTATTTAATCCTTAACCGTTTCAATCTACTACATCCTACATAATTCTCAAGCAAAAAATAAGCCTTTTTAACCCTTTTACTGTTTTTGTCAAATTTTTGTCTTTACAACATCCGCCAAATATGCTAAATTACTCCCATCAAAAAATATTACAGATATATTATTAACCTTAAAAAACAAAAAAAATGAAAAAAAATTTTTTTGCTCACATGAGCTTGTCTTATCCTGGATTTAGGCAGTTGCTTGAAGCGACCGGATATCGTTGTGATGCCAAAGCAAGGCTTGCCATGGCTGAAGATATCACTGTCATCAAGTCAAGACCTCTGCCGGATGATGTCAGATACCTCATCCGCTACGCGGTTGAAACCGGCGGCTGCGACCCCAAGGATACTTTTGAGTACCCGACGCCACATGGCATCATGACCGCCAAAGTTGTGGACCTCTATAAGTTGCCAACCAATATGGTCAACCCCATGGTACTCTACTTCTCAGGATGCCTAACAGCGCCGTTCTATGCAATGGAAGCCATCCGCTGGCATGCCAAACGCACCGGCAAACTGCTTGACAGCCTCTCCTGTGGAAAGGAAGGCAACAAGGGCTTGTTCATTGATGTCTTTGGCCGCAAGGAAGGTATTGTGGTCGGCACGGAATATAACGCCAACTACAACATCATGGAGCTTATGGCACCTCGGGACTATGTTCGCAAACACGAACATGCATTCCTTGATACCAACACGCTCGACAACCTCAAAGCTGTCTACCACATGGCCGAGGCTGAAAAGATGTCGGAGATAACTCTGGTTCTGATCACCGGTCAGCCATGGTATGACAAGCGCTTGCTTGCCGAGTGGATGTATGAGCTCCGCAAAGATGACTACCGCAAGGTCAAAATCAACCTTGTGCTAGCTCACTGCCCTCTTTGGCTCAACGGTGCTTTGCCTGAGGCTCATCCCTCAGAAATTCTGTTGGGTTACATTCAGGCATCAATAGGGCCTCTGATGAAAGACACCGTCAACTTCGACGGTGAAACCCGCAGCAAAAAGCCCGAGCGCTACCTGATGCCTGACATTCAGTACGCTCCATGGGACAAGCTCAAGCCCATCATTGCCGAATATGGCAACATGGGCTGGCCAAATTATGAGGAGATTATCTATGAAACTTCTCATAAAGAAGCGGTTGAGCATATTATCATTGCCGACCTCTTCGCCAGGGCTTCCGTCACCCCTGCTGGGTATGACCGGGCGGTTATGGAGGATGTCAAGACCTACCAAAAGGTCATTGGCACTTTCTCCGGCACCACCGAGGAAGATTTCCTCAATTGGTGCAAGGCATCGCCAAGCGAGAAATTCTTTGATTAACCAAAAGGCTGTCTGTAATACAGACAGCCTTTTGTTTTTATTCTTTATGCGGAACTCCTTTTTGCAAAAACTCCGGCAATTTTTTCAACCCCGAAGCACCGGCTGCTTTTTTGTGCCCCCCGCCACCAAAAGATGAAGCTATTTTTGATACATCAACATCATCTTTGGCCGTATAAAACGACAAATTCCACGAGTTTTTACCATTCATAAAAAAGTTGCACATAAAATCATAATTTTTAATTGTTTTAACCCCGTCATAAAACTCCGAATACCCTTGCGGCATATTGGCACAAATACACTTATACCCCATATACTCGCTGTCAAATGACATTGCCTTGCACAAACGGTGGTTACGGTTTTTTATATAAGACAAAATTGCCTCGCCTTTTTTGACCATCTCGTCAATATTAAGTTTGCCGGCAAACAAATCTTTCCAATTTTTATCTTTGGGCTTATTAACCCCCAAGGCCTGAAAAGCATATTCAAACGGCCGTACTCTTTTATCGCGCAAATCAAAGATATCATTCAAGGCCAAAAGCCTTACTCCCTCCGGCACTTCTTTCTCCGGAAAGAAATATTGCCATGTCAGCATAATTGCCGCCGTACCTGATTGACGAACTCCTTTAATTTCTTTGGCTCCGTCTTTAATTCTTTGCTCATACTCCTCAATTGACGACACATGATGATCTATCCAGGTCAAATCCTTAACCTCGTTCAGCTTAAACATCAAATCCATCGGCAATGATATATCACATATTATAATTTGACTGTGCTTGTCGATTTCTTCCATTGGCACTTCCATATCATGGTTAAGCCCCAAAAATTCGACATCCTTAAACTTTTGTCCTACAATCGCTGCCGATCCTTTTCCATCATGATCTGCCACATGATAAATACACAACATTTTACTCACCTACCATTCAATTTTCAAATTATCATACGCCGGCTCGGTATTGTCCGGAGTGTTTTTCATTACAAAATCATAGTCGCATTCACTCGCCATATGATTCAACACCACTCTCTCCGGCTTAATTTTTGCAATATATTCCAATGCCTCTCTAAGTCCTATATGATACCGATGCTGATCAATTATTGTCAACGGCAAAACCAACAATTTTGGCCTTATCTGCAAAATTTTTTCCATTGCCGAGTTTGACAATTGCTTAAAATCTGCAATATGAACAATTTCATTATTTATAATATAACCAAATGTCGGCATATTATGTCCCAATAGCTTTAACGGCATTATTTTTATATTTTTAATCTCAAATTCATGGTTGGGCTTAATAATATGCGGCATCAACCCGGGGCGCGACAGATAAAAGTCTTCCGAATTTCCGTCCAACAACAAATAAGTAAATCTTTTTTTTATTTCTTTCATTGTAACTTCTGTAGCAAAAATATCCAACGGCCTGCAAGTAATCCGATTAATCTCCCGCAACTCGTCAATTCCGTACAGATGGTCGGAATGTGCATGAGTATAACAAATACCATCAAGCCACGTAATATGATTATCAAGCAACTGCATGCGCAAATCAGGCGATGTATCTATCAAAATCCTCACTCCGTTAACTTCATACAATGTAGAAGTCCTTCGCCTTATATTTTTGGGATTATTCGGATCACAAGCACCCCAGCCATTGCTCAATGATGGAACTCCAGGCGATGCCCCTGCCCCTAAAAACAATGCACTTGTCATAGTTCAAACAACCTCTTAAAATTATTTGTTGTTATTTCAGCAATCTCTGCAAAACTCCTATTCTTTATCTCTGCCAATTTTTGAGCCGTAAATACCACATTGGCCGGCTCATTGTTTTGCCCTCTTTTAGGCACCGGAGCCAAATAAGGTGCATCTGTCTCAACCAACAACCGATCCTCCGGCACTTTAGCAAAATTTTCCCTTATATCATTTGCATTATTAAAAGTTATGATTCCCGATGCCGAAATATAAAAACCAAGATCCAACGCTGTTTTTGCCAATTCCCACGAAGAAGAATAACAGTGAATGATACCCTTAAATTTTTGTTTTTTATATGCCTCTTGTAAAATTTCCATCATATCATCATCACTGTCACGATTGTGTACAATTAGTGGCAATCCGCTTTGTTGCGCGGCTTTTATATTTTCTTCAAACAATTTTATTTGTGCATCTCTTGGTGCAAAATCATAATAATAATCAAGCCCCGCCTCACCAATAGCAATTACTTTTTTAGACAGGCTTGCCCGCAAAATATCCTCGGCCGTCACCCCTGATAATTCTTTGGCTTGGTGCGGATGCGCCCCCGCCGCGGTATAAACTCCGTCAAATTTTTGCGCAATTGCCAAGTGTTCTGCCATATGATCAATATTGCTGCCTGCATCCAGAATATACGACACCCCGGCAACTCTTGCCCTTGCTATTATATTTTCAATTTCTGCATCATTTTCAAGATGACAATGACTATCTGCCAACATTTTTTGTTTTCTCAATATATTTTGCAAATACCGGTCATAATATTCATAACCGTCAATTTTTTATCCAAATTAAGTGCCTCTGTTTCTAAAAACATCCTGCTTGCCTTATCAAACATTTCGGCACTCGCCTCTATTTTGTTTTGTGCTTTTGCCTGCTCACTCAAAAATTTTAATACCAATTCCTTAAACAATTCATAGTTTTTATCATCACCGGTTGCCATGTCACAAAATTTCAACATCTCGGTGGTTTTAAATTTTTTACCGGACGTTGCCAAAGCATAAATATTGTCATAAAATTCGACCGCATCACCGTCAATATAATCCAACGCTTTGCCGATACTTCCTCCGGCAATTGCCACGGTCTTTTTTAACTTATCTTCCTTGGTCTCGGGTCTATATCGCCTGATAAGGCTTGCCACCACATTATCTGCCAAGGGTTTCAGCTCAAGCTTAGCACATCTAGAACGAATCGTCGGCAGCAATCTGCTCGGATTATGCGATATCAGCAGCATCAATGCTTTATGCGGCGGCTCTTCCAATATTTTGAGAAGCGCATTGGCCGATGCCGTATTCATTTCATCGGCACTATCTATCAACACCACTCTCCATTTTCCGTTAGCCGACTTCTTTGCCAAAAATTCATTAACCGTTCTTACGTCATCAACCGAAATTACACTAGATTTTTTCAGCTCTCCTAATTCATCATCGCTCATATAATTTCCGTCTTTAATGGCTTTAATGATCTTTTGTTTTTCCGACTTTAGATAACCTCTTTCAATTAACTTAAAATCGGGGTTGGAATCATTGCTTATTTGTTTAAACACCTCATTATCAACCGACACATCAAGTGAGGTATATTTATCCCTTGCGTTTTCATCGGCAAACAGCAAAAAACGCGCAACTTTATAGGCAAATGTAGCTTTTCCGATTCCTTTCAAACCTGAAATCAACCATGACTGGTGCAAAGAATTGTTTTTCCAGGCATTAAGAAACAACTCCTCTGCCTCCTCATGTCCTAACAGATAAGGATTATCCTTTGGTGCAAAAGATATTTCTTCATCGGCCATTTTTACAGTCCCAACCTTTCTTGCACCACCTTAACAATATCACTATGCAATTCTTCTATTGTCTTGTTGGCATCCAATACCGCACAACGCTTTGGCTCTTGTTTGGCTATCATCAAAAAACCTTTTCGCATATTATTATGGAACTCAAGCTCTCGCTTTTCAAAACGCAGCTCCTTAACATCCATGGTTTTAGCCTTGTTAAACGACCGCGCAAGACCTATTTTCGGATCCAAATCCAAGACAATCGTCAAATCAGGCTCAAAATTACCAACTGCAATTTTATAAAGATCTTTGATAATTTTTTTGCTCAGACGTTTATTATATCCATAGTATTGATACGCCATGGTGGAATCGGCAAATCTGTCGCTCAAAACCCAAGTTCCTTTTGCAATCTCGGGCCAAATCTTTTGTACCAAATGCACATGCCTGTCGGCAAAATACAACAAAGCCTCTGCCAGTGCATCAAATTTGTCCTTATCCCCACAAACCAAAAGTCTTCTGATTTCCTGCCCGACCTCGGTTCCACCCGGCTCTTTAGTGATGATAGTATTTTTACCTTTTTGTTTAATATATTCAGCCAACAGTTTGATTTGGGTCGATTTTCCCGTTCCCTCACCGCCTTCGAATGTAATAAACTTTCCTTGCATTTTCTAAAAATCTCCGGTCAACATATATTTAACATTGGCCACGATTTTGCCCCAAAGTCCGACTTTGTTAATGGTTTGTCCCGCCACCAACGGAACCTCGACCGGCGCTGCCTCTGGCACTTCAATTTTCAAAACACCCAACTGTTGTCCTATTTGAATTGGTGCCATCACCGGTTTATCATATGAAGCAATCATCTTAACCTGATTACGCTGGCTTTTTTTAATGGTTTTGACCACATCCTCAGAAACAACCAACGGAACCGTCTTGTCAACCCCGTATTGTACCGGGACATCAGCTACCTTATGGCCTTTTTCCATCAAATTATAATTATCATACTCCCTAAAAGCCCAACTCATCATTTTTTCCGCTTCTTCCGAACGTTCTTTGTTCGACGCCAACCCGGTCATTACGCCGATAATTCTTCTGTTTCCTTTTTTGGCCGAAGCCGTCAAACAAAAACCAGCCTCCTCGGTGTGCCCTGTTTTCAAACCATCGGCATATGGCATCGAATACAACAGAGGATTGCGGTTGCCCTGACGAATATTGTTATATACAAATTCTTTTTGCGAGAATAAATGATAAAACTGCGGAAATTCTTGAATAATTCTGCGAGCCAATTTAGCCAAATCTTCCACTGACATTCTGTGATCTGGATGCGGCAATCCCGTAACATTGGCAAAATGAGAGTTATTCAATCCCAATTCTTTGGCTTTGGCGTTCATTGCATCCACAAAACTATCTTCATCCCCGGCAATATTTTCAGCCGCCACAATACATGCATCATTACCCGATTGGATAATAATTCCTTTTAGCAATTCATCTACCTTAACATTGTCACCTATGGCCAAAAACATTGTTGAACCGCCGCTCGGAGCTCCTCCTTTGCGCCAAGCATTTTCGCTGACCTTAAAAGTATCATCCAAAGACAAGCTCCCGTTTCTTAACTTGTCAAATATCATATAAATCGTCATCAATTTGCTCATTGATGCCGGCGGAATCGGATCAGTGGCATTTTTTTCATATAAATGCTCTCCCGTGGTATAATCCATCAAGATCATATTTTTTGCCTTGGTATCAATAGCATTTGCACTGGTTGCAAACAAAACCGCAACACTCATGCCGCATAACAACATCTTTTTGATATTCATTAAATTTTCTCCCCTAATCCGAAACTATTTTTGCATCATAAATTCCGTTATATTGCACTTTGGCCAAAGCCGTTTTTGCTTCTTGTTCATTACTAAACGGCCCTACTCTAACTCTATAATAATTTTGCCCGTTTATATTAACATAATAAATCTTGGTGTTTCCGACATCTGTAAGCCTTGACGCTACATCCTGAGCACCGCTTTCCCTAGAATAAGAACCTGCTTGCACAAAATAACCTCCATTTTCATAATTTTGTTGAGGCGTACTTTGCGGCAGCGGTGTCTGTTCTGCAACATAGGTCTCCTCAGGAATTTCCTCTCCCAATAATGCCGCTTTCAGAGCTTTGCTTTCTTTTGCCATAATCTCTACTCTGACTTTGGTTGTACCCTGCGTATGAAACCCCAGTAACTGTGATGCTCTTTTTGAAACATCAATAATCCGCCCCTTGGCATAAGGCCCTCTGTCATTAACTCTCAAAACCAACGAGCGTCCGTTTTCCAAATTTGTCACTTTTACTATCGACGGCAATGGCAAAGTTCGATGAGCCGCCGTCAAAGAGTTCATATCATATTTTTCACCATTAGCCGTTGTTTTGGCATGAAAATCTGCACCATACCAAGATGCCATGCCAACCTCGGAATAATTATAGTCTTCTTTGGGATAATACCATTTGCCCATTATCTTATAAGGGCTTCCAACCTTATACGTACCGCCCTGTCCGGTAATCGCCGTTGCCTGAGTATATTTTCCTGCGCCAAGATCGGTACGTCCATATGTACACCCGCACAAAATTGCGGTAATTGCCAACAACAAATATTTCGTTCTAGTCATAACAAACCACGCTTTTAACTTCGATTAAAAACTCTGCTCTGAATTTATATTTTTTTTTAGACCAGGTAAAGGATTTATTTTGCCTTGTGTAATTTTCGCTCAGGCACCGGCACGCTAAATCCCGTATCTTTATTATAGTTATTAATTTTATACAGCAAACGATAATCCGGGTAGCCGTCTTGCGGCAACATTGCTTTTTTTTGTATTTTTTTAATTGCGGTTCTGGTTTTGCTTCCGAGTTGGCCGTCTTCATCCAATTTAAACCATCCCAATTTATTTACAAAAGCCTGTATTTTAACGATATCATCGGTTTTTAGCCGTTGTGCCGATGCCGCCGGAATTCTTTTCCAATCTTTACCAGACTTTATATAGTCAGCTAAAATTCCTACTGCCAACGCATAATTCTCCGAGCGATTCCATTGCATAATTTTATAGAAATTATTACAAATTAAATAGGCCTGTCCTTTTTTGCCCTCTGGCACAATGATTGATGCTTTTATATCTTTGGGTAAATTAATTTTTTTATTATCAACCGTCCTTACACCGAGCTTATGCCATTCTCCTACCGTCATAAATTTATTGCGTCCGCTTTTAGCATAGTCAAAATTCCACGGCAAACTAACCTGCATTCCCCAAGGCTCGTTCTTTTTCCACCCTATTTCTGTCAAATAATTTGCCGCCGAACCGGCTGCATCTTCAAAACTTGACCAAATATCGATTTGGCCGTCACCATTAAAATCAACCGCATAGGCATTAAAAGTTGACGGCATAAACTGAAAATGCCCCATTGCTCCGGCCCAAGACCCCTGCATTTTGGTAAAGTCAACATTCCAATCATCAACAATTTTCAGTGCTTGGTACAGTTGATTTCTAAAAAACTTTGGGCGTCGTTTGTCATAGCTCATTTCCGTCAAGGCATCAATTACGTTATACCCGCCGAAATTGGTTCCAAAATTAGTTTCTATTCCCCAAAACGCGATAATATATTCGCCCTGAACATTATATTTTTCTTCCAATTTCTGCAACAACGGCCTCAAATCACGATAATACTTTTGGCCTTTTTGCACCCTTTGCTTGCTCACCACTCTGTTTAAATATTGATCAGATGTCAAAACAAACTCTATTTGTTTTCTATCGCTTTTTACAGCAACCGGTGTCGGGTGATAATAATCAACTGCATATACTTCATCTATGGTTTTTTGCGATATTCCTCGCTCCACCATTTCTTTTTTCAAATCATCCAGCCAGGCAAGATATTCTTTTGGCGCAATCGACGCAACATTGGCCGATGCACATCCGGCAACAGTCAAAGCTATCGTCAAATAAAATATCGCATTTGCTTTTAACAAGTTTTTCCCTCTCTTAATAACCAATTATCATTTATAAATCTTTTTCTTTTAAAAATTATTAAGATGACATTCCCGTTTTACAAAAAAAGCACTCCTGAAAGAGTGCTCCATTTTTTATTATTGGCGGAGAGGAACGCTAAGCAAAACACACCACTGCTCTGGTGTGTTTTGTCTGCAAGTTCTTCGTAATATCTTATTTGAGCTTGTAAATATCCCATATATTTACAAGCGAAATTAGATACCGAAGAGGACGAGCTCTGCCCGGCGAAAACAAGCCTCGCGCCGTTTGAGCCGTCCGCCACAAAAAAAGCACTCCTAAAAGAGTGCTTCATTTTTTTATTATTGGCGGAGAGGCAGAGATTCGAACTCTGGGTGGGCTCGCGCCCACGACGGTTTTCAAGACCGCTGCATTAAACCGCTCTGCCACCTCTCCATGTATAAAACAATAATTACTTTCCTCAATGAAAACCGTCAAAACTATCGTCTTCAAACGACGGTTTGGGCCTTTGGCCATCTGCGATTCCAAGACCGCTCAATTTAAACCGCTCTGCCACCTCTCCATTGCGTTACGCCTACGTTATTTATATTAAACTTTTACAAACGTCAAGTAATTTTTTCAATCACCATCTATTATATACACAATCGTCACCATTAAAGCTCAAATTCACGACTGTTCCGTTTTTAATCGTAAATGATGTTTTGCAGTAATATATCTGCGGTTGCTGTGCAGCCGGCGGACCAAATAGATTATCCCACCAATGTTCTTCGCCCATTCCTCCATAATATACCTCATTATCATACGGACTGTTACTTCCTCTGGAGTTACTTGTAATATATGTTACGATTTTTTCATAAGGCGACACATAAAATACGTTTGCCGGCTGTCCCCATTTATTATACAATTGATATTCTGATCTTCCTATCCATTGCTCAAGCGAGGTTGCATAAGAATCTCCTCCGCCAAATATTCTGCATCCACCAAGTAAAATAAGAAAAATTCCCAACATCAATATTCTTTTCATATTTAATCCTCCATATAAATAATAAACATAATCACTGCCACATTATTTCCAACAACAAAAAAGGCTTGGAAACAAAATTCCAAGCCTTTTATGATTCGAACGTAACACTACCTGCGTAAGCAGGTAGATGTAGACATACCTGCCCAGCCGTTAGGCTTGCGA
>CALXTM010000004.1 GCA_944391415.1 uncultured Alphaproteobacteria bacterium
ATGGCAGAAAGCCCAAATCCCCCTTGTGCCGAGGGCTATGTCTCAATCCTTGAAACAACATCCTGTTGTATCCCTTTAGTACTAAAAAACGAACTCGTGCGGTCAATTACTCCGCACGAGTTTAGAATACCATATTACTTGTAAACAAAAAGTTAATTTATACAAACTTAAAAATATACAAAAATAATATTATAATGCAAAGTAAGGTTGTTTTTCTGAAATTTGGCTTATATAATATGATAAATTGAGCTGATGATTGGTAAATAAATTGCTGGAAGTAATACAAAACAACCAAATCTTGGAAATAAAGTTGAGCGGAAATCTGCAAAGATATGATAATCGTGAGCAGATTGATGCCTTGTTGCGGCAAATTCCTGAGGTGAAAAAAATTTGTTTGAATGCCGAAAACTTGCAAAAATGGGATTCAGCAATTGTGGCAGTATTATATAAGGCAGTGTTGGCGGCAGAGCAAAATAAGGTTGAGGTTGATTATCAAAAATTGTCGGCTAATTTGCAAAAGTTGTTGAAATTGGCGCTTGAGGTCGACCGCAAAGCTACAATATCTTCAAAAGAAAAAACAAGCTTTTTGGAAAGTGTCGGCAGCAAGGGAATAGAAATTTATGCCGGAATCTGCAAGGTGGGGGCTTTTTTGCGCGAGGTTGCGCAATCGTTGGGACGCTTATTGCGCGGCAAAGCCGTGATGAGAATGGTTGATTTTGAGTTTGCATTGGAAGATTGCGGATATAAGGCAGTGGGAATCGTGGCCTTGGTCAGTTTTATGGTGGGGCTGATTTTGGCGTTTGTCGGGGCGTTGCAGCTTAAAATGTTTGGAGCACAAATCTATATCGCATCGCTGGTGGCAATAGGAATGACCAGAATTATGGGCGCAATTATGGCCGGCATCATCATTGCCGGCAGAACCGGAGCTGCATATGCGGCCGAAATAGGAACAATGCAGGTCAATGAAGAAGTTGACGCATTAAAAACACTGGGCCTGCCGGTGACTGATTTTTTGGTGATGCCAAGAATGCTGAGCCTGATTATAACCATGCCGTTTTTGACAATATTGGCCGATATTATGGGTATGTTGGGCGGCGCTTTTGTGGCAGTGTTGTTGCTTGATATATCGGCAGTGCAATATTGGAATTACTCGATTGATGCTTTTGAAATGGATAATTTTTTGGTTGGGGTATTCCATGGGCTGATTTATGGCATAATAATCTCTTGTACAGGGTGTTATTATGGGATTAATTGCGGACGCGATGCGGATAGTGTCGGAAAATCAACTACTCAAGCGGTTGTTTCGGCAATTGTGATTATGATTGTGGTTACGGGTATTTTGACATCGGTTTTTGAGGCTTTGGGCATATGATAAAAACAAATGCTAAAATTAAAGTTGATAATTTGACAATTGCTTATGGCAGCAATGTATTGATGCAAAATATTGCTTTTGAAGTGAAAAAAGAAGATGTGTTTATCATTATGGGGCCGTCGGGCTGCGGAAAAAGTAGCTTGCTTAAAGTCTTGACCGGGTTGAAAAGGCCGACAAAAGGCAAAGTGTTGGTCGATAATGTCGATTTTTGGGCGGCAGATGATGATAAGCGTGCGGTAATTATGCAAAAATGCGGGATATTGTACCAAAGCGGAGCGTTGTTTTCATCAATGACTTTGGCAGAAAATGTCGCTTTGCCGCTTAAACAATACAGCCAATATTCGACCGCAACAATTAAAGATATTGTCGAATTGAAATTGGCCTTGGTGGGACTTAAGGGATATGGCGATTTTTATCCGTCAGAGATTTCGGGCGGAATGAAAAAAAGAGCCGGATTGGCCAGAGCGTTGGCTTTGGACCCTGAAATTGTGTATTTTGATGAGCCATCGGCCGGGCTTGATCCGGTGAGCGCAAAATTGTTGGACGATTTGATTTTGGATATAAATCAAAGTTTGGGAACGACAATCGTGGTGGTTACCCACGAGTTGGAATCTATATTTGCTATCGGAAAAGATGCAATATATTTGGATGTTGACAGCAAAAATATCTCGGCACGCGGAAATCCTCATGAATTGTTGAAAAATCCACCCAACCAAAATGTTTTGAGCTTTTTAAGCGGAGGAAAATGTTATGGCAAAACAGCCTAATCTTAAGTTAATCGGTTTGTTTTTAATGACGGGAATAATTGTATTCTTGGCAATTATGGGGGCGTTGCTTAAAAATAAGCTATATACCCCGGCCGGAAATGAAGTGGTGATGTATTTTGACGAATCAATTAACGGGTTGAGTGTCGGATCGCCGGTGGTGCTTAAGGGGGTTAAAATCGGCGAGGTCAGCAAAATTGATATTATGGTTAATACCGATACGCTCGATTTTAGTATTCCGGTTTATGTCAAAATGAATACCAAGGGGATAACCAGCACCATAAGATATAAAGACGGAAAAGAAGTTTTGGATGCGTTGGTTAGAAAAGGTTTGCGCGCAAGGCTTGCTTCGCAGAGCTATGTAACGGGTCAATTGATGATTGAGCTTGAAATGCTGCCCAATACTCCGGTAAGCTATCATGCAGGTACCAAGGTGTTGGAAATTCCTACCGCAATTTCGACACTGGGAGAATTGTCTAGAGGACTGCAGAAAATGCCGCTGGCCGAGGGAGTTAAAAACTTTAACGACTTTTTTGAGGGCCTGAACCAAAGTATGCCGGAAATAAGCAAAATTATTGAGGATATTGAAAAGGCCGTTAGCCGAAACAGAGGAGTGTCGGCAGAGGTGTTGAATAATCTTAATAAAGCGGCAATAAGCGTAAGTAAAGCCGCAAAATCAATGCAAAATCTTACGGATTATCTCGAGCAGAATCCGGAGGCATTAATTAAAGGTAAGAGGTAAAAATGAAAAAAATACTGGCATTGTTGAGTATATGTTTGGTGGCTGGATGTTTGGGCGGATATAGCCCGGAGAGCAGATTTTATAATTTGCAGGCACTAAAAGCCGGCGAAACGCAGGCTTTGGCAAATAAGGCTGTTAATGTGGGGGTTGATGATGTGATTTTGCCGGATTATTTGGACAGACCGCAGATTATGGTGTTTGAGAATAATTCGCCACAAATGAAAGCCTCTGAAAATGACCGCTGGGGAGATGGTTTGGCCGCGATGATCCAGCGAGTGTTGGTGGACGATATTACGGCGTATTTGCCAAATTCACAAGTCAAAGCCAAAGTGCAATTGGCGGAAAAATTTGGATTTTTGGTTGAAGTGCAAATCGTCAAAATGGATTTTGTGTGGGATGATGAGGCTGTGCTTGAGGCCTGGTGGTATATCAGTGATGCCAAAGGTAAAACGCTTAAACAACAAAAATTTTATGCCACTCAAAAGGTCGGAGAAAATTTTGATGAATTTGTCGAGGCCGAAAGCAAAATGCTGGCAGAGATGAGCCGCGATATTGTTAAAGCTTTGATTAAAATGTAAGAGGGACTATTGCTCCAAATATTTGACAATCTGTTCGGTGATTGCTTTGGCATCGCCATAGAGCATAATGGTGTTGGGGGCAAAAAACAAGGGGTTATCAACACCGGAATAGCCACTGCTTAAGGAGCGTTTTACAAAAAATACCGTTTTGGCTTTTTCAACATCAAGCACCGGCATTCCAAATAAAGGAGATGACGGGTCGCGTTTGGCTGAAGGATTGGTGATATCGTTGGCGCCGATGACATAGGCAACGTCAGCCGAAGAAAATTCTTGATTGATGTCGGAGAGCTCATAAACATCTTTGTAATCTATATTGGCCTCGGCAAGAAGGACATTCATATGTCCGGGCATGCGTCCGGCGACCGGATGAATTGCAAATTTAACATCGGCATGATATTTGTCATGTAAAACAGTTGCCAAGTTTTTTAGAGAATGTTGAGCCTGGGCAGCGGCCATGCCATAACCGGGGACAATAATAATTTTGGAGGCGTTCTCCATGATGAAAGCAGCGTCTTGAGGTGATGCCGAGTTGGGGATTGATGCGTTGGAGGAAAGATGTTGGTTGCCAGAGTTGCCGGAAAAACCTCCGGTTAAAATGTTTATGACAGAACGATTCATTGCTTTTAGCATAATATACGCAAGGATAATGCCGCCTGAACCAATAATCGTGCCAATAATAATGAGAATTTGACTGTTAAGCGACATGCCAATGCCAACGGCTGCCCAACCTGAATAACCGTTCAGCAAAGATATGACCACAGGCATATCGGCACCGCCAATCGGCAAAACCAATAGACAACCCAAAACCATAACCATAAATGTCATGGCAAAAAAGAGGTAGAAATTGGGGTGAAAAATAAAAATAATGCTCATTAATACAACCATAAGCAATAATGCAATATTGATAAAATGTTGAAAACGAAAATGAAACGGAGTTCCTTTCATCAGGCCCTGAAGCTTGGCAAAAGCAATAATAGACCCCGAAAAAGCAATGCCGCCGATAATCATACCGAAAGTGTTGTCAAAAAGTTTGGGTGAAGATGATAAAACGGCAGCTAAAGCTATGCAAACCGCAGCCAGGCCACCAAGGCAGTTGAAAACGGCGATCATTTGCGGCAGCGCGGTTATTTTGACTTTGAGCGCAAAGTAAATGCCAATAATTGCGCCGAGCAAAATTGTACAAAAAGATAACAGTAATGGGGTTAATCCAAGCGATGACATGGCTGCAAAGATCGATATCAATATACCTAAAATGCCAAGTCGATTGCCTAGAATTGCAGTGCGAGGAGATGAAAGAGATCTGATTGATAATATCAAAAAAAGGCAAGCTAAAAGATAGCAAGTATGTTGCAACATAAGCATTATTTTTTCTCCTTGGACTTGAACATCTCAAGCATGCGTTGAGAGATGGCAAAGCCCCCAAAAATATTAACCGCAGCTAAAAAACAAGAAAAATAAGCAAGAATATAGGCTCCAAGTGTGGTGCAACTTTCCAATGACAGCAATGAGCCGATGATTATGATACCCGAAATAGCGTTTGATACACTCATTAAAGGAGAATGCAACGCCGGTGTTACGCCCCAGATAATAAAATAGCCAACAAAGCAAGCCAGCATTAAAATTGTTAGAAGAGACCATATATCCATGACATTTAGCCTTTCGTGATGCAGGTTGAAGAGATGATGTCATCTGAAAAGTCAGGGCTGAGCGACTTTGTGTCAGCAGAATAAAAACTCATGATAAAATTATAAAGATTGTTGGCAAACAAAAAGCTGGCAGAGGTTGGAACCTCAGCGGCAAGGTCACTGTCGCCATAGATAATGCCGCGGCTAAAGGGAACGTTTTGATGCTCAAGTGAGTCTTCGATATTGCCGCCGTAACGAGATGCCATATCAATTATTATAGAGCCTTGCGGTAAAATATCGAGCTGACGGCGCGTTAGAATAAGCGGGGCCTTTTTGTCAGGGCCAAAGGCCGATGATATAATAATGTTGATTTGGGGTAAAATTGTCGAAATATCATCAATTAACAAAGCGCCGACAGAGGCAACCTGTTCTTTGACCTCGGGACGAGGGTCAGATACATAGACTTTGCCGCCAATGCGTTTGGCGGTAGCTGCAGCCTGAAGACCGGCAACCCCGGCTCCGATAATAAGAAATTTAAGAGGTGAGATGGTGCCGGCCGAGGTTATCATCATCGGGGCAATGCGGCCGGAAAAAGACAAGGACTTAATAACGGCTTGATAGCCGGCAAGGTTGTTTTGAGACGATAAAATGTCAAAAGGTTGAGCTCTGGAAATTCGGGGAAGTCGCTCAAGCCCAAAACAGGTAATGTGTTTGGCTCGGAGCTTGGTAATTTGGGCAGAAGAAAGATTGCTCATATTGCCAAGCAAAAAAGAATGAGGTTTTAATAGCTCAATTTCTTGTAATGAGGGGGCGTTGATTTTTAGGACAATATCGGAGTGTGGCAAAATATCTGACAAGTTAGGCTTGATGATTACCGATGATTGTTGATATGACGCATCGTCGAATCCTGCGTTGTGACCGCAATTTGATAAAGCATAGACCGTAAAGCCGGCTCTTATGTAGCCGACTGCGGCTTCCGGGGTGACGGCAACTCTTTTTTCAAAAGACGAAGTCTCGGCAGTAAATCCTATAATCATTTTGGTGTATAGCGGTTGTTAACTATTATAAAACTAAATAGAGATATAATCACTCGATCAGAAGTTGCAACCATAGGTTAAAAAGGATTGTCGGATGCGTGATTTGTTGAGTTTGTTTGCCTTGTTTTTTAAGATAGGTCTATTTACGTTCGGCGGAGGATATGCCATGCTGCCGTTACTCAAGGACGAGGTGGTTAATAAACGACGCTTTGTCAGCGATGAAGAATTGCTCGATTTGTATTCAATAGGGCAATGTACACCTGGAATAATATCAATTAATGTGGCGACATTTATCGGCTATCAACAAAAAGGAATAGGCGGAGCCGTGGTCGCAACCAGCGGTATAGTATTGCCATCATTGATAATTATTACATTGGTGGCAAGTATTTTGCAGCAGTTTATGGATAATAGATATGTTGCTTATGCTTTTGCCGGAATAAGAATTTGTGTTGCGGCGCTTATAGCTGATGTTATATACGATTTGGCCAAAAAAAATATTAAAAATTATATGGCCGGTATAATATTTATCGGGGCATTGGTTTTGTCGGTATGGGGCAATTTGTCGGCGGTGTGGATAGTGCTTATTGCCGGAGGATGCGCGTTGGCCATAGGTGAGGTAAGCAGAAAGGTCAAAAAAAGATGATTTATTTTTGGTTGTTTTGGGAATTCTTTAAGATTGGATTGTTGGCAATCGGCGGTGGGTTGGTTACGGTGCCTTTTTTGTTTGATTTGGCAGAAAAATATGATTGGTTTTCGAAGGCCGAGCTTACGGATATGATTGCCGTATCCGAATCAACACCAGGCCCAATTGGGGTAAATATGGCAACGTTTGCCGGGTTTAATGCCGCCGGAATTTGGGGCGGAATAACGGCCACGTTTGCTTTGGTATTGCCGTCGGTGGTTATTATGATTATTATTGCCAGAATGATGCAAAAATATCGTTGTAATATAAGAGTACACGATATTTTGGACGGAATAAGGCCTGCGGTTTTGGCATTGATTTTGTTTGCCGGAATTCAGGTGGCAAAAATAGCTATCGTCGGAAGCCTGGAAATATTGGTATTTGCAATATTGTTGGCAATGATGAGAATTTGGCACAAAAGCCCGATTTTGTATTTGGGTGTGGCGGCCGTTCTGGGAATCGTCTTCAGATTGTAAAAGAAAAGCTCCTCTGTGGCGAGGAGCTTTGATATTTTGTTATGCGTATTGATTAATCCAGCTGGTGATGACCGATTTGGGGTTAAGACCAACTTTGGTGTCAATTAATTTGCCGTCTTTGAAAAGTAAGAGCGCAGGAATGCTCCTGATGCCAAAACCGGCAGGGGTCGAAGGAGATTCATCAACATTCATTTTTAAGATTTCTACTTTGTCTTTCATCTCGGAAGATACCTCTTCCATAATGGGCAAAAGTTGGCGGCAGGGACCACACCATTCGGCCCAAAAATCTACCAAAACCAAGCCTTTTGATTTGAGAACTTCGGCGTCAAAATCTGCGTCAGTGATTGATTTCATGTCTGTTCCTTTCTTTATAATGTAGTGTTTAGTATAATATAGTAATAAATTTTGGATAAATAAAGCTATTTGTTAAAAAAATCCGCGATTATTCAATCTGCATCATTGTGGCAGTGTTGGTCCAGAGGATATAACTCGTGATTTTTTTGTGGGGATAAATTTTGCCTGCCAAACAGCGGTAAGCTCTGATTTGTTTAAGATAGGCAGTTGGAACTTCGGCAAGATTTTGGGCTGCCGGGCGGTTGGTTTTGTAGTCAACAATAATTACCTGATCGGCCAAAACAACCAAACGATCAATTTGACCGGAGATTATCTGACCGTCGACCTCGCCCATTATAGATACTTCAGCGGCAGATTGCGGACCAAAAAGCTCCTTAAAACGCGGGTCTTCAATCAAATTAATTACTTCGGAAATAATTTGGTTGCAGGACGCGGAAGATAGCTCGGGTGCTTGCGTATGTAAAAATTGAGTTATGACGGAAACATGAGAAGCCACATCGCTTGAGGGAAGAAGCTGCAAAAGCTTGTGGATAATGCGGCCGCGATTATACAGCAGATTGTCATTGGTGGAGGTTAAGGGAGATATGGCAGAAATTCCGCTTTCGTCAAGATGTGAGGGTGTAAGCGGACGAGCAAGCGGAGCTTCTTTGATAGCATCGCTCAACAGCCACTTGGGAACGGAGGCGTTTACCTTGTTTGTCGGCAAGTCAGGTTTGGCAGAGGTGGGGGTTAGTTGCTCGGTTTGATAAAACAATATATCATTGGGCGATGTTTGCATGATACTTGCCAAAGATTGGCGGCAAAGCTCATACCAAGATTCAGAACTGGGTTGTTTTTTTTGTTTGTATCCGCAAATGCATAGGCATTCCTCGGCTCGTGTCAGGGCGACATAGAGCAAACGATGATATTCCTCCAACGAAAGAGCGCGTTGTTCTTCTTTGAGAGTGGAACAGTTATTTTCGTAATAATCTTTGCCAAGCGGATAAAAAAGAGCCTCTTTATTATAAAGCCAGCCGGCTTCTTGTTTGATGGCTTTTACTCTCACGGTGTCTGGCAAAATAACAATCGGGGCCTGTAGTCCTTTGGACCCGTGAACTGTCATCAGGCGAACCGCATCAAGATTGTTTTGTTCTAGTTCACGTTTAATTTCGACATCGTCTTGGTTCATCCACTCAACAAAAAGCTGCATTGACGGAATGTGGTCTTGTTCAAAAGAAAGGCTAAGATTGATAAATTCATCGAGTGCATCTTCGCATTCTAGACCTAAGCGTTGAATGAATTTTTGACGACCGTGAAAACGTCCAAGAATGTGGCTGAAAAATTCAAACGGGCGACTATGAGCAGCCAGGTTGAGAATTTGTTGTAAGCTTTGGGCCGTCGATGAAAATGATGGATTTGTTTGAACCCGCTGCCAAACCGATGCCTGGCCGCGGTTATAGCAAAGTGTGAACAAATCATCATCGTTTAATCCAAAAAGCGGCGATTTTAGGACGCAAGCCAGATTGAGGTCATCAGATGGCAACAGCGTAAATTGGGCCAATGCCAACAAATCGTTTACGGCTATTTGCTCGGATAATTTAATTTTATCAACGCCGGCGATGTTGACACCTACCGTTTTGCAAGCCCGGACGATTTCTTCAACAAAAGAATTGCGCCGCTGAACCAAAATGAGAAAATCGCGGTATTTGAGCGGACGTCCCTGAGATTTGAGAATTTCTTGGTTGCAAACCTTGGTGTGGATGGTCTCGGCTATTTGACGGGCAAGTTTTGCCGAGGAAGACAGGCCAGATACGCGCTCAACAGGCGGACGCCATAATTGAGCAGAGGTGTCATCAATATCTGGCTCTACTAAAGGCCAAATTTCAACACGTCCGGCATCGCCAATACGGGATGGAATGTGAAAAATGTTTTGTTGCGGAAGGGCAACGCCTTGCCTGGCCGAAGGAGAGGCAAAGACGGTGTTGACCGCATCAAGAACTGCCGAAGTGGAGCGGAATGAAACCTCCATATTAATGTCTTTGAAATCGGGAGAAAGCTGACGAAAATAGCGATGCATGTTTTCAAATTCTTTGGGGTCGGCCCCTTGAAAAGAATAAATTGATTGTTTGCGGTCTCCAACCACAAATATGGTAGATGGTTTTTCTTTGGAGCCGAGACCAGAGAAAAATTCCTTGGTAAGAGATTTGATGATTGACCATTGTTCAGGTGAGGTATCTTGAGCCTCGTCAATAAGAATATGGTCTAATCCGCCGTCAAGTTTATATAAAATCCACTCGGCAACAGAAGGTGATTCAAGCAAATGTTTGGTCAGAATAATAAGGTCGTTATAGTCCATTTTGGAGTGGAGCTTTTTATAGGCGCGATACCTAGCTAAAAGTTCCTCGGAAAGGGTTAAGACAGCCTCGGTTGACCTTAGAAGACGCAGCGCTGCCAACTTGTTGAGTGCAGAAAGAAGATTGGTGGTGATGTTGCGGAATGAAGCGTCCGCACCCGGGTAAAGCTCAAGCGAGCTTTTTTGGATAAATCTTTCACGGGGTTGTTTTTGGTTGGTTAGAAACAATGAACACAAGCCGTCAAAATCTTTGGACGATACGGCAGTATCAAGAACAATGGATTTTTTGAGCGAATTGTCATTACCTGATGCTAATGCTTTGATTAAAAGTGAAAAATCTGCCGATGCGGAAT
Source organism: uncultured Alphaproteobacteria bacterium (assembly GCA_944391415.1). Taxonomy (GTDB): domain Bacteria; phylum Pseudomonadota; class Alphaproteobacteria; order RF32; family CAG-239; genus CAZU01. Next base: position 10,316 of record CALXTM010000004.1, read on the forward strand.
TTTGCCAAAAATCTTGTTTGATGTCGTCTTCGGTGGCAGATAGAGATATTTCGACAGACGATGATATTTGTTCTATAAGGTTTTCAAGCGAACCATATTTACGGAGATAGTCTTCAATAAGATTGCGGTTGTCTGAGATTGAGCGCATAATCTCCGGAAATTTGAACTCGGAAGTGGCGGCAGTGAGCCAGGATAAGGCCGCGGCGGCACGAGGGCCGATGTTGCCTTGTAAAATTTCTGATTTGATGGTTTCTAGGGCTTCTTTGGCCGCACGATCATCCATAATTTCAAAGTAAGGCGAAATTTTGGCCTCTAACGGAAAACGCTTTAAAATTTCTTGGCAAAAGCTATGAATCGTTTGGATTTTAATACCCCCCGGGGTGTCAAGCAAAATTGCAAACAAGCGCCTGGCTTGGGCCAGCAAAGCTGATTTTTGCTTATATTCGGCAAGGTTCAAGCCCAGTAGCTTTTCAAGCTCGGAGCGGAGTTTGGCATCGTCGGCAACAGCCCAAATACTCAGACGCTCCGCAATACGGTTGTTCATTTCGACGGCAGCGGCTTTGGTATAGGTCAAACACAAAATACGAGAAGGGTCTGTGCCGTCTAGGAGCAAACGCAAAACACGGTCGGACAAGACTTTGGTTTTGCCGGTGCCGGCGGAGGCTTCGACCCAAACCGAACACAGGGGATCGGCAGCTTGGCGTTGGTTAGCCGAGGCAAGGGAAATTCGTTGTTGCTTTTGGGCGGCAATGTCAATCATTCGTTGTTTCCTTCTTCTTTGACAGACCATTCGCGAACACGGGATAAATGTTCATAGTCGGAATATTCTGGAACAGATTTGGGATTGGGTCGGCTTAAATACCCGGTACTGGCAAAATCAAACAAATTAATTACCGTTTTGATGTGTTCGGTGGTTTGTTGTAGAAGATTGTCCAAGTTGTCGTCAATGCAAATTACCTCATCGCCCAATTTCCAATACATAAGAGAATTAAGCGGTTTTGGCTGAATGTTGGTGAATCCGCCGGCGGTGGCAATTATTCCTTCAATTGGCAGTTGCGGAGCATATCCGCCCATAACCTCTTTAGCTGTGCGAGCTTGACCGGTTTTGTAATCAATAATATTTAATTTGCCATCTTTGGTTTCGTCAAGACGGTCGGCTTTGGCATAGATTGTAAATTTGCCGCCAGGTAAATCATTGAATACTATTTCGCCCCAAACCTCATTATGAATTTTGGCAATATCGTGGCGATAAGATTGTTCGCAAGAGACAATCCAATCGACCATTTTGGCATATTTAGGCCGCCAAAAGGCTTGCTTTTCTTCGGCAAATCCACTGGCAGCAAAGGCTTGGGTCCCAAGCTCAAGCAAGATTTGTTTGGCATTGGCAGGAAAAGTATCGGGATAGGTGTTGCCAAACTCTTCCAAAACATGATGGACAATATTGCCAAAGTCAGAAGCCTCGGCAACCGGAGTTAAGGGATTTAACGGTTTGAGCTTTAGAATATATTCGGCAAAAACGCTGTATGGATCACGCAAAAGTTTTTCAAAGGCACTGGCAGACATCTTGCGCGGCCTTGCCGAAACAGGTGGGTGTGGGGCAGGTGCACTGATTTTGATAAAGCTTGCAGGTTGATCAAGTAAAGCGGCAAATGTCAAAATATCATCATCAGCAAGCAGGTCGAAATCAATATCGCAGGCTTTGATAACGGTTTCAAGCCGCATTAGCCAACGCGATTTGGAGGTCGGGGTGCCGTTTGACATCTTGGCGCGAGTGATATAGACCTCTTTGGCTCCTAAGAGATTGGAAAAGTCAAGTCCCATAACACCGATTTGTCGTTCGGGTAATTCGAAGCCAAATTCTTTTTTCATCGGACGAGACATCCAAGGATCAGATGAAATGCTTTGCGGCCATGTTCCCTCGTTGAAACCGCCAAGAATTATGGTATCAAAATGGTTGAGGCGGGCTTCTATCGGCCCCAAAATCCGGATGCGAGGGTGAGTTTTTTGGCGGCTTGGAACCATGAGGCCTGACATCATCGCTTCAAATAGTTGCGGGTATTCGGAGGTGTCTATGTTTTTAAGAGAATCTGCCTTGTTAAGCCAATCTGCCAAAAAAGAAGCACCGGCTTGGCCATCTTCGTTTTGCCAGAGAATTTGCTGCCCTGGTAAAATATCGGTGGCGGCAAATGATTCGGCCAGCAAAATATGGGCAGTAATAAGAGATTTTAGGTCGGCTTGGGGTTGAGAGAGCAGAGTAATCATATCAGATGCCAACAAACGCAGATGTTTTATGAAGGCATCTACTTCCTCATCAGAGTTTTGTGAACGCCAGACATCTTTATCAAGACGGTTAACCAGCTCGCTAACAGAAGAGCGGCTTTGACCGCAGGCCAATAAATCGTTCTTAAGCAAAGCTAAGATATGCTCGCGGCCTGAGTCGGGGCAAACGGCCGCCAAACTTAAACGCATAAAAATTCCCCAGGGAGTTTGTGCCAAAGGAATACCGGCAGAATCGTCGATATCAATATTCCAGCGCCGGAGTTCGCTTGAAACACGGCGAGCCAAATTGCGGTCAGGAGTTATCAGAGCGGCAGTTTTGGCCGGAGTTTCCAAAATTTTACGGATAATGATGGCTATTGATAAGGCCTCGGTTTTGGTGTCATCACACTCCAATAGCTTTAGGCCCGAAACGGCCTCGTTGTCCAGGTTGCCTTTAAGTTTGAGCCAAGTGTCAGAGCTTGCGGCCGGGCGCATAATCTCGCTGATGAATTTTTCTCGTTTGGCATTGACCGGAGGAACAAGCGGGGTGACATCATGTCTGGAAATTTGCAAAAAATCCAGCAACTGCTTAAACTCAAACTGCGGATGCGTTTCATCGATCTTTTCCCAGGCAGCATCTTCAAGCAAAGTATCAAGGCCGGCAAGATAAACTTCTCCTTGGGGGAGATTGATGACGGTTTTGACCAGGTTTTTCATCGCCGGAGAGACCGCTGTGGTGCCGGCAATAATGATCCGGCGGTTGGGTGGATTGTCTTGCCAGATTTGGCTTTGACTTTCAATCAAAATATTTTTTTTGATTGAGGCATCAATGACGCCGCGTTCGGATAAAATGTCTGGCCAATAGGCGGTAATGATTTTAAGAAATTTTAGAGTTTCTTGCCAGTGAATGGCATATTCATCAGGGACAAGATCGGACAATTTGGCCCAATCAAGATTTTGTAAAGCGGCCATATCCAGCAAATTGCCTAATTCTTGAGCAAGATGGCAGGCTTGGGCTAAAGAAATTTTTTCGATACCAAATTCTTGATAGCGCCCCATAATCAGCTGCATAAACAACATGGTGCGCTCTAAGGGGGCAATTGCCGGAGGCAGAGCCAAAAATTTTTGGCAAGCTTGCGCACCGCTTAAAATCAACTCGTCTTCTTTGACATCACCAATTGCACGCATCTGAGGCAAAAGGGTTGGCACCATGCCCTTTTGGCGGACAAACGCATCGGCTAAACTGCGGCAGGCACGGCGATTGGGAAGCAAAATTAAAATATCGGCAAGAGAAAGTTCATTGCCTTGGCAATCGTCAATAAGTTTGGCGGATAATGTCTCAACAAAATTGTTGGATGATGAAATGTTAAAAAGTTTTGGCATTAAACTCCTTTTGCAAGAAAGCAGCAACAGCTTTGCCACGATGAGAAATGCCGGATTTTTCTTGCTGGCTCATCTCGGCAAAAGTTTGGTCAAAACCTTGCGGAACAAAAATTGGATCAAAGCCAAACCCATGGTCGCCGCGACGATTGGCGATAATATGTCCGTCAATTCGTCCTTCATAAAAACGGGTCGGAACGCCAGGCTCTTTGATGGCTAAAACGCAGGAAAAATAAGCAGACCAATCTGGGTTGCCGCTTTGCTTTAGCTCATCAATTAAGTTGCTCATGGCAATGTCAAAATTGCGGTTTGGTGCATAGCGAGCCGAATAGACACCCGGACGTCCGCCAAGAGCATTGACACACAAACCTGAATCGTCGGCAAGACATGGCTTGCCTGAGAGAGAAGATAAAGTCTCGGCTTTTAGGGCTGCATTTTCCTTAAAAGTCGTGCCGGTTTCTTCAACATCTGGCAGGCTAAGCTCAAGCGCTGAATATACCTTGACCCCAAAGGGAGAAAGCATATCACGAAATTCTTTGATTTTGCCTTGATTGTGTGATGCGATGATAAGTTCTTTTAGCATTTGAGAGCCTCCTTTTGGCGGGCAATAATCTGTTTGATGCCTGATTTGCCAAGGCTCAATAATTGATTGAATTGCTCCTCGCTGAAAGGTTCGCCTTCGGCAGTTCCTTGGATCTCTACTATTTTGCCGCTTTCGGTCAAAACAAAATTCATATCAACCTGGGAATTGGAATCTTCGTCATAGTCAACATCAATGACGGCCTCGCCGTTATAAATATCACAGGAGACAGCGGCAACAAATTCGCGGATGGGGTTTGTGGTCAGGACACCGTCAGATAAAAGCTTGGATATGGCTTGGTGCAATGCTACAAAGCCGCCAGATATTGATGCGACACGGGTGCCCCCGTCGGCCTGTAAAACATCGCAATCCACAGTTATTAAGATATCTTTCATGTCGCAAAGATTTACGACAGCACGCAAAGATCGTCCGATAAGTCGTTGAATTTCTTGAGAACGCCCCGACGGCTTTTTGGTCTCACGCGGGATGCGGGTTTGCGTGGAGCGAGGCAACATGGCATATTCGGCCGTAATCCATCCTTTTTCTTGGCCTTTGAGCCAAGACGGAACTTTGTCATCGACCGAGGCCGTGCAAATTACATGGGTTTTACCGTATTTTACCAAACAAGAGCCTTCGGCATAAGGATTGATGCCGGTAATAAATTCGATATCTCGAAGTTGATTGTTTTGACGATTTGATGAACGCATCGGATATTCCTTTACAACATAGCAAAATATATTGCAGATTGTAAAAGATTATGCTTGAAGGCGCAACAAAATTTGTATGATTGCCACATTTATTTTGCAAGAAAAATTATAAATGCCCACAATGCAACAGAGAATAATATTTCTCTAAAGAGCCGTCTTTGACATCCCAGCTGAAATCTTTTTCCATGGCGCGACGCTGCATGGCCGCAAAAAAGTTTGGCATCTCATAGAAAGTCAAAAGGGCGTTTTCCAAAGTCTCGGTGTAGGCATTTTCGTTATTTTTGAGCCGACGCGCAGTCAGGTTGTTGCCATAGACATGGCGATTGTCGCTGAAAAATACCTCGGTGCGAAAACCGTCAATCTTGTCATCAATGGTGTCGACTAATCCTCCGGTCGACATTGCAACCGGAAGAGCTCCTTTGGCCATGGCTTCCATTTGGGTGAGACCACAGGGCTCAAAACGGCTCGGCATTAAGTATAAATCAGCCGAAAGCTGAATAGCATAAGCAAACTGATCTTTGTAGCCGCGAAAGACAAAAATACGTCGTCCGGCATGCTTGTCAAGTTTTGCAACGCTGTCTTTGAGGCGCTTTAACATATCAAACAGCTCTGTGTCACCGGCTCCGCCAAGAATAAATATGGGCATTTCAAATCCTTTGCCTGTATATTTTTTGGTCCATTCGATGATGGATTGCGCCGCAATATCATAGCCCTTTTGCTCAACCAAGCGCGAAGTTGCACAGACAATCGGAATCTTGGCCGCATTGGTGCTATCAGATGAAATGTCTTCAAAATGATAGGTCTCTATCAAAGGAATGACGGTGTTTTTATAGGCTTTGTCTTTGGCAATACGCGAGATAAGCTTGATAAATTCGGCTTTGTTGTGAGTTTTGTCGGCTAAAGAATTGGGCGTAAAGACCTTGAAGTCGGTGTCGCCAAAGAAAGCATTGATATCTTTTATTTTGGCGGCATTGGGAGAAATAAGGTTTTTGTCGTAGCCGTTGACAATGCCAAAAAAGGTGCGGTGATCTTTGCGGATTTTGAGAATGTCACGAAAGTCGTGGCCAAAACCAAGCTCTTTGGAGACTTCTTCAAGATAGTTTTTGGATACGGTAACAATGCGGTCGGCCAGATGAAAATTGCAAGATGCCTGGTTATAACAATCATTTACAATTAAGGTGTTTAGTGCGCGAGGGTTGGAGTTTTTGATAGATTTGGCATTTTTGAAAACAAAGGCGGTGTTTTGCTCATATAAAGAATTAAGAATGCGGGCCGTGTTTTCATAGTCCCACCCCTGATAACCAAGGTGATGGGCAATGTGAATGATCGGAATCGAGCGAATTTTGTCTGCTTCGTCTTCAGACATAAGGCCCTTGTCAACCAAAGCAACCGGCAGATATTTCATTAAACCGGAGATGGCTGCCGAATGCCAGTCATTGGCAATAATCATATTGGGAGCGACATTGTCCAAAATAGAAAGACGAACCAGCTCATAGGCGCTTTTGGAGAAAAAGGCAAAACGTTCGACCTCGTTGACGCTATGGCGATTCATAATATAGCAGCCGTCTTGGGCGGGGGGATTGTCTTTGTGCGGGGCAATGTCAAAGAAATGGTCGTTGGCCAAAAACAGATAGCGGGTATTGCCGCAATGGCCGGCGTAAACTTCTACCTTGTAGTTGATAAATTCCTCGTCATTATTCATAAAAGGAACAAAATATTCTTTTATTTTGCTGACGTTAATCTTTTGGTGTTCGGCACCTTGATAAACCGAGCCATCAAAAGAGGCTTTCTTTTTGCCGGTGTCGCCAATATACATAGGGGTGACGACAGTTATATTCTCGCCGTTGGCGCCAAAACGACGGTTGAAAGCCTCAGGTAATTCAGAGGCAATCATTCCAAGCCCGCCGGCTTTCATAAAAGTGGCGGTTTCGGCAGAAAACATCCAGGCATGAATTTTTTGGTTGTGAGGCCAGGGATTACGGCCAAAGCATTGATTTTTGCCGAGATTTTGAATCTCAAGAGCGTACGGGCTGCTGGGAATTGTGTAAGTTATTGCAAATTTCTTTTTGTTAAATTTGGAAGGCAGCAGCGTCGTACTTTGCAAAATGTCTGAATTTATCTTTGCTTTTGGCATATATTTAATAGTCTTTCTGAATCAAAAAATAATGAAGTAATATGGCTTATTAATATTCATCGCTCTTGACTTGTCAAGTAATAGTCACTAAATTTGAGTATATGTGGGAATATAAACAATTTCTGAAATATTTTAAAGAGAAAAAAGATGAGCAAAAACAAAAAAAATCTTGAAGAAAATGACGTAACAGAGGAAAAAGAAATCCAAGAAGTTGAAGAGGATAAACAGCAAGAGGACAAGCAAGCAGAATCCGAGCCAAAATTTGATGCGGAAGAGCTGTTGGCCGAAAATAAAAAGTTAAAAGAGGATTATTTGCGTGCGTTTGCCGAAGTGGAAAACACCAAAAAACGTTGTCAGCAAGAAATAGATAAAAATAACAAATATGCTATTGCTAATTTTGCTAAGAATCTTTTGAGTGTGGCTGATAATTTGCAAAGAGCCATTGATGCCTCGAACAAAGACAGCGGCAGCGAATCTTGTGAGGCGTTGCTCAAGGGTGTGGAATTGACACAAAATGAGCTGACAAAGATTTTTGATAAATTTGATATCCATAAGATGGAAAGTATGGGAAAGGTTTTTGATCCTAATTTCCACCAGGTTATTCAAGAGGTTGAAGACAAAAGCAAACCTGCGGGAACGATTATTGCCGAGGTGCAATCGGGATATATGATTCACGACAGAATCTTGCGCGAGGCAATGGTGGTGGTCACCAAAGCCTAGTGATTTGAAAAAAGTAATATAAATTAACTTTTTCTTCACATTTAATATGGTATTCTAAACTCGTGCGGGAGTAATTGACCGCACGAGTTCTTTTTTAGGTACTTAAAGGGATACAACAGGATGTTGTTTCAAGGATTGAGACATAGCCCTCGGCGCAAGGGGGATTGGGGCTTTCTGCCATGGTATGGGCAGAGAGTTTTGTTGTATCTAAAAGGGGGTGTCAAATGGTAAGTAACATCACTTTGACATCACCAATCAGGAGTAATCTCCTAAGTCTTACCAACATAGCCAAACAAATGGACAAGACCCAGCTCATTCTTGCCACCGGCAAGAAGGTAAACACAGCGCTTGACAATGCGAGTGCCTATTATCAGGCGAGGTCATTGACCAATCGCTCGGCTGATTTGAATGCTTTGTTAGATGCAATGGACCAGGGTATCCAAACGATTGAGGCAGCCAGTCAAGGAATAGAGACGGCAACATCACTGTTGGAGCAGATGCAATCAATCACCACGCAGGCCGGGGCGGTAGGCCAGGCTTTGAGCAAGGAAGATTTGCAAACCATGGTCGGGGCCAACGGCGCCGTGGTAGAAACCGCAGAGGAACTAAGAGATGCCATCAACTCCGGCAAAGAGACAATTTGTGTCTATGGCAATATCGATTTGGGTGATATCACCGACACCGGCGGCATAAGCCTTCAGGCCAACCAAAAATTGGTCGGTGCCGGCTACTTTGGCGACAAAGTCACCGCAAGCTCAATTAGTGCAACGTCAACGGTTGGCAAAAACCTGATTACCATTACCCAGTCAGGATGTGAAGTATCTGATTTGAGTATTGATTATACTAATACCATTGCGACAGGTTTAGCAAATGGCATTTGTGTAAACGGCACGGGAGCTTCGGCCAAACTAAGTAATTTGGATATCAAATTGATGACCACTGAGTTATCTTCCGGTTTTTTTAAAGGCGCCATTCGTCTTTATAATGGAGCAGCAGTTGATTTATATGGCGACATCGACATAAAAACTTCCGGAAGTCATGCTTCAGGAATTTATGCTTATTCGTCAGCAGTAATAAATATTCATTCCGATGCTAAAATCGACATTAAAACAGATGGAACAGCCGGATATGGAATTTATACATCTCGTCAAGCAACAACCAACATTGACTCAGGCGCTGATGTTAATATAAATACATCTGGTGATAAGGCATATGGAATCTACACTGTAACCAATTCAAAAACAAATATTGAAGGTAATATAAATATTACAACATTGGGTGTTGATGGTTTTGGAATTGTTAACTCTGGCGATGATAGCGGAAATTATACTTTTGTTGCCTCCACCGCACAAATTTATTTTAATACTTCATATTTAGAAATTTATCATGCCAAAGATAGTGGTGCCGGCAATAATATCCTAGAGATTGCCCAAGGGGCAAAACTGGCGTTTGAGAAAAATGACAACGTCAAATGGTATGAAGTGAGCCAAGATTACAAAGATGAAAATGATAGTGGCGCAATCAAATATATTACGCCCAATAACATCACCACCATGATCCCCGGCATCTCTGAGACCACACCGTGGACTTTACCGACCGAGATTGAGACGGACAAAGAAGACGATGCCGACACCAAAGTAAATGTAACCGAATATCAAAGCCAGTTTAACACCGTGTTGGATGAATATAACAAACTGATTAACGATTGCTCTTATCAAGGTATCAATTTGCTCAAAGGCGGCAATTTGAAGGTGGTGTTTAATGAGCATCGCTTAAATGTTTTCAATGTTTTGGGGCAAGATATCACTGCCGCCGCAATCGGGTTGAACGAGGCCTTGTGGCAAACGACAGGCGACATCAACCAATCTGTCTCAGAACTGACCAATGCCATCACCACCTTGCGTTCTTTGGCCGAGAGCTTGGGCAACCAATATTCCATTATCCAGACGAGGGCTGATTTTACAGAAGGCCTGACGGATATATTAGAAACCGGGGCCGATGAGCTGACCCTGGCTGATATGAACGAGGCATCGGCCCAATATCTGTCGCTGCAAACGCGTCAGCAACTGGCGCTTAACTCTTTGTCTTTGGCTGCCCAATCGGCGCAAAGCGTCTTGAGTTTGTTTAATTAAAAAAAAGCCCCGCTTTGAAACGGGGCGCCAAATTGCTAGATATCTAAAGCTTTTTTGTAGGTGTCAAGCAAAAGCTCTTGCTCGTCGCGGTCGGCGGCGTTCATCTTGCGCAGTTTGATGACGGCGCGCATAATCTTGACATCGAATCCGGCTGACTTGGCCTCGGCAAAAATGTCACGGATGTCAGACGAAATAGCCTTTTTTTCTTCTTCAAGACGCTCTATGCGCTCGATGAGGGAACGCAGGCGATCGGCAGCAATTCCGCCGACTTCGGTTGGTTGGTCACTCATAATTGTTCTCCTTGTTATAAAATTAAATTTTGCTGGAATTTAGCAAATTTAATTGTTATTTACAAGTATAAAAATAACTCCTTATTAACTTATTTGGGTTATATCTTAAACAAAAGTTTGTTTGAAAAAGGAAGATGATAAAATGCCAACAGATACTCATACCAAGATTTTAGCAACAATAGGTCCGTCGTCTGCAACCAGACAACAATTGTCGGATTTGCTGGATGCCGGGGTGGATGGTTTTAGAGTCAATTTTAGCCACGGAACGCACGAAGAACATAAACAAAGAATCAAAATTATCCGCTCTTTGGAAAAGGAAAAAGGGCGGTTGATTGCAATTTTGGCTGATTTGCAAGGCCCAAAACTGAGAGTCGGTAATTTTAAGGAAGATAAGGTGCTGCTTAAAGAAGGCCAAAAGTTTGTATTGGATATGAATCCTAAATTGGGCGATGAAACCAGAGTTTGTTTGCCGCATAAGGAAATTTTTGAGGCAATTAAGCCAGGGGAGACTTTGCTTGTCAATGATGGTTATATTGCTTTGAGGGTTGATAAATGCTCAAAAACTTCAATGGAAACAACCGTGACGGTGGGAGGATATATCTCCAGCCATAAGGGAGTTAATTTGCCGAATACCAAACTTAAAATTTCGGCAATTACGCCCAAAGACAGAGATGATCTTAAATTTGCGCTTAAAGTCGGGGTTGATTGGGTCGGGCTGTCGTTTGTACAAAAGGCCGAAGATGTACGCGAGTTGAAAAAACTTATCGACGGTAAGGCAAGGGTTATTGCCAAGCTTGAAAAACCAAGTGCTATTGATGATTTGGAAAATATCATTAATGAAGCAGATGCGGTTATGGTCGCCAGAGGTGATTTGGGGGTTGAATGCCCAATACAAACTGTGCCGGTGCTGCAAAAAAGAATTGTTAAATTGTGTCGACAATATGCCAAACCGGTAATCGTCGCAACACAAATGTTGGAATCGATGATTAATAACCCAACACCTACCAGAGCTGAGGTGTCGGATGTGGCAACTGCAGTTTATGACGGGGCAGACACGGTTATGCTTTCGGCAGAAACAGCCGCCGGAAAATATCCGGTCAATGCCGTTAAAATGATGCACTGTATTATCAAGCAGGTGGAAGACGATCCGTTGTTTTTTGAGACAATGAACAGCACAAGAAGGATACCCTGCAAAGCATCGGAGGCCGATGCAATTACTTTTGCCGCGTCTGAGTTGGCTGGGGTGTTGAAAAATGTTAAAGCAATAGTGAGCTACTCTTCGTCTGGGTTTACCACATTTTTGACAGCCAGAGAAAGACCGTCGCTGCCAATCTTGGCATTGTCGCCGGATATTAAAGTTGCAAGACAGATGGCTTTGGTTTGGGGGGTTAAACCGTATTTGAATAAAGAAAGCTTTAAGAAATTCAGCAATGTTGAAAAATGTGCCGTTAAATATGCCAAGGCAACAGGGCTGGCAAGCTCGGGCGATCATATTATCATTACGGCAGGTTTTCCGCTGAATATCAAAGGAAGAACCAACATGCTCCATACGGTGTATGTAGAATAAAAAAGGATCTGATCTATGCCCAGAGTAATTATTTTGATGATGGATTCATTCGGAATAGGCGGAGCTCCAGATGCAGCCGAGTTTGGTGATGCAGGAGCCGATACATTTGGGCATATTGCCGATAATTTTGGCGGTTGGAAAATTCCTAATTTGGTAAAATTGGGCCTGCTCAGAGCGGCAAACGAGGCCAGCGGCAATAAAAGAGTTTTGTCGGATGAAGGTGCAAGGGTTGAGGTCGGGACAATGTATGGACATTGCCGCGAAATAAGCCTGGCTAAAGATACAACATCGGGACATTGGGAGTTGGCAGGAGTGCCGGTGTTGAAACCTTGGGGATATTTTCGGCCGGAATTTCCGTCGTTTCCGCAAGAACTTATTGATAAAATTTGCCAAAGAGCCGGGTTAAAAGGTATTTTGGGCAATAAAGCCGCATCAGGAACAGTGATTATTCAAGAGCTGGGAGAAGAACATATCAAAACCGGAATGCCTATCTGCTATACGTCGGCAGACAGTTGTTTTCAAATTGCCGCGCATGAGAAATATTTTGGATTGGAGCGGTTGTATGAGGTATGTCAAATTGCCTTTGAGGAAATAAAGCCTTATAATGTCGCAAGAATTATTGCCAGACCGTTTGTCGGAGAGAAAAGCGGAGAGTTTGTCAGAACCAAAAACCGTCATGATTATTCGGTCAAGCCGTTCGAGCCGACATTGCTTGATGTGGTGAAAGACAGCGGCAAAAAAGTTATTGCCATAGGTAAAATCAGCGATATATATGCCGGGTGCGGTGTCAGCGAAAAAATAATGGCCTCTGGTTTGCCGGAATTATGGGACAAAACTTTGAGCGCTTTGGCAACGGCTCCGCGTAACAGCTTGATATTTACCAATTTTGTTGATTTTGATATGCTTTACGGACATCGGCGCGATATAAACGGTTATGCCAAAGCGGTGGAGTATTTTGATACCAGATTGCCTGAGCTTGTGGCAGCGATGGAAGAAGACGATGTGGCATTGGTGGTGGCAGATCACGGAAATGATCCGACGGCTAAAGGATCAGACCATACCAGAGAGCAAATTCCGGTATTGATGTTTGGTAAAAAAATTGCAAATGCAAATATCGGAGAAAGAAAAAGTTTTGCCGATGTGGGGCAGAGCGTCGCTGATATTTTGGGCCTAAAATTGCAAAACGGCATTTCTTTTTATAAAAGGGACTAAACCAATGTGGACGGCACCTAATCTCGACCCAAAAAAACACTGCTTCTTCGGGGCAGAGGGCGGTGTGTCGCAGGGTGTTTATGCCGGATTGAACGTTAACACCAAAAGTGATGATAATATCGATGATTTGAATGAGAACTTAACGATAGTTGCAAGGCACTTTGGATTAAAGAAAGAAAATTTGCTCTTGTTAAACCAAGGGGTTAGCGCTAAGGCGGTATATGTTGAACAACCAAGCAGAGATTTGCTTGAAGCCGACGGAGCTGTGACTGATTGTTCGGGGATAATCTTGAGCATAAGAACGGCAGATTGTGCACCGATTTTGTTGGAAGACAGAAAAGCCGGAGTGATAGGGGCGGCTCATGCAGGTTGGCGCGGTGCATATAAGGGTATTATTGAAAATGTGGTAGATTTGATGTGTAAAAAAGGTGCCGATATTAAAAATATCGCGGCGGCCATTGGCCCTTGTATAGCTCAAAAATCTTATGAAGTTGATGCCGCGTTTTATGAGCAATTTGTGAATAACGATGCTAAGTTTGAAAAGTATTTTGCCAAAGGGAAAAAAATAGGTTATTATCAATTTGATTTGGAAAATTTTTGTGCGGATAAGCTCAGAAAATGCGGAATCAAAAATATTGAAGTATCAGGCTTGGATACGTATGAGCTAAAGAACAATTATTATAGTTTCAGACGGTTTACTCATATGGGAATCGTCAAAAAACCAAAGTGCTTTGCAACCGAAATTTCAGTAATAGTTTTGTGAAAGGATTAGAAATATGTCTCCTCTGGGTAAATTAACATTGGCATTGATTGGATTGCGATTTTTCGGGCTTAACGGATTATTGATCGGGTTGTTTTTGGGACATATGCTGATTGATAAGACCTATATCATTCGCAAAATAGAGCGGATGATAAATCGTGCCGATGACGCAATAAGAGTGAAATTGCCTTATAAATATTATCGCTATTATAATCGGTTGGATGGTAATATTTGGGGAAAATTGTGGGGCGCCGTTTTGGGTGCGTTGCTGTTTGGTGTATGGGGATTTATCCTGTTGTTTATTGCCGGAAGCATTATTTTTGATCTGCCGGAAAATATGAAAATAAGAAGAATAAAAAAAGATACGGATCATTTCTTTGATAATCACTGGGGGGCAATATTGGGACTTGTAATCGGATTTGTTTGCAGAAGTCCGTTGATTGTTTGTCTTGGTGTGATATTGGGTTTTATTGCCGATTATCAACGTTTGGAAGGAGCAAGGCTTATTCCGTTTCAGAATTTGAGTAAATATTGGCAAAAAATTAATCCGTTGAAATTGTGGCGCAATGCTTATGGCGGCGAACACCGCAGATATTTGGAAGTAATGGCGGCATTGGCAGCAAGAATCGCCGAGGCCGACGGAAAAGTAACGGCAAAAGAAAAAGAAGTGTTTAACCAAGTGTTTGCCGTTAAACCAAAACAAAAATCTTTGGTGGCTGATATCTTTAATACTCCGACCAAGCATTTGCGCAGCGTGGAGCAATATGCTCTGGTTCTTGAAGAGCTTACAAGAATGAATGAAGATTTGAAAGAAAGCTCTTTGGAAAGTTTGTTTAAGATTGCCGCGGCCAATGTTGCCGTCAGTGAAAAACAGCTTGAGATGTTGAAACAAATTGCCGATATCATTAATCTTGATCCCGAGGCGTTTGTTAAAATCAAAAGTATCTTTTACAAAAAGCCTATCAGCAAAAAATTGGCCAAGTGTTATGAAATATTGGAGGTGCCTCAGGATGCATCCATGGCCGAAATTAAGGCGCAATGGAAAAAAATGATTATGATTCATCATCCAGATAAATTGACAAATGCCTCAAAAGAACAAATCAAAGAGGCCACCGCCAAAATGGCTGATATTAACCGCGCTTATCAAGAAATAGTTAAGGCGAAAACAAAAATATGAAACGAAAGCTTTTGCCATTTTGGGATAACAGAAAAAGCAAAGTTTGTATGGTGGTGGTGCACGCGGTGGCATTGCCGCCGCGTGAGGCGATAAAGTGTTTTTGCCAGAATAAGGTGTCGAGCCATTATTTGATTGCCGAGGATGGAGAAATTTGGCAGTTGGTCGGGGAGAAACATCGCGCTTGGCATGCCGGAGTTGCAAAGTGGCGCGGATGTTCGGATATTAATTCTTGTTCGGTCGGGATAGAACTTTGCTCCAAGGATTTGGGGCAAAGCCAGTTTACGCAACAACAAAAAAAGTCATTGGAATTTTTGCTTAGGCGGTTGATAAAAAAATATGGCATAAAAAACGAAAATATAGTTGGTCATTCGGATATTGCCCCGACAAGAAAAGCTGACCCGGGAAAAGCATTTTTTTGGCAGGAATTGGCGGCAAAAGGTATCGGCTTTTGGCCAAATAAAGCGGATGCTAAAAAAATAAAAGAAGAGAATATCGAAAAGTTGTTGAAAATAATAGGGTATGATACAACTGATTTATATGCGGCGGCATATGCGTTTTGTCGCAGATTTTGGCCCAAAGAAGTAAAATTGGAAAAAAATGTTTGGCAGGAAGATAAAATCTTGGCCGGATTTGATAAAAGGATGCTTGATGATAAAGAGTTTATCGAGGTGTTGCAAGCGGTGGCTTATAAATACCTTATGGCGTCCAAGACACCTTGCAATATATAGGCGGCGGCCTGAGCGTCAAGAATTTGTTTGCGCTTGGCACGCGACATATCAATTTGTTTGATTAAAAAAGATTCAACAGCCCTGGAGGAAAGGCGCTCGTCCCAGAGCAGAAAAGGCAGGCCGAATGATTGGTCGATAGTTTGGGCAAAATGACGAGCGGCTTGGGCGGTTTGTCCCTCGGTTCCGTCCATTTGCAAAGGCAATCCGCATACGAATCCTCCGACATCGCGGTTGGCGACCAAGGCACTAATCTCGGAAATGTCATGGGATTGATCTTTGCGGTTTAGAATTTTTAGCGGATTGGCTGTCATTAACAGCAAATCAGACACCGCAATACCAAGACGTTTTTCGCCATAGTCAAAACCGAGAATGGATTTTTTTGCCGCAAGAGAATTCTTAAAAGCTTTGATGTCTGTGAAAATCATGGCGTTTCCTTTCAGAGATAAAAATTTAGACCAAACGGTAAAATAGTCAAGAAAGATATTAAAAATAAACGGTTGTTAATTGATTTTTCATTAACAATGTATAGTATCTTAGAAACACAGTAATTTTTTTTGAGCAAAGGGCAAAGATATGAAAGCTAGATTTTGGGGATTGGTAATATTGGGATTGCTACTGGTTACACAGGCAAAGGCTGATTTGGCCATTGATGTGAGCGGAGCACAGCGTGACCCAATGCCGATTGCTTTGCCTGAGATGATACATGAGGGATTCTTTGTCGGACAACAGGGAAATAAAATCAGAGAGGTGATTGCGGCTGATTTGGAAAGATCGGGATTGTTTAGAGTGATTGATGATTCTAGCTATATTCAAGAATTTTCTTCGATGACGCAAGAACCGGAATTTGTGGATTGGAAGGCAATTAATGCACAGGCATTGGTTCAAAGCGAGATTGTTGAAGTAGATGAAAATAATTTAAAAATATCGTTTCGTTTGTGGGATGTGTTTGCCGAAAATCAAATGGCAGGACAGTCTTATACCACGACCAAAGACAACTGGCGCAGAGTTGCACATGTAATTGCCGATGCTATTTATGAAAGATTGACCGGAGAAAAGGGATATTTTGATACACGCATTGTGTATGTTTCGGAATCGGGGCCTGCGACCAGAAGAGTTAAACGGCTGGCAATAATGGATCAAGACGGTGAGAATCATAAGTTTTTGACCAACGGAGCGGCAATGGTTTTGACTCCGCGATTTTCGCCTAATTTGCAAAAAATTACCTATATGTCTTATGCGGGAAATATGCCAAGAGTTTATCTGTTGGATATTGAAAGCGGCGAACAAATGTTGTTGGGAAATTTTCCGGGAATGACTTTTGCTCCAAGATTTTCGCCTGACAGCTCAAAAGTTTTGATGTCTTTTGCCTCGGGCGGTAAAACCAATATTTATGAAATGGATTTAAAAACCCGCAAAAGTAAAAGACTTACTTTTGGCAACGCTATTGATACAAGTCCTTCATATTCGCCGGACGGAAGCCAAATCGTGTTTAATTCAGACAGAGGCGGAAACCAACAACTTTATGTGATGAATGCCGACGGATCTGATGTAAGACGTATCAGCTTTGGTACCGGAAGATATGCAACGCCGGTATGGTCACCGCGAGGCGATTATATTGCATTTACCAAAATGGCAAACGGTGAGTTTTATATTGGGGTGATGTATCCTGACGGAACAGGAGAGAGATTGTTGGCATCTGGATATTTGGTTGAAGGACCGACATGGTCGCCTAACGGACGTGTACTGATGTATTTTCGTCAGGACAAGCCGAACGGTCGCTCGGCAGCGCCGGTAAAATTGTATTCAATTGATTTGACAGGCTATAATGAGCGTCAAATCATTACGCCGGCAGATGCCTCGGATCCGGCGTGGTCGCCATTGCTGCCTTAGGAAATTTTTTTGATAATGCAACTGGTTAATGCCGGTTTGGTCGCTTGGATGGTTATGTTGCGGCGTAATTGCTCGGCAGCGGCTTGATACTGGTCCTCGGTTTGGGCATGAATGACAGCCAGCGGGACAGAAGAATCGACATAGTCGCCTATTTGGCAAAATTCAGAGTAGCCAGTTGCATAGTCAAGCTTTTGATCGGGAGTGGTGCGACCGCCGTTTAGGTCAATTAAACTCAAGCCGATTGCTCGTGTGTTCATGCCGCAGACATATCCTGGTGTTGAGGCAAATACAGGACGAATGATGGCTGCGCGAGGAAGATAGCGCCACGGGTCATCGCAAAAATCACCGGGACCGCCAAGAGATGCAACCATGGCGGCAAATTTTTCCAAAGCTTGGCCGTTTTCAAGAACTTGTTTTAGGCGATTTTTGGCCGCATCTTTGTCTGCAGACAAAGACGAGGCAACAAGAAGTTCACTGCAAAGCTCAAGAGTAATTTCGTATGTGCGGGAATCGACATGATTGCCTTTGAGAAAATCAAGGGCTTCGGCGACTTCCAAAGCATTTCCCACATTATGACCAAGGACTTGGTTCATATCGGTTATGACCGCGGTGGTTTTGGTATTAGAGGCATTGGCAACGGCAACAATCGATGAGGCTAGCTTTTCAGCATTTTCAAGTGAATCCATAAAAGCGCCGTTGCCGCATTTTAAGTCCATAACAAGATACTGCAAACCAGCCGCAAGTTTTTTTGATAAAATAGAGGCGGTAATCAAATCAATTGATTCGACAGTGCCGCAAACATCACGAAGCGCATATATTTTTTTGTCGGCAGGGGCAAGATTGGCAGTTTGCCCGATTATGGCGCAACCAACTGTTTTGACCGTATTGCGAAACAGCTCATTGGACGGCGAGGTTTGGTAGCCGGGAATGGAGTCAAACTTGTCTAATGTGCCGCCAGTGTGGCCAAGACCTCGTCCGGAAATCATCGGACAATAGGCTCCGCAGGCAGCCAACATGGGGGCAAGCATAAGGCTTATTTTGTCACCGACACCGCCGGAGGAATGTTTGTCGACAATCGGACCGTCAATATCATCCCACCGCAAAACATCACCGGAATCTCTCATGGCAATGGTTAAATCCGATGTTTCTTTGGGGGTTAAGCCGTTAAGAAAAATGGCCATGGTAAGGGCCGAAGTTTGGGCATCAACTATGGAGCCGTCTACTACACCGTGGATGAATTCTTGAATTTCGGAAGTGCTTAGACATTGACCGTCACGTTTTTTGCGAAGTATTTCTTGCGGTAGCATGTTAGTATCCTCTTTTTAAAGTATTAAGCAGCGAATCCAATACCGAGCTGGCTCCGATACGAAAATTGTCGGGGGTAACCCAGCCGGCTCCCATGATAGACTGAGCCAACACAAGATATTTTTTGGCATCATCAAGTGTTTTTATGCCGCCGGAGGCTTTGAAGCCAACCCTTTTGCCGCTTTTGTAAATGGTCTCCAAGATTATGTTGGCAGCCTCAGGGGTTGCGGAAATTTCGGTTTTGCCGGTTGAGGTTTTGATAAAGTCGGCTTGGGAGGCAATGCAAAGGTTGGCAACTTGACAAATGTTGCTAACCGTTTTGAGCTCGCCTGTTTCGATGATTATTTTTAAGGTTTTGGGATGTGAAAGCCTGCGGGCAAGTTCAAGGTAAGAGATGCAAAATTCTTGGTCGCCGCTTAAAAAAGTGCGATAGGGAAATACAACATCAAGCTCATCGGCGCCAAGTTTGAGGGCTGAGGATATTTCCTTTTCAAGAAGATGTAAGTCTGCCAGCCCAAGAGGAAAATTGATAACCGTGGCCACTTTGATGCCAGATGGAAGATGTTGCTTGGCAAAGGGGATAAACTGCGGAAAAATGCAAACAGCGGCAGTTTGACCATAGGGTGTTGATGCCCTTTGGCACAAAGACAAAATGCTTTCTTCATCATCAGAAGGATTAAGCGATGTAAGGTCAAGGGCGGCAATAAGCCTTTTGGCGGCAGAAACGTCATCCATGGTTTAAAGCTCCTTAACAATATCGGTTAAAAGCAAAGAGAGGTTTGCTGCAGCACGATTGGCAACGGCAAGAGTTTCACAATGAGTTTGGGCTGATTTTTGTAGCCCGGTACCCATGTTGGTGATGATGGAGAAGCCCAAAACATTGATTCCGACATGGTTGGCCGAAATTACCTCGGGAACAGTTGACATACCAACGGCGTCAGCTCCGAGAATGGCAAAAGCTTTTACTTCGGCAGCGGTCTCAAAATTGGGACCAGACACCATCAAATAGACTCCTTCTTTCAGTGCTAAATTGTGCCTTGCGGCAGTTTTGCGCGCCAAAGTTTGTAAATCCTTGGTATAGGCATTGCTCATATCGGGGAAGCGAGGTCCCAACCGATCATCATTAGCCCCGATTAGAGGATTGGCAAAGCTGAAATTGATATGGTCGGTGATAAGCATGATGGAACCGGGAAGGATGTCGGGGTTTAATGAACCGGCGGCATTGGTTACAATAAGAGTTTTGATGCCTAAAAGTTTAAATGTCTTTATTATTTGACTGATAACTTGCGGCGAATGCCCCTCGTAAAGGTGAATGCGTCCTTGCATGCATAAAACACGTTTGCCTTGCAGCGTACCTGCGACAAAACGCCCCAAATGCCCGGAAACACTGCTTTGCGGAAATCCTTTTATTTGAGAATAGTCAATGATTAACGGAGAGGTAATGGCCGAGGCGATATCACCCAGACCAGAGCCTAAAATTAGAGCAATCTCAGGAGAAAAGCTACCCAAAAGTTTTTTTAGTTGCTCGGCAAAAGAATAACATGGTTCGGACATGAGGCTAAAACTCCTTGAAACTATGAGGTAAAAGCTCTTTAATGGTTAGAGACTGGATAATGCCGTCGGGATTTGCCAAGTGGACTAAAGTGTTGGGCTGACTAAATTCGGCGATGCGTTGGCGGCAAGCTCCGCAAGGGGTGATAAGAGTTGATGATTCAGCATAAATCAATATTTCCGAAATTGTTTTGTCGCCGCCGTTTATCATGGCAGAGATAGCGCCAGCTTCGGCGCAGGTTCCGACCGGATAAGAAATATTTTCGACATTGCAACCAGAATAAAAGTTGCCGTTGGAACTTAGGATTGCCGCACCAACCGCAAATCGGGAATAAGGAGCATAAGCATTGTGGGCCGATGCTGCGGCCAAATGTAAAAGTTCTAGGGTGTTATTCATGTCCATAACCTTGTAAATTTAAGTGTTTTTTTAATTTTATGCTTTATAATAGCGGCAGAATTGTAAGATTGCAAAGATTATTTGTCAGTGGTGCAATAAAAGAGATATTTTAAAAACAAGGGGTTCGGAAGTGAAGAAAATTGTTTGGGGAATCGTGTTTTTGCTTATGGCCGGAATGGTCGGAGCAATCGTTTATGTGACAAACATTGACTGGAATCAACATAAAGATAAAATTGCCGAACAATTTTATAATTCGACAGGCAAACGAGTCAATTTTGACGGAAAACTAAGCTTTAAAATATTTCCAAGCCCATATTTGAATGCCGCTGATGCCAAAGTGTATAATACCGAAGATAGGTCAAAAAAACCGCTGCTGGAGATAAAAAATGTTGTGGCGGAATTGGCCTTGATGCCTTTGTTAAAAGGAGAATTCCACGTTAAAAAGATGACGCTGGATGATGTTATTATTAACATCGATTGGAGTGATGAGGGGCTGAGTTGGCAAGGAGATTTAAGCCCTGATCAACGGCAGATGATGGAAAACACCAATATGATACTTAACAGCGTATCATTAAAAAATGCCGAACTTAATTTTGAAGATGCCGCCTCGGGGATAAACTTTAGACTGGATAATCTTAACGGCGAAATTTTTGCCGAAAGTATTTTTGGCCCGTTTAGAATAGAAGGTAATTATATTAAGGGCAATTCGCCGGAAGGATTTGCCTTGTCAATCGGTAAGTTGTCGGAAAGTCTTGCCACGACGCTCAATGCGGTGGTTACACATCCGTTGTCTGAAAGTTATGTGCGATTTGACGGAAGTTTTCATTTGATAAACAGAGTGTTGAACGGAAGCGTGATTATAGAATCACAGAAAATAAGCGATTTTGTTAATGCTAATGTCAAAAATATGGCAATTCCTGCAGAATATAATCAGCCGCTTGCTTTGGGGTTTGATATAGCGCTTAACAGGCAAAAAATGAGTCTTGCCAATATCGTGATTAAATACGGAGATACTCAAGGCGCCGGTGTTTTGGAGGTGATGCCAAATACCAAAACCAATATTGCGGAAATAAATTCAAGCTTTAATTTCAGTGATTTGATCTTGGATCCGATTGTGGATTTGGCAAAAGAAAAAATTAAACAGTATAAAGATAACTTTAATCCGCAGTATAAGGTCGATTTGTTTGCCAGTATCAAAGCTGTCAGAGCTACTTATCAGGGCGAGGGCATGAAAGACCTGGAAGCTGATGTGTCATTTTATGATAATATAGCGGATGTTGAAAATTTGGCGGTGGTTTTGCCCGGCAATACCAGCGTAAAATTAACGGGAAACGTATATCCGTATGAAAATCAGTTATATTATCAGGCAGATATAGGCGTTGATTCGAATGATTTTGCGCAAACGTTGGATTGGTTGAAGATTGTGCCCAAAGCAGATGCGTCGGCGGTTTATAAAAAGATGGCGGCTACGGCAAAAGTATCGGGTAATTTGGATAAGCTACAGATATCTCCTTTTAAGGTAACTTTGGATAAAACCACTTTGTCGGGAGAGGCCGGAATCGTAATGTCTGACAGAAAAGATATTATGTTGGTGGTTGATGCCGATGCAATTAATCTTGATAATTATATAAGTCAGATGCCCGAGGAGGAAAAACAAAAAAGTTGGACCGATAGAATGATATATCGGTTTAAAAAACTTGGGTGGCTGAATAATATCGATTTGGTGGCAAATACCAAAGTCGGTTTATTGATTTATGAAGGAATGCCGTTTGAAAATGTTGATTTTAAGGGCAATGTGTTAAATGGCGAAATGGAAATCGAATATGCCAAAGTTGAAAAAATGGCAAATACTGATTTTGAGCTAGCAGGAAAGATGAGAGGCTTTGGCAATCAGCCAGAGGTTGAAGATCTGCAATATAAAATTAACAGTACGGATGTAGCAGCGCTCATTAATAAATTGGAGCTTGATGTTGCTGATTTGGATTATAAAAAATTTAATACCATGAATTTGAGCGGTACAATAAACGGAAATTTTGACGGTGTCGGCATCAATACACAGATTGTTTTGGGAAATTTGAGCGGCGCATATCAGGGAACGGCAATAAAAGAAGCCGGTAAACTTAATTATGACGGCAGCCTTGAGGTAAGGCACCCTGATTTTGCAACGCTGTTGGAAAATATTAAGGCACAATATGAGCCAGGAGTTAAAAACCTGGGGTTGTTTAGACTGAATACGCAAATTAAAGGTAGCAAAGATAATTTTGAGTTGCAAAATATGAGCGCCAACATCGGTTATACATTGGCTGAGGGAAAAATAGACTATAATAAACTCGGTGAGCGTCCGAAAATTAATGCGCAACTTGAAATTAATAAGTTGGAGTTGGAAAAGTTTTTGCCCAAAGGTAACAGTGGTTTGATTAATGCTAAATTACAAGATGAAACGCCTGAGTTTTTGCCAAAGCCTTTTTGGAGCAGGGATAAAATTGATTATTCTGCTTACAAAGGAGTTGAGGCCGAGGCAGTTTTGGATGTGAAAGAGCTCTCATATAAGAAGTATTTGCTTAAAGACGCCAAAGTCAATTTTAAGACAAACGGATCGCTGCTTGAGGTCAATGAATTGGCAGGAGTGTATAATGAAGCTCCGGTAACGGCCTCGGGCAAACTCAATATGCAGGAAGATCCGGCGATTGATATGGGGCTAAAGATCAGCAACGCTAAAGTTAACAATTTTGGGCTTGGCGGAAAAGTGTATAATCTTAAAGACGGAATTTTCTCGGCGGCAATAAATTTGAGTTCTAAGGCCGCCAGCGAGCAAGATTTTGTGGAAAATCTTGCGGGGCAGGGTGAATTTAGAGCAGAAAAGACTACAGTCGGCGGAATGGGGCTGAAAAATATTTATGATGATTTGCTAAAGAGGGAACAAACCGAAGGATTGGTTGAAAATATCAGGCAAAATATCGGTCAGGGTTCAACAACGGCAAGTCTGGTTGTCGGAAATTTCAAGCTTAAAGACGGAAAATTTGAGTTGGAAAATGCGGCGATAACAACCGATGATGCCGATGTCAAAGTTACAGGCAACGGTAACTTGGCAACTTGGGAAATGGATGTTATGTTTGATACCAAATATAAAGAACCAAAATATTTGCCGGGGTTTGCTTTTTCATTGAAAAGCAATATGGAGAATCCTTTGGTTGATGTCGATGTAAGCTCGTTGTTTAGGTTCTATGAAACAAAAGAGCAGCAACGACAAGAGGCTTTGCAAGCCGAGGCTGATGCCAAAAAGGCTCAGGTTGATGCATTGATAAAAGAGCAAAAAAACATTGCCGATAAATTGGTTGGCAATACCAGAGATACTTTGGAAAAAGATATCGATAACAAAATGTCCTCGGCGTTTAGCACCGGCAATGTAAATAAATATAATGTGTTGAAGCAAGAAATTGCTAAGACATTGGCCGAGTTGGTAGAGGCCACCAACAATGTGTCGGAGCAAAATGCAGACGAAGAAGCGGTGCGGAAATTAAAAGAAGTTAATGCCGCCGCAGCCAAAAGTATTGAATTGTTCGGGCAACAGAGAGATGCAATATATCTGGATGATTTGCAAAAAATTAACGAAACCAAAGCAGCAGAAATAACCGAAACGGACAATAAATTAAAACAAATGATCTTCAGCTATAATAGCAAAGTTGAACAGTATAAGGGACGGGTTGCTAAGATAATTACGGACTATAAGCTTGAAAGCGATGAGCAATTTAACTCTGCAGTTGCAAAGGTTGATAATGATATTGCCGGGATTGAAAAAGCCGGAGATAGAACGCAGATGGCCGAAAGCTTGAGAAAAGATAATGCGACAATCAAGGATTTTGAGCAAAATAATGCCAAGTTGGAAGGAATCCTTGAAACAATGAAAAACAATGTTGCCGCTTTGGAAAAAGATATAACCAATTTGACAAGTTATGCCGAGGCAGTAATAAGTGATCAGGAAAAAGCTTATGCGGAAAAATTAAAACGCCAGGAAGAACAAAGGCAGGTGGAAGAAAACACCGGAACAATAAGTATTAAAAAGACCGGTAAGACCGTAACCGTGGTCAGAGATATTGAAGAAATTAAGAATGCAGAGGCAAAAATAAATAATGATGAGGTTAAGGTGCTTGATTTTTCAAAAGAAAAATATCCCGAAAACAAGGAACCCAAAACCCCAAAGGAAAATGTGATAAAAAAAGGGCGGAATATTATCATAAATTAACTTGAGGAATAGTTTTTCTGTGTTATATATGATGCATGATTAAGCAATAATTATGCGGAGTGTGTTGATTATGAAAAGGCCTGAAGTTTGTATTTTGCCGGTGGCGGGATTGTCTACAAGAAATTTGCCAGCTACCAAAGTGTTGCACAAAGGGTTTTTGACCTTGCACAGCAAGCCGATTATTCAATATGCGGTGGATGCTTGTGCCGAGATCGGAATTAAAGAAATCGTATTTATTTACAGCGATCAGTCGTGCAAATATTTGTTTGAAAAATATTTTGCTCCGTATCCGTGGCTTGAAAACCATTTGAAAGAAAAGAATAAGCTTGATATTTTGGCCGATTTGCAAAAGATTATTCCGACAGGGATGAAGTTTTCGTTTGCCGAGCAGCAAAAACCTTTGGGCAACGGACACGCTATTTTGATGGCAAAAGATATTGTCGGAGACAGAGATTTTGTTGTGATGTGGCCGGACGACGTTTATATTAATTTTCATGGCAAGGGAATTTTGGCACAGCTTTTGGAAGTATATGAACAAGAAGGCGGTATGGTCGAAAACATCATGGAGCTTCCTCGTGAACAATTGGTTAGGTATGGCGTGTTGTCTGGGGCAGTAAGAGAAGGACGAGTTGTCCATGCTAAAGGAAAAATAGAAAAACCGGCCTTGGAAGATATTCCATCCAACTACGCCAGTATGGGGCCTTATATTTTGCCGAATGAACTTATGGATATTTTGCCAGAGGTTGAAAAGGGAACAAATGGAGAGATAAATTTGGCCGATGCCATGGGATTGGCGGCGCAAAGAGGAATGAAACTTACCGGAGTGTTGTGTGATGCAATGAGATTTGATTGCGGAACCAATAAAGAGCTGGAAAAATCAAATCTTAAATTGTCATTGATGGAAGATCCTGAGTTGCGGGCGTATTGTGCCGATTTGCTTAATACCATGACGGTTTAAGGTTATAAAAGCTGCAATGTGAAAGTTGCAGCTTTTATTGTTAAAAAAAGCTTGCATTTAAATAATTTATTGTTTATAGTCCCCTCAACTTTGGGGAAATTGTGCCCATAAAGTGCAGATATTTATGAAGGTAGTATCTGTTAAAGTGATTATCCGGTCTGCCCGTCAGGCCAGCAACATTTGTAAAGAAAGGAAAATGCCATGAGACATGGAGTTAAACATAGAAAACTTAATATGGATACCACTGCTCGCAGAGCTTTGTATTCGAATTTGACAGCCGCAGTTTTGTTGCATGAGCAAATCAAAGTTACTTTGCCGCGCGCCAAAGAGTTGAGAACTTTTGTTGATAATATGATTACCTTGGGCAAAAAAGGACAGCTTAACAATCGTCGTCAGGCATTGGCCTTTTTGCGTGATGAGGAAGTTGTTGCCAAGTTGTTTTCTACTTTGGCAGAGCGTTATAAGAATCGTAACGGTGGTTATACCCGCGTTTTGCGTGCAGGGTTCCGTTATGGCGATTGTGCGGAAATGGCTATTGTGGAGTTGGTCGATCGTGATGTTAATGCCAAAGGTGCTAAAGATTTGGCCAGAGTAGCCGCAGAAAAAGCAGCACAAGAAGCTGCAGAAAAAGAAGCTGCCGCAGAGGTTGCCAAAGAAGAAAAGAAAGCAGAGAAAAAAGCAGAAAAGAAACCGGCTGAGAAAAAAAGCAAAAAAGCTGAGAAGAAAGACGCCGAGTAAGCTTAGATAAAAAAAGTAACAAAACACCGCCAGAATGCATCCGGCGGTGTTTTGTTTGATAAAAATGCCGGAATATAAACGGTTTGAGCAAAGTAAAAAAAATTTTGTAAAATAATACTTGCAAGAATCAGAAAAAAGAGTCTATTATCCAGCGAATTTTGGCCACGAATCGTGGCAGTTGCATGCAATTATTTTAATGGTCCGTCAAGGGGAGCTCCAGTTTTCTTGTGGTTTGACGGCTTTTTCGTTTTTTTAATTATAGTCTTTAACCTTCTGCGGTCGGGGTGCGGTGTTTTTTACTGACGGTATTGTCGCAGAATTTAACCAAGAGGATTTTTGTAAAATGAAGGAATCTTATACGAGCAAAAGACGTGTAAGAAGAAACTTTGGCCGAATCGACGCGGTTGCCGATATGCCAAGTTTAATCGAAGTACAGACAGGATCTTATAACAGCTTTATTCAAGCAAACGGGGCTGAAAAATGTGAGTTTGCATTGGAAGAAGTATTTAAGTCTATTTTCCCTATCAGAGATTTTTCGGGTAATGGCGAATTGGAGTTTGTAAAATATGAATTGGAAACTCCGAAATACGATGTTGATGAATGTATTAAAAGAGATATGACTTTTGCCGCACCGGTAAAGGCAACATTGCGTTTGGTCGTTTGGGATACCGATGAGGCGACCGGGGCTAAGTCAATTCATGATATTAAAGAACAAGATGTTTATATGGGCGATATTCCGTTGATGACCGACAAAGGTACATTTATTTTCAACGGAACAGAGCGTGTTGTTGTTTCGCAGATGCATCGTTCGCCAGGAGTGTTCTTTGATCATGACAAAGGAAAGACAGTTTCTTCTGGTAAATACTTGTTTGCCGCCAGGATTATTCCTTATCGCGGATCATGGCTTGATTTTGAATTTGATGCCAAAGATTTGGTTTATGCTCGTATTGACCGCAGACGTAAATTGCCGGTAACCTCTGTTTTGTATTCTTTGTATTCTAAAGAGACCGAAGAAAAAATTGCCAAACTCAAAAAAGAGGGCAAGCATATTGACAGATCCGAAATCAAAGGTATGGATAAAGAAGAAATCTTGCATTATTTCTATGATGTTGATACCTATGAGGCGGTTAAGAAAGACTGGAAAGTTAAA
Organism: uncultured Alphaproteobacteria bacterium; assembly: GCA_944391415.1. Lineage (GTDB taxonomy): Bacteria > Pseudomonadota > Alphaproteobacteria > RF32 > CAG-239 > CAZU01. The sequence continues at coordinate 38,194 of CALXTM010000004.1, forward strand.
TTTGAACCTGAGCGCATGAAAGGAATTAAATTTGACGTTGACTTGGTTAATGCTGAGACAGGAAAGGTTGTTTGGGAAGCCGGAAAGAAATTGAATGCACGTATGGCTCAGAAATTGGCCGATGATGGGTTGGAATATTACAAACTAGCCAGAGAAAAAGTTCTTGGTAAATTCTTGGCCAATAATGTGGTTATTGCCAAAACAGGTGAGGTTTTGGCCGAGGCCGGTGATGAGATTACCGAAGAATTGCTGGATAAATTGGCTGAAAACAAGATTAAAGAGATTAAAATCTTGTTTATTGACGGGGTTAATGTCGGGTCTTATATCCGCAATACATTGGCAATCGATAAAAATTCGTGCCGTGAAGAAGCCTTGTTGGATATTTATCGTGTTATGAGACCGGGAGATCCTCCGACATATGAGGCGGCCGATGCTTTGTTTAGAGGATTGTTCTTTGATAAAGATCGCTATGACCTATCTTCGGTTGGTCGTGTTAAGATGAATATGGCTTTGGATATTCCGTTTGAGGAAGCTCCGGATACGCTCGGTACTTTGCGTAAAGATGATATCTTGCGTATTGTAAAACGTATGGTCGAATTGCGTGACGGCAAAGGTGAAGTTGATGATATTGATCACTTGGGCAATCGTCGTGTACGTTCGGTCGGCGAGTTGATGGAAAATCAATATCGTATGGGCTTGCTTAGAATGGAAAGAGCCATTCGCGAAAGAATGTCGTCGGAGAATTTGAATAATGTTAAGCCGCAGGATTTGGTTAATGCAAAACCAATTGCCTCGGTTATCAGAGAGTTCTTCGGGTCTTCGCAATTGTCACAATTTATGGACCAGAACAACCCGTTGTCGGAAATTACGCACAAGCGTCGTTTGTCGGCTTTGGGACCCGGCGGTTTGAGCCGTGATCGTGCCGGATTTGAAGTGCGCGACGTGCACCCGACACACTATGGCCGTATTTGCCCGATTGAAACACCTGAGGGACCAAACATCGGTTTGATTAACTCGTTGGCAACTTATGCGCGTATTAACAAATACGGATTTATTGAATGTCCTTATCGCAAAGTGGTTAACGGAGTAGTTACCTCGGATGTGGTTTATTTGTCGGCCAATGAAGAAGGCAAATACAGAATCGCCGAGGCCAATGCCAAAGTTAAAGATGACGGACATTTTGAAAATGAGTTGATTGCCTGCCGTAAAGCCGGTGAGTTTGAATATGCAAAGCCGGAGGAGATCGACTTTATCGATGTGTCGCCAAAACAATTGGTTTCAGTTGCAACCGCATTAATTCCGTTCTTGGAAAATGACGATGCTAACCGTGCATTGATGGGATCGAACATGCAACGTCAAGGTGTACCTTTGTTGCGCTCGGAAGCTCCGTTGGTCGGTACCGGTGTTGAGGCAACAGTGGCCAAAGATTCTGGTGCTACGGTTGTGTGCAAGGCCGATGGTATTGTTGATGCGGTTGATGCCAACCGTATTGTGGTTCGCTCCAAAGATGAGCATGCCGCCAATGCCGGTGTTGAAATTTATCGTTTGCAGAAATTCCGCCGTTCTAACCAAAATACCTGTATAAACCAAATTCCGTTGGTAAAAGTAGGTGATGAAGTTAAAGTCGGCGATATTATGGCTGACGGACAATGCACCGATATGGGTGAACTTGCTTTGGGTAAGAATGTTTTGGTTGCGTTTATGCCTTGGAATGGTTTGAACTACGAAGACGCTATTTTGTTGTCGGAGAGAATTTCGCGCGATGATGTGTTTACATCGCTGCATATTGAAGAATTTGAGGTTATGGCGCGCGATACCAAACTTGGTCAAGAAGAAATTACCCGCGATATTCCAAACGTTGGTGAGGATGCTTTGCGTAACTTGGATGAGGCCGGTATTGTTTATATCGGAGCAGAAGTTAAAGCCGGCGATATCTTGGTTGGTAAGGTTACACCGAAAGGTGAATCTCCGGTTACACCGGAAGAGAAGTTGCTGCGCGCAATCTTTGGCGAAAAAGCATCGGATGTTCGTGATACATCATTGAGAGTTCAGCCCGGTATAGAAGGTATTGTGGTTGATGTTCATGTATTCTCACGTCGCGGTGTTGAAAAAGATGAACGTGCTTTGTCAATTGAACAGCAAGAAATTTCGCAGTTGGCCAAAGACCGTGATGATGAAATCGCAATCATCCGTCGTAATGTCGAGGCCAGATTGAAATCAATGCTTGTTGGCCAAAAGGTGGTTGATGCACCAAAAGGTACAATTGCCAAGAATGCAACAATAACCGAAAAAGATTTTGACAGTCTTGCATCGTCGCAATGGCGTAAAATCGTGGTTAAAGACGAGACAGTAATGTCTAACATGGAAGAGCTTTTGAATGCTTTTGACGCCAGAGTAGAAAAGGTTCAGAAACACTTTGACGATAAGGTTGAGAAAGTTCAACGCGGTGATGATTTGTTGCCTGGTGTATTGAAGATGGTTAAGGTATTTATTGCTACCAAACGTAAAATTCAATCAGGTGATAAAATTGCCGGACGTCACGGTAACAAAGGTACTATTTCGCGCGTATTGCCGCTGCAAGATATGCCTTATATGGAAGATGGTACTCCGGTTGATATTGTTTTGAACCCGTTGGGCGTTCCGTCACGTATGAACGTCGGACAAATTTTGGAAACACACTTGGGCTGGGCAGCTAAAGAGTTGGGCCGCCAAGTTAATGAGTTGTGGGAACAAGTTAAAGCCGGCGAAAAGACGGAAAAAGAATTGCGTGCCAAATTGAAAGACATATATGGCGAAAAACAGTATAAACGTGAGATTGAGCCGATGTCGTCACATGATTTGGATTTGATGATTCCAAATCTGAAGAACGGTATTCCGATGGCAACGCCAGTATTTGACGGCGCAACCGGTGATGATATCAATAATATGTTGACAATGGCTGGGCTTCCGACATCTGGTCAGATTGACTTGTATGACGGACGTACCGGTGAAAAGTTTGATCGTAAGGTTACGGTTGGTATCATTTATATGATCAAACTGCACCATATCGTTGACGAAAAAATGCACGCTCGTTCGGTTGGTCCTTACAGCTTGGTTACTCAGCAGCCGTTGGGTGGTAAAGCTCAATTTGGTGGACAGCGTTTCGGTGAAATGGAGGTGTGGGCATTGCAGGCATATGGTGCTGCCTATACTTTGCAAGAAATGCTTACGGTTAAGTCTGATGACGTTAACGGTCGTACAAAGGTTTATGAAGCTATCGTAAGAGGCGAGGATTCATTTGAGGCCGGTATTCCTGAGTCGTTTAATGTATTGACCAAGGAAATTAAGTCATTGTGCTTGAATATTGAACTTTTGAACGAAGAAAACTAAGGGAAAAGGAGTTAACTTAAGATGAATGATGTTGCAAAATATTTTGGTCAACAGGTATCTGCCGAAACGTTTGATCAAATCAGAATTTCGATCGCCTCTCCCGAACAAATTCGTTCGTGGTCATATGGCGAGGTAAAAAAGCCCGAAACCATTAACTACCGTACATTCAAGCCGGAAAGAGACGGCTTGTTCTGTGCCCGTATTTTTGGTCCGGTAAAAGACTATGAATGCTTGTGCGGAAAGTACAAGAGAATGAAATATCGTGGTATCGTCTGCGAAAAATGCGGTGTTGAAGTTACTTTATCAAAGGTTAGACGTGAGAGAATGGGGCATATTGAATTGGCTGCTCCGGTTGCTCATATCTGGTTTTTGAAATCATTGCCGAGCAGAATTTCGCTTTTGACCGATATCCCGATGAAGGCTTTGGAAAAGGTATTATATTTCGAGAGCTATATCGTTATTGAACCAGGGCTGACACCTTTGAGCGTCAACGAATTATTGACCGAAGATCAGTACCAGGAAGCTATTGATGAATATGGCGAGGAGGCTTTCCGTGCCGGTATCGGTGCAGAGGCTTTGAGAGAGATATTGTCAAACATCGACTTGGAAGCAGAAAGAGATGCCATCAGAGCAGAGTTGAAAGACAATGCATCTGAGGCTAAACGCAAAAAATTGGTTAAACGCTTGAAGATTATTGAGTCGTTTATTGAGTCCAATACCAAGCCGGAATGGATGATTTTGACAGTGTTGCCGGTTATTCCGCCAGAGTTGCGTCCGTTGGTTCCTCTTGATGGGGGCCGCTTTGCAACCTCTGATTTGAATGACTTGTATCGCCGTGTTATCAACCGTAACAATCGTTTGAAAAGATTGATTGAGTTGCATGCTCCGGATATTATCATCCGCAATGAAAAGAGAATGTTGCAAGAATCGGTTGATGCTTTGTTTGATAACGGCAGACGTGCTCGGGCCATTACCGGTACCAACAAACGTCCTTTGAAGTCGTTGTCGGATATGCTTAAAGGTAAACAGGGACGTTTCCGTCAGAACTTGCTGGGTAAACGTGTTGACTATTCTGGTCGTTCGGTTATTACGGTAGGACCTGAGTTGAAATTGCAACAATGCGGTTTACCAAAGAAAATGGCCTTGGAATTGTTTAAGCCGTTTGTTTATGCCAAGTTGGAGCTTTATGGACACGCTACAACCATTAAAGCCGCTAAGAGAATGGTTGAAAAAGAAAGGCCAGAAGTTTGGGATATTTTGGAAGAGGTTATCAGAGAACATCCGGTACTCTTGAACCGTGCGCCGACCTTGCACCGCTTGGGTATTCAAGCATTTGAGCCGGTATTGGTTGAAGGTAAAGCAATTCACCTGCATCCTCTGGTTTGTACAGCATTTAACGCCGACTTCGATGGTGACCAAATGGCAGTGCATGTTCCGTTGTCAATTGAGGCCCAACTGGAAGCTCGCGTGTTGATGATGTCAACCAACAACATCTTGTCACCGGCATCGGGCAAGCCGATTATCGTGCCGACACAAGATATGGTCTTGGGTATCTATTACCTGACATATGAGGCTGACGGAATGAACGGTGAGGGAATGGTATTTGCCGATTTCAACGAAGTTCAGTTGGCTTTGTATGAAAAAGTGGTTGATTTGCACGCCAAAATCAAATGCCGTATGGAATATGTTGACGATGAAGGAAACATTAAAACAGGTTTGGTAGAGACAACACCGGGACGTATTTTGGTATCGGAAGTTTTGCCTAAGCACAAAAATGTTCCGTTCTCTTTGGTTAACAGATTGCTGCGTAAAAAAGAGATTGGTGAAATCATTGATATTATTTATCGTCATTGCGGACAAAAAGAGACCTGCTTGTTTGTTGATAAAATCATGACTTTGGGCTTTACCAATGCGTGCAAAGCAGGTATTTCTTTCGGAAAAGACGATTTGATTGTGCCTGAGGCAAAGAAGACTTTGATTGCCGAAACAGAGGCTCAAGTTAAAGAGTTTGAAAAACAGTATCAAAACGGTTTGATTACCAAAGGCGAGAAATATAACAAAGTGGTTGATATTTGGGCGGCCTGCACCGATAAGGTTGCAGATGAGATGATGAAAAACATCTCTAAGACCGAACATGGTTATATCAACTCAGTTTATATGATGGCTCACTCAGGTGCACGTGGTTCGGCAGCGCAAATGCGTCAATTGGCCGGTATGCGTGGTTTGATGGCTAAACCGTCGGGTGAAATTATTGAGCAGCCGATTATCTCAAACTTTAAGGAAGGTTTGACAGTGTCGGAATACTTCAATTCTACCCACGGTGCTCGTAAAGGTTTGGCCGATACCGCTTTGAAGACTGCTAACTCAGGTTATTTGACTCGTCGTTTGGTCGATGTGGCTCAAGATGTGGTTGTTACCGAAACCGATTGCGGTACCGAAAGAGGCATTATTGTTCGTCCGGTGGTTGACGGCGGTAATGTGGTCGTTTCAATCGGTGAAAGAATTTTGGGTCGTACCATTCAAGAGGATATTTTGCATCCTGAGACCGGCGAGGTTTTGGTTAAGAAAGGCAAATTGATTGACGAAAACGATGTCGATGTAGTTGAGGCGGCAGGTGTTGAACAAGTTAAAATCCGCTCGGTTTTGACCTGCGAGTCAAAACACGGTGTTTGTGCTGCTTGTTATGGTCGCGATCTGGCAAGAGGTACACCGGTTAATGTCGGCGAGGCGGTTGGTGTTATTGCCGCACAGTCAATCGGTGAGCCTGGTACCCAGTTGACCATGAGAACCTTCCACATCGGTGGTGCTGCACAAAAAGGTGCCGAGCAAGCTTCGGTCGAAGTTCCGTTTGCCGGTGTTATGAAACTTGACAATGCCCATGTAATTACCAATTCGGAAGGACATGGACTGGTGTTGTCACGTAACTGCGAAATCGTGATTGTGGATAATAATGGTCGTGAAAAATCGCGTCATAGCATTCCTTATGGTACCAAATTGTTGGTAGCAGAAGGTGACAAGGTTAAAAAAGGTCAGAAAATTGCCGAATGGGATCCGTTTACGGTTCCGGTAATTACCGAAAAAGCCGGTAAGGTTGAGTTGGTTGACTTGATTAACAATGTGTCGGTTAAGGAAGTTACTGATGAAACCACAGGTATCGTTTCAAAGACGGTTATTGACTGGCGCTCTAATTCTTCAAGCGCAGGTCTGAAACCAAGCATTGTTTTGAAAGATGCCAAAGGCAAACCGGTTACTTTTGATAATGGCAAGGAAGTTTGCTATTATATGTCGGCCGATGCTATTTTGTCGGTTGATAACGGCACGGAAGTTAAAGTCGGTGATGTTATTGCAAGAATCCCGAGAGAATCTTCTAAGACTAAAGATATTACCGGTGGTTTGCCGAGAGTTGCCGAATTGTTTGAAGCCAGACGTCCGAAAGATCCGGCAATTATATCGGATATTGACGGTGTGGTCGAGTTTGGTAAAGACTATAAAGCTAAACAACGTATTACGGTTGTGCCGCAAAAAGGAAATCCGGTTGAATACCTAATCCCGAAAGGACGCCACTTGGTTGTTCAGGAAGGAGATGTTGTCAAGAAAGGTGATGCATTGGTTGACGGTACTCCGGCACCGCATGATATCTTGCGCGTATTGGGTGTTGGAAAATTGGCCGAATATTTGGTCAAAGAGGTTCAAGATGTATATCGTTTGCAAGGTGTTAAAATCAACGATAAGCACATTGAGGTAATTGTATCGCAAATGTTGCGCAAAGTTGAGGTTACAAACCCGGGCGATACTACATTCTTGGTTGGTGAGCAGATTGACGCCGATGAGTTCGAGGCAAAGAATGCCAAGGTTATTGAGGCCGGTGAAACTCCGGCTGAGGCAATACCGGTATTGCTTGGTATTACTAAGGCAAGCCTGCAGACACAGTCGTTTATTTCGGCGGCATCATTCCAAGAGACAACCCGCGTTTTGACGGAAGCTGCTGTTGAAGGCAAGGTTGATCACCTGAGAGGTTTGAAAGAAAACGTTATCGTTGGTCGTTTGATCCCGGCCGGTACCGGTACGGTTTTGAGAGCTTTGAAGAAAGTTGCTGCTCAAAACGATAAGGAAATTCAAGCTTTGAAGGAAGAAAATGTTAATCAACAGGCTTTGCCAGCTGATGCAAAGAAAGCCGAATAAGCTTTGAAATAAGCAAATAAAAAAAGCTCCTACTGCCAAGTAGGAGCTTTTTTTGGGCTTGGGGTATTAAAAAATGCTCAGGCTTGAAAAAAAATAAAATCCATTTAATATGGAGTTGGAGAAACAACAAAAATGTTAGATATCAAAAAAGGACTGGAAAACTTAAAAGCTCACATCAAAATAGCACCGGAAAAACCCGGCGTCTATCGGATGATTGATGATAATGAAGTGGTGCTTTATGTCGGCAAGGCCAAAAATATTAAAAAAAGGATTGTGGCTTATTCACATATAAATAGGTTGCCCAAAAGACTGCAGCAGATGGTGGCGCAAATTGCCAGAATGGAATTTATTGTGGTTGAAAATGAAGCCAGAGCGCTGTTGGTGGAAAATGAGCTGATAAAAAAATATTCACCACGTTATAATATTTTGCTTAAAGATGATAAAAGTTTTCCTTATTTGATGATTGATGAGCATGAGGAATATCCAAGGCTTTCCAAATATCGTGGAACTCGGAAGGATAAAAATCGATATTTTGGGCCGTTTGCCAGTGTAATGGCAGTAAATGCCGCCGTTGATATTTTGCAGAAAGTTTTTTTGCTGCGGTCATGCCGGGATAATGTATTTAAAAATCGTCAAAGGCCTTGTTTGATGTATCAAATAAAAAGGTGTTCGGCACCGTGTGTGGGCAAAATAAGTGCTGAAGATTACAGAGATTTGGTTAAAAAAGCAATTGCGTTTTTGGAAGGAAAAAACAGCGAGATCCAAAAAGAATTGTCGGAACAAATGGAAAAAGCCAGCCAAACACAAGATTATGAGACGGCACTGGTATTGAGAGACAGAATAAGAGCACTAAGCACCATCCAGGCAAGACAAAATGTTGAATATTCGGAAATTAAATCGGCTGATATTATTGGCGTGGCTGAGGAAAGCAATTTGTTCGGTGTGGAAATATTTTTTATTCGCTCGGGACAAAATTGCGGTAATGTGGTGTATTTTCCGACCCAGGCCGGAGGAGCCGAAAAGAAAGAGGTGTTGGAAGCTTTTTTGGGTGAGTTTTATGCCAATCATTTGCCGGCCAAAGAAATTATTGTGAGCGAAGATTTGGATAATAAAGATTTTTGGCAAAAGGCTTTGAGTTCAAAAGTGACTGTTCCCAAGGCCGGAAATAAATTTAAGTTGGTAAAATTTGCTTGCCAGAACGCGGTTGATGCAATAAGACGCAAAGTGGCCATGGAGGCCTCGGTCAAAAATAATCTGACGGAATTTTGTAAGCGTTTTGGTTTGGAAAAAATGCCAAAACGAATTGAGGTGTATGATAACTCGCATAACCAAGGAAGCTATGCCATAGGGGCGATGATTGTGGCAACGCCCGATGGCTTCGACAAAAAAAATTATCGGACGTTTAATATAAAATATACCGATAATACGCATGATGATTTTGCCATGATGAAAGAGGTGCTGAAACGCAGGTTTGATAAAATGACCAAAGAAAATAAACCTGACGTGATTTTGCTTGATGGTGGCAGAGGGCAGCTTAATGCCGTTTATGAGGCTTTGGCCGCCTATGATCTCGAAGGGATTGAAATTATTGCAATTTCCAAAGGACCGGACAGAAACGCCGGAAAAGAATTCTACCATATGAAGAACAAAGAAAGCTTTGCGTTGGAATATCGTTCGCCTTTGGCATTTTATTTGCAAAATCTACGAGATGAGGCTCATAGATTTGCGATTGGAACGCATCGTAAAAAAAGAGCAAAGTCAATGTATAAATCATCGTTGGATGAAATCGAGGGAATAGGAGCTAAGCGAAAAAACGATTTGCTAAAGTATTTTGGCTCGGCAGAGGATGTAAAAGAGGCCACCCTGGAGGATTTGCAAAAAGTTGAGGGAATCAGCAAAAAAATAGCGGAAAAAATTTATAACTACTTCCATAATTGAAAATAATGTCATAGGATAAAAAAAGAAATAACTTTTTACGGGACAAAAAAATGTATAATATTCCAAATTTGCTTACAATTTCAAGAATTGTGGTGATACCGGCAATATTCTTGTCGGTTTATATAACGTCGATGTGGTGGGCTATAATTGCCGCCGTGTTGTTTATTGTGGCCTCGATTACCGATTATTTTGACGGATATTTGGCAAGAGCCAGAGGTGAAACATCGGCATTGGGCAGACTGCTTGATCCGATAGCAGATAAGTTGTTGGTTACCTCGGCATTGGTGGTTTTGTTGGCAAAGCCCGGGATGGTAGAATATAAAATCAGCTTTATTCCGGTGATTGTGATTTTGTGCCGTGAAATTTTGGTGTCAGGGTTAAGAGAATTTTTGCGTGAGGTTAATGTCGGTTTGCCGGTTACCAGGCTGGCTAAGTGGAAAACCGGTTTTCAAATGACGGCATTGTCAATGATGCTTTTGAAAGGTGTCTGGTATTGGGGCGGCATTGGCGAGATATTGTTGTGGGTGGCTGGTGTGTTGACATTTATTACCGGGTACCAATATTTTCAAAAAAGCCTTGACTATATTTGTGAGACCGAAAAATGCGCCAAAGTACCGGAATTGCCAAAAATTAAACTTGGCAAATTAAAATTAAAAAAGAAAAAAAGTAATATCGCAAAAGTAAAAACAACCAAGAAAGCCACTGCGGCTAAAAAGGCAAAATAAATTTATAAGGTTTAGCATGGAGCAAGAGCTTAAGCATATTCTTGTCGTGGATGACGATACGCGGTTGCGTAATCTCTTGCAGAGGTTTTTGCGCGAAAATTCTTTTTTGGTGTCAACGGCTAAAGATGCCGACGAGGCAAGGTTTATGATGAAGCAATATAAATTTAATTTGCTGATTGTTGATGTGATGATGCCAAAAGAAAGCGGAGTGGAGTTTTTGCAAAAATTGCGCCAGGAAAGTTCGGTTCCGGTTATTATGTTGACGGCAATGGGAAACGTTGAAGACCGAATAATCGGATTGGAGGTCGGGGCTGATGATTATGTGGCAAAGCCGTTTGAACCCAAAGAATTATTGTTACGGATCGGGAGCATTTTAAAACGCACTCCGACAGAGAAGAAAGAAACCCAAAAATTGGATTTGGGACAGTGTGTATTTGATATGCAAACCAAAGAATTGGCCTCAAAACAGGGGGAAATTATGCATATTACCCCGATAGAGCAGAGCCTGCTCGGAATATTGGGTGCTAAGAGCGGACAGGTGTTTTCAAGAGACAAATTATCGGAGATTCTTGGAGCCGGTCAATCGCCAAGGTCGATTGATGTGCAAATTACCAGGTTGCGTAAAAAGATTGAAAAAGATTCAAAAAATCCTCGCTACTTGCAGACGGTGCGTGGCAAGGGATATATGTTGCTGCCGGATTAGAAGGAGAAAAAATGCATATTGTTTTGCCGCAAAAGCTGGATAATCAATTGAGGTTTTGGCGACATAAGCTGTTGCCTAGGACATTGTTTTTTAGAACGATGTTGTTGATCTTTATTCCGTTAATTGTGGTGCAAGTAGTATCGGTGGTGGTTTTTTTTGACGGCAGTTGGAGCCGTATGGGCCGCAAATTGTCGGAAAATTTGGTCGATGATATTTCGGTTATAATTAAACTTCGCGAAGATGGTTTCCCGCTAAAGAAACTGCAAAATTTGGCAGAAGAAAATTTTCAAATCGAGTTTAAGGTTTATGATGCCAAACAGGGCGATACGGCAAAGAAAAAATTTAAGGCTAACCTTATGGTGGTGGCATATTTGAAAGAGGCATTGGAAAATAAGTTTACCGATGGAAAATGGGCAATTTTGCTTGATGAACAACAAGACAACAATAGTGATTTGATTATCTTTGTTGAAAAGGGATCGAGAGTTTATCAGTTTGTTTGCGCAAAGAAAAAAATATTTTCTTCATCGATATTTATGTTTGTGGTATGGATGGTGGCAACCTCAATATTATTGTTTTTGGTGTCGGTTTTGTTTTTGCGAATTCAGGTAAGGGCTATTGCTGATTTGGCACAAACAGCAGAAAATTTCGGAAAAGGAATTGATGATGACGGCTTTAAGCCCTATGGCTCATCTGAGGTTAGAAAAGCCGGTTTTGCGTTTATCAAGATGAAAGAAAGAATATTGCGCCAGATTATGGAACGGACACAAATGTTGGCCGGAATTTCCCATGATTTGAGAACACCGTTGACCAGGATGAAATTGATGTTGGCAATGATGGATAATTCGCAAGATAAAAAAGACTTTTTGACAGATATTGATGAAATGGAAAAAATGCTTAACGGTTATTTGGCATTTGTTAAAGGCGAAGGTGACGAAACTGCGGTTGATGTTAATATATATAAAATGGTGAAAGATATAGCTAAGCGGTTTGCTCCCAAAAAAATAAAATGTTTTGCCAAAGAAACAACTTTGGTTATAAGAGCTAAAGAACAGGCCTTGCGTCGGGCTGTAACCAATATTGTGGCAAATGCTTGTCGATATGGCAAAAAAGTAGAAATAAGGGTTGAACAGATTAATAAAAAAGTCAGAATTATCGTTGATGATAACGGACCGGGAATTCCGATAAACAAAAGAGAAGAAGTTTTTAGAGCGTTTTATCGGTTGGAAAATTCGCGTAATAAAGAAACAGGCGGTATAGGTTTGGGACTTGCGATTACCAAAGATATTATTACGGCGCATGGCGGAAAAATCATTTTGGAGGATGGGCCGCTCGGGGGGCTTAGAGCAATAATAGAATTGCCGCTTTGATAAAGAGGAAATAAAGATGAGTGATGAAGAAAAATTGACGGATGATTTGGATTTGCAGGGCTTCAATTTTGATGATTTGCCGGATGATGAACAGAACAATGAACCGGCTGATAACTCAGATGCAAACATCAGCGGAATTGATGATATTATCGGTGATGATGCAAACGATACCAAACTTGAAGATATGTTAAATGACGATGTTCCAAGTATGCAAAATGACCAGCATAAAGATGAGAAAATCAAACATGATAATGGCGATGATGAAGTATTGTCGGGAATTATTGACGATGACTTTAGTGAGCCAACAGATGCGGATTGGAATGTGTTGTCTGGGGTTAACTCTCAAAATCAAAACATGGATGAGCAAATTAATTTTGAACAGAACAGGCCAGAAAATAATGCCCCAATGGGGGGAAAAGAGCCGGAAACTACAAATATGCCGGAGCTAACGCATGATGAAGCGGTTGCCGATGATTTTGCAATGACGGATGATTTAGCAGTAGATACAACCACTAAAATGAGTAATAATGAAGACGAAAATTTACTGCATAATGAAAAGGCGTCATATCTTAAGTGGTATAGCGGAAGCCTGCCAGATAAAATGTTTGAAATCGAAAAAGGATTTGAAAGCGGTAGCTTTGATGCTGATGAAGAGCGCAAAACCATCCATGTCAATGTCGGGTATGACACATATGGTTGGGAAGTGCAATTTTCTGATGGGGTGGTTATGAATTTGCGAGATGTGAGAGAATATCAAATTCGTAACGGGCGATTGCCTTCGGCAGACGGCAGAATAATCTATGGACAGAGCATTTTGGCCTTCTCCGGGGTGGAGCGGATTGTCGTATATAAAAGCGTCAAATACTTTTCTTACGGAATATAGCCCGGATTATTGTTTTTTGTTGATGGGGAAGATCTCTACCCCGTCGGCATAGGTGGTGCTATTTGTGGAAGCGGCCGATGGATTGCCCCCAGAATAAACAGATGAGCGCTGTGATTGCTTTGGAGCTTTGAGCGCCGGTGAAAGCGGGTAAGCATTTTTGGGAAAACGCAACAACATATAACCATTGCCGCCGCCGTAGGCTGGACCCGAAAAGCCGATGGAATAATAGCCGCCAATATAACCATAATCAAGATCAATATAGTCGATGGCAAATACGGTTTTGACATTGGTAGTGCCAATGGTGGTCATTTTGCAATTGTAACCAACGTCTTCTAAGACAACATGGTCAAGTTTTTTGGCAAACAATAATGATTTTGCCGGAGTGCATTCGGCAACTTGTCCGCCATAGGTAAGATTATAATTCAAAATAAGGCTTAAAGTGTTATTTTGTTTGCCGACGGTTACATCGGTGATTTTGATGTGGTCAACATAAGCGTTGGTAGGAACAACGCCAACTTTTATCGGCAGAGTAACATAGTTCTCAAGGCAAGTGTGAGTTTGGGCATCAGCTTGGCAAACTAACATTTTTTGGTAATTGTTGTTATCGAAAAGCTGCAAGAGGGAATTGTAGATATATTCGGTTGACATTGATAATTTGGCCGGTGCGCATTGGTGAGAACGGCAAACAACAATAGATGTCGGCTGCTTGAGCAAAGGGACGTTGCTTTCATAGGATGCCGGTGTAGACTGAGAGTCTGTTCCATTAAAGGTAGAGAAATTGCCGCCAAACTGCGAGCGGACATAGTTACAACCACAAAGGCCGAAAGTAACGGCAAGCACCATGGATATGCGCATTTTTTTATCTAACATATTGATATCCTCAATCTAAAATATATGCTATATTATGACAGATGCGCGTAAATACAAAGTTTTTTTTGCGGTTATTCTATGGATTTTTTATGTTGGGGCTTGTATTAAATAATTTTTAAGCGCAAACTGATGGCAATCTGATGAAAGGTGCAAATAATGATAAAAATATGGATGCTGGCGGTGTTGATGCTGGTTGGCAGTTCGGTTTGCCAGGCCGCTGATGGTTTTGGTGTGGTTGATGGCGATAGCTTGGAATATCAAGGCGAGAGAATCCGAATCCTTGATATAGATGCACCCGAGTTTTTGCAAAAATGTTATGATGCCAGTGGATGGAAATATCGGTGCGGTTTTGAGGCCAAGGAGTATCTTCGCAAGTTGGTAAGCGGAAGTGTCAGATGTGAGAGATTTGGCAAAGACAGATATGGAAGATCGCTGATGGATTGCTTTACCGAAGACGGAACCAATATCGGTCAAGAAATGGTGAGGCAGGGGTATGCAATGGCGTATAGCAATAGATATAAACAGCAAGAAACAGAAGCAAAAAATAATAAAAGAGGAATTTGGCAGGGAAAATTTATGCGACCTGAACTTTACAGAGCTCTGAAGAAAACACATGACGATTTGAAGAAAAACAAAAAAAGATAGAGATTCTTGTTGACAGAGATAAAAAGTTATGTATATTTGCAAGCAACGTTTTATGTTTTTAAATATAAAGGTGAAAGAATATGTATGCAGTAATTAGAACCGGCGGTAAGCAATATCGCGTTACATCAGGCGATGTAATCAAAATTGAAAAGATTGCCGGAGAAGAAGGTAAAGAGGTCGTTTTTAACGATGTTTTGGCTTTGGGAGACACTATTGGTACTCCTTTGGTTTCGGGTGCTTCGGTTAAGGCTACTGTTTTGAAACAGGCCAAAGATGCCAAAGTTATCATATTTAAGAAAAAAAGAAGACAAAATTATCGTCGTAAAAATGGTCACAGACAGAATATTACATTGGTTAAAATCACCGATGTAGCTGGTAAGTAATAAGGAGATTTGAACAATGGCTCATAAGAAATCAGGCGGTAGCTCTGCAAACGGGCGCGACTCCATCGGGCGTCGTTTGGGTTTGAAAAAATCTGGCGGTCAGGCCGTTATTCCGGGTAACATCATCGTTCGTCAACGTGGTACACAGTATCATCCGGGCGCAAATGTCGGAATGGGCAAAGATCATACCATTTTTGCACTGAGCGAAGGTAAGGTTGTGTTCTCGAAGAAAGCCGGGGACAGAACGATTGTATCGGTTGTTGCCGAGTAAGTCAGATCAAAATGCTATAAAATGTCAAGGGGGATGTGTTTTGCGTCCCCTTTACTTTTCAAAAAAATAAGATATCTTGAAAACAAAATGGTTGGTAATTTGTAATTAAGAGAAAATAATGAAATTTTTGGATCAGGCTAAGATATTTATAAAATCGGGTGACGGCGGAGCCGGATGTGTGTCGTTTCGTCGCGAAAAATATATTGAATTCGGCGGACCTAACGGCGGTGACGGCGGCAAGGGCGGCAGCGTATATATTGAGGCCGTGCCTAATCTTAATACTTTGATTGATTTTAGATATCATCAACATTTTAAAGCGCAAAAAGGACGCAACGGTATGGGTTCGGATAAAACCGGGCCAAAAGGTGAGGATATCATTATTAGAGTGCCGGTCGGAACAGAAATTTTGGCCGATGATCAAGAAACATTGATTGTGGATATGGTGGAGCCGGGGCAAAAATTTCTTATTGCCAAAGGCGG
This sequence comes from uncultured Alphaproteobacteria bacterium, assembly GCA_944391415.1. Lineage (GTDB taxonomy): Bacteria > Pseudomonadota > Alphaproteobacteria > RF32 > CAG-239 > CAZU01. Next base: position 54,010 of record CALXTM010000004.1, read on the forward strand.
TGACGGCGGCCGAGGCAATGCCCAATTTAAAACCGCAACCAATCAGGCCCCGCGCTATGCAGAGCCGGGTTGGCCGGGAGAAGAAATGTGGGTGTGGCTGCGACTTAAAGTAATTGCCGATGTAGGATTGGTGGGAATGCCAAATGCCGGAAAATCTACTTTTTTGTCCGTGGTTACCAAGGCAAGGCCAAAAATCGCCGATTATCCGTTTACAACCATTCACCCTAATTTGGGAGTGGCGTGGGTTGATAATTATGAAATGGTTATTGCCGATATTCCGGGGTTGATTGAAGGTGCTCATGAAGGAGTAGGGCTTGGCGACAGATTCTTAAAACATATTGAACGTTGTTTTGCTTTGCTGCACTTAGTGGATGCAACCGGCGATGATGTGGTGAAAGCCTATAAAGATATCCGTAAAGAATTGGAATTGTATGATGAAAAATTGGCTTTGAAGCCAGAGGTTGTAGCACTCAATAAATGTGATGCTTTGGATGATGAAGAAATTGCTAAAAAACAAAAAGCCCTGGAAAAAGCAAGCGGCAAAAAAGTATTTGCAATTTCGGCGGTGGCAAGGCAAGGTATTTGGGAATGTTTGTCTGAGGTAAATAAGTTTATTACTCGGGACAGGGTAATGAAAAATGAAACAGCGGCCGAGGAAAACCATGATGAAGAAAATAATAAACAATGGTCGCCGATATAAAAAGTTGGGAGAATAGAGACGTGGTCGGAAAAGTAAAGAAAAAAACAAATAATAATACGGCTGAAGAAATTCTGCAAACCGTTACAGAAGCATTAGATGACGGAAAAGCTGAAGATATTACCGTGATTGATTTGGCAGGAAAATCGTCAATTGCCAATTATATGGTGGTGGCAAGCGGAACTTCGAATCGACATGTGGCAGCATTGGCGGAAAATTTGCAAATAAAATTGAAAGAAAAAGGCTTTCACTCGGAGATTGAAGGTGAAGAAAAGGCTGATTGGGTTTTGATTGATGCCTATGATGTAATTGTGCATATCTTTAGGCCGGAGGTAAGAGCCTTTTATAGTTTGGAGAAAATGTGGGAGGCAATTAAGGTTGCAAAATAAAAACAAGGCTTGGCCGAAAAGACCAAGCCTTGTTTTTATTTGGCGAATTTTCCAGCCATCTCCTCGATGGTGATGGGGCGGAGAAAAGAGACAAGCAAGTTGTCAACATATTCTCCGTTTGGGTCCAGGCTCTCTTGGAATACCGAAGAGGTGAGGACCTGCTTTCTTGCGTAGGTGCAAAGGGCAAAGGTATCTTTTCTTAGGTACACTCTGAACCTTTCGGCAGGGCGGAATGATAATTTGTCACCTTCCAGTTTGAAGATGACCTTATCTCCGCCGACGATGACCAGGAGAAAGCCATAGGGCCTTTTGATGGCAAACACTGAGTGAAGAAAATGATGCTTGTTGTAAACATCATAAACTGCCACATCTTTGGCTTTGAATGGTCGACCGGGCAAATTACGAAAGTATTTGTTGACAACTTTCAGTAGCTCATCAGGCGTGTGTGCCGGGGAGGCTAATTTGCCGATGATTTCGCCATTTTGCTGCAATAAAGCAAGTTCCTGTGCAGCCCTTTCCGTCTTAGAAAAGATTGCTGCTGCTATTTTTAATTTATCCATAATAAAATTTTTTCAGGACAAATATAGACGAAAAAAATCAGGCTGTCAATATAAAATTATTCACGATGATAAGGATGCCCGGCAATAATGGTTTGGATGCGATAAATTTGTTCGGCAAGAACAGCACGCATGAGCATATGCGGCAGGGTTAGTTTGCCAAAAGACAAGATAAGGTCAGCTTTGTCGCGGGTTGATTGCAAGTGACCGTCGGCTCCGCCAATTAAAAAGCAAATCTCTGATATGCCGTCAAGCTGCCATTTGGCAACAGTGGCGGCAAGCTCGGTCGATTTTATGTTTACACCGCGCTCGTCAAGAACTATGACCTTGGCACCGTGGGGAATATTTTGCTGCAAAAATAAAGCCTCGTCTTCTTGGGTGGAGTTGTCTTTTTCTTTGATGCTGATTTGCCAAGACGAACGCTTGGCATACTCGTCGATGATGGCAGCCTCGGGAGAGGATTTTTTGCATTTACCAATGGCCAAAATGGTTACTTTCATCGGCAGACCTCCAGATCAAAAACATTCTGCAAAAAGAACAATGAAATATAGCACAGTAAAGCCGCGGCTATGGGGGTAAGAATCCAGCCGACGGCAATACGGCCGATTAGCCCCCAATTGATGCTAAAGCCACCTTTGGCAAGCCCAATGCCAATAACCGCTCCGATGATGGCTTGCGAACTAGATACCGGTACCAGCGGAAAGCTTGGCAAATGATGGCTGATGAGAAAATTTTGCAAATTTTGCGAGGCAAAAAGATATAAGACCAATGCTTGGGAAACAACAGCTACCCATGCCATAAGCGGCGACATTTTGACAATACCGCTGCCAACAGTGGTCATAAGTTTGTGAGAATAGGTAAACACCCCAACACTGATGGCAATACCTCCGATAAAAAATAATACCTGAGTGGCCGAAAGACTAAAATAAGGGCCGAAATTTACGGCGTGCAAAGGACTTGATGCAACAAAAACGCCCATGACATTGGCAATGTTGTTGGCTCCTAAAGCATAAGCTCCAAAAGCCCCGGCCAGAATTAGCCCAATGCGAGTGTAGCAGTCTTGACGAATCAGCGTGATGTGGCAACGACGGATGATGATGCGTACCAAAAAATAGAGCAGCACGGCAATAACTCCGGCCAGAATCGGGCAAAAAATCCAAGTGCCGACGATTTTGCTTAGAACCGAAATATCGGTTGGTTTGCCAGCAAAAAAGTTCCAGCCGATGATGCTGCCGACAATGGCTTGGGAGGTAGAAACAGGAAGAGAAATCTTGACCGTCCAATAAATTGTCAGAGCCGCTGCCAAAGCTGCCATGAAGGCTCCGGCCAGAGTGTTAACGGAACCCAGCGTGCCAAGGGTTTGTGAAGCACCTGATCCGGCATAAACTGCCCCAATGATGATAAAGATTGAGGAAATTATGGCTGCAGTTTTAAATTTGACCATTTTGGTACCGACCGCAGTGCCAAAAATATTGGCCGCATCACTGGCACCAAGAGACCAACCAAGAAATAAGCCAGAGCTGAGATAAAAAAGAAATGATAACTCCATCAGATGTTCCTTTTGATGGTGAAAATGAGCAATTCATCAATAAAATCTTCGGCAATGTCGGCAATGTCGGCAATTTCGTTAATAAACTGTTTGAGCTGAAGCTTGTTGGCTAACGGCATTGAGGAATCGAAAACCCGTTCTAATAATTGGCGCGAGCACAAATCTGATTCATGCTCAATAAAATAGACTTTTTGCGAGTAATCTCGAACCGAAACCATGTCGCGAAAAAAAGAACGTGACGCTTTACCCATATTCTCAGCGCAGTCAGAGCTTAGCTTGGCAAGATCTTTGATGCTTGAGTGATAGTCTTGCGGAAACTCCGGCCTTTCGACATAAAACATATAGGTGGCCTCGTCAAATTTGTTAATGACACGGTCCAAATTTTCGGTCAGCTGCAAAACATCGGCGCGTAAGTCCGGCAAAAGATTGTTGGCATAAAGTTGGTTTTCGATACTGCGGCGCAGAGCGTCAGCCTCGTGCTCGATTTTTTTGATTTTGCGGGAAATTTTTTGAAAATTTTCACTCCGTCCTTCTTTAAGGTAGGCTGATACCGCTTTACTGAATGTCATAGAGGCATCAATCAATTTGTCATGAAAACGATCAATCTCATACTCAAGAGCTTTGGTGCGAGAAAATACAGAAAGATGAAGGTGAAACATTATAATTTATCCTTGATTGAAAAATTGTATAATTGCGTTTAACGGCAATTATGAGGTATATATTTTATATTATCAATAATATTTATTTTTGGGCTTGTAAATAATATTTTGTTTGATTAATATAGACCTGGTTTTGGTAATTCATAAATTTATAAGGAATGAAAAATGAAGAATATAAATGCTGTTTATGTATCCTTGGCGGCCTTGGTAGTTGCTTTGGTTGCTTTGGTTATGTGCGTTGTTTGCTGCACTAAAAGCAGCGACACGGCAATCGTCGAAGAGGCTTTGTATCAAAAGCCAGAGTTGGTTGTCCAAGCTATGCAGATTTTTGAACAAAAACAAAGAGAAGAGGCTTTGAGACAAGTTGAAGAGAACATCAAAGCTAATGCCGATGAACTCTATAACAGAGCAGACGACGGTATTATCGGCAACCCTGATGGTAATTTGGTTTTGGTTGAGTTTTTTGATTTCTCATGCTCTTATTGCCACAGAGTATATCCAGCATTGAAAGAGATTATTGTTAATAATCCTGATGTTAAAGTCGTTGCAAAGCCCATGGCTTTCTTGGCTCCGGTTTCGAAATACGCTGCCGAGGCTGCTTTGGCTGCCAACGAACAGGGAAAATTTGCCGAGGTATATTCAGCATTGTTTGAATCCAAAGGCAGATTGACCGAAGAAAAAGTTGATGAAATCGTAGCCGCAACCGGTGTAGATATGGAAAAAATTAAGGCGGATATGAAGTCAGAAAAAGTTCAAAATACTTTGAACGCAACTTCAGATTTGGCTACAAGAATCCAGGTAAGCGGTGTTCCGGCTTTGGTATTTAACAATAAATTCTTGCAAACATTGGATGCCTCGGTTATTCAAGAGGCCATTAATGCCGCAAGATAATTAGTTCTTTTGTTAAATCTTTGGAGCGGCCCATAGAAAGGCTGCTCTTTTTTGTTGGATTTTTGAACAAAAGCTTGTGTTTTGCGAATAAAAAAATTATATATAAAAAAGATGTTATTTTTTTGAGCTTTTAAGGATTGTAAAATGGGAATGGGGAAAAACTTTGTTATTTGGCTCGGAGTGTTTGTCGCACTGTCTTTGGCCGTTAGTCTTTGGGATGGTGATCAGGCAAAAGTTGGTGCCGAAAAATTGGCATTTTCCGAATTTATGGACAGAGTGGAAAATAAACAAATATCAGAAGTGGTAATAAGCGGAGCCAGCATTAGCGGAGTGGCAACCGACGGTACAAAGTTTTATACCTATGCTCCATATGACCCGACAATGGTTGAAGATCTGCGCAAAAACGATGTTAAGGTAACAGCAATGCCAGAAGATAACACCAGCAATAATTTGTGGGGAGTGTTTGTATCGTGGTTTCCGATGCTGTTGTTGATCGGTGTGTGGATATTTTTTATGCGACAGGCAAATTCCGGCAATAATAAGGCAATGAGTTTCGGAAAATCGCGCGCCAGGTTGGTGGAGAATACCAAAAAAGTTACTTTTGCCGATGTGGCCGGCGCTGATGAGGCAAAGCAGGAGTTGGAAGAGATAATTGATTTCTTAAAAGATCCGGCTAAGTTTCAGCGTTTGGGCGGCAAAATACCAAGAGGTGTGTTGATGGTTGGTCCTCCGGGAACAGGTAAAACACTGTTGGCCAGGGCGGTTGCCGGTGAGGCAGATGTGCCGTTCTTCTCAATTTCGGGCTCGGATTTTGTGGAGATGTTTGTCGGTGTTGGAGCGTCAAGAGTGCGTGATATGTTTGCTCAGGCCAAGAAAAATGCACCGTGTTTGTTGTTTATTGATGAAATTGATGCAGTGGGGCGTCATCGTGGTGCGGGGCTTGGCGGCGGCAACGATGAAAGAGAGCAAACCTTAAACCAGCTTTTGGTTGAAATGGACGGGTTTGAGGATAAAGAAAACGTGATCGTTATTGCCGCAACCAACAGACCAGATGTGTTGGATCCGGCATTGTTGCGTCCGGGGCGGTTTGACAGGCAGGTTACGGTTACCAATCCGGACAAAAAAGGCCGTGAAGAGATTTTGAAGGTGCATGTTAAAAAGGTACCTTTGGCCAAAGATGTTAATCTGTCGGTTATTGCCCGCGGTACGCCTGGGTTTTCAGGGGCTGATTTGGCCAATCTGGTAAATGAGGCAGCGCTTTTGGCCGCCAGAAAAAACAAAACCAAAGTAACGTCAAAAGATTTTGACGAGGCAAAAGACAAGGTCCTGATGGGGGCGGAACGCAAGTCGATGGCGATGGATGAGAACGAGAAAAAGCTGACGGCTTATCATGAGGCCGGGCATGCTATTTGCTCGTTGTTTGTGGAGGAAACCGACCCGATACATAAGGCAACGATTATTCCGCGGGGGCGGGCGCTGGGAATGGTGCAACAATTGCCGGAAAAAGACCAGTATTCATATTCTAAAACCAAAATGTTGTCCAGACTTATCATTATGATGGGCGGCAGAGTGGCCGAAGAATTGAAATTCGGCCCGAAAAAGGTTACATCCGGTGCGTCGTCGGATATTGCCGCGGCGACCAATCTGGCGCGTTCAATGGTTACCGAATGGGGAATGAGCGACAAATTGGGCCCGGTTTTGTATGCCGAAAATACGGGCGAGGTCTTCTTGGGCAAATCGGTTACGCAAAGCCGCAATATGAGCGAGGAAACCGCCAAGTTGGTTGACGAGGAAATCAAAGCTTTGGTTATGAATGCTTATAAAGGGGCAACGGCGCTTTTGACAGAACATCAGGCTGACTGGGAAAAGTTGTCTGAGGCACTGATTGAATATGAAACCTTGAGTGGGGATGAAATTAAAGATTTGCTCGCCGGCAAGGAAATCTCGAAAGAAGGGGATGCTCCGGTAGCAGAAGAAAAAAAGGTAAAAGCTTCAATTCCCGAAATATAAGTAATCTGTTGACTAAAGAGAGGAGCTTTGGCTCCTCTTTTTTTTGTTGTATTGAAGATAAAAATGTGATAATATCAATAATGTGAAAACAAATTATTATATATGGAAAATAAAAAAATTTTTTCTTCAGCATCAAGGATGACTGAAGAAGATCAGTTTGTCAGGGCGTTATATCGTCTTGATGTTGAGGGCATAAAAAAAGGCATTGAGACCTTTGGAATTAATGCCAAACTCTCGGACGAGAGCACAATTTCAGTAGATAATGGTATGGATTATGTCCATTATCGCGAGACGGTGCGGCCTCTGGACCTTGTGAAAGGACGCAGCGAGGTGATGGAAAATTGGCTTCGCTCGCTGGGGGCAAAAACTCAGGCCGAATTTGAGGCTGAAGAACGAAAGGCTGAACGAGCTGCTCAGGAAGCTGAGATGGCTGCCCGTGAGGCCAAGTTGCAGGCAGAAATAGATGCTGTTATGGCATCTAAATAAGCCTGAAGAAAAGAATAAAATGGTGTTTGAGCAATGAAAAGCTCAGACGCCATTTTTTGATGGAGATTAAAGCTTTTTCTTGACAAAAATGGAAAAAAGTTTAGTTTGAAGGCAAATGGTTATTATTTAATAAATTATATTATGTACGAAGGTAAAAAATTTTTGAGAGCGCTAAAGCTTGTCTTTTGTGCGAAAGAAAGAAAAAGGATTCAATTGGAGCGATTGGTTTATAAAACCATTGGCAACCAAGATGTTGACAAGATGATCGAGCTTATAAAAAATGGGCTTGATGTCAATATGGAGATCAGGAAAAGCAGCATTTTTTCGGAGCGGATTGTTTCTAAAACGATTTGGCGTCCGATGGATGTGGCCGCAAGGGCAAATTCCAACTCGATGATGAAACTCTTGAAAGGTGTTGGTGCCAAAACTCAAGAGGAAGTCAGAGCTGAGGAATATGAGGCACGATTGATGAGCCAGAAGCAAAAGGAAGAACAAGAAAAGAAGGCTGAGCAAGAGCGCGAGCAAAAAGTTGCAGAGTTCTTGAAAAAATGATCTGTCTTCTGCAAAAAAACGACACAATCTTGATAAATTGTGTCGTTTTTTGTGAGGTACCATAAATAGATAAATTTGATTGTTTGACTCGAATTAGACAAAAAAGTCAAAATGACTCAAACAGAGTCTGGAAAAGGGTTTGCTAAAATTAAAAAAGTGAATTTTTTTCAATTTTTTTCATTTTTTTACTTGCAATTTGATTTGTGATATGTTATAAGAAGCGCGTATCAAAGGGGTTGAGGCTAATAATGCCGGCAACCTTTGGGATATAAAACATAACGCAACCTTAGGTTTTTCAAGCAATTGCTTGGCAAGTTGATAATAAAAATTATAACGGGAAAATGAAATCATAAGGCTCTGTATAAGGTTTAACTTTTAGATGGCAAACTTCTAAATAGCATGGGGTTATGCCGTCTAGTTATAAGGAAAAGTGTTTAAGATGGATACACAAAATATAAGAATTCGCCTGAAGGCTTTTGATCATCGTTTGCTTGATCTTTCTACCAAAGAGATTGTGCATACAGCCAAAAGAACAGGCGCCAATGTCAGAGGTCCTATTCCTCTGCCGACAAGAATCGAAAAGTTTACGGTAAACCGTTCGCCGCACGTTAATAAAAAGTCGCGTGAGCAGTTCGAAATCCGTACTCACAAGAGACTCTTGGATATCGTAGATCCGACACCGCAAACGGTTGATGCTTTGATGAAGCTTGATTTGGCTGCCGGTGTTAATGTTGAAATTAAGTTATAATGTTAATGTTGGCTTGTTGAATGGCAAGTCAACCTATTAAGAGAAGGAAAAACTAATAATGCGTACAGGTCTGATTGCAAAAAAACTTGGAATGTCCCGCATTTTTGATGTTGACGGTACTCATGTGCCGGTTACGGTTTTGCAAGTTGACGGCTTGGAAGTTGTTGCAGTTAAAACTCAAGCAAAGGACGGATATAATTCGGTTCAATTGGGTTGCGGCAATATCAAAGCAAAGAACTTGACCAAACCTTTGAAGGGATATTTTGCAAAGGCTAATGTTGAGCCGAAGAGCAAATTGGCAGAATTCAGAGTTTCTGAAGATTGCTTATTGTCTGTCGGCGATAAATTATCTGTAGAACATTTTGTTCCGGGGCAGTTTGTTGACGTTTGCGGAACATCAATCGGTAAGGGGTTTGCCGGCGTTATGAAACGTCACAACTTTGCCGGTTTGGAAGCATCTCACGGTGTATCTATTTCGCACCGTTCTCACGGTTCTACAGGACAAAGACAGGATCCCGGTAAAGTATTTAAGGGCAAAAAAATGGCCGGACATATGGGTGATGAACGCGTTACCGTTCAAAACTTGAAAGTTGTTTCGGTTAATGCCGATAAGGGATTGATTATGGTTAAAGGTGGTGTTCCGGGAAGTGAAAACTCTTGGGTATATGTTACCGATGCCGTTAAGAAATCTTCTTCGGTTAAGTTGCCGATGCCTGCCGGTTTGATTAAAGTTGATGAACCTGTTGCAGCTAAAGCCGAGGCTGAAACTCCGGCTGAAAATGCATAAACTATAAGGATGAAGATAATGAAACAGGACATCTTAAATTTAGAAAATAAGGTAGTTGGCTCGATTGAACTTGATAAGTCGATTTTCGGACTGGAAGTTTGTGCCGATATCTTGCACCGTGTTGTGGTTTGGCAGTTGGCCAGATTGCAAGCCGGTACTCACAAGACCAAAGGTCGTTCGGAAGTTGCATTGACTCCTGCCAAACCGTTTAAGCAAAAAGGTGGTGGTCGTGCTCGTCAGGGTTCGCGTAAGGGCCCGCAATTCCGTAAAGGCGGCGTGGTATTTGGACCGGTTGTTCGTGATCACTCTCATGATTTGACCAAAAAGTTCCGTAAACTTGGTTTGAAGACAGCTTTGTCGGCTAAAGCCAAAGAGGGCAATTTGGTTATTATTGACGAGGCTAAATTGGCTGAGCCCAAGACCAAAGATTTGAAGAATAAGTTGGAAGCTTTGAAACTCAGCAACAGCTTGTTTATCGACGGTAAAGAGGTTGATACCAATTTTGCTTTGGCTTCACGTAACCTGATCGGTGTTGATATTTTGCCGACTATTGGTGCTAACGTATACGACATCTTGAGAAAAGAAAAATTGGTCTTGACTAAAGATGCAGTTGTTTGCTTGGGAGAAAGATTGAAATGAGTAAGTCTAAGAAAACAAACGATGTAACTGCTAAAATGTATGACACTTTAGTTCGTCCGGTTATTACCGAAAAGTCTATGCTTTCTTCGGAAAACGGAAAAGTTACGTTCATTGTTCCTTTGTCTGCCAATAAAGACGAGGTTAAGGCTGCTGTTGAAGCAATCTTTAATGTCAAAGTAAACAAAGTGAATACAATTCGTACAAACGGTAAGGAAAAAGTTTTCCGCGGTCGTTTGGGTCAGCGTTCTGACTATAAAAAAGCCGTGGTTACGCTTGCCGAAGGTCAAAACATTGATGTTACTACAGGAATATAAAAAATGGCATTGAAAAATTATAAGCCCACATCTCCTGGACTTCGTCAGCTCGTTATCGTTGACAGAGGCGAGTTGTACAAAGGAAAACCTGAAAAATCATTGACTGTCGGTTTAACAAAGACCGGCGGACGTGATAATTTCGGTCATGTTACCAGTCGTAGAATTGGTGGCGGTCATAAACGCAAATTGCGCGTGATTGACTTTAAGCGCAGAAAATTTGATTCAGAGGCTACGGTTGAGAGAATCGAATATGATCCGAATCGTTCGGCTTTTATTGCTTTGATTAGCTATGAGGACGGCGAAAAGGCTTATATTTTGGCTCCGCAAAGATTAAAAGCCGGTGATAAAGTTATTTCTTCGGAAAAGGCCGATATCAAACCGGGTAATGCTATGCCTTTGAAGAATATGCCGGTCGGTACCATCATTCACAACGTCGAATTGAAAGCAGGCAAAGGCGGACAATTGGTTCGTTCGGCCGGATGCTATGCTCAGTTGGTTGGTAAGGATGCCGGCTATGCTCAATTGAAGTTGAGCTCTGGCGAATTGAGGGCTGTTCGTGAAGAGTGCTTGGCAACTGTCGGCGCTGTTTCGAACCCCGATAACCAAAACAGATCACTCGGTAAGGCCGGTCGTAACCGTTGGCTTGGTAATCGTCCGGTATCGCGTGGTGTTGCCATGAACCCGGTTGATCACCCGCATGGTGGTGGTGAAGGTCGTACTTCGGGCGGTCGTCATCCGGTTACTCCTTGGGGTAAACCGACTAAGGGTTATAAGACTCGTACTAACAAAAAGACGGATAAATTCATTTTGAGAAGCCGTCATGAAAACAAAAAGAAATAAGGAGAAACGCTAATGACACGTTCCGTATGGAAAGGGCCGTTTGTTGATGGCTATCTTCTGAAAAAAGCTGAGGCTGCTAGAGCTTCCAAGCGTAATGAAGTGATTAAAATTTGGTCTCGCCGTTCAACCATGTTGCCGCAATTTGTCGGTTTAACATTCGGTGTACACAATGGTCACAAGTTCATCCCGGTATTGGTTACCGAGGATATGATTGGTCATAAATTCGGTGAGTTTGCGCCGACCCGTACTTTCTACGGTCACGCAGCTGACAAAAAAGCTAAGAGAGGTGAATAATGAGTAAAGCTAAAAGTGCCAGAAGAGTAGAGGCTAACGAGGCTTTGGCCGTTTGCCATTCTATTCGCACCTCTTCGCGCAAGTTGAATTTGGTGGCTCAATCAATCAGAGGCTTGAGTGCATCTAAGGCTGTGGCCGAGCTCAGCTTTTCGAAAAGAAGAATTGCTAAGGTCGCTTTGGCTGTATTGCAATCTGCAATTGCCAATGCCGAAAATAACCACCAATTAAATATTGATAAGCTTGTTGTTAAGGAAGCTTATGTTGGTAAAGGTTTAGTTATGAAACGTATGCATGCACGCGGTCGCGGCAGAGGGGCAAGAGTATTGAAGCCTTTCTCAAGCATGACAGTTGTTGTTGCAGAGCGTGGGGAGTAATCTGATGGGACAAAAAGTAAATCCTACCAGTCTTCGTCTTGGAGTTAACCGTACTTGGGACTCTCGTTGGTATGCTGATGACAAATATGCAGATTACCTTCACGAAGACGTTAAAATTAAAGAAATGTTGAAAGAAAAATTGGCTCAGGCCGGTGTAAGCAAGATTGTTATTGAACGTCCTGCCAAAAAGGCCAGAGTTACAATTCATTCTGCAAGACCAGGTGTTGTAATTGGCAAAAAAGGCCAGGATATTGAGGTTTTGAGAAAAGAAATCCAAAAACTGACCGATTCAGAAGTTCAATTGAACATCTTGGAAGTTAGAAAACCTGAGTTGGATGCACAATTGGTTGCAGACAGCGTTGCTCAGCAATTGGAACGCCGTGTGGCTTTCCGTCGCGCAATGAAACGCGTTATGCAGTCAGCTTTACGCTTGGGTGCTGAGGGTATTAAGGTTGCTTGCTCGGGACGTTTGGGCGGTGCCGAAATTGCCAGAACCGAACATTATCGTGAAGGCAGAGTACCTTTGCACACTTTGCGTGCTGACATTGATTATGCTACCTCAACAGCTCATACAACTTATGGTGCCTGTGGTGTAAAAGTTTGGATCTATAAAGGCGAAATTATGGCTCATGATCCGATGGCGCAGGACAAAAAGTTGGCTGAACAGAAATAATGGGTGAATAGAAATGTTAAGTCCAAAGAGATTAAAATTCCGCAAACAGCATAAAGGTCGTATTCACGGCCTGGCCAAAGGCGGATCAGAATTGAGTTTTGGTTCATACGGCTTGAAAGCTTTGACACCTGATCGTATTACAGCTCGTCAGATTGAGGCAGCTCGTCGTGCGATTACTCGTGAGATGAAAAGAATTGGTCAGTTGTGGATCAGAATTTTCCCAGATGTTCCGGTGTCGGATAAACCGGCTGAGGTTCGTATGGGTAAAGGTAAAGGCTCCGTTGAGTTCTGGGCTGCCAGAGTTAAACCGGGACGCATCCTGTTTGAGTGCGAAGGTATTGATGAAGCTACGGCTCGTCAGGCTTTTGCCTTGGGTGCTGCAAAGTTGCCGATTAAAACCAAGTTTGTGAAAAAACTTAATTCAGAACTGGGAGCAGAATAATGGTAAAAACTAAAGATCTTCGCGCTATGAGTTTGGATGAATTGGAAGCTAAATTGCTTGAATGCAAAAAAGAGCAGTTTAACTTGAGAGTTCAACAATCTACCGGCCAATTGCAAAACACAGCTCAGCTGGCAAAAGTCCGCAAAGAAGTAGCCAAAATCAACACGCTCATCACTGAGCGCAAGAAGAATTAATTAAAGGAGAAATATTATGCCTAAAAGAATTCTTCAAGGTGTTGTTGTTAGTGATAAGCAGGATAAGACTGTCGTGGTCAGCGTAGAGCGTCAGATTATGCATCCTGTTTATAAAAAGTTCATCAAGAAAAGCAAAAAATATGCTGCTCATGATGAGAATAATCAGTTCAAAGTCGGTGATACGGTTCGTATTGAAGAATGCGCTCCTAAGTCAAAGACCAAAACTTGGACTGTAATCGTTGATAACGCCTAAGAGAAAAGGAATTAGAAAATGATACAGATGCAAACCAACCTCGATGTCGCCGACAACTCTGGTGCTCGTCAGGTGCAGTGCATTAAAGTTCTTGGCGGTTCCAAGAGAATGCACGCCTCTGTTGGCGATGTAATCGTGGTCTCGATTAAAGATGCGATTCCAAAGGGTCGTGTTAAAAAAGGTGATGTTGCCAAAGCCGTTATTGTTCGTACGGCATCCGACATCAGACGTAAAGACGGATCGGTTATCCGTTTTGACAAAAATGCTGCAGTTCTCATCAATAAGGACGGTGAGCCGATTGGTACTCGTATCTTCGGCCCTGTTACCAGAGAGCTCAGAACCAAGAAATTTATGAAAATTATTTCATTAGCACCGGAGGTATTATAATGCCTAAGTTGAAAATTAAAAAGGGCGACCAAGTTGTCGTTTTGTCAGGTGATGACAAGGGCAAAACTGGTGAAGTATTGAAAGCAATGCCGAAAGAAAACAAAGTTGTTGTTCAAGGCGTAAATTTGGTTAAAAGACACACCAAACCGAGCCAGACCAACCCAGGAGGTATTGTCTCGAAAGAAGCACCCATTAACGTCTCTAAAGTAGCTTATGTTAAAGACGGTAAACCGTCTAAGATCGGCTACAAAGAAGTTAAAGGCAAAAAAGTGCGTGTTGCTCGTAAAACCGGTGACGTAATCGATTAATGGGAGAAAAATTTATGGCAAATTTTGAAGACTTATACAATCAGGTCATAAAAAAATCTCTTGTGGAAAAATTCGGTTACACTAACCCACATGAGATTCCTAAGTTGACAAAGATTGTTTTGAACATCGGTGTCGGTGATGCCGTTACCGATAAAAAGAAACTGAACAATGCCGTTGAAGAGTTGGCCTTGATTGCCGGACAAAAGCCGGTTGTTACGACTGCTCGCAAATCAATCGCGACATTCAAGGTAAGAGCCGGTATGCCGATTGGCTGCAAAGTTACTTTGCGCTCTACCAGAATGTATGAATTCTTGGAGAGATTGATTAATATGGCATTGCCGCGTGTCAGAGACTTTCATGGTATTTCGGGAAAGAATTTTGACGGCAGAGGAAACTTTGCTTTCGGAATTAAAGAGCAAATTATCTTCCCCGAGATTGACTATGATAAAGTTGAGAATATCAGAGGTATGGATATTTGCATTTGCACTTCGGCCAAAACCGATGAAGAAGCCAAAGCTCTGTTGACCGGCTTTAACCTACCTTATAAGAAATAAGTGGAGAGAAACACATGGCAAAAACAAGTTCAGTTTACAGAAACTTGAAAAGAGCAGAGATGGCGAAGAAATATGCTTCTCGTCGTAATAAGCTCAAAAAAATAGTTATGGATAAAACCATCTCTCCGGAAGAGAGATTCCAGGCTACTTTGAAATTGGCCGAGATGCCGCGCAATTCTGCAAAAATCAGATACAGAAACCGTTGCAAATTGACGGGGCGTTCTCGTGGTGTTTACCGGAAATTCGGCTTGTCGCGTGTTGAATTGCGTGATATGGCAAGCTTTGGTGAAATTCCGGGATTGGTTAAATCAAGCTGGTAGGAGATTCGAATATGTCAATGACAGATCCTTTGGGCGATATGCTCACACGCATTAGAAACGCACAAAGAGCTAAGAAGAGTGAAGTCGTATCACCTGCTTCTCGCTTGCGTGAAAATGTGTTGGAAGTTTTGAAAAAAGAGGGATATATCTTGGGCTATGAAAAGACCAATGTTCGTCCCGGTATTGATGAACTTCACATTAAATTGAAGTATCATGAAGGTGCTTCGGTAATTACGGAAATTTTCCGTGTATCTACTCCGGGAAGAAGAGTTTATTCTTCGGTTAAAGATTTGCCCAGAGTTTATAACGGACTTGGTATTTCCATTATTTCGACCCCGCAAGGTGTTATGAGCGACAATGATGCTCGTAAGGCCAATGTCGGCGGTGAAATTTTGTGCCAAGTATTTTAAGGGGAGGAATACAAGATGTCTAGAGTTGGAAAATATCCTGTCGTCATCCCTGAGGGTGTTAGTGTTACAGTTGCTAACGGTAATGTATCGGTTAAGGGTAAAAACGGTGAGTTGTCTTGCCATTATGATGCCGATCACGTAGCAGTAGCATTGGAAGATGGAAAGGTTGTCGTTACACCAAAAGCTGAGACCAAAGAGGCTCGGGCTTTGTGGGGAACAACCAGAGCCAATATTAATACCTTGGTTAAAGGTGTTCATGATGGCTTTACTAAAGAATTGGAGCTGATCGGTGTTGGTTACAAAGCTCGTGTTGAGGGGAATAAATTGATTTTGTCTTTGGGTTTCTCTCATGATATTACGATTGAAACTCCAAAGGGTTTGAAAATAACCTGTGCATCGCCGACACAAATCAGCATCTTTGGTGCAGATAAACAACTTGTCGGTCAAACCGCGTCGGAAATTCGTGCTTGGAGAAAACCTGAGCCTTATAAAGGAAAAGGGGTTAAATATATCGGCGAATATGTCCGTCGTAAAGAAGGCAAGAAGAAATAAGGATAAATAAAGATGAGTACACCAAGAGAATTGTTTGAAAAGAGAAAAGGCCGTATTCGGTCTGCTCTGAAAAAGGCTGCAAACGGCAAAATGAGATTGTCGGTTTTTCGCAGCGGAAAACATATGTATGCTCAGATTATTGACGATACAAAGGGCGTAACGGTTGCATCTGCTTCTACCTTGGATAAGGAAGTAAGAGACAGCTTGAAAAAGACCGCTACAACCGAGGCTGCAAGTTTTGTTGGTAAGTTGATAGCAGAACGTGCCGTTAAATCTGGCGTAACAGAGGTTGTCTTTGATCGCGGCGGTTATATTTATCATGGCCGTGTCAAGGCTTTGGCTGATGCAGCACGCAGTGCTGGTTTGAAATTCTAAGGGAGAGTAAAAATGGCACAACAAGCTGTAGAACAACGCCACAATAAAGTGGAAAAGAAAGATGAGCTGATTGAAAAATTGGTTCATGTTAACCGTGTAGCCAAAACTGTTAAAGGCGGACGCACAATGTCGTTTGCTGCAGTTGTGGTTGTCGGTGATCAAAAAGGACGCGTCGGTTTCGGTTCGGGTAAAGCTGCAGAAGTTCCTGAGGCTATTACCAAAGCAACCAATGAGGCCAAAAGAAATATGATCCGCATTCCGCTCCGTGAGGGCAGAACTTTGCATCATGATGTTGCAGGACGCTATGGCGCAGGTAAGGTTTATTTGAGAACAGCTCCTGCCGGTACCGGTGTTATTGTCGGCGGCCCGATGCGTGCGGTATTTGAAGTTTTGGGCGTTCAGGACGTAGTTGCCAAATCAGTAGGTTCTAATAACCCCTACAACATGATTAAGGCTACTTTTAATGCTCTTGAGTCGATTAATTCACCAAGAATGGTTGCGGCAAAACGCGGCAAAAAGGTTGGAGATATCGTATCGCGTCGTGAAAACTCGAATTCTAAATCAGCAGAGGAGGCTTAATCAATGGCTAAGAAAACTATTAAAGTTACGCAGATTGCAAGCCCGATCGGCAAACCTAAAGACCAAAGAGCGACTCTTGTCGGCCTTGGTTTGAACAAAATGCACAAGGTTTCTGAACTGGAAGATACTCCGGCTGTTCGCGGAATGATCAGAAAAGTTCAGCATCTGGTTAAGGTTGAAGAATAGTAAAGGATTGCAAAAGGGCTGTCATGCTTGGAATTTTATCGCTTGTGTAGCTATTTGTACACCGCACTCTAAAATCCCTGCGCAGCACAGCCCTTTATCAACCCTTTCTTTAGAGTATAAAATTAAGTTTTATTTGATAGGATTAAAACAATGAAACTCAATGAAATTAGAGATAACGAAGGCGCCAGAAAACCTCGCAAACGCGTTGCTCGCGGTATTGGCAGCGGCTCAGGCAAAACTGCCGGTCGTGGTCAAAAGGGCCAAAAATCGCGTTCTGGTGTTGCCGTTAACGGTTTTGAAGGCGGTCAGATGCCGGTTTACCGTAGATTGCCAAAACGTGGTTTTAAAAATCACTTTGCTAAGGAATTTGCCGTAGTTAATTTGGATACTATCCAAAAGGCTGTTGATGCCGGAAAATTGAATGCCGATGATGTTAATATCGATGCTTTGCTCAAGGCAGGTATTGTTTCGGATAAGATGGACGGAGTTCGCTTGTTGGCCAGAGGTGCAATCACCTCTAAGGTTAGCGTAAGCGTTAACTCGGCATCGAAATCGGCGGTTGCCGCAGTTGAAAAAGCAGGCGGTAAAGTTAATATCGTTGCTTAAGAAATAAAGCGGATATTTAATCTAAAAAAGCGGTTCATGAAAATGAGCCGCTTTTTGGGGGTGTAAATTATTTATTCTAAAGGTGATTATTTGTCGGGAGTGTATAAATATACTTTTGCTTTTATAAAACCCCAGGTGATACTGATCTCTGATTTTAATTTTATGCCGGCAAGCTTGAATACTTCGGATATAACAAGACTGCCTTTGGTTAATTCTTTATTTAATTTACTGCCAATTTTTTCTTCAATACCGGTTCCGAAATAACACAGCACCAAGTCGTACTTGCTTAAATCTTCCTTAAAAAAATCGCGGTAGAGAATTGTTACATTGGGCAGATTGCGGGTTTTGTATACTGCAAGCATGTAAGGAATGATATCCCATTCATAACCTACAAATTCCGTATCGGGGAATTGACGCGCCAGAGGAATGAGCAGACTGCCGGAGCCACAGCCCAAATCGGCTGCTTTGGCTTGAGGATTTTGGTTTATAAACAATCCTGCCTGCGTGATTACTTCTTGTTTGGGACGACCAAAAGAAGCAATAAACGGCGGGTTTTTGCCATTGCTTTTTATAAAATAAAATATTAGCCAAATATTCAATAGACATGCAATGGCAAAGATAACAAAGGAGAAGTATAGTAACATATGTGCAGATCCATCTTATTAAAAAAGCCGCCGTTTAAAAAGGCGACTGGAAGTTGGTAACTACCGAAAGATAATGCGACATATTGACTGAAATAGCGTATTTTGCCGCCTTCCAGTCATGAAAGACTTTCAGGCGTGCAAATGTTTCGTCTTTACACAAATAGACGCTTTCGGAGAGGTTACCACACCCCAGAACATTGTTAAAAATTGTTCTGATGTGGAATTTATAGAATTTTGCTTAAAATGTAAAGAGGTTTTATTGCAAGAATAAATATATCAAAAATGTAATTTGCGTGGTGTAAGTGGATAATTTTGTTGAATTAAAAATTTTTTAGTGTATTAATATCTTAGCTTAAAAGGACTCTGTGTTTGAGTCCGTGGTTTTTTGTATTTAAAAAGTAAGGATTGTTAAAATGGTTTCATTAGCAGAAAAAATGGCCGCAAATATGGATATGTCAGCATTCAGTAAAGCTGATGAGTTGAAAAAAAGATTGTGGTTTACCGTCTTGGCTCTTATCGTATTTAGAATTGGTACTTTTGTGCCGCTGCCCGGTATTGATCCGACAATCGTGGCTGAGTTGTTTAATCGCAATTCCAACGGACTTTTGGGAATGTTTAATATGTTTGCCGGTGGTGCTTTGGAACGTATGACCATCTTTGCGCTTAATATTATGCCATATATCTCGGCATCAATCATTGTCCAATTGGGGCAATCGATTATTCCATCATTACAATCTTTGAAAAAAGAGGGTGAGGCCGGGCACCGCAAAATTACCCAATATACCCGCTATTTGACAGTACTTATTACCATTATCCAAGGCTATGGTATTGCCGTTGGTCTGGAGAGTATGAGTAATTCGGCCGGAATGTCTGCCGTATTGTTGCCGGGGGCATTATTTAAGTTTACTACCATTGTGTCGCTGGTCGGCGGTACGATGTTTATTGTATGGCTTGGGGAGCAGATTACGGCAAGAGGCGTCGGGAATGGCTCGTCGCTTATCATTACGGTTGGTATTATTGCCAATATTCCGTCGGCCTTGGCGCAGACTTTTGAGTTGGGAAGAGTTGGCTCAATGTCGGCCGGTGTCATTTTGATGTTGTTGGTAATGGCAATTGCTTTGATTTATCTTATTATCTTTGTTGAAAGAGCTCAACGCAAAATTATTATTCAATATCCTAAGCGTCAGGCTATGGGCAGAATGAGTGCAGCCGAAAGTTCGCACCTGCCTTTGAAGATTAACCCGACAGGTGTTATTCCGCCGATTTTTGCCAGCTCATTGCTTTTGTTACCGATTACAATTGCTAATTTGAGTGCCGAAAACGGACCGTCTTGGGTGCAGACGTTGTCGCAAATGTTGGGTCATGGGCAGCCGTTGTATTTGACATTGTATGCGTTTTTGATTGCGTTCTTTGCATTCTTTTATACCGCTATTGTGTTTAATCCGGAAGAAACAGCTGAAAATTTGAAAAAACACGGTGGTTTTGTTGCCGGTATCAGACCCGGTAAAAACACGGCTGAATATTTGGACTATGTGATTACCAGATTGACGGTTTTGGGAGCGGCTTATTTGGTGGGCTTATGTATTTTGCCGGAAATTTTGATTGCTAAATTGTCTGTGCCGTTTATTTTGGGCGGTACAACCCTGCTTATCGTGGTTCAAGTGACAATGGATTTTGTCGGGCAGATACAGTCGCATTTGATTGCTTATCAATATGAATCGTTAATCCGCAAGGCATCGTTGGCAACAAAAAAGAGAAGATAAAACATGAGCACAAAAAATTCGGGACTGCGAATCGTTTTAACCGGAGCTCCCGGTTGCGGTAAAGGTACTCAGGCCAGATTGTTAAAAGAAAAATTGCAAATTCCGCATTTGTCAACTGGTGAAATGTTGCGGGCCGAGGCGCAGACCGGTTCGGCCTTGGGGTCGCAGATAAAGGCCTTGATAGATAAAGGCAATTTGGTCCCTGATGAGATGATTATTGATATGCTGTCAAAACGAATCGAAAATAAAGACTGTGAAAACGGTTTTATTTTGGATGGATTTCCGCGTACGTTACCGCAAGCCAAAGCTTTGGATAAGATGTTGAAAGATAAAGACATTAAGCTTGATGCTGTAATAGAAATACAGGTGCCGGACGAAATTATTATGGAACGTATTTTGGGGCGCTATGCCTGCATGAAATGTGGTCAGGGATATCATGACAAATATCAAAAGCCTAAAGTATATGGGGTTTGTGATGTTTGCGGCGGAACAGAATTTTATCGCCGAATCGATGACAACAGAACAACCGTGCAAAATCGACTCGTCAATTATCGGGCTTTGACCTATCCGACAATACCATATTTTGAAAAAGAAGGTTTGCTCAAATGTGTGGACGGAACAGGCTCAATCGAAGCAGTAGCAAAGAAAATTGACAGTTTGTTGGGTATTAAGTAGCCTAAATAAAATGTAGAATTTTGAAAAAAGTGTATTTTTTTATAATTTTTGTTAAATCTTTGGTTGACACTAATAAATTTTGTCATATAATCCGGCTTAATTTTGAAAAGTGGTGATCAACTTTTTGAATGTGGTTTAATTTTAAAAATGGAGAGTTAATTTGGCTCGTATAGCTGGTGTAAATATCCCAACCGCCAAGAAAATTGAAGTCGCGTTGACTTATATCTATGGCATTGGTAGGAAAACTGCTCAGGACATTTGCAAAAAATCCGGTGTTTCAGTAGATCGCCGTGTTCATGAGTTGAGCGAGGAAGAAATTGCAAAAATTCGTGATGTAATTGATAAAGACGTCGTTGTTGAAGGTGAACTTCGTCGTGAGATTGGCGTTAATATCAAAAGATTGATGGATCTCGGTTGTTACAGAGGTTTGCGTCATCGTAAGGGTTTGCCCGTAAGAGGTCAGAGTACTAAGCAAAATGCTAGAACTCGTAAGGGTAAACGTAAAACTGTCGCAAACAAAAAGAAATAAGGTGATGTAAAAAATGGCAAAAGCAGTATCACAACGTGTTAAAAGAAAAGAAAAGAAGAATATTACGGCAGGCGTTGCCCATATAAATTCTACTTTCAATAATACCAGAGTTACCATTACGGATGCTCAAGGAAATACGGTTGCTTGGTCTACGGCCGGAGCTCAGGGTTTTAAGGGGTCTAGAAAATCTACTCCTTATGCTGCCCAGGTTGCTGCAGAAGAAGCCGGTAAAAAAGCTCAGGAACATGGTATGAAAACCCTCGAGGTAGAAGTTAAAGGACCGGGGTCAGGAAGAGAGTCTGCCATCAGAGCATTGCAGGTGGTTGGTTTTACCATCACGACAATTCGTGATGTGACACCAATTCCGCACAATGGATGCAGATTGAGAAAAAGACGTCGCGTATAATTTATGTTTTGTGAAGATTGCGGATATTCGGATTCCGCAATCTTCAAGTGAATTTATTAAATTTTAGCATATGCAATAAAACTTTAGAGGGCATTCCAGTGATTCAGAAAAATTGGCAAGATCTTATTAAACCGACTAACTTAAATATTACGGCTTTGGAAGGAGCCAATAAAGCTAAGATAGTCGTTGAGCCTTTGGAAAGAGGGTTCGGTTTGACTTTGGGTAACGCGCTTCGTCGCGTATTGTTGTCTTCATTGCAGGGCGGAGCTGTTACAAGCATTAAAATTGACGGAGTGTTGCATGAGTTTTCGGTTATTCCTGGTGTTAGAGAGGATGTAACCGATATCGTCTTGAATGTTAAATGCTTGGCTGTGGCCGTGCATAATGAAAATGCAAAAAATATGACTTTGAAGGCTGAAGGACCATGCACTGTTACGGCATCAATGATCGAAACAGGACATGATGTTGAAATTATGAACCCTGATTTGGTTATTTGCAATTTGGATGCAGGGGCAAAGCTCAACATGGAAATAACTGTCGGTGTTGGTAAGGGATATGTTCCGGCAGCAATGAACAAAACTGCTGATACTCCGATTGGGGTTATTCCGGTTGATGCAATTTATTCTCCGGTAAGAAAGGTTTCTTACAAGGTCGAGAATACTCGTGTCGGGCAGGCTACTGACTATGATAAGTTGACCATGGTGGTTGAAACCAATGGCGTAGTTACTCCGGAGGACGCTGTTGCCTATGCAGCGAGAATTCTGCAAGATCAGTTGAAGCCGTTTATTAATTTTGACGAGCCAGAGGCTGAGGCAGAATCTGTTAAGGAAGAGTTGCCGTTTAACCGTAATCTCCTGAAGAAAGTTGATGAACTTGAATTGTCGGTTCGTTCGGCTAACTGTTTGAAAAATGACAATATCGTTTATATCGGCGATTTGGTTCAAAAGACCGAGGCTGAAATGTTGCGTACTCCTAACTTTGGTCGTAAGTCGTTGAATGAAATCAAGGAAGTGTTAGCTAAGATGGGAATTCATCTTGGTATGGATACTCCGGGTTGGCCGCCAGAGAATATTGAAGAATTGATCCGTCGTTGTGACGAAACATTTTAATTAAAAAGCCCCGCCAATGGACGGGGCTTTTTTGAGAGCTGATTTTTTTGGCCTTTGCAAGATAAAAGCAAAAATAAAATTAACTTTTTAAAACCAAAATCAAATTTAAGCCGCTTTTTTTGACCATAGAGCCAAAACTGCGGTTTTTTTATGGGTATAAACAACAAAAAAAAGTGGCTGTAAATTTAAAAAATTGCTATGATTTGGACAGTTTTTAATTGCAGTATAAAAAGAGGAAAATTAAAGTGGTAGAAGAAAGTAATTTGGTAGAAAGCAGGCAGGATATTTCGCCGGTCGAAATATCGGATGAAATGCGCAGATCGTATCTTGATTATGCGATGAGTGTTATTGTATCACGCGCGTTGCCCGATGTCAGAGACGGCTTGAAGCCGGTGCATCGTCGTATCATCTATTCAGCCTATGAAAACGGCTATGACTATAATCGTCCGTTCAGAAAATCAGCACGTATCGTCGGTGATGTTTTAGGTAAATATCACCCACATGGTGATAGCTCGGTTTATGATGCAATGGTTAGATTGGCACAGCCTTTCTCAATGAGGGTTCCTTTGATTGACGGACAGGGCAACTTTGGTTCGATGGATGGCGATAGTGCCGCTGCCATGCGTTATACCGAGGCAAGGCTTGCCAAAGTAGCGCATGCGTTGATTGATGATATTGACAAAGATACTGTCGATTTTATGCCAAACTACGATGAAAGTTTGCAAGAGCCGGTGGTGTTGCCGGCCAGATATCCAAACCTTTTGGTTAATGGTACCAATGGTATTGCGGTTGGTATGGCGACCAATATTCCGCCGCATAATTTGGGCGAGGTTTGTGACGCTTGCTGCGCCTATATTGACAACCCGGATATTTCGATTGAGGACTTGATTAAGATTGTGCCGGGGCCTGATTTTCCGACCGGCGGTTTAATCCTTGGTTATTCGGGAGCAAAGGCAGCATATCTGACCGGACGTGGCTCGATTGTGATGAGGGCAAAATGCACAATTGAGGAAATCCATAAAGATAAAGAGGCAATTATTGTTCATGAAATTCCGTATCAGGTAAACAAGGCGGCAATGATACAGCGTATTGCCGAGCTGTTGAAAGAAAAGAAAATCGAAGGAATATCCGAAATCAGAGATGAGTCGGACAGGCAAGGTGTACGCGTGGTTATTGAGATTAAACGCGATTTTCAGGCTGATGTGGTTTTGAATCAGCTTTATAAATATACACCGCTGCAGACCAGCTTTGGTATGAATATGTTGGCCATTTATAACGGGCGGCCGATGCTTTTGAACCTAAAAGACATTATCAAAGCGTTTATTGAGTTTAGGGAAGAGGTTATTCGCCGCAGAACGATATTTGAGCTTAATAAAGCGCGCGATCGGGCGCACA
The DNA here is from genome assembly GCA_944391415.1 of uncultured Alphaproteobacteria bacterium. Classification (GTDB taxonomy): domain Bacteria; phylum Pseudomonadota; class Alphaproteobacteria; order RF32; family CAG-239; genus CAZU01. The sequence goes on from CALXTM010000004.1 coordinate 78,156, forward strand.
CATTGGTTGGTTTGGCAATTGCGGTGGAAAATATTGATCCGGTTATTGATTTAATCAGGACATCGCCATCGCCGCAAGAGGCTAAAGATGCTTTGCTTGCTAAGGCTTGGCCGGCGGGCGAGGTTGAGGCGTTGGTCAAACTTATTGATGAGCCAGACAGAAAGGTTGAAAACGGAACCTATCGATTGTCGGAAAACCAGGCTAAGGCAATTTTGGATTTGAAATTGCAACGCTTGACCGGACTTGAACGCGATAAAATTCATGAGGAATTAATCGGTTTGGGCGAGGAAATAAAAGAGTGTTTGTCTATTTTGAGCTCACGCGAAAAATTGTATGGTATCATGAGAGATGAATTGGTTGCCATCAAAGATGAATATGCTAATCCGCGGCGCTCAAAGATTGAAGATATCGAGTATGATACAGACGTAGAATCACTTATCCAACGCGAGGAAATGGTTGTTACGGTTACCGAGGCCGGGTATATCAAACGTGTACCATTGAATGCATATAAGGCACAGAAACGCGGCGGTAAGGGCAAGTCTGGCATGGCAACCAAAGATGAGGATTTTGTAACCCGCTTGTTTGTGGCATCAACTCATACGCCGGTGTTATTCTTCTCCTCAAAAGGGCTGGTCTATAAGATGAAGGTCTATAAACTGCCATTGGGCTCGCCGACATCTAAGGGCAAACCGTTTATTAATTTGTTGCCGCTGGATAATGGTGAGACGATTACCACCATTATGAAACTGCCTGAGAATGAGGCAGAGTGCAAAGATTTGTCAATCATGTTTGCAACCTTATCGGGCAATGTTCGTCGCAACTCGTTGATGGATTTTGTTAATGTTCAATCAAACGGTAAAATTGCCATGAAGCTGGACGAGGGCGATAAGCTGATTAATGTTCGAATTTGCAATGAAGATGAAGATGTTTTGTTGGCGGCCAAGAGCGGAAAATGTATTCGCTTCCCTGTGACCGAGGTTAGGGTCTTTGTCGGACGCAACTCTACCGGTGTAAGAGGAATTAAGCTGGCGGAAGGTGATGAGGTGGTTTCGATGTCGATCTTGAACCACTCGGAGGCAACGGCTGAAGAGCGTGATGAATACTTGCGTATATCATCGGCTTTGAAACGAAGTGAAAACGAAAATGTTAAGTTTGCCGATGTGGCCGGTGATACGATTTTGTCGGAAGAAAAATTCTTAGCGATGAAAGAAAAAGAGCAGTTTATTCTCTCGGTAACCTCAACCGGATATGGTAAACGTTCGTCTTCTTATGAATATCGTGTTACGGGGCGTGGCGGGCAAGGTATTGCCAATATGGAAATGTCGGCACGCAACAAGGAAATCGTTAGCTCGTTCCCAATTGAAGATGATAACCAAATTATGATGGTTACCGATGCCGGAAAACTTATCAGAATGCCGGTTGAGGATATCAGAATTGCCGGACGTAAAACCCAAGGAGTAATTTTGTTCCGCACGGCAGATAATGAAAAAGTTGTTTCGGTTACCAAATTGGAGGCTGATGCTGAAGATGAAGAAGAGTTGGAATCAGAAGAAGGAACAGAGGTCTTGGGTAATAATGTTCCGGAATTTGATGAGACCGAAGAAGTAGTCGAAGAGCCAGAGGTTGGCCCCGAAGACGAAGAATAGTATTATAAATGTAAGGCGGTACGGTTGATAGTGCCGCCTTTGTTTGATTGGAGAGGAATAATGCCGTTTCTTACCATAAAAACCAATGCCGCAAAAGCTAATGATAAATTGGCCGAAAAAGCTGCTGATATATTGTCGCAGGTTTTACAAAAACCGTTGAAAGTTATTGCTGTTAGTGTGGAATATAATAAGCAGATGGCGTTTGACGGAAGTGAGGGAAAAATAGGTGCATGGATTGAGCTGGCATCTATCGGGTTTAAGGATAAAGCAAAAACAGTGCAGGTTTTGACGGATTGGGCGGTTGATAATTTGGGCGCAGAAAAAGACCTGGTTTGTATAAGACTGGATGATTTGAACAAAACCAATGTCGCCCATGGCGGTTGTTTGTTGGGGTGAGGCTCCCTTCGGTCGCTGTTCTCATTAAGGCAGGCAAAAGCCAATAAAAAAACCACCGCTTAGGGTGGAAAATATAAGGATGGCTGCCAGATTGGGTACTCCCGCAAGCGGGTCCTCCTCGTGTCGTAAGGTTCGCACGGCATAAATTTGTGCTCACCAACTATCCACTCCAAACAGGCTCCCTTCGGTCGCCGCTTGAAACAGATAGCCAAAAGCCAAAAAAATCCCACCATTAAGGTGGGATTTTTTTTGGCTCCGGCTGCCTGATTCGAACAGGCGACCGATCGGTTAACAGCCGATTGCTCTACCGCTGAGCTAAGCCGGAATAATACGGTAAAACACTTTTGGAGGCCGGTACCGGAATTGAACCGATGTACAAGGATTTGCAGTCCTCTGCATGAGCCACTCTGCCAACCGGCCAATCTTAATACCGTTCTCTCAATCGGTGTCTCTATATATACAGAAAAATTTTCCTCAGTCAATATATTTTTTTAAAAAAAAGTTTTTTTATCACAAATTTGTTATATGATGGCAAAAGTTATAAATAAAAAAGGAGAATGATGATGCAAATTGCTATCGGCGCGGATCATGGCGGTTTTGAATTAAAAGAATTTTTGAAAGCGTATTATAAAGAAAAAGGCTTGGAACTGATTGATTTGGGGACATATTCCGAGGAATCGTGCGATTATCCGCTGATAGCAGATAAAATGGCTGAGGAAATATTAACTAAAAAAGCTGATATGGGAATTCTGATTTGCGGTACGGGAATCGGAATTTCAATTGCGGCAAATCGGCATAAAGGAATTAGAGCCGCAATATTGTATAATGATAAAGTGGCAGCATTGGCCAGAGAACACAATGATGCAAATGTGGCGGTGTTTGGAGCCAGAACACAAGATAAAAACGATGTTGTTAAATATTTGGATATATTTTTGAAAACACCCTTTTCAAACGGTGAAAGACATTGTAGAAGAATTGCCGAATTGGGGTAGATATAAGGAGTGAGCAGATGATGGATTTTAGAGAGAATTTGCAGACAGAAGATAAAGAAATTTATGAACTGATACAAAAAGAACTTAAACGCCAACAAGAACAGATAGAATTGATTGCATCAGAAAATATTGTATCTAAAGCTGTGTTGGAAGCTCAAGGTTCTATCTTGACCAATAAATATGCCGAAGGGTATCCAAAGAAAAGATATTATCACGGGTGTGAATTTGTTGATGAAATAGAAACATTGGCAATCGAGAGGGCAAAAAAATTGTTTGATGCTAAGTTTGCCAATGTTCAACCCCACTCAGGATCTCAGGCTAATACAGCGGTATATTTGGCTTTGTTGCAGCCGTTTGATACCATACTTGGAATGGGGCTTGATGCCGGGGGACATTTAACTCATGGTGCAAAAGTTTCAATATCCGGTAAATGGTTGAAATCAATTGCTTATGGTGTGGATAAACAAACCGGATTGATTGATTATGACGAAGTGGAAAAATTGGCCAAAGAATATAAGCCTAAATTGATTATTGCCGGAGGTTCGGCCTATCCAAGGCAAATTGATTTTGCAAATTTTAGAAAAATTGCCGATGAGGTTGGGGCCTATTTGATGGTCGATATGGCACATTTTGCCGGGCTTGTTGCCGGAGGGGTGCACCCGAATCCGCTAAAGTGGGCCGATGTCGTCACCACAACCACACACAAGACTTTGCGTGGCCCAAGAGGCGGTATGATTTTGACCAATAATGAAGATTTGGCTAAAAAAATTAACTCGGCCATTTTCCCAGGTACGCAGGGTGGTCCTTTGGAACACGTGATTGCGGCCAAGGCGGTTTGCTTTAAGGAGGATCTGAGCGATGAATTTAAGGCCTATGCCAAACAGGTAGTAAAAAATGCTTTTGTATTGGGTGAAACATTGAAAAAAAGAGGCCTTAATTTGGTGTCTGGCGGAACCGATACACATTTGTTGTTGGTTGATTTGCGCCCAAAAAACGTAACAGGCGATGTAGTGGCAGAGGTACTGGACAAGGCGCATATTACCTGCAACAAAAACGCCATTCCGTTTGATCCGATGCCGCCCAAGATTACCTCAGGTATCAGGGTCGGAACGCCAGCCGGAACCACAAGGGGATTTGGTGAAAAAGAGTTTGAGAAAATTGGGAATATGATTGCCGATGTGATTGAGGCGGTTGGCTCTGAAAATGAAGGTAAGGTAATTGAAGAAACTGCCTGCAAGGCAATCGAGCTGTGTAATAAATTTCCAATTTATCGCTAGTAGCTGAGGCGGGATGAAATAAAAGACGCAAACTTTTATTATAAAAGTTTGCGTCTTTTGGTTTTCTACCTATTGGATGGATAATAGTTATCAGATATGCTGCGGCATATCGGAAAACCATCCATAATTTTGGATTTCTCCAGCAATGTCTCAAGTTCGTGGGGAAAAACATATAGCTGAAGTGATCCATTGGCAGTGCGCCATTTGTACCCTCGGTCGAACTTTTCAAGGTAAAAAGTTCTTGACGGTGTTTCAAAGATATAAAAATCTGACGTGGTGACAAAAAGAAAGTCGCCATTATGGGCGTAAAAATCTTTTTCTCCCGAAACGGAGTAGCCCACCAGTTGACGATAACCAACATAGACCGTGTCATAGACATAGTCGTTCAGAACTTTCTTTGTCCTGGGGTTATAGAGTTGGTAGCCGTCACCATCTTTGGCATCAATGAGACACAAAGGTGTGGGGCCGTTGAGAAAGTACATCTTGGGACGGCAAGAAGCCAATAAAAGCATTGCCATAAAGATAATTAAAAATTTTTTCATAATGTAATATTTTTAATGTTAATAATATTTTGTTATGTTGTCGAAAATAGTATATTTTTGTCTAAAAAGCAAGGGAAATATATGTAATGTTTTAAATAAAATATTTAGTTTTTGTTGCTATCATTGCCGTCATAGTTTTAGCGAAAGGATGCAAAATGCAAAAAATAAGCACAAAAACATTAGCAAAAATTTTGGATTATGGCAGAGAGATTGTTGATTGTGAGATTGATAGTGTGGTAACCGATAGCCGCAATATTAAACCGGGGGATGTGTTCGTTGCCATTAAAGGGGAGAAATTTGACGGACATGATTTTGTTAAAGAGGTGTTTGACAAAGGCGCGGTCTTGGCGGTGGTTGATCATTTGGTTGAAGGCGTTCCTGAGGAAAAACAAATTATAGTTCCAGACACTCTTAAAGCATATGGAAAAATAGGAGAATACAACCGCTCGAAATTTAGAGGAATGGTTATCGGCTTGACCGGAAGCGCCGGCAAAACCACAACCAAAGAAGAAATAAAGTTTGTATTGTCTGCGTTTGGCAGGGTATATGCCACGGAAGGAAATCATAATAATAATATCGGCGTTCCGGCGACACTTTGTGATATGGACATGGAGGCTGATTTTGCCATAATCGAGATGGGTATGAGCGCAAAAGGCGAGATAGAAGAATTGACCCACTATGTGAAGCCTGATGTTGCCATTGTAACCAATGTTTATCCGATGCACATAGAGTTTTTTGAAAATTTTGAAGGAATTGCCGAGGCTAAAGCAGAAATTTTCAAAGGCTTGAAAAAAGGTGGTGTAGCTATTATCAACGAAGATACTAATTTTGCCGATATTTTGGAAACAAGAGCCAAAGAAAACGGAGCTAAAATTGTAAAATTTGGTAAAAATCATCATCCCGATGTTGTACTAAAATTGCAAGATGAAGAAGAGCATAATTTCTATAATGCCTGGTGTGTATTGACCTTGGTTAAGGAAATGGGACTTGATGTTGAGAAAGCAGCACAAAAATTGAGCGAATTCGGGGCTTTGCCAGGAAGGGGAGCTAAATATAAACTGCATTTGCCAAAAGGCGGCGAATATTTGTTGATTGACGATAGCTATTCAGGCCAGCCAGAGGCAATGAAAATTGCGATTAAAAGCTTGGATAAAATGCCGTGCCAAGGAAGAAAAATCGTTGTCTTGGGCAAAATGGCCGAACTTGGCTCAACTTCAAAAGCCAGACATGAGGAAATAGGCAAAGAAGTTGCAAAAAGCAATATCGATATTGTAATCGGAGTTTGTGCGGAAATGCAGGATATGTTGGCGCAAGTGCCAGAGACCAAAGAGAAATATTATTTTGCCAATAAAGACGGGGTCGATGAGTTTTTGTTAAATAAGTGCTTGCAAAATAATGATATTGTCCTTATAAAAGGGGCAAGATATTCTTCAAAAATGTATATGGTTGCAGAAAACCTGATAGCAAAAGGAAAGTAAAAATGAAGTGCCCGTTCTGCGGTTGCAACGAAACACAGGTAAAAGATTCAAGAGAAACCGATGATGCGACGGCCATTCGTCGGCGCAGAGAATGCCCCGAATGCGGACAGCGGTTTACAACTTTTGAAAGAATACAGTTGCGGGATTTGACCGTGGTTAAGAAAAACGGTGAAAAAGTTATGTTCGACCGCGATAAATTGGCAAGGTCAATATATATCGCAGTGCGGAAACGTCCGATTGCTGCTGAAAGAGTGGAGAAAATAGTTAACTCTATTCAGCGGCGCTTGGAAAGTACCGGTGAAACCGAAGTAACCTCAACACAAATCGGAGAACTGGTTATGGAGGCGTTGGCAGCACTTGATCATGTGGCATATATAAGGTTTGCATCGGTTTACAGAGATTTTAGAGAACCAAAAGATTTTGAAGAGTTTTTGGAGACTTTGGAAAAAATGGCCAAGCCAAAAGGAGAAGAATAAATGGCTAAATTTGTTTCGGAAAAAATTAGAAAAAAATCGGCTGCAAGATTGGCTGCCGTACAGGCAACATATATGATAGAATATGGACAGCTATCGGTTGACGAAGTAATTAAAGATTTTGTAAACGGAGAAATCGGCCGCTATGCAATCGAAGAGGAAAGCGACGGATATGAAGTTTTGGAAAATGTGGTCGAGATTGAGGAAATGGATGTCGATTATTTTACCAAACTGACGCGCGAAGTACATAAAAACAAAGAACAGTTGGAAAAATCATTGGCGCATTTCTTGAAAGAAGGATGGCAGTTTGACAGATTTGACGGGACATTGCGGGCATTGCTTCTTTGTGCGGCCTATGAGCTTGCGTACACGACCGACGTCGATGCGGCGGTTATTGTTAAAGAATATGTCGATTTGGCCTATGCTTTCTTTAATAAAAACGAACCTAAAATGGTCAATGCCTTGCTTGATACAATTGCCAAAGCAGTACGCTAGGAAATAGAAAATGACAAAGTTAAAACTATATGAATATCCGCATCCGATTTTGAAAAAAAAGGCCGAGAAAGTCGTCGAGGTTAATGATGATTTGCGCAAGTTGTTGGATGATATGTTGGAGACAATGTATGCATCAAACGGTTGTGGTTTGGCTGCTCCGCAAATAGGACTGTCAAAGAGAATCGTAGTGATTGATATTGCAGGAGAGGGGAAGGAGCCTAACCCGCTTTATATGGTTAACCCGGAGATAATTTGGAGCTCGGAAGAAAAAGAAATTTCCGAGGAGGGGTGTTTGTCGGTTCCGGGGCAAAGAGCTGAGGTAGAAAGGCCGGCAGTGGTAAGAATTAGATATCTGGATTATGACGGCAAAGAACAAGAAATGCTGGCAGAGGAGTTTTTGGCGGTGGCTGCTCAGCATGAAATAGATCATTTGGACGGAGTGTTGTATATTGATCACTTGAGCCGTCTTAAAAGACAAATGCTTTTGAAAAAGCTAGAAAAATATCGTAAAGAACACAACGGTAAATAGACTATAATTTTTTGACCATTTTGGCAAAGGTGATACCGCGCTCTTCAAAAATGTCGCCTTCTTGATGATAGCCCATTTTTTCATAAAAGCCGATGACATTTAGCATGGCATGCATAATGATGTTTTGAAAGCCGGCTTTTTTGGCGCGTTTTTCGGCATAACGTACAAGCTCGTGCCCGATGCCCTCACCCTGGTATTTTGTGTCAACGGCAACTTGCATCATGCGGATGTTTTTGTCATCAAGAGGGATGAGCATCAGTCCGCCGATAAGCTTATCGTCAAGGCTTTCCACACAGCCGATATGAAGATAATTGACCTCTTTGTCACGATGAGAATCCAGAAATTTTAGCCCCAGAGGCTCTAATAAAACCTTATAACGTAACTCGACAAGTTGTTCGTAGCGACTGGTCCCAAAGTCTATGTCAATCATCTTTCTCATGGCTTTTCTCCCCAATAATACTTTTTCTTATTATGCCTCGTTTATATCAGTTAGTCAATCATTATGGCAAAAACAATACTTGCGTATTTTTAATTTTCGGTTATTTTGAGGAAATAATGTAAGTTGAGGGACTTGAGAAAGATTTTGAAAAAATGAATAACCATCCAATTGAGTTAATCAGAAATTTTGCAATTATTGCCCATATCGATCACGGAAAATCAACCCTGGCAGATAGATTGATTGAAATGTGCGGCGGTTTGGAAAAACGTGAAATGACCGAGCAGGTTTTGGACAATATGGATATTGAAAGAGAAAGAGGAATTACAATTAAGGCTCAAACCGTGAGACTTAATTATAAGGCTAAAGACGGAAAAACTTATGAGCTTAATTTGATAGACACGCCGGGACATGTGGATTTTTCTTATGAAGTGTCTCGCTCTCTGGCATCTTGCGAAGGATCGGTTTTGGTGGTAGATGCCACCCAAGGTGTGGAGGCGCAAACACTGGCAAATGTCTATTTGGCAATTGATAATAACCACGAGATTATTCCGGTATTAAATAAGGTTGATTTGCCGTCGGCCGATGTCGAAAGAGTAAAACAGCAAATTGAGGATGTTATTGGGCTTGATACTACAGATGCGGTGGAGACGTCAGGTAAAACAGGCTTTGGGGTTGATAGGCTGCTTGAGGCGATAGTTACAAGATTGCCGGCACCTAAAGGTGATGAAAAGGCTCCGCTAAAAGCGTTGCTGATTGACAGTTGGTATGATAGTTATTTGGGTGTGATTATCTTGGTGCGAATCCACGATGGTGTGTTGCGCAAAAAGACACAAATCCGCATGATGTCAAATAATGCTACTTATTTGGTGGAAAAAGTGGGAATCTTTTCACCAAAGATGACCGATGTTGATGCATTGTATCCGGGAGAGGTCGGTTTTATTACGGCAAGTATTAAAAGTGTCGGTGATTGCAGGGTCGGAGATACAATTACCGATAATAAAAATCCATGTGCTGAGCCGCTTAAAGGATTTAAACCTGCAATACCGGTGGTGTTTTGCTCAATATTTCCGGTTGATTCAAGCCAATATGATGCCTTAAAAGATGCCCTGGCAAAGTTGAAACTCAATGATGCGAGCATTGATTATCAAAATGAAAACTCGGCGGCATTGGGATTGGGCTTCAGATGCGGATTTTTGGGGCTGTTACATATGGAAATCATCCAAGAACGGCTGGGAAGAGAATTTGATCTTGATTTGATTACAACAGCTCCGTCGGTCGCATATAAAATATATTTGACCAATGGTGAGGTTATGACGCTGCATAACCCGGCAGATATGCCAGAGCCAACCAAAATAGAATCGATTGAAGAGCCGATGGTTAAGGCGACTATTTTGGTGCCGGATACATATTTGGGAGCAGTGTTAAAATTGTGTACCGAACGCAGAGGCGAGCAGCAGGAGCTTACTTATGTCGGCTCGCGGGCGATGGTGATATATAAAATTCCCTTAAATGAGATTGTGTTTGATTTTTATGATCGTTTGAAGTCAATTACATCAGGCTATGCAAGTTTTGATTATGAGTTGATCGGATATCAGAAATCCGATTTGGTAAAAGTACAGATTTTGATTAATGAGGAGCTGGTTGATGCGTTGGCATTTTTGTGTCATAAAACCGAGGCCGAGGGACGTGGACGACAAATCTGCGAAAGGCTTAAGGACCTGATTCCCAGACATTTGTTTAAAATTCCGATACAGGCTTGTATTGGCGGCAGAGTGGTTGCCAGAGAGACAATATCGGCTTTGCGCAAAGATGTGACGGCAAAGTGTTATGGCGGTGATGTGACACGTAAACGCAAGTTGTTGGATAAACAAAAGAAAGGTAAACAAAGGATGCGGCAATTCGGCAAAGTGGAGGTTCCGCAATCGGCATTTATCGAGGCGTTGAGAATCGGAGATGATTAGCTATAAAAACAAGAATTGTTGCAAAAAATAAACTTAGACGTTGTATTTTAAATTTGGTGTAATATATTGTTATTGTCGGGATCAAATCCGATATATATATCATAAAAGCAAGGGGCAGGAATTTTGGGGTTGTTTCTTAGAATTCCTGCCTTTTTTAGTAGAATACTTGGGTTAGGTACAGTCCGCAAGCCGGGGCGGTGGCTCCGGCGCAAGAGCGGTTGCGGGCTTCGAGAATGGTCTTGATATCTTGGGGCTGAAGTTTGCCTGTTCCGACCAGTTTGAGTGTACCAACCATGTTGCGAACCTGATGATGCAGGAATGATTTGGCTTCTACGGCAAAAATAATTTCGTCACCTTGAGTGGTGATATCAAGCCGGTCAAGGGTTTTGATTGGTGATTTGGCTTGGCAGGCAGCAGCTCTGAAAGAAGTAAAATCGTGGTGACCTAGAAGGTATGATGCACCTTGGCGCATTTTGTCAACATCCAATTCTACAGGAACCCACCATACGCGGTTTTGCAATAAGACAGATGGGGCACGACGATTGAGAATGCGGTAGATATAGGCACGACCGTTGGCGGAAAAACGGGCGTGAAAATCAGGCGAGACCTGCTTGACATCAAGCACTACAACAGGGGCGTTCAGCAGACGCAAATTGGCATTGAAGGCTTCGCGGATTTTCCATGGTTCCATGGCGGTGTCAAAGTCAATGTGGGCAACCTGCCCGGTGGCATGGACCCCGGCATCGGTGCGTCCGGCAGCGGCTATCTCTGAATGAAAGCCGCTTAATTTTTCCAAAACTGTTTCAAGATATTCTTGAACCGATGGGCCGTCAAGCTGACGTTGCCAGCCAAGAAGATTGGTGCCTTCATATTCCAAAGTGAGTTTGTAACGCATTAATTAATCCTTGTATATAAAAAAGGAGCATAAAACTTTTATGCCCCTGGAAAAAAGTTTTTGCAAGCTTTTTATTCGGCCGCCAATTGAATGCTTTGGTTAAAAGATATTGCATTTTCAATATCCCAAATAACACGCAAAGCTTCAAGAGCCTGCTCGCCGGAAATACGCGGCATTTCTTTACCTAAAATGCAGTTGGCAAAGTGATTGAGCTCTGAGGTAAGAGGCTGAGCCTGCATAATAAACAGATTTTCGACACTTCCTTTAAGACCATAGCGCATGTTCTCGGGAAGATCGTTTTGGTTGACATTATGCATGCGCCCTTGAGAATGAACAGCAATACTTTGGTTGATAAAGTCCAAATCGATGTAATTATCATCGGTGGTAACATTCAAGGTGCGAATCCTTGACTGAGTAATGCGCGAAGCGGTCAGAGTTGCAGTGGCGCCGTTGGCAAACTCAACCATGGCTGTAATATAATCTTTGCCGGATGGTGATTTTTTAGAGCGAACGGCTGAGGCTTGAACATTAACTACCGGAGATTTGACTAAAGACAAAACAATCTCCGCATCGTGAATCATCAAGTCCATCGCTACGTCAACATCAGTTATACGACCAGAGGCCGCCGACATACGACGGGTCTCCAAAGAGCAAATTTTGGAGGTGTCATTAAGAATTTTGTGCAATTGCTCAATTGCCGGGTTGAACTGTTCGATATGGCCAACCAACAAAGTAACATGATTGTTGCGGGCAGCGGTAATTAAACGTTGGCACTCATCTTCGGTGGTGGCAAGAGGTTTTTCCATAAGGCAGTGGATGCCACGGTTTAGGAAAAATTCGCCAACGTCGGCATGGGTAACAGATGTGGTAACAACGCTTACGGCATCAACTGAAGAGGCAACTTCTTCCAGCGAAGAAAAAGCCTTGATACCAAATGTTGCAGCGGCAGAAGCAGCGGCTTCGGCACAGATATCATAAACGCCAACCAGCTCAAATGCGGGCAAGGTCTTATATGTTCTTAAGTGATTTTTGCCCATCATGCCGGCCCCGATGACGGCAACTTTAATCGGATTTGTCATAATTTTTTACCTCTAGATTGTTTGTAGAAAACTTATTTTGGTTTACATATATCAATTATTTTGATAAAAAGCTTTTAAATTCTTGTTACATATTGTTACAGAAAAACGGAGATATCTTATGAAAAAAGGACTGGCGTACGGTTTAATGGTGTTGGGCGGAATAGGGCTGTTGACAGCGTGTTCAACAGAGAAAAAATCTTTGGGAATCGCGTTACAAACCAATGATCTGGTGTTTAGCGGAAGTCCCGAAAGTCTGCCTGATAAGGTTAATGTTTATACCTCTATGGCCAGGGCTGCCAAATATAATGCCGATGTGTCGGCCCAAAATATGTTCAAGAAAATATATGATACTAATACTCAAACACCAGAAAAAATCGTAGAATCGTTATTGGGAACAGGGCAAGAAACAAATAAACTTTATAATGCCGCCAGGGCAATGGATTTTGCAGATATATATGCCATGAGCGTGTTGACCGACAATCTGAAATATATTGAAAATGCAATGTATGCAAAGTCAGCTCAGAATCTGAGTGTGGCCGCAATTAAATTGCATAGAGAGGAAATATTTGCCACTAAAGAAATTAAGCAAATCGATCGATTGTTAAACCAGCAAGGAAAAATTTTGAAAAAACTTAACGAAAGAAACGAACGAGATGATTTGACCGTGCCGGAGCTTAATTATCGCAAGGATTTGGAGGTTGCTTTGAATAATTTGGGCGAGATTAGAAAACAACTCGAATTTGTAAACCTTGAATATGGGCAGTTGGTTAAAACAACAGACAAAGATTTGCGACTTGAGGGCAAAAGATTTTATGAACTAGATGATTTTGACAAGCGGTATACTCCGGATATATTTCAGGATGCGGCTGTTAGCAACCGCAGAGAGTTCGTTTTGGCCAAAGAAAAACTCGGCGGGTTTAATGCCGCCAAAGCCAGAAGGCAGGCATATGTCGACTATCCTCCGGTGGCAAGACTTGATATAAACGGTTTGGAGGTCGAAGACAGCCGTTATGAAAATGAATTGTTTAATAAAGCAAAGCTTGTTACCTATAATTTGTTGGAGAGTGTGGCCGAATATCAAAAATCGCCTACGGATGACCGGCTAAAACAAAAAGCGTTTGATGAGCTGGCGGCGTTGGTTATGACACAGGTCGAACTCGGCTATAGATTGGTAGAAAAAGCATCGTTTGATTATGAGGCGAATCGTTATCAGATAGTTGCGACCAAAAATGCCATCAAAGAGTTAAATAAAAAGAAAAATTTGCCAGATTATGAAAAAATAGATTTGTTAAATAAAGAGATAGAACAAATTGCGTTGGAGCAAAAAGAAGTGCAAATTTTGGCAGAAAGGGCTGCCGCTTTGCGGAATTTGTATTTTTTGGCGGGGTTGTCGCCCTTTGATAAGAATATGCTGAAAGGAAGAATTAAGGATATCGAAGCAACTTTGCGTAAAGCCTTTAATCAAGATGTTATTACAATGTTGTCGGCTGTAAAAGAGCAAAAGCGTTGGGATGACGGTGGAAATTCCTGGGCTCATAAAGATAATTGGTTGGAAGAATTAATTGAGGGCGGAGCACAAAAATATCCTCAAAAAACGACCCAAAACAAGATAAATCAAAGACGGGAAAAAACATCCACGGCAAACGTAGTTGCGGGGAAGAAAATGATGCAGCTTGGTGCGTATACGGAAATGGAAAATGCCGTTGATGATCGTATGAAAATTAAAAACGGGGTAGCCGGTTTGCAAGGCTATGATATCTTTATTGAAGATGCCACGGTTAACGGGGTGTTATATCATAGGTTGATGGTTAAACCGGAGCCTGAAAAACTCAATGATTTGTGCAATCAGGTGATTGAGGACGGATTTGAATGTATTTTGAAATAAATTTGTTTGTCAAATGTTAAAATCAAGGTTATGCTAATATAAAATATTTGATATGGAATAAAAAATGGCCGACGATAAACTTGAATATTTGCGGGAACGCATTAAAGAAGAGCAAGAGGCTTTTGAGAAAAAACTGCAACGGGAAATGTCCGAAGGCAGCAGTTGGAGTATGGTAGCAAAAGGCTCGGACAATGCAAAAACTTCTTTTGATGATGATGGCTTAAAATTTGTCGGTAAAAACCTTGAAAACGGTAAATTCGCCGGAGAAAATCTGACCGGGGCCAATTTTTCGGTGGCTAATTTGACCGGGGTTGATTTCTCAGGGGCTGATTTGCGCGGAGTTGATTTTTCGGGAGCCAATTTGACGGATGCCAATTTGGCCGGAGCTGACTTGACCGGGGCAATTTTGTCAGGCACCGTTTTGCATCGAACCAATTTTACCAAAGCAAAAATGCATGGTGTGAAGCTGGTTGACGCCGATTTGGAAGATGCAATTTTAATTGATGTAGATTTTGACACGGTGGGTCTGGAAGAGCTGCAGTCATTGGTGGAGTATTTGGCCAAATACTATCCGCATAAACTTAATCTGCGCAAGTTGAATTTGACTTTACTTAACTTGGCGGCGATAGATTTGAGCCAGCTTGATTTGCGCGGGGTTGATTTCTCAGGGGTCGATTTTACCGGGGTAAATATTACGGGACTTGATTTGAGCGAGTGCAATATTACCCCAGAACAAATAGCTCAGGCCTTGGGAAGAGTACCAAGTAAAGAAGAATTGGCAAGAATTTTGGCACCGAAAAAGAAAAAAAACAGAGCGTATGACGGTTTGGATATGACAGAGTTCTTTTTGGGTAACAACCGAGAATTTGGAATTTTGGATTTTAAAAATGATAAAGGCATAAGTGTCGAGGCGCTTTTGTCGGCCGGAAAAAAAGTTTTTGGAAAACCTGAAAAACCTGAGGTGAAAGATAAAAAGGTGTTGGATGAGGCCAAAAGCGAACAGGAGCTGCAGGCCAAGTCACATAATGAGGAATTACGCAGGATTATTGAAGAACGAAAAGAAAAAGAATTGGCTTTGCGGAAAGCCATGAAAGAAAATGTTGAGCAGCAAAAAGACAAAAAGCCAAAGGCCAGAATAATTCCGGTACGAGGCGGACGGGGCAGATAATGACCGAAAATGTTTCGATAAACCAAGAAAAAAGCCGCGTGATGGCATTGATGCATGCCGCCGCGGTTTTGTTGATTAGTTATATTAGTTTTTGGGGGTTGTCAGGGATTTGTTTTGGCATTTTGGAGCTGGCTTGCAAACTAAATTTAGTTAGCTATACAAACGGATTTGACTGTGATTGGGCGCAATTTTTTTATCAGCCGACATATGTTTTTGAGCTTTATCAATATTGGTGGAATATGGTGCTTATGAGCGAAAGACACTTGACGATGAATTTGATTTTGATGGTGCCGATGTTGGTGCCGTTTGTAATTATAATCGCTATAATTTCGGCGTTTTTCAGCCGCAATTATTCGTTCAAATTATGGTATGTGCTCAACCATCATTTTGCCAAAGATAAAGATATAAAAAAAATGGGGATTGATGATGGTAAATTTTTGGTGCTTGGTAAATTCGACGAAAAGATTTTGAGCCTTAATGAGCCGCAATCGGTTTTGTGTTTGGGAGAGATGGGAACAGGCAAAACATCAAGTGTTGCCATACCATCGGTGTTGCGTTCGGATGAGGCATGCATTGTTGCTGTTGATATGTCGGGATTGTTGCCTAAATATACGGCAGGATATCGTGCAGGATTGGGAAAGATATTTTATTATAATTGGGATTTACTTGATGATCCGGAAAAAAAATTGTTTTATCCGCGCTGGAATCCGTTAGATAAAGCAAATATTCCAAATGATGGTGACGAAAAAGAAGCTTATTTGGCAAGAATTGCCGGATATTTGGTTGATGTGGACGATGCGGAAAAAGATAATTATTGGAATATATTGGCTCATACAATTATAGAGGCATTTTTGGGCTATTGGACGGCAAAAGTGAACCAAGCAAAAGCCAATGATTATTTTTTGGGAAAAATCGTGGCAAAGCAAAGGTTGGTTAAGGATGAAAAAGATATTTTATTGAGCTATTATTTGCAAATGCCAGTAGCCGAGGCTAAACAAGCAATGGATAATTTGGCTGATGAGACACTTGATAAGGATAATTATTTGCCGGTAGGCAGTTGGGCCGGAATAGATGAAAGATGGATTGGACATGAGGCCTGTTTTGCCGCAATTGTTGACTGGATGATTGATAACTATATGACCGCACATGATGAACACTCCAAAGACTGGCAAGGATGGCTGGAGGGGTTGTTGCGTGAGGCAGTATTGTTTGGCTATGGCAAATCGGTAATTGACGGATTAAAGCAGTTTTTGCAATTGTCACCAAAACAACGCCAAATAGCCTTTGCCTGGGCTCTAAAACCATTTCGGATATTTACCAATCAAGCCATAAGAGAGCGAACCAACGGTAATGATTTTAATATCAGAGATATTCATGGTATTTATGATGATGAAACAAAACGAGTTAAACCGATAACTATTTATTCTTTAGCAAATACGCAGGCTTCAAAAATTCTTAATCAGATGTTTTTGAACGAAATGATATATTGCAATTTGCATAGGCAAGACACCCCAATGGCGTTGCCTACGATATTGGTGTTGGATGATGTCGGGCACAATTTGCGGCTGAAAAATCTGAAAGATATGTTGATGAACGGACAGGCCAAAAAAATGTCTGCTTTGTTGTTATGTAACAGCCTGAGTTTGGTTGAAAATAAATATAGCCGAGAAGAGCTTGAGTGCTTGGTGATGAATACGGCATATAAAATTATAAAAGCACCTGACAACCAAAAGCTGAGCAAACAGTTGGACAAATTAGCCGCCTTGGCTACCAAATCGGTGCAGATTCCGCAAAACAGAGACGGAGACTGGAAACAACGCGGAAAATATTTTGCCAATGCTTATTATTTTCATAGACTGGCGCTTGATTTTAATGTGAGTAAGAATTTGCAGGTGGATACCAGAAATTATCAGATTGTATTGGCGGAGGGATTTTATCATCGTCCGGTTTTGGCTGAAAATATTTTCTTTGCCGAAGATGACAATTTAAGGAAATTGGCTGTTTGGGATACCGATTATAACTTATCGGAATCGGAGATAAATAAAAAGACACCATTTATGCTAGAAACGCCGAAATTTGCAGAAGTTTTTGATCAAAAAGATTTGGGTGTAGAAGATTTGGTCGAGCTGGATCAGTATATGAATATTGTTTTTGACGAGGTTAAATTAAAAATCGATGCCGATAAAAAATCGGCTAAGGCCAGAGCAAATGAAATTTCTTCGGCTAAACATATTGATAAAGAACATCAGAAAAGCCAACAGAGTGCTAAAGACTGGTGGCTGGAAGAAGATGCTTTTAAGGTGTATGAAAAAGAGGATAAAAATCCTTTCAGAATAAAAAAATAACTGTTATTTCGCTGTAAAATTTGTTATTAATTACAGGTATGTTAACGAATCGATAAAAACGGATGGATAATGGAAGACACATTGTTTTCATCACAGGTCAAAAGGCCGTTGGCCGACAGATTGCGCCCGAAAACTTTAGCAGAGGTTGTCGGGCAAGATAATGTTATCGGAAAAGATGCTCCGCTTGGACGAATGTTGGCCTCGGGTAAAATCGGCTCGTTTATATTGTGGGGACCGCCAGGATGCGGCAAAACAACCATTGCTCGACTGATTGCCGAAAATACGAAACTTTATTTTGAACAGATATCGGCTGTGTTTTCGGGAGTGGCCGATCTTAAAAGAGTGTTCCAATATGCGCAAGAAAGACGTGCCAATCAAGGTATCGGAACCCTGTTGTTTGTTGATGAAATTCACCGTTTTAATAAATCGCAGCAGGATGGTTTTTTGCCGTATGTTGAGGATGGAACAATTATTTTGGTCGGTGCTACGACCGAGAATCCATCGTTTGAACTTAATGCGGCATTGCTGTCAAGATGCCAGGTGTTTGTATTAAACCGCCTAAGCGAGGATAATTTCGAAGAATTGTTGCAACGGGCCGAAAAAGAAGTTGGTCGCAAATTACCGGTTGATGATGAAGCCAGAGAGTTCATGAAAGCTGTTGCGGACGGAGATGGGCGGTATATCCTCAATTTGGCAGAAAGTGTATGGAACTATGCCAAAGAAGGCGAAATTTTTGATAAAGACAGCATTGTTAAGATAATTCGCTCGCGGGCGCCGGTGTATGATAAAGGCCGCGACGGGCATTATAATCTGATTTCGGCGGTGCATAAATCGCTGCGCGGGTCAGATGTTGATGCGGCGCTTTATTGGGTGGCAAGAATGATGTCATCGGGGGAAGACCCCAAATATATTTTGCGCAGATTAACCCGATTTGCGATTGAGGATGTATCTTTGGCAGAGCCGGGGGCGGTGGTGCAGGCAATTGCGTGCTGGGACACATATGAGAGGTTGGGCTCGCCAGAGGGAGATTTGGCAATTATGCAATTGACGGCTTATTTGGCCACGGCGCCAAAATCGGTCGGGGTATACAAAGCAATGCATGCGGCGTTTGACTTGGCTAAAAAAACAGGCTCGTTGATGCCGCCGAAAAATATCTTAAACGCTCCGACAAAACTGATGAAACAACTGGGATATAGCGACGGATATGAATATGATCCTGATTGTGAAGATGGTTTCTCGGGAGCCAATTATTTTCCTGACGGGATGAAAAGAGTTAAACTATATCATCCGGCGGACAGGGGATTTGAACGCGAAATTAGAAAGAGAATTGAATATTTCGATAAATTAAGAGCCGAAAAACAGAAGGCTAAAAATAGTAATTAAATAATCTATACGGATCGGAAAATGGCAGGGGTTACAATATTAAAAGTTAAAGCAGAAGATGATGGAATTAGGCTAAACCGGTGGTTCCTAAAATATTATCCTGGTTTGCCCTTGGCCAGATTGCAAAAATTATTGCGTACCAAACAAATTAAGGTTGACGGTAAAAGAGCCGAGGTATCGCTTAAACTTTTGGCCGGACAAGAGATCAGAATTCCGCCGATGGAGGATAGGCCAATTGAAAAAAGTGCTGCTAAAGTATCGGACAAAGATGCGGAGTTTGTTCGGTCGTTGGTGATATATAAAGATGATAATATTATTGTATTAAACAAGCCGTCGGGTTTGGCCGTGCAGGGCGGAACCAATACCTTGCATCATGTTGACGGAATGTTGGATGCTTTGAAATTTGAAAAAGAAGACGCACCGAAGTTGGTGCATCGAATTGATAAGGAAACATCGGGAGTTTTGGTCTTGGCGCGAGATCGCAAAAATGCCGAAATTTTAACAAAAGCATTTAGAGAACGCGATTTGAATAAGACTTATTTGGCATTGGTCAGAGGAAGCCCTAAGAAAACGCAAGGTGAAATCAAAGCCAATTTGTTGAAGGCAGGCGAAAAAATGAAGGTCGATGCCGATGGCAAAAAAGCAATTACCGAATATAAAGTGCTGGATGCCACAGGCAATAAATTTGCTTTGATTGAGGCCAAGCCCATGACCGGAAGAACACATCAAATCAGGGCGCATTTGGAATATTTGGGTGTGCCGATTGTGGGTGATGATAAGTATTTCGGCAAAGGAAGAGAGAAATTTGCAATGTTGAAAGATAAATTGTATTTGCATGCATACAAAATCGATTTGTCGGGTATATATAGAAATTTGCAAATAACGGCAAAACTGCCTGATTATTTTATAGAGGCATTAACAACTTTAGGTTTGAATTTTAAGGAGTAGAAATATGAGATTTATAAAAAAGACAGCTTCGGTTATTGCCAGTTTGATTATTATATTGGCAATCGGCGGTTTTGTGTTTGTACGCAATTTTGATCTTAATCGTTATAAATCTTATATCGAAGATATTGTGGCACGCGAAACCGGACGAGAACTTAAAATTAACGGCGAGGCAAAACTCGGTATTTCGTTTGTGCCGACATTGGTAGTTAATGATGTGGAGCTTGCTAATGCTGCTTGGGCACAAAATCCGCAAATGATAAAATTGCAAAAACTTGAGGTTAAGGCGGCAATTTTACCTTTGTTAAAAGGGCGGATCGTAATTGATAAGTTGATTTTGGATAATCCTGAAATCTATTTGGAAACATCAGCCAACGGCGACAAAAACTGGATGTTTACGACAGTTTCAAAAGCAACATCCGGCAAGGATGCCGCAGACAAGAAAGATGTTAACACAAGCAAAGATGCCACACCGTTGTTGGCGGCAGGGTTGGTTGCAAAACAGGTTGAACTGACAAACGGTATCGTGGCTTATTATGACGGTAAGACAGGCAAAATGACGCAAGTCGACATTAAAGAGGTGAGTTTGGAAATTCCGTCGCAAAATGAATTATTTACTTTGAATATTGATGCAACCGCCGAGGGTGAGGAGATTGTTTTGGACTTGCAGGGAGATAATTTGTCATCATTGCTAAATGAAGGTAAATTGAGCTTTGAGGCAGATGCCAAGGCAATGGGAATAATGGCTGAGGTTCGGGGAGCGGTGGAAGATGCTTTGACCAGTCCGCGATATGCTTTGGAGGGTAATATTTATAATCCGGCAGGCAATTTCAATGCTCCGGAAACTACACTGGAAATGCAAACCGACGGTACGGTGGATTTTGCCGATGTGGTAATTAGAAACCTTAATGTGGCAACTAACATGATTAAGGGTAATTTGCATGTCGACTGGAGCCAAAAAGTTCCGTTTATTTATGCAGATTTAAATACATCTTTGTTGGATGTTAACAGCTTGCAAAGCAATTCGCAGCTGGCATTTAAGCTACCTTCAATAATTGCCGAGGCCAATGCTTTGGAAATGGTGCCAAATGATAAAATACCTTATGAATATTTGCTTAAAGCCAATGGAGAGTTAAATTTGCAGGCCGGAAAAATCGTATTTGGGAATCCGTTTGATTTGAGCGATGTTGCGGTTGAGGCCAAGTTGCAAAACGGAATTTTGGATATAAAAAAATTGAATATGAATGTCGGTGGCGGAAATATAGCGGCAACTGGTTCGGTTAATGCCAAGCAACAGACAATTAAAGTAAATTTGGCCAGTGATAATCTAAAGTTGCAGGATTTACATCAGCCGTTTGCCACAGGACAAAACGGCAGTGTACAAATTGTGGCCGGTGGTAATTTGGAGGTGTTGGTTGATTTGACAAGTAACGGTAGCACATATCGTCAATTGGCCGAAAATTCTCAAGGACAGATTATTGCAATTTTGGATAAATCGGAGATTAAAACCGGCAAGCTTGATTGGTTGACCAGCAATATATTTACCAAGATATTCCAGGCGCTAAGGATTGACACTAATAAAAATACCAATATGGATGTGGCTTGTGCGGTGGTAAGAACCGATCTTAAGGCCGGAAAAGCCGAGTTTCCGAGCGGAATTGTATTTGACGGCTCAAAATTGAAGGTTATAAGCAGCGGAAACATCAATTTGCGTAATGATAAAATTGATTTTACAATTGCTCCGTCATTGAACAAATTGGTTGACGGAAATATCGCCCAGGCATTGGCATCTTTTGTAAAGATCGAGGGAACAATTGAAAATCCAAAGATTGGTCTTGACCAAGAAGCAGCGTTAACAACCATTGTCGGGACGGTGGCCTCGGGCGGAGTATATTTTGGCTCGGAAATGCTTTTGAACGGTAATGACAGCCCTTGTTATACGGCATTGCAGGGAACAAAATTTGCCTCCAAATTCCCCAAACCAAGCGGGGTAAAAGCAGCGACCAAGGGCGCATATCAGGATGTTAATCAGGGCGCTAAAGATGCAGTTAAAGATTTAAAAAACGTGGCTAAAGATTTGTTGGGTAATTTTAGCGACAGTTTGAGAAGAAGGAACTAAGAAAGTGAAAGAAATATTGGACGAGGCAGTTACAGAAATCGGAAAACAACGCCAGGATGTAATTGCCAAATTGTTGGAGCTGGCCAAAACAGATTTGCTGTTCTTTTGGGGCGAAAACAAGGATTTGGTCGTGAGACAACAAGAAAAATGGATGCCTATTTTGGATTGGGCGGCAGATTTGCTAAAAGCCAAACTGGAGAAAACAGACACACTTAATGTGCCGGAAAACAAAGCAATGAGAGCACCTCTGGCCAAGGTGTTGCAAGAAATGAGCGATAAAGAGCTTGCTTGTTATTATGCGGCAGCACTTAATATGCGCTCGACATTGCTGGCTTTGGCGTTGGTCAAGGGGAGAATCGGTGCTGAGGAAGCTTGTGATTTGTCATATCTGGAAGAGCTGTGGCAAAACGAAATGTGGGGCAGCGATCCTAAGGCCAAAGAAAAACGTCAGGAACGTTGCCAAGAACTTAAAGAAATAGAATATTATTTGAAATCATGAGAGATGTGGTTATCAGAGTAAAAGGCAGAGTCCAAGGTGTTGGATATCGGCATTGGGCAGTAAGCAAGGCCAAAGAGATAGGCGGAATATCAGGCTGGGTGCATAATGATTATGATGGCTCGGTTTTGTTGCGGATCAGAGGCGAGGACGATAAGGTCGATGAGATGATGCTTGCTTGTCAAAAAGGGCCAATGTGGGGCAAAGTCGACAGTTTGGATTTTGTGGTCGGCAGAATAAGCTCGTTTTTGCCTGAGGTGGAAGACGGTATCTTTAGGAGAGTCTAAAGTTTTTTATCAGGGCTTGAACAAAAGTCGGCAATCGGGCAATGGAGGCAGTCAGGATTTTTGGCTTTGCAGATATAACGCCCAAACAGAACCAACCAATGATTGACATGCCGTTTATATTCATCGGGCAATTTATCTAAGTCAGCCTCAACGGCAAGCGGGGTGGTGCCGTCGCTTAAGGACAAGCGTTTGGCAAGACGCAGAACGTGAGTGTCAACCGCAACGGTTGGCTCGTTCCACCAAACATTGAGCAGAACATTGGCAGTTTTGCGGCCGACACCTGGCAGGTGCTCCAAAGCATCACGGTCGTGCGGAATCTCGCCGCCAAAGTCATCAACCAAAATTTGCGACAAAGCCATAATATTTTTGGCTTTGTTATTATATAGGCCGATGGTTTTGATGTGCTTTTTTAGCTCGTCCATGCCAAGAGAAAGCATTTTTTGCGGAGTGTCGGCAATCTTAAAAAGCTCTTTGGTGGCTTTGTTGACACCTTTGTCGGTGCTTTGGGCCGACAGAACTATAGCCACCAAAAGCGTATAGGCATTGTGAAACTCAAGCTCACTTTTGGGCGCAGGGTCTTGGTGTTTGAAAACATCTAAAATCTGACAAATTTGTTTGATGTCTCTCATGCTTTGACACCTCCGGCGCCGGCGGCCTTTGGAGCATTTTCGTCTAAGGGCCAACGAGGTCTCGGTTTGAAATCAAGGGTGTTAAACATTCCTTTAAGCGCACGCTCGACACCGGCCCAGGCAATCATGACGCCGTTGTCGGTGCAAAGAGAAATCGGCGGAGCACTAAATATCAACCCCTGGCTTTCGGCCATTTGTTTGAGGTGGGCACGAAGATAAGTGTTGGCGGCAACTCCACCGGCGACAACGACATCGCGGCCATTGGGGCAAGTGTTGCGAAAAGTATGTACGGCTTTTTGCAGCTTGTGTACGAGGCAGTCGGTAACTGCTTTTTGGAAAGACGCACAAATATCGGCAAGGTCTTTTTCGGGCAGAATGGCGTGTTCGATAATGTCATCTTCGGAGTAAGATTCGATAATTTTGCGCACGGCGGTTTTGAGGCCTGAAAACGATAGGTTGCAGTCGGGCGAGTTGTATAGCGGACGAGGCAACACAAAACGATTTTCATCGCCGAGAGCTGCAGCTTTTTCAATAAGCGGTCCTCCAGGATAACCAAGCCCCAACATCTTGGCAACTTTGTCAAAAGCCTCGCCGGCGGCATCGTCGATGGTGGTGCCAAGACGAGTGAAACAGCCAACATCATGAACAATCAAAATCTGGCAGTGACCACCAGAGGTCAGCAATAAAAGATAGGGATAGTTAACATCAGAAGTCAGCCTGGCGGTGAGAGCATGGCCTTCCAAATGGTTGACGGCAATAAACGGCTTGTCTAAGGCCAAAGCAAGAGCTTTGCCAGCCATAACGCCGACTGCTACACCGCCAATGAGACCAGGACCGGCCGCGGCGGCAACAGCATCAATTGCCGACGGCGAAAGGGCTGCCTTGCGGAAGGTTTCTTCAATAATCTCGTCAATATGTTCAAGATGGGCGCGGGCGGCTATCTCGGGGACAACCCCGCCAAAAGCTTTATGCTCGGACTGACTTAGAACCGTAGAGCTTAGAATTTGTTTTTTGTCATTAACCAGCGCGGCGGCAGTTTCGTCGCAGCTGCTCTCTATACCAAGAACCAACATGGATAAGCCTTCTTAAAAACTAAATTGTTATTGCTTCTTTTTTTATATTGTATACACTATAAAAACAAGATTGCCAAGCGTTTATTGCAACAGCGGAGGATTTGATTATGAGCAAAAAAGAAACAGGCGAAAAGCAAAAAATCCAACCAACCAAACACGGTTTGGCCAAAAAAGTGTCGGCGGTGATTGTGGCAGCGGCAATCGTGGTGTTGGGGTATAAATTATGGGAAAATCCCAAATTGATTTATCAAATTGAAGATCTTTTTACAAGCAAAGATAATGATTATCAAGCACAGATTGAGGCAATGCAACAACAGCTTAATTGGTTGCAGGGGAATTTGGCCGAGGTGGCAATCAAAGCAGAAAATCCGGATTTGTCGGCTATCAATAAACGAATCGATGATATAGAGCAAATAAGTGTTAATACAATCAGATCAAAAGCCAATGTGGATACGGTCTTGGGGTTGGTGGTAAGGATGGACAATGCCGAGGGCAAAATTAATGATTTGTCCAAGGTCAGCGATGAGGGAGCTTTGATATTGACAGCGGCCATGTTGGTCAAAGATGCAGGCCAGCGCGGCGGAAAATTTGTTTATGAGGCAGAGGTGTTGAGTGAATTGGCGGCAGGTAATTATAAGATTGCCAAAGAAGTTGCAAGACTGAATGAAATTGCCGGAGTTGGGGTGCCAAGTTTGGAGGAATTGCAAAAAGAGTTTGCCGCAGCCTATGTGGCAAAATATCCGGAGATGCCTGAGGTGGAGGAATTGCCGGCAACCAATTGGAAAGAACGCATCTATAACCAACTTCACAAAGTGGTCAGAATTAAAAAAACAGATGACGGTAAGGAACAGCCAAAATTTTCAGAAGAAGACAGAGCTTGGTCGGTGGTGAGAGATTTGGTCTTGAACGGGGAAATAAGCAAGGCCATTGCTATCGTGGACAAACCGCTTAATGCCGCGCTGAAAGAGGACAAAATGTTGGTAGAATGGAAAATAAAAGCCGAAAGATACCGTGATTTTTATGAGAGTATCTCAAGGATTTCGGCCAATGCCTTGGCTGTGATGAAGGTTAAATTTTTGCAAGGTAAAAGTAATATAAATTAACTAATTGTTCACATTTAATATGCTATTCTAAACTCGTGCGGAGTAATTGACCGCACGAGTTCGTTTTTAGGTACAAAAGGGATACAACAGGATGTTGTTTCAAGGATTGAGACATAGCCCTCGGCACAAGGGGGATTGGGGCTTTCTGCCATGGTATAGGCAGAGAGTTTTGTTGTATCTAAAAGGGGGTGTCAAATGGTAGGTAACATCACTTTGACATCACCAATCAGGAGTAATCTCCTAAGTCTTACCAACATAGCCAAACAAATGGACAAGACCCAGCTCATTCTTGCCACCGGCAAGAAGGTAAACACGGCGCTGGACAATGCGAGTGCCTATTATCAGGCGAGGTCACTGACCAATCGCTCGGCTGATTTGAATGCTTTGTTAGATGCAATGGGCCAGGGTATCCAAACGATTGAGGCAGCCAGCCAAGGAATAGAGACGGCAACATCATTGTTGGAGCAGATGCAATCTATCACCACGCAGGCAGGGGCAGTGGGCCAGGCTTTGAGCAAGGAAGATTTGCAAGGCTTGGTCGGGGCCAACGGCGCCGTGGTAGAAACCGCAGATGAATTGCGCGCGGCCATAAACTCCGGCAAAGAGACGATTTGTGTCTATGGCAATATCGATTTGGGTGATATCACCGACACCGGCGGTCTGGCACTTAAAACCAACCAAAAATTAGTCGGTGCCGGATATTTTGGCGACAATGTCACCGAATGCTCGATAATCGCGACATCAACAGCTGGGCTAGGTCTGATTGCCATTAATCAGTCAGGCTGCCTCGTTTCGGATTTGAGTATTGATTATGACAGCAATACCACAGGATCATCTTATGCCATTTCGTTATATGGCAACAAGGCAACAGCTGACTTGAAGAATTTGGATATTGAATTTAATGTAGATGATGCAGATAAGAGTTCTAAAAGTGCCATTTACGCAGTTGGAGGTGCAACGGTTGATTTGTATGGGGATATTAACATCAAAACATTAGGCGATTTAGCCGTTGGAATTTATGCTAAGTCATCTTCAATTCTCAATGTATATTCTGATGCGCAAATTAATATTAAGACATTGGGAATAAACGGATACGGTTTTCGAATCCTTGAAGAGTCTATTTGCAATATTAAATCAGGCGCTGATGTTAATATAAATACATCTGGTGATAGGGCATATGGAATCTACACTGTAACCAATTCAAAAACAAATATTGAAGGTAATATAAATATTACAACATTGGGTGTTGATGGTTTTGGAATTGTCAACTCTGGCTACGATAGTGGAAACTATACATATCTTGCCTCCACCGCACAAATTTATTTTAATACTTCAAATGTGGAAATTTATCATGACAAAGATCGTGGCGGAGGTAAT
>CALXTM010000005.1 GCA_944391415.1 uncultured Alphaproteobacteria bacterium
CTTCGCAAGCCTAACGGCTGGGCAGGTATGTCTACATCTACCTGCTTACGCAGGTAGTGTTACGTTCGAATCATAAAGAAGGAAAGCAACAACAATTATCCAAATATGTCTATATTTTCCGCAGCTTAATAACTTGTGGATATTGCGGACACAAAGTCTTTTCAGATTATAGTGCAAAACGTAACAAATACATATATTTAAGATGTTACCATTGTAAAAATCCATCAGTTAACGAAAACATTATCTTACAACAGTTGGAAGAAGTCTTTAGCAAGATTATTTTGTCAAATCAAGAGATTAAACATTTACAAGATGCGTTAAACAAGCATTTTGAAGAGAAAAGAATAAGAAATACCGAGCTCAAAGAAGCTATTTTGAAAATTGTTGAAATCCTAGGCAATCTGTCATTATTTATGCAACAATCTGACAATAAAGCTAAAAATATATTACTCAGCCTTTTACTCTCAAATTGTACT
The DNA here is from genome assembly GCA_944391415.1 of uncultured Alphaproteobacteria bacterium. Taxonomy (GTDB): domain Bacteria; phylum Pseudomonadota; class Alphaproteobacteria; order RF32; family CAG-239; genus CAZU01. The sequence continues at coordinate 477 of CALXTM010000005.1, forward strand.
TTAAAAGACAAGAAACTAACCTATACCCTCAACAAACCTTTCAACTACCTCCTCACCACCCCTAACCATAAAGAATGGAAAGATATAATAATCAAACACTTAAAAGAGTTTAAAAAGATGGTACTAATGATAGAGAAGATGTAAACTTATTTTACAAAAGATGTAATTTTTCATAAAATGTAAAATAAATTATTTCTTTTTTAAATTTTATAGCGTATAATCTATTTTATAAAACCTGCAATATTGCACAAAATGTAAAATAGGAGTTCATCATGAACATTATTAAGAGAGACTTTTATCTTAATCAAATAATTGACCGTAAGCACAACGGTTTGATTAAAATTATTAGTGGGATCAGAAGATGCGGTAAGTCATTCTTATTATTTGAACTATTTAAGCAACATCTCTTGGATAATGGTGTAAAAGAATCTCATATTATTGCAACCGCCTTAGATGGATACAAACAAGAGCAATATCAGAACCCTGATGTTTATTATGAATATATCACTTCTCAAATTAAAGATGAAGATATGTATTATATCTTATTGGATGAAGTTCAGTTGATGGATAAATTTGAGAGTGTCTTAAATGGCTTAATGCGTATTAAAAATTTAGATATATATGTTACAGGTAGTAATTCCAAATTTTTATCTTCTGATGTTGTAACAGAATTTCGCGGCCGAGGTGATGAGATAAAGGTATATCCTTTAAGCTTTTCAGAATTTTATTCTACCAAGGAGAATGATTTTGAAACGGCATGGAATGAATATCTTACTTTTGGCGGCATGCCTTTGATTTTGAGCTACAATAAAACAGAAGATAAGGTAAAATATTTGCAAAACTTGTTCAAAGAAACTTATCTTAAAGACATTATTGAAAGAAACAAAATTAAAAATACCGAAGAATTGGAAGAACTATTTAAAATTGTTGCTTCCGGCATAGGATGCTTAACAAACCCTAAACGTTTGGAAAACTCTTTTCAAAGTCTAAAACATGTAAATCTTTCTGCTCCAGCTATAAAACAATATCTAGATTATTTAGAAAATGCTTTTATCATTAATAAAGTAATACGCTATGATATTAAGGGCAAAAAATATATTAATACTCCATATAAATATTACTTTACTGATACCGGGCTTAGAAATGCTTGCCTTAGTTTTAGGCAGAATGAGGAAACTCACTTAATGGAAAATGTAATTTATAATGAACTCCATAGACGTGGCTTTAGTATAGATGTTGGAAACGTTGAAATTATTGATAAAGCATCAGATAATACCTATGTTCGCAAAAATACAGAAGTTGATTTTGTTGCTAATTTAGGAAGCAGAAGATACTATATTCAATCTGCGTTAGAAATGCCTACTGAAGAAAAGAAGGCTCAAGAAGAAAAATCATTACTAGGAATTAAAGATGCATTTAAAAAAATAGTCATTGTTAAAAATAGTGTTATACCGTATCAAGATGAAAATGGCATAACGATTATCGGCTTAAAAGACTTTCTATTGAACTCTAATAGCCTGGAATTATAAAGCTCTATTTTATAAAATATGTAATTTTGCTGAAAATGTAAAATAGAAACAAGAAATAATAGATATCATCTCTTAAATATAAGGATAATTTTATGCTACAATTTTTACAACTAAATGCAGAATGGATATGCGCTATAGCCATTGTATTCTTTACTGCTATTCAATGTTATATTAGCCATTCCCAATATAAACAAGAATTACGTCTAAGAAGATTAAATCTTGCTAAACAAATGGATGAAGCCTGTATTATATATAAGTTTGATAAAGAAAGTATTCAAAAAATTGTTGATTGGTTTAATAAAAATCAATCTCAATTTATGTATTTGTTAAATGAAAAGGACCTAAAACACTACAATATTTTTCAAGAACTTTTAAAAGAATTGCATAAACACAATCTGACTTTTGATGAAGCTATCCCTATATATCGAAAACTCTTAGTTAACTTAGATGTTGCTTTACTAAATGCAAACTATGGAATTCGCAAACTCAAAAAAGTTAAAAAGCAAAAACCTCAAACCTACACATGGGATGAAATCATAAATTCTTAGTTCCAATATAATTTTATTTTCGCTTGTATTCAGGCTGAAAATTATATTCCGCCTCATTTATCTTATTATCAAATAATCCATTACGATTTAAAATATCTTGCTTCATCTCATTCCATGGAGCGTTTAGCTTTTTTATTTTCTCAAAATTTTTCATTGCATAGTTAATGAATGCTAGTTGCTGAGGTATTGTATTAAGAGAATAATTATATTGTGTATCTATTCTCATTATTATATTATTTATTTGTTCAATATTTCCTGATTTCTCTGCCAAATCAAGTTCCAATCGCATTATAGATAAATCACCGCATAAAAGAGTATATTGTTTATTTATTTGATGCATATCTCTTATATTTACTAAGACTTTAACTTCTTTTGAAATAAAAAATTTGTTAATTAAACTACTAAATAACAAACCATCATAATTATTTAGAGCAAAATCAAAGTTATTATTTTCCATATATTTTTCGTACACTTTATAAGTTCCTGCAATCTCCTTATAGATTACATTCGGAGCACCTTCGTTACCTTTTAGCTTATTCGCACATTTTATTAACTGCGCATATAGATATGATAGACGCCAATATGTACTAAGAAGTTCTTTTCCTATATTCGTAAATATTTCATCTTTTTTTACATTATACAAGACAGATGTCGTTATGACTGACATAATAGCACCTGTAAATATCCCTGAAACAATACCTCCCCATACTCCATTTGACAGATAATACAACGCTATGCCACTGCTTAGTGTTATCAACAAACATATTAGTATAGTTTTTTTATATGGCGTCATAGTGCTATTACCTCTAAAATTATGCTTTTTCTTAAGTATAATAAATTTAAATTATAAAACAATATATTTATACATGCTTTATCTATACTAAATATACAAAACCTCATGCCATCAAAGTAACTAAGTTAAAAATGACCTTAAATGATATAATTTGCTTAAAAATTAGTTCGGGTTTCGCACGTCGTCTCCAGCCAAATAACTTATAAGACCTTGTTTTTACAAGGTCTTTTTTTATTGGACTTTGCCATATTCCTTGTGATGCGAACTGTGCCACAACTATGCACCACAAGGGGGTAAAATGAACGGTCACCATTGGCTTATGAGAAGGAACAGGGTCTATTACATTAGGGCTCGGATACCTAACTATTTGATATACCTAATAAAAACAACTGAATTGCGTTATTCTCTAAAAACGCACAACTATTACGAAGCCCTTGCAAAACTCCCAAAAGAAAGTTATAAAATTAACTTAAAAATCAACTTTTTAAGGGGCGTTGATATGCGAATCAAAAAAGGCGAACTCATTTTAAGTGATGAAGACATAGATAGATTAGACAGGGCTTTTTAAAATAATTTATGATGTCCATTGTAATTTTAACTTTTTATCTGATAAGGAGAAATAACAAGGACTTTTACAGCAATTATAAATCGCCGCTTGGCTATCAGACCGGTGAAAATCATATTGATACCTATGGTGTTGACCATAGCGGTTTTACTACTCGTGATGAGATAGAATATCAAATGGCTCGTCAGCAAAGAGAAAACCAAATTATTAAAAATTATAATAACCATGGTATAACCCAAGACTATCCGCAATCAGGCAATAACTTTTGGGGCAACTCACCTGACAACAACTTTGGCTTCGGTTCTTCGCAAATATCCTCAAATATTGAGAATATGCAAAACACGTTTAATTCAAATTTTCAAAATCAAGCTTATGGCACTTCCGCAATGGCCAAACCGAGCTCAAGTTCAAGTTTTAGCAATTCAATCAACCATTACGCCAGAATACAACAATTATTAGAGCAAAATGATTATACTCAAAACCAGAAAATTAACTCTGCTTTATATCCTAAAAAAATTGGAAATAACGCTAATTCTTACCAATTAGCACAAAATACTAACCCTAGTACGATGAGTGATGTTGCTAATCAAACATATATTATTCATGAAAATATTAAATTCCCGCATGATGAAGACTTGTATATGCCATTAAAATCAAAAAGTATATATAGTCCAATGTGTAGAGATTTGAATAATATTAATGCAGAAGAACCTTATATGCAGATTTTCAATCAACTTGGCGATATGGTAAGTGAATTTGAAGGTGGTTTAGAAACTAATCCTAACAAAATTGACCAACCGACTAATATGGGAATTACACAACGTACACTGAATAACTTTTTTGCTGCTCATCCTGAATATAAAGGTAAGTATCCGGACAAAGTTGATGATTTGACCAGAGAACAGGCAAATACAATTTATTGTATGGATTTTTATACGCAATATCGTATTCCAGAAATTAAATCTAAAATATTAAGAGAAAGTATATATGATACCTATGTTAACCATAGTCCTGATGAAATTGCCAGATGGTTACAGAAAGGGCTTAATGAAGTTACTTCGCAACATGTTAAGGTTGATCCAGAAGATACTGTTAGTGTTATGGGAAGTGAAACTATATCGGCTCTCAATAATCTAACTGACTATGAAAAAGCTAAATTAGATGAATATTTCTTAAATCGCCGCGAAGAAGCTTGGAAAAGAGAAAATCCAAGTTACCAAAATAAATTTAGAGGCAATTTAAATCGTATTCAAAAATTGCGAAAACGTCATCATGAGGCGGCTATTTATTAGTACCCCCCTTTATGCCAATTTAAAAAAAGCAGTCTGGCTAACAAATCACGCATCATTATTCCCTCATCAGCAATAGGGAATAATGATGCCATAGTTCCACAACGTCCGTAACAATATTTGTTTGCATTAAAATAAATTTCACTGAATTTATAAGTGTATGTTCGTAATTGCTTTAAGACCTCAAGCATTTCTTGTTGTTGTTCTTCATTAAAACCTTTGATAATTTCGGCTTTAACGGCATCAAACATACATTCATTCATGGCATAAGCATTTTTAGCCATTCCGGCAGTTGTTTCTTGATCTTTATCATTCATACATTTTTTTGTGCAATAATCATCCATTTCTTGTGCTTTTTTTTCAGCATAAGCTCGTAATTCTGGAGTATCCATACGCGTAACATCAGGTTCGTTTGAGCTTTTATACTCAGGTTCTTGTGCAAAAATATTTGTACTTAAAAATAATATACTAAAAAACAGTAGAACAACCTTTTTCATTCTCAAACTCCTAAAGATAAATTATAGTAATCATAATCTCAAAAGTTGAAAATATGGTTAAAGCCTATCCCAAATCTTCATAAACACCCCGTGGATAGTTGGATTTTGTAAAAATCTAAAAAAATACCCTGCAACCAAATAGTTACAGGGTATTTTATGATTCGAACGTAACACTACCTGCGTAAGCAGGTAGATGTAGACATACCTGCCCAGCCGTTAGGCTTGCGAAGCCTTTGGGCAGGGCGAACGTAGTTCGGAACAGGTAATACCACTTGCGTTAGCTAGTGGAAGTTTATGCTGCAGATTAAGCCTTAAAATTTATATTTTAAGTTAACCAAACCGGTGTGGTCTTGGTAATCCTCACGGAATTTACCTTCATACCCCAATACAAATTCAACATTATCATTGACTTCCGCGGTTACACCGGCACCAAATTCCATACCGAAACGGTCTAATGCATCACCTTCAACCATATAAGCAGAACCATTAGCCAAAGTTACAACTGAATTAACGTCATCGTTCATCAAGTCATAAGTGGCTGCAATTCTGGCTTCCGGTTTAATGTTCATACCGTTTTCAAGTGTCCAAGTCTTGCTGACTTTAGCCCCGATAACACCGGTTAAGATGTCGGAATCATTACCGGAAACCTTTTGGTCGGCTGAATCTGTATAGCCGTCTTGGCTGATGTGAACATATATCAACAATCTTTTCGTTTTCTTCTTTTGGATTTTCAACAAAATACTTTTTTTTTAAAAAGACATCTGATAACATTATATAAGTCATCTAAAGACATACCTTCAAGCTGTTTTGCTACCCAAAATCTCCTTGTTGAACCATCGTGTTTTAAATTAGGATATCCAGATTCTTCAAAAAATCGACTTATTTGAGTTGACTTTCTATAAGGGAAAAAGTCTGTATCTCCTACAACCATCGCTCCAAGGCATACAAAAAAATCAATATTATTATTTTTAGCTTTTAATAATTTCTTTTTATATAAATCTTGTGGAGTGTGGGGTATCGATAAATCTAAAATTTTTTCTTCATACATCCTAAGCAATTTGTTAATATCGTATGCAGATATTTCTTCAGGAGGTGTTTGATTCCAAGGAATCTCCCATTCTTCCCATTGATATAAATATTCTAGCTTAAGAATTTTATTTTTAAGATTTATTGGTGCATCTTTGGCTAAATCTGATTTAAGTTTAGCAAATATATTTTTATCTTGTTCATTAGTTGAATTACTTAACATTCGCCTTAATTGCTCAATAGCTTGTTGAGCTTTAACTATATTCATAGCATTTCTCCCCCTACAACAGCTCTATTTCAATACCTTTGTCTTTACTGATGTAATATGCGTTGGAGAGGGCAACATCATCTTTGAAAGCATTTTCAGCAGCAACAATTTTGGCGGGAGCTAAATCACACATTGCGGTTATGTCCTCCGGTGTAATTCCACCGTTTGATTTATCCAAGCAGACCAAAACCAAACCATCTTCACCGATTGAATATACCTTTCTGTCGTTTACTTGAGTTTCAAAAATCTTGTAAGTAACCGGAATACCGAGTTTTAACATAACCTCATAAACAACATCTAATTCTGTTCGGTCTGTTTTGATACTTTCAACCATATTGTCCATACGAGTAAACAAATCTTGGGTGTTATTATCTAAAATCGGCGTATCGTCCCATTTTACGAGATTTGAAGTATCTAATTTGAAAACCTTAAATCCCGTATCAAGTAATTTTTGATTTTCGGTCGTTTGTTTGTCAGTACTTACTCTAATATAACCATATATCATGTTACTCATCCTTTCCTATTTTGTTAAATTAGAAAGTGTTAGTATACAAGTGCCATCTAATATATTGAAAAACTTATGTTTTTCTCGGTGATTTTTTGGGGAAAATTTCCGGTTTGCGTTTTTTTGACAACTTTTGAGATATGGCCTTTTGGCCAGGTTAAAGACGACTGACTGAAATTTTATATTTATACAAAAGTTAAAAAGAGGCGCCGGAAAATATATATCCGGCCGAAGGAATATGAAAAAAGCGCTGATTGTTTTTGCCGGAGCGGTTTTTTGGCCGGTGACCGGGCTGACGATTACGACAACGGTTCCTGCCGGGACGGTTGTCAACGGTGGTGATGTCAACAGTATTGTGACACAGGAAGTTTACGGTACGGCCAATAATTTTACCGTTTCGGGGATACAACAGGTTATGTCGGGCGGGGTGGCGCGCGGCAGTATTATTTATAATCAACAAGATGTTATGAGCGGCGGAACGGCCTATGATACATATGTTTATGCCTCCGCCGTACAGAATATCAGCGGAACGGCTTATAACTCGACGGTGATCTCACGCGGGACGATAGACGTTGACGCCGGAGGAATTGCTTATAATACGGCTGTCAACGGCGGGCTTTTGAATGTTTCGGCCGGCGGCAGTGCCGAAAATACCGTATTGAAACAGGGACGTGAAAATATTTATGGTGAAGATATCGGAGCGCGGGTCAGCGGTGGTATTCAGCAGGTGATGAGCGGCGGCGTGTCAACGGGCGCACAAATCAGCGGCGGCAGGCAGATTGTTGATACCGGCGGAAGGGTGGAGCAATCCGTATTGTCGAGTGACGGCTGGCAGCAGGTTTCGGGAACAATTGTTAATGCGACGGTTCTGCGAGGCGGTATACTTGATATCCTGAACAGTGGAGAAGCCGAAGGCGTACATCTTGAGGGCGGCGATATGTACGTCAGCGCCGATGCATCATCACAAAATACGATTATGACGTCCGGGACAATGGATATTTACGGCGAAGACAGCGGAAGCACCGTCAGCGGCGGGATTCAAAACATACGTTCCGGCGGTCGGGCAACGAGAACAACCGTCAGCAGCGGCGGTGTACAGCGAGTATATGACGGAGCTGTTGCTGCCGATACGACGGTTCGCAGTGCCGGACTGCTGGCTTTGTATTCCGGCGGAACATTGGCCGGACAAACCAATCTGCAAGACGCTATTTTGACAGTGGTCGGCAGTAATTCAATCGGCAGTTTGATATCGGATAATTCACTGATCAGGATTGCAAGGATAGCTGATGGTTTCAGTGAACTGCAGATTAACGAACTTACCGGAAACGGTACTTTTTCTTTAAGCAGTAATCTGGCAGCCGGTGAATCCGATACGATTAACGTGCAAGACGTAACGGGGAGTTTCGGTCTTATTATCCACGATTATAGTGCTGACGGTACATTGCCACAGAGTTTTAAAATTATTAGCGAAGATACCACCACAACCGATAATTTTTATCTGGTCGGAGATGCCGTTGATGTCGGAGCATTTCAATATAGTTTGCAACATAGGGGTGAAGACTGGCTTTTGGTCAGGACGCAGCAGGTTTCCGACAGCTCAATTATCGCCAAGAATACCTATACATCTCTAGTGTCGCTTTTTTATACGCAGCTGACACCGATTTATAATCGTCTGCGGATTAAACGTGATCCGGACAGAAAAGACAACGGGTTGTGGATTAAAGGATTCGGTCGGCGGATTGATTTTGATTATGATGATGACAGCAACAGCGAGACCGATGTTTTCGGGACAGAGATGGGATATGATCATGAAATTTGGAATGAACAAGGGTACAGAATTTTGCTGGGAGCTTACGGCGGTGTCGGCCGGGCGAGGCAAACTTATGATCGCAGCGGCCGCGGCGACGGAACAACCAAAAGTTTCGGACTTTATGCGTCTTTGCGTACGGAAAACAAATGGTTTGCCGATGTTATCGGCACGTATTTCAGGCATGATCAAAAAGTGCGCAGCTATACGCCCTCGGGTTCGGCGGTTGAAGGAAGTTATGATACCGATGCCTGGCAGACATCAATGTTTGTCGGAAAAAGGTGGAATTTTGCCGATAATTGGTTTATTGAGCCGGCGGCGGGAATAAGTTATATGCATCTTAACGGTACAAAATACCGGACGAATTTTAATACGCTTATTGAGGCGGAAGATACGGATTTTGCAAATTTAAGTCTGAATTTGGCTTTTGGCAAAGGCTGGACATTGGATAACGGGGCTTTGATAGACGTTTACGGCAAGACCGGCATTATTTATGATTGGAACGGCGAGGGCCGGGTTCGGGTGGCTGACTATGCTTTTGCCGAAGATATTACGTCAACGCGTTATGAAATCGGCGGCGGTATCAGTGCCTCTCTGAATAAAGACAGTCTTGCTTATATTGATGTATCGACGCAGTTTGGCGATAAAGTCAGCTTTCCCTGGGAAATGACGTTCGGTCTGCAATTGATGTTTTAGGGAAAGCTTGCGTCGGTTGTCGGTGTAAAAAATCAGAATCCGCCGACGGAAGTCGGTACATATTGACCGCGGGAGTTATAACCGTAGTCAACGTTTTGCCCGTCAATTTCCGTCGGGACGTATTCGCCTCTGGAATTGTAGCCATAGCGGATATTACCGGCAAAGGACGGAGAGGTAAAAAGTAATGCAGACAGCAGGAAAAAAAGTAAATTTTTCATTGTTAAACTTTCAACCGGAAAATTGTTCTTACAGGTTAATGACTTCCAAAAGTTTGAAGTTGTCGTCATAGATATAGCGCCGGTTGACAAAAAAGCCAAAATAAAGTATGAAGTTGATATCATCTTAATTTTTATGTTCCATTAAATTATTTAGTTATGAAAAAGTTGTTTATCTTTAACGGAAACGTACTGTTTGATTTTGCATAAACAGTAAAAGAGCTTTACGAAGCCTACAAAGAGACTTCTTTACGGCCGGAAGAGCTGGTTGTCGTTATCAGAAATTTTGTGCGGGATCCGCAATATGACAGGAACTTTGTCGATTTTTGCAAAAATTCAACGGCTTTCGGGAATTTTCCTGCAGCAAGAGGTATGGCAAAGGTTGTCGAACGCCTGGAAAATCAGGGCTATGATATAGCTGTTATTGCCGAGATAACGGACAAGCCGGATACGGTTTCTAAGTATGCTCAGAACTTGTGGCGCCATTACGGCAACAGATTGTCAAAAATTATGCCTTTTAATCAGGAAAGCCTGGGAATGGTTTTGCAGAAAGCGGCAGACGGGTATGACAAGGTTCTGATTTGCGATGCCAAGCCGGGAAATCTTGCAACGGCAAAGGAAACAGTGACAATGCCGATATGGCTGGAAAATCCTTATTATAATGTTTTCTGGTATAAAATTGACCGGAACGGGATTAAAAAAGCCGAAAACCTCAGAGAGTTGTATTGGCAAATTCTTCACGCCTGAATGACGTAAAAAAAATCCGAAACGATGTTTCGGATTTTTTTTGTGAGCTGTAAAGGGTATCTTAAGGCAAAAAAACGAGAAAGGTTTTTCATTGATATTATTCATAATCCGTGGTAAAAAAAGTTTGATGCGAAATGAGTGTGATCAGCCTGCGGGTAAATAAATCCGGAGATTAAATGCTTGAAACGTATGCCGGAACAAAACAGCCGATGAAGTGAAAAAGGAAAAATATGGCAAACAAATTTTGTATTATGGCGGTGTTAATGTGTTTATTGTCATCTTGCGGATTTGCTGACAAGAATGAAGAAGTAAACGGTGTGTTGCGGCTTGGTCATGAGGTTCGTTCTTTTACGGATCAGCGTGACGGCAAAGAATATTGGGTTATTGATAAGTCCGGAAATTTGATGGCGGAATATAAAAAGGTAATCGGTACGGAAGTTATTAATAACCAGCCGGTGCAGGCAAAATTGAGAATAAAAAGCGTTAAAGTGCAGCCGGACGGTTTCGCTAAGGGATATGCCGGCACTTATGAGGTGAAAGAGATAATTTCTCTCGGTAGCCGTTAATATAACTGAAAAGATATTTGTTTTTAACTTATGACATAGCGATGTTAAAGGTTACAACATTCTTTCAATAAACCGTCTTAACGTGCTTCTTTGGACACCGAGGATTTTGGCAATCTGGGATTTGGAAATGCCTTTGGCGAGTAAATTCCGCACTTTTCTGGAATTTTTTGAGAGTTTGAGCTTTTTAGATTCTGCGGAAAACGGACGACCAAGCTTTTTGCCGGAAGCCTTGAGATTGGCGAGAGATGATTTTGTGCGTTGAGATATAAGGTTTCTCTCTATTTCCGCAGCCAGACTGAATGCAAAAGCCAGAACTTTGGATTGTATGTCATTGCCGAGACGGTAGTTTTCTTTTAATGTCCAGACTTGGCAGTTTTTATTAAGACAGGTTTCTAAAATCCGCATAACCTCAAGCAAAGACCTGCCTAAACGGGATATTTCACAAGTAATCAGGATGTCATTTTCACCTAAATTCTCTAATAAAGTGCCAAGTTTGCGGTTTTTCAGCGCTTTTCTTGAGGATATTTTTTCTTCAACCCAGTCATCAATATTTAATCCATAATTTTTTGCATATTGTTCAATCTCAAAGCGTTGGTGTGCATAGGTTTGCTTGTCTGTACTCACCCGAATATAACCAATAACAGCCATTGTTTTCTCCTTAAAATTTCTAAAAAATCCGGTCAATTTATTAGAAGAAATAAATTCTATTCGCTATAAAGATCGTGCTTCACAAGGTATTACACCGGAGCAGGAAAAACAAGCAGAGGAAGCTATTGCCGGTGCACGAGAAGCTTGTGGCGTAACGGTTATTAGAATGGCACATTCGAAAACTGCAACTGTTACTGACAGATTATTTGATCCGGATAAACCGCAAAACATTGCTGTTTTCTCTGCAGATGGTGAAGTAAACTATTTCGGTCCTGAAGATATTTGTCGCGCTTTACAAGGTAATAAAACGGGTGAAAGACCTGCTCCATGGGATCCGAACCAAACTGAAGTTTTGTATGACCATTTCGGTGGCTGGACCGGTGGTGCCGGTTTAGGCAAAGCAGGCGGCACAGCATTCTGGGGTGGATATCCAAACCATACCGAGGCTTTGGAATTTATCTTAACCAAAAATCAAGAAAAACAAAAAGAACAAGCAAATTCTAAAGTTGCTGATGCAATGATGGCTAAAATTCTCAGCGATTTCAAGAAAAATGTGAAATAAAAAAAGCTTTCAAAAAATTATTATGTATAACGTTAGGTGTGGGCATAAACCGGAAGGATTTAAAGGAATCTGTGGTCCACATATAAAAACTTTATAGCAAAGTAAAACCATGCCAAAGATTCTAAACATAGCAAAAAATATTGTTGTTTTAATACTGTTGCTTACAGTTTTTCCCGCTCCGTTCGTAGAAGGATTTTTTGCTTATGTATATCACTTTTCTGATGACGAGGGGCTTCGATTGTTCAAGCAAACATATAATGTTTTTTACAAAATATGTATGAACTCGGCATATATCAGTTTATTTTTAACCTATATCGCATCTCATTTTATCAGCAAAAGTCAAAAATTAAAATTATGGCTTAAGTGGTTACTTATCGCTTTGATTTACTTCATCTTATTTATGATTTTTATTTTTGTTATTATTTTTATCTTGGGACTGTTTTCTTAATTTTTATAAAGCACCGCTGCGTTATCCGGCAATAGTTGGCAACATCCAGTTCTATTTGCTCCAAGGCCAAGGTTAAGTCTGTTGTCCGTCATGCGCTTTCCATTGGCATGGCAAAATTTCCATATCAGTAAATTTTGCTCTGAAAGATGAATTTTCCGGACTACCCGCATATATTCCAAAGCTTATCTCATCATCAGCTTTATCCAGATGACAAATTCGCATTTGTTTAAACTTTTTGCCATCGGTTGAATTTTCAATACAAAAATCATTATTGCGGCGGCTTAATCGATACCACATTGATTTTACTGCTGCTTCGATTTCGGTTGTTGCCCAATCAGAATAGCCCTCATTCGTAACCACGCTGCCCAAATGTTGCATAACCTCATTTTCATATTCTATCGAAGCCTTGAGCCAATTTTCACTATTCAGATAAACCACCACTCCGCATTGATCAAAACGATGTTTGCTGTCAAATTCGGTTTTAACCACAAATGAAAAAAATTTTTCTTTTGTTTTTATCTGCAAAACCGGAGCATTATCATTACAAAAATTATAATAAGTTCTTTGCCACAGATCGGTATAAGGCTCTGTTATAATTTCTATTGTTTCATCAGATACAACATATTTTTTTGGTTTTCTTGTCCAGACAAGTTTATCCGCAACAAATTGCATTTTACCATCAAATCCTATTATAACTGCACTCTGTTTATGGCACTATTCCAAGAATCAAATTTCTGATTCCACAACCTAAAATATCGCCTCTAATGCTCAACCACCAATATCAAGCCCAAAATAATTAATACAAAACAAAACATCTTTTTAACCAACAGCTGGCTGGATATTTTTTCTTTAAGCGGAATATTATATTTTTTCAACAAAAAGTAAGAAAATCCCAACAAGAATATCGGTTCGGTTGCACAAATCGACACACTTACCACCGGTGACAAACCTGACATTCCGTATATCTGCGCCACAGCCTCGGCAAACCACACAAACTCATTTAGAACAAACCATTTTACCTTATCCAAATAAGGAGGAAAACTTTTGACAATATCTTTTCGCCAAGTTTTGCGCAACAAAAACAAAAACGGAATTATACCCGAAATAAATGTCGGATATACCACCATGTTCACCCAGTTTTGATCTTCTATCAGCACATATTTTTCAACAATTGCATAACCGGCCCGCAAAAAAGACGCCAAAGCCATATAATAGAATGCCCTGCTCAACTTAGGAATTTTATTTCCTTTAATGCTAAGCGCTATGGAAGCCATAATAATTACCACAAACCCGACATATTGCGGCAAAGACAAAACCTCGCCCAAAAACAAAAACGACATTATCGGGATGGTAATCTGTCCCAGCGAAAACAACGCCGAAACGATTGAACTGTCAATAACCTTAAGCGCGGTATAAAACGGATATAAATACAATACATCTATCGACGCCAAAACGATATAACACATTAACGCCGGCACACTTGGTATTGTAGGCATTCCAAAGACCAAGGTCAGCGGCAAAAACACACAGTTCATTACCGATACATAAAATATCATTGTGGTCTGGCGTTTAAACGTATAATTAGAAAGCCTGCTTTCAATGATACAACATGTTGCACCAAATGCCGGTGCCAAAAAAGCCACTAAAATAAAAAACATTTATTTTTCCTTATCTTAATTGCTTCAGGATTAACACACAGCAGTTAAATTTTGTTTAATACTTTTAATTTTTTGCTTTTATATCGGCAATTTCACGAAAACTTTTAAAATGAAAAAAGATATGATGCCTTGCTTTAGGAATTACCACCAAATTATGTCCATAAAAATCTTTTTGTCTTTTTATATTAAAGAACAAATCATCTTCGGCCATAATTGCCACATCAAACACAGGATTAATCTTGCTTTTGTATTTAGCATATAACGCTTGCAATTGCACCAATTCTTCCTGGCAACTTTCAACAGATCTTAATGATTGCAGCTGATTATACTTGGCATATTCATCATCATCAAACACCATGTATTTGCGTCGAAAATCCAAATAATTATCCAAATTTACATTTTTCAATAGCTCAACTGTCGATTCTGATAACCCCAATTTTTCATCAAACAAATAAGGATTTCCGCAAACAGCCGTCTTTTTGCACAAATGAGGCAACTTATCTTGCATTATCGAGGCCACAAATACTCCGGCCGAATAAGCAATCAGCCTTATGTTATTGTATTTTGCAAAATCAAAATCCAGGTTCAAATCGCAGTAATCATATAAAATAACAACATCATCCATATCTTTCAGATTAACAAACTGATGCTCATCACACCCCCATCCGGCAAAAAACAATATCAAATCCGCTGATTTATTATTTATAAAAAAATGTTGCATAACTATCTCCCGGTTGTCTCACTTTTTGCTTTAATAATTCCTTGAAGAAGCGACATCACTTTGACACCTGTTTTGTTTTTCCAACGCAATTTTTTGCGTCTTTCGGCTTGTTTAGCCTTAATTTCCTCGGCATGCGCTGCATATGACTTTGCCTTTTGGGCTTTTCGTTTTTCGGGATTGTTTTTTACCCATTCTCTATTTTGTTCCAGCCTTTTTTCCTTATTTTTCATATAGTTGACATGAGATGTTGCTTTTACCCTATCAGGATTTTCCTTGCGCCACTCTTGAGCTTTTGCCAACAGCTCTGTCTTATGCCGCATATAATAGCGTTTTTTTATTTTAGCAATTTCTGCTTTATGTGTTTGCCGATATTCTTGTACTATTTTGTTCAATCTTTCGGCATTATTTTTTCGCCAATTGCGACATCTTTCGGCAAATACTTCTCTATTTGCCAAATATTGCAGATGTTTTTTCTCGGCTTGTGTTTCCAAATAATATAACCTTTTATTAATTTCTGGCGTAATTTTTCTTTTAGGAGTTTCTTTAAGCTTTTTTATTTTCCTTGCCAATTTTTCTTCAAAAGTTCTTTTCTTGCGCCTATCTCCATAATGTTTTTCACGATATCTGGCATCCATTTTTCTTTTGGCCAAAAGATTCCTCTCTTTTGCCTGTTGTTTTAAGGTTTCAACCATTTGCCCGATATCCGATGGACTCATCTCGACACAATAGGCCTTATTACTGATTTCCAGAGTTTCATTAAGTCGAAAAAGTTTCTGCTCTTTTACCATAAACGGCAGCTTTTGCCTTACAATATACAAAAAATCCTCCGGTACAAAAGCCTGGCCGCTGACAATATCCATAAATGCTTGTTCATCAAGAAATTTGGTCAAATTTTCATCTGTCAAAAAAGCATTAATGTTCTTCTCTCCTTCCTTTTTTATTGCCCATGCATCATACCAGTTCAAAAAGACATCCGCCAAACTCTCATTTTCATAATTCAAGGTATAATAGCCGACATACCCCAACTCCTTAAAAGAAAAATCTTCAATTCTATAATCTGCAATACCGTCTTCTTCTCCGTATTCAGCAAACAACTCTGCTATTTCTTCATCAATATTGTCTTCCATATCAAATGCTCTCTTTTTTGTACTTTGCTATCATTGTTTAATCACATTCATCTTTCTTTTTCAAGTTTTCATGTATATAAAAAAAAGCTTTATTTCTTCTTCCAAATATGCTAAAAAAGCAAACATATCTTTTATATATCTACTGAAAGGAACAAAATGTCAAAAGTTATTACCATGATCCCGGTCAGAATGGCCTCAACCCGCCTTCCCAACAAACCTTTACTTGATGTAAACGGCAAAAGTGTTTTACAGCGGGTTTATGAAAATGTCAAAGCCTGCGTTCCCGGTGATATTGTTATTGCCGCCGGCGATCAGGTTTTGGTTGATGAAGCCAAAAAATTTGGTGCCAAAGCCGTTTTAACCGATCCCAAGCTTCCCAGTGGTACCGACCGTATTTCTGCTGCTCTCAAAGAGATCGACCCTGATGGCTCCAAGTACGACATCGTTGTCAATTTTCAAGGTGATGGCCTCAATGTCGACCCCAAAGTAAACCTTGAGCTAATTGACATGATTGAGCGAACCGATTGCGATATTGCCACCTGTGGCATGATTTTCAAAGATATCAAAGAAGTCTCAGACCCAACCCAGGTAAAAATCGTTATGGGCCTAGCCAAGGGCCAAAAAGAAGGCCGCTGTCTATATTTCACTCGTGCCGTTGCCCCATATACACGTGATCCGGAAAAATGTGATAATCAAGATTATTATCATCATATAGGCATTTATGTCTACAAAGCTTCTTCTCTAAAGAGATTTGTAAGTCTTCCGGTTGGCGTTTTGGAAAAAAGAGAATCTTTGGAACAACTTCGCGCTCTGGAAAACGGCATGACCATTCGTGCCAAAATCATCGACAAGATAAAATTAATTGACGAGGCTCCCGCCGATGTCAACACTCCTGAGGAATATCAGGCTGCCCTCAAATGGATTAAATAGTCAAACAAAATTTTAAAAAAATAGCACTTTCATTAAAGAAAGTGCTATTTTTTTAATCTCATTTTTGGAACAACGGCCCATCTGGAATTCGCTTCCAGACATACCAAGGTCTTGCCATTACCTCTTGCCTGGCAAGATAGGCGTCCAATGACAATCCCAGCCGTTTCATCTCGTATTCGGCAACTCCGCCCTCCAAGGTCAAAATTGCCTCAATACCGGCCATTTTGGCCCCTTTTATGTCTAAACAGGTAGCTCCTATCATCACGATATCCCGCTTCTTTACCTTCGGACAATAGCGCTTCAAAAGAAGCTCATATATCCGGGGATCAGGCTTACCATAATAGATAACCTTACCGCCGGCTCTCTCAAAGATGCGGCCAATAATACCCTGGCGTACAACAAAATGTCCGCCCTCGTTGGCGCGCATGTCTGGATTTGCCACAATCATCGGCTTTCCGCTCAATGCCAACTGCTGCACCGCGGCAGTGAAATCACTTTCATGTACCGAGTCTTTCAGGCCGCCATCAGCGTCTTTTATTTGCGGAATGCCGCAATAGATGAAGTCGGCCTTTGACACATCGTCAACCCGCTCATACATTGAGTCTTTGAAGATATCAGGTATCGGATCTGACCTCTTGAAGTTTGCCGTTCCGAAGAGATAGTATTTATTCCCGGCAACCGGCAAATTCCCAGCCTTGATATCCTCATAAGCAAACTGCCCCGATGTCAATAAATCGGTGTAATGCACACCTTTTATCACACCGGCTTTAGCATAGCTTTTCTCCGTGGCCTCATTGGTTGCCGTGGTATTGGACAAGATATAAATTCTCCGTCCTTCATTCATCCATTTGGCAAACACATCCAGAACTGTCTTTGACACCCCTGCGCCGAAATTAAAGACGCCATCAGCTCCCGAAATTATCACTTTTTTTGTCATAAAAATAAAATTTAAGTTAATTATAAATAAACACATATAATGTCATAGCACTGTCTTAGACAAAAATCAACAACTTTTGTCTTAAAAAACAAATAATCTGCAAAATTTAATTTTTGATCAATATCAAAGGCAAAACCAAAACAAACGCCAAGATTCCAAAAATCAACTGATTTTTCCATGTTTGCTCTTTGTATTTAACGGCCGAAGCAATCATCACCACCGGCGCTGCCATTCGCATAAACACCGCCACGAACGACACCGGCAATAAATTAATTGAAGCATATACGATTAAAAATTCTGAGACCGTATAAACAACACCTGCAATTGCCACATCTTTATTGCGAAATATATTGCGGTAATCATTTTTTGAGATACCATATATCAAACAAGCCACCCACATCGCCACTGATGAAAACAACAAATGCGGATACCAGCCAATCTTGGGGATTGCTAAGTGATCAAACACACTAAAAGCGGCTCCCAACAATATTATCACGACAAAATAAAATTTTCCCCTACATGACAGCCGTCTTGCATCTCCGCGCAAGACAAAAATCAATCCCAAACCGCCAAGGGCATAAATACAAAGCAACTGCGACCACAACAATCCCTCACGGAAAAACACATTATTTACCATCGAGCCCAGTGCCATCGCCACAAATCCAAAAAACACCGATGAAGACGTGCTGTCTTTATTAATTACCTGTTGCAATTTTATCATAAACCACAACAAAATTCCTTTAATCAGACTCAACATCAGATAAGGCGACGTCATAATTGCCCCAAAGTCATCAAGCAACAAATTTCCAAAAACTGGAAATGTAACCGCCAACCCTACCATTAGCCATGTACTGGTAAAAGCCGCCGACAATTCTGCCGGAAAATACCTTGCACATGGCTTATACAAAAACGGCCTCGCAATCATTGAGGCAAAAATCAAAAATCCGATAAAAATTTGCAATCCCGTCATCTCACAAAACAACCTTTCATCAAGTATATCTCATATACTGCAAAAAAATCTCAGCCAAGTAAAGCAAAAAACTAATTGATTCTAACTGCTTTTTGTGATATAAATTTTGTGTTAACAATTACAAATATAGAATTATGAAAAAAATTTTTATTTATGGCTCCGGCCAATTAGGTATCAATGCTGCGGCTTATCTTCTTGCCTCGCGCCAACAAGGTATTGCCGAAGTGGTTTTGTTTTCACCCCACAACTTCAAACGGGTTGAAGGGGCTATTGCGGATTTGAGTGACACTCAAGCCATGATAGGCCAAACCCCGGGCTGGCATTTTAAGGCAAGCGGCAATGTTGCCGACATGGCCGAAAGCGACTTCATATTTTTCTGTGCCGGAAAATTTCCCAAGTCGGAAGAATATGTCGAAGCCGCCAAGAAAGGTATTGATGATAGGCTTTTGCAGGCTATTCAAAACATCGATCTTCTCAAAGATTTTTGTAACAATGTAAGACAGCTAAGCCCCAAGGCCAAAGTCTTCATTATCACCAATCCGGTTGATCTGATGACCGACATTGCCCGCGAGAACCTTCCTAATCAGGAGGTTTATGGCCTCGGATGCTACCTTGATACCGCAAGGTTTAAGCGCGAGCTTAAAGAGCTGCTGGAAGAAAGAGGCATCACCGTCGACATTGCCGCTATTTCGGCGTGGATTCTTGGGCATCACTGCGGCAGCATGTTCCTGCATAGGGGGAGTTTGTATTTTCCTGGCATTGACAAGTGTCAAAACCTTGAAGACATTCTCCAAACAGCTCTTGCAAAGACACGCTCTCGCGGTCTTACCATAACCAACATCAATGCTGCCGCGGCCGACAAAAAAATCAACAACGGTGCTTATTTTGCCCCTGCAGTTATGATTGCCAATGTTATGAGCGCCTGTGCCGGCGACACTGCTTTGGAACTTCCACTCAATCGCCTTATCGCGGATGGAGAATTCTCCGGACGCTCGGCTCAGCTCTTAGCTAAGATTGAGACCGGCCGCATAACACCAATCCGTCTCAATTTTACGGACGATGATACACAGATGCTTAAAGCAAGCATCCTTGGGCAGACAAAATCTCGAAAAGCCATCGGCCTTTAAGACACCAAAAAACGCTTACTTAAAAATTAAGTAAGCGTTTTTGCTTTTTGCCGTAGCTATTCCATGGTTGTGTTTTTCCTCAACCATTCTTTCAGCTCTTCCAGGCTGTTAACCTCCGGCACATCTTTCAAATCTTCCGGCAAATCAGTCGTAAACTCACATCTGTATCTTATCGGATGCGCCCCGACATTAATCGCCGCATATTGGTTATAGATTCTGTCATCAACCAAAATAGTTTCTTCAGGCTTTAAATTATATTTGGCAAAACATTCTTTCAACATATCTTCTTTAGCCGAATCATGCATAAACTTTCCGTGTTGCACACACTCAATAGTTAAGAAATCCGTAACTTCCGCCAACAATTGATTCAAAAACCGCTTTTTGGTTTCAACATCAAACGTTGCCGACATTGTAAACTGGCGATATCCTTTGTCATGAAGTTCTTTTAGTGTTTCAACCACCCCCGGATACAACGGACGATTAGTAAAAAATTCCGGTGAGTGGCAAAAATCATAATCCATATCTTTGCCCATTGTCGGATGTGTCTTAAGCTCCAATGCTCCGTATTTCGGCACAATCGGCAATACTTTGGGCAAATCTTCCCATTTTATGTCTTTATACATTGGTGCATACTTTGGATGTTTAGTCAAAAAATTAAAATAAGCATAATTCAAATTAGCCAAAACACCGTCAACATCCCAAAATATATTTTTTATAATCATGTTAGCGTCCTCAAATAAATTAAACTGATATTGATTCTACATATTCTTTTTTAAATTTTAAACCTTTTTTTACAAGTTTTTACTTTTGCTGTATCTCAAAATTCACTACCGATTACTATAATTTGTATTTTATATCTCTAATCAAATTGAGATAAAAGCATTATTACCCCATGGTTGTGTTTTTCCTCAACCACTCTTTCAGTTTATTATTGCTTATATCCTCTTTGATTAAAATATTTTAATGTCTCAACCACTCCTAGATGTAACGAAAGATTGGTAAAAAACCCATCAACATCCCCAAAAAATATTTTTTATTTGTACATTTTCCTAAGATATTCTTGCTATTTGAATTATGCCGATATATTTTATAATCCTCTAGACCACATAACGGAGGCCGCAAATGTCTGACAACTTTCTTTTAGGCGCAAACTATACACCACAAAAAACCATATTTACCATTGCCTCAGAACATGCCTCCAGCATTGAACTTTGCTTGTTTTCGGCCGATGAAAGCCAAGAAATCCGTGTTCCGCTGACACGCCGCGGCAACTTATGGCTAACCGAGATTAAGGGGCTGCAACCGGGCCAAAAATATGGCTATCGTGCTTATGGCGAATATAACCCGTCCAAAGGTCTGTTTTTTAATCCTCACAAATTAGCCATGGACCCATACGCGCTGGAAGTCTCGTCTTCGTTTAACAATTGGCAGTCAGAGCTCTTAAGTGTTGAAAACAACGCTGATACGGCCTCAATCATGCCCAAAGCTGTTTTGGTTGACACCAATGATCTTTTTGATATTACGCGCTATCCCCACCTTAATCGTCGCCCCAGTTTTTCTATTGAGCAAAATTCTATTTATGAAACCCATATCAAAAATTTTTCTTTTCTCAATCACAATGTTCCGAATTTTAAACGTGGCAAATTTTTGGCTTTGGCCGATGATTGGACAATCGCATATTTCAAACAACTTGGTGTCAACAATATTGAGCTGATGCCAATAACTCCGACCTGTCCGGGGCGGCAGATTCCCGAGACAAACGGCCGTGATGACAACTGGGGATATAACCCCTATTGCTATTTTGCCGTTGATCCTCGCTATGGTTCCATCAAAGATTTGGTCGAGGTTATAAACAAACTCCATCAACACAACATCAAAGTAACCGTTGATGCTGTTCTCAACCACACCGGCGAACACGATGCCCGTGGCTACTGGAACAGAGCCTTGTCCTTCAAACTTCTGGACAGCCTCAATTATTATCGCCCGGCTGGCAACAATCTGGCCGACTATATGAATGCCACCGGCTGTGGCAATAATTTCAACCTTGATTCCCCCTTGGGGCACAAACTTCTCCACGATTACATAAGCTATATGCATCGTTTGGGCTTTGATGGCATCCGTTGGGACTTAGCCGGCGACAATGCTCTAAATGAACACGGCGTTTTTCAAAATAATGGTGCTTTTATTCAAGAGCTCAAATTTGCTGTCAACAATCTTAATATGGAAATGTATGTAGAACCGTGGAGCGCCCTTGGTGGTAATTACACCGGGCGTTTTTGCTCTTTGGTTCCCGGCGTTAAAGAATGGAGCGACAAACGGCGCAATTTTGTGGCAGATTTTTTCAGTGCCAGAGAAAACACTTCTGCCGAATTCGGCCACCAAATTTCCGGGTCATCAATTATTGACCATGCCAACCACAAAACCGCTGTCGTTGGCACAGCTTTTACTCATGACGGCTTTAGCCTGGTTGGAGCGTTCAAATACCACAAAGACACCACCCCAAACGGCGAAGACGGGCGTGACGGCAGTCCCGATATCTATGCCAAATCCACCAACAATGACGAACTTTATCGCCGTGCCTTAAGCGCTGCTGCGCTAAACATCCTAAGCAAAGGCATACCCTTGCTGCGCAATGGTGACGAGCTTAGCTATGCATCACCCAACAACAATCCCTATTCCATTGACGACAGCAGTGTCTGGCTCCATTGGAAAAATCTCAACCACAATGAAAAAAGGTTGTTTAAGCATATCTGCCGGCTCAATGCGCTGCGACACGACCATCCGGTATTTCATAGCCTTGATTTATACACCGGTGAGATTAATCCGCTCAATGGCGCCAAAGACATTACCTGGTTGCGTCCCGACAGTTCTGAAATGACCGAAAACGAGTGGAAACAGCCTCATCACAAAACCGGTGCTTACATGTTAAACGGGGCCTCTCTCAAACACCATGCTCATGATGATGATTTTTTAATTATGGCCTCTGGCGACAATTATCATACCGTACATTATACTTTGCCAACCCCTCCCTCTGGCGGAAATTGGCAGCTTATTTTTGACACCTCGGAGTCAAATTCCGACAATACCAACCGACAATTTGCTCCCGGCAGTCAATATGCTCTCAAACCCTATTCTTTTGTGGTTATGACCCGCAAAAAATCTAGTAATATTGAACATCAACACCGCCGCTTAAATATTAATCTAAAAGCACTTAAAACTAATTCGAGATAATAAACTTCCACTAGCTAACGCAAGTGGTATTACCTGTTCCGAACTACGTTCGCCCTGCCCAAAGGCTTCGCAAGCCTAACGGCTGGGCAGGTATGTCTACATCTACCTGCTTACGCAGGTAGTGTTACGTTCGAATCATAAAAAAGCTCCTGCATTTTGCAGGAGCTTTTTTTTAACCCAAATCGGATTAGAAACCCATACCGCCCATTCCGGCAGCACCGTTACCCTGTCCGCCACATCCGCAAGAGCATTCTTTCTGCGGAGCTTCGGTAACCATTGCCTCTGTCGTGACGACAAGTCCGGCAACCGATGCAGCATCTTGCAATGCGGTTCTAACAACCTTGGTCGGGTCAATAATACCAGATTTTACCATATCGACATATTCGCCTTTTTGAGCATTATAGCCAAAGTTGGTGTCGTTTCCTTCCAACAACTTACCAACGACCAAAGCTCCGTCAACACCGGCATTTTCGGCAATTTGACGAATTGGAGCCTGCAATGCACGGCGAATAATATCAATACCAACCTTTTGGTCTTGGTTAGCTGGCTCAAGTTTATCCAACGCCTTTGTTGCATACAATAGAGCACAACCACCACCGGCAACTACACCTTCTTTAACTGCGGCTCTGGTTGCGTGCAAAGCATCATCAATACGGTCTTTCTTTTCTTTAACCTCAACCTCAGATGCTCCGCCGACCTTAATCACTGCAACACCGCCCGAGAGCTTGCCCAAACGTTCTTGCAATTTTTCGCGATCATAATCAGATGAAGTTTCTTCAATCTGTCTTTTAATCTGGTTGGCTCTAGCTTCAATAAGCTCTTTTTCGCCGGCACCATCAATAATTGTCGTATCATCTTTGGTAATTTCGACTCTCTTTGCGGTACCAAGCATTTCCAAGGTAACGTTTTCAAGTTTCATACCCAAATCTTCCGATACAACCTGACCACCGGTCAAAATAGCAATATCTTCCAAAATAGCCTTACGTCTGTCGCCAAATCCAGGAGCTTTGACAGCACAAACTTTTAAGCCGCCGCGCAGTCTGTTAACAACCAATGTAGCCAAAGCTTCACCCTCGATATCCTCAGCTACGATAACCAAGGCTTTACCGGACTGAACAATTGCTTCCAAAACCGGGATTAACGGCTGCAAATTAGAAATTTTCTTGTCATAAAGCAAGATATAAGGAGCCTCAAATTCACAAATCATTTTGTCCGGATTAGTTACAAAATAAGGCGACAAATATCCGCGATCAAATTGCATTCCTTCAACTACATCCAATTCGGTATCAAGTCCTTTGGCGTCTTCAACCGTGATAACACCTTCATTGCCGACCTTTTCCATAGCTTTGGCCAAATATTCACCGATTGAGGTATCACCATTGGCCGAAATTGTGCCAACCTGAGCGACCTCGGCCGAAGTTTTAATCATAACCGAACGAGCCTTAACATCATCAACCACAGCCTCTACAGCCATATCAATACCGCGTTTCAAATCCATTGGGTTCATACCAGCGGCCACAGCCTTGCAACCTTCTTTAATGATTGCCTCGGCCAAAACTGTTGCGGTTGTTGTTCCGTCACCGGCTTTATCAGCCGTCTTTTGTGCAACCTCTTTAACCAATTGCGCGCCCATATTTTCAAACTTATCGGCCAATTCAACTTCTTTGGCAACCGAAACACCATCTTTGGTAATCTTTGGTGCACCGTATGCCTTGTCCAAAATTACGTTGCGTCCTTTTGGTCCCAAAGTAACTTTTACGGTTTTTGCCAAGGTTTCAACACCTTTAAGCATTTTTTCTCTGGCGGTAGTACCAAACTCAATATTTTTTGCAACCATTTTTTATAATCCTCTCTTGTTTATTCTTCAATAACACCCAAAATTTCGGACTCTTTAACAATAAGTCTTTCTTCGCCGTTAACCTTCACCTCAGTTCCCGACCATTTACCGAACAAAACCTTGTCTCCGACTTTGACATTAAGCGGAATAATCTTTCCGTCTTCGGTTCTGGCTCCGTCACCAACAGCCTCAACCAAACCCTCAGAAGGTTTTTCTTTTGCCGTATCGGGGATAATTATTCCTCCGGCAGTTTTAGTGTTTTCTTCCAATCTTTTAATCAACACACGATCATGCAAAGGTCTTATTTTCATCTTAAATACTCCTTATACTTTAACTCTAGAGCCTTAGTTAGTTATCAAAAAAGCCCTTGTCAAGAGAACAAACAAAAAAAATGCCTTTTTTTACAAAAGGCATTTTACAATCAAACAATTTCTAGCCGTTTTTCTTAACTATTCCAACCACTTGGGATATTGCCGAGACCACAAAACTTACCATCAGCAAAAAAGATACCAACACCACCGCGGCAAAGAATACCCATGCCTCAGGATACATCAACATCACCGGCCTTGCCACTGTTGTTGCCCACCCATCCAAGGTAAATATTTGCAACAACGTAAACAACGCGCTTCCCAAATCGCCGAAAATAACAAAACTATCGCCGTAAAGATTAACCGCAATAATGGCAAAGCCATAGAAAAACACGGCAAATATTGCCAAAAACGATGCAAAAGACGGCAACAACTCTAAAAACACTTGCACCAAATTATGCATTTTATCAAAACGATTAACATATTTAAGCAACCTAAACAGTCTAAAAGTCCTAAGTACGATAAACGCGCTCATAAACGGCAATGACGACACCAACACGATGGTCAGATCAAAAATATTCCATCCCGACTGAAAGAACTTCCGTTTAAGTGCAAAAATTTTTAAGAACATCTCGGCCATAAATATGCCCATAAATACCCTATCGAGCAAAAATAAGCCGTTGTCAAAATAAAACTCCATTGTTGGCGATGTCATCAAACCAAGCACAATAGCATCTGCCAAAATTACCGCCATGATAAACATATCAAACGAAAACCCGGTTACTAATTTTGCCAGCCTCCGTTGATCATCGTTATAATATAGCTGCATAAACTTTTTAGCTGATTTTTTACTGTTTACCATTTTGTCCTCCACACCAAACTTTTTTTAATCATATCTCAAAACAACCAAAAAGCAACCCCTATTCCGGCCCAAGCCAACATTGGCCCAAAAGCAAGCATTTTTTTGCGGCATACCAAAGCATAGACCATCCCCGCCACCGATGCCGCAACAATAACATACAACAGCCCTTCCACTCCCAGCCAAGCTCCCAAAGCCGCCAATAATTTAACATCGCCGCCGCCAAAAGCGTCTTTCTTCCGCCATACAATCAACAAACTAACCATCACCGGCAACACATAGCCGACAACTGCACCCCAAGCGCTTTCCTCTGCAACAACAAACCCGTTCCCGCTTACCGCCGCTGCAAACCCGGCAATCAACAACGGTACGGTTAATATATCCGGCAATAAGAATGTTCGCCAATCAATTTCCGCCGCCAAAATCAAAATCCAGATAAAAAATACAATCCACCCAAATCCGTTTTCGCCAAAATGCCGATACGCAACAGCTGTCAATCCCGCAACAACCACACTCAACAGCATCGACCATTTTAGCAGATTTTTATATTTTTCCAGCCGGTAGTAAGCTTTTATCTTTTTTCCCGGCCGAAACATCTCTACCACCGCTGCAGCAAATGTCGCCGGCATAAACTTGGCAAATCTTCTGGCCATATAAGGAACCATAACCCCAAACATCAAAGCGCTCAAAACATAAACAATCATCGATTCTCCTTTTGTTTATATTGTTGAGCTTAATCAAAAAAGAATAAAATTTAATTAAGAACCGGCTTACCCATCACAGGCGCTCAAAATCTTCCAGCGTGGCCGCCTCCAAATAAGGATTGCATTTTTTCTCCTCGCCCAAACTCACCGGCGCCACCGGCAAACCTTGAGCCAACCGCTCTTTTGCTCTTATCAGATATTTCTTTATATCATCATTGCCATGATTATATTCAAAAGCAAACCTCGCCCCTCCCATGGTATACTCATGCCCTGGATAAAAGACCACATCATCAGGCAGTGCTTTTATTTTTGCCAATGCCTTAAACATATCACAAGCTGAGCCTTCAAACAACCCGCCTACACATAAATTAAATAGCGTATCGCCGGTAAACAATATTTTATCATCCGCAAAATAATACAAAATATGTCCCTTGGTATGAGCAGACACATCCATAATTTTGGCCCTGCTTGCGCCAAGCACAAAATATTCACCTGGTTTTAGCAATATTTCGCTGTTTTCAATCCGATAAGCATCTGCCGCATTGCATACAATTTTGGCACCGTATTTCTGTTTTATGTCTGCATTGCCGTCCACATGATCAAAATGATGATGTGTATTTAATACAAACTGTGGCCTTAGCCCCAAATCCTCACATTTAGCAATAACCGCCTCCGCCTCCGACGGATCAATCACCGCCGTTACTTTGGTTGCCTCATCAACCACTACATAAGCATAATTATCCATATATCCTTTGCGGCACAATACCGGATAAACCTGCAACATCTACAAAAACTCCTCAGGGTTAATATCGTCAATTTGATTTTTATCAATATATTCTTTTGCATAATCCATATAAACCCCGCTTTTAATAAACAATTCATACAAATCGGGGTCCAAATGTCCGGTATTTTTCATCTCCTGCATAATTTTCAACACTTGAGACAATTTTTTAGGTTCTTTATACGGCCTGTCTTTGGCTGTCAATGCCTCATACACATCGGCAATTGCCATAATCTTTGCCGGAATTGACATTTGTTCACCGGTCAACCCGTTAGGATATCCCTTACCGTCAACTCTTTCATGATGCGCACCTGCATATTCGACAATATTTGCCAGCTCAGGCGGAAACGGCAAATTTTTTAACATATTTATAGTTGTAACGATGTGTTCGTTAATTTTTTGCCTTTCGGCATTGTTAATTGTCCCCTGTTTTATTTTAATATTGGTCAATTCTCCCTGATTATAAGGACCGGCCACTTGCTCTGGCCTGTCTTGCAATACATGTTCAACCTCGGGGTTAATATAGGTTGACGGGGTGTTTATCAATTTTTTCTCGCCCCATGACAAACCGGTCATTCGGCTGAAATATCTCACAAAACTATATTCTTCTGCTATTTTATCCAGCCTTTCGATATCTTGCTTGGTCAACGCCTCATCGCCAATATTGCATTTTCCGACAAACTCAAAGTCATCTGTCATTTTTTCCACTTTAGCCACAAACTCGGCTTGCAGTTTTTCTTTTGTATCGGCGTTTTTCAGCCTCTTTTGCAAATATTCTATATGCGCGTCTCTCCGCAGTATTTCAAATCTTGATCTTATCTCATGAATCCGATTATTAATGGTTTCAAGTTTGGCCGACTTGTCCATAATATACTCAGGTGTAATGATTTTGCCGCAATCATGGAGCCATGATGCAATATGCAACGCATACCAGTCATTGTCCGACATTTCAAAATTTTTTAATGGTCCCTTAGTTTCTTGTACAGCTGCAGTAGCCAACATTCTTGTAATAATCGGCACTTTTTGACAATGCAATCCCGTATAAGGAGACTTCGCATCAATCGCTTTGGCCAGCACATCGACAAAAGACTCCAAAAGCTGTGTATACGCCTCGCTCAGCTGTTTTCTTTCCAAAGCAATGGCTATTATCTGGCACATCGCCATCATCTTTTCCTGATCATCTTGCGTAAAATTAATAATCTTACCTTTATTATCGGTCGCATTAATAAATTGAGCCACGCCAACCACATTATGTTTGCTGTTAAACAACGGAAAAACCAATGCCGACACCGTTGTATAATCATTAGCCCGGTCAAATTCTGCCAAATCCGACGTATCAACACCTGACTCATTCAAAATATTTGAAGAATTGATAATTTCTTGATTAATTGCACAAATTTCCGCCGGATGTTTATCCTTTTTATCTCTCACATCCGGTAGATATACCGACGGAAACATTCGCATATTGGCTGTTCCGGCAATTGTCGTGGCAAGACTGTTAATCCTGCTGTATAATAAATTAAGAAAATACCCTGATGTAACATTAAAAAAGAAATATCCGTCGGCATTGGCAATTTTTGCCGCGGCCTCCATAACTTTAACAATCACATCATCGGTATTGTGCGAATTTTCCGCCGTATTATTGAGCAGATTAATAAAATTTTCCAAAATTATTTCTGTTGCATCAGCCACAATTACGCCAACCCTGTTACAGCAAATTAACCCTAATTAATTTTTGATACCAAATATTTGATATCATCCTGACTAAGCTCATCATTATTCTGGGTAAAGCTCAAGATACGTTCCACCACCTTGTGTCCAAATGCCTTTCTGTCCGATCTTGCGCAGTCAAACTTAATTTCGCGAATAACTTTCAAAGCGCTGAATATCGCCGGAAATACCGACTTTGGAATAAATGCCTTGCGCAACAAATTCCTAATCATAAAATCAGCCTGTGAATTAAACAGTATTTTTCGCACCTCGGCAATTGGCGTTTCCGACAAATATACTATCGCATATTCAAAAAATTTCAAATCTCCGAGACAAATTGACCTAACCACCAACCCCGGCGTTAATCGATTTGCCTTATATAGCTGATGCACCAACTCCTCAATCTGGTTGTCTGACGAATATTCCTCCGAGATACTCAACGTAATTTTTTCTTTTACCTCATCAACCAAATTACTGGCCAAATCTTTTGGCAGATTGTGGTTCAACACCAAATATGTCTTCAACCGATAAGAAAGTTTATCTACAATTTTTTCAATAACCGACACCGGCAGTTCTGACCGATGCACCAGGCGTTCTTTAATTTCGTTATTTTCCGCATATTTGGTTGCTATTGTGTCAAACGCTTGCTCTCTTATATCGGCCTTTTCATTGGACACCAACTCGCTTACCACCTCGCCCGGGCACTTTTCGGCAATATATTGCGACACCTCTGCCGAAAGCCCATCTCTTTTGGCAATTGCTTTTTGCTTATTAATACCCGGCATGTTAAGAATTTTAATCATATCCTCATTGGTAAGCGATGTATAATATTGCAAAAAAGGCACCGCCACGCTGTCTTTATCATTAATAATTGCCGCCACCACATCTTTGGGTAAATCGGCACAATGTTTAAGACTGTCGGATAAAACCTCGCGCACCTTTATCTCAGTATCGCGCACCATAATTCTGAATATATCTTCAGCCAGTTTGACCGCTTGCGCACTAAACGTTTTTTCTTTATAGGCAGCACCAATCTTGCGTGCCACCGTCGCCTTATTTTCGACGGACACGTTCTTTGCGAGATTAAGTGCGTCTTGTCTATTCAAACTGTTTTCATCCATTTCAAGCCTCTCCCTGATATTCTCGGCCTGCCTATGATTTTAGAATATCTCAAAAAATATGCAATTACCAATTACATTTTTGTTACATATTTTTCAAAATTTTTCAATATTTTATCATCAATTGCCTCATAATCAAGTTTTGATTTATCAATCACCAACAATTCATAATAGGCCAATGTATAATCAAACATTCCGGCATAATTTTGCAAATTAGAATTTCCGTACATATAAGGAGCCAACAATATTCCCGACATATTATTGGTTCGTTTTTTCCGCTCCTGTCTTAAATTCCGCAAAGCAGCAAACGCCGGATGCGAGTTTATTTTTAAGGCAAAATCTTTCATCGAGGCATAAATATCCGAATACATCTTAATCCGATAGCTATCATCTTCGGTTTCGCCAAGAGGTTTCAAACCCTCGTCGGTATTCCACACCAACATTTTATACAAGGACTTCGCTTCTTTAACAATCCGCGACATTCCCCAGTTGGTTTCCAATGCCGCAGCAGTAATCATTATTGACGGAGGTATTCTATCAATCCTGACCAGCAGTTCATCTGCCAAATAATTATACCTTTCATTCTCTTTCAGCCTTGAAAAGACATCATATTTTTCAGCCTTTTGCTCCAGCAGATCAATATCTTTTTTTTCAAGCGGTGCTTTTTGTTGCAACTTCCGGTCAATTTTTTCTATTTCCGTCCTTTCTGCCCTCAACTCTTCATTAAGTTTTAAGGCCAGTGGCGCAGTTATTTTAATAAAAAGTGCGTTTCTGCTTTTTTCATCGGTCAGTTTGCCATAATCAAGTGGAAAATTACGCAAAAATATTGCAGGATACCTATAAGACGGAAGCATCAGATACCCTTTTTCTCCGTCATACTTACAGGCTTTATACAGCTCTTGCAGTTTATCAACTGTAATATCTTGCACCCAGATTTCTTCTGCATGAGCAAAATCATATGCCATACCCCACAGGACCGTCACGGCCATAACCAATTTAATTAGCCGATTCTTCAATATTTCTTACCTCTCTGACTTCCGGTATATAGGTTTTTAATATTTTTTCCACTCCGTCTTTCAGTGTTCGCATTGCATAAGGACACCCCTTGCAGGCTCCCTGCATCTCCACCAAGACGATTCCGTCTTCAAAACTCACAAACTTGATATCGCCGCCGTCTTTTTTTACCGCCGGTCTTATCCGCGCATTCAACAGTGCTGTAATTTGGCCGACAACATTATCATCTTCGCCGTTTTCCTTGACGACCACTTCTTCTCCTGTTGCAAGATAATCCATTATTTCTGCCATAATCAACGGCTTAAGTCCTTCCCAAGAGGCGCTTTCTTCTTTTGTCACCGATATCATATCCGCTGTTATAAACAATGACTTAATGCCGCCCAAATCAAATATTTGTTCAGCCAACGGCGATTTGCGTATTGATTTTGCATCAACAAATTCTGCTCTTCCTTCTTTCAACAATTTCTCCGGTGGAAAGAAGTTCACCACATTAGCGTCCGGTGTTTCCTGAATTTCAATAATCATCTGCCTTTATCCTTTTGCATTGATATTAAATTAATAACATTGTCCAATTGATTAACTGCTTTGGCGGCATAATAATTAATACTTATCAAGTGATTAGGCGCCAAAGAAGAATTAACTTTGGCATTGCGAATTATCGCCGGATTAATATCCGAAGCCGCCTCCAAAGATTTTAGCATTGCTGTCCACGGTTCATATACACCATACTTAACCAAAACATTTTTAAAATCAATTCCTGCCGCATTCAAGATTCTGGCATAAGCATACAATTTTCCCTGTGAAAAATAAAAAACATCATCAGCCGCAAAATCCGTCCAGTTTTTTTGATTCTCCCGCACATGACTTTCCGTTTTGCCAACCTGATTTAATATATCTTTCCGCACTATCTTCAACAACCGCAGCAAATTATTGGCCGAGTGCGGCCATATAACTTTTCCCATTGCCATTTCATGGTTAAAATTATTAAGTTTTTTGCGTCCTTTTTTATATTGAGTATTTGCCGACGGCACCGGAACCAACTTATTATCCGGTGAAAACAACCAAATGTTTCCAGGATATCTCAGCAACTCTGCCGCCTCATTAAGCTCTCGTTTGGCCTCAATTGATACTTTTGGCATCTCTGCCGCATCCAACGCCGTAACCGCCCTTTCCACTCCCGACATCAATCCTAGCTGAAAATTGGGCATGTTATCCAAAAAATAGCAAGGAAACAAAAACGGCAAATTAGGGGTCCACATTTTCTCATGCACTTCACGATTAATCAAATGACTAATCATGTCAATCGTTGCCAGATTCCCGTCTTTGCTTTCGGGCTGATAGGCCGAAGATGTGTCAATACAATTGATCATCCACCCGCCGATTGGATAATACAAAAACAATATTGCCGCCAATATTCCCAATGCCCACTGCCACCATGCCGTTATTTTTAACTTCACGTTTTCAAACACATTTCGGCAAAATCCTGCTGTTTTGAGCAAAAACATCCTGATTTTTTTCAAATAGAATGCTGCTTGTAGTTTATCCATTGGCAACTCCCTTTCCTTTGTGCAAATGCGCAAATATCTCTTTTAGATCCAACAAATTGGCCGCTTTGGCGCTTATAACAAAAACAATCAGCCCGACCGCACAAATGCCGCCAAACACCATTGTTTTAAGCACCAATGACAGATGCAGCCAATTGCCAAGACATTTGTTTAATCCTTCATCTGCCAATATCAACACTCCACCCATAATTGCCGAACAAATAACGATTTTAACGATTTTCACCGCCAAATCCTTAGGCCAGCTCCAATAGGCACGTTTTTTCAAACCACGACAATATTGCCACAACGATACAAATGCCGCAATGGTTGTTGCCATTGCAATTCCGACATGCCCAAACGGCACCATAAGCAGCACCGAAAACACTAAATTTGCTCCCAACACCACGATACTGTATTTTACCGGGGTTTTAGTGTCCCCTCTGGCAAAGAAATTTGGTGCCAAGGCTTTAACCAAGACATATGCCGGCAAACCTATTGCATAAGCCTGCACAGCTTTTGCCGTCATCATTGTTTCGTTAATTCCGAATTTACCATGCTGGAACAATATATTAATAATCGGTTCAGCCAAAATTATCAATGCCACTGCCGCCGGTATCGATAACAAAGCACCATATTCCACAGCTTTTGATTGCACGGCCCTTGCTTTGTCTCCATCATCTGCCTTAATATATTTTGACAATATTGGCAACACTGCCACGCTGATTGCCGCTCCCACCACTCCAAGCGGCAATTGCTGCAACCTGTTTGCATAATAAAGCCATGATATTGCACCTGTTCCAACCATCGATACCAAAATTGTATCAACCACCATATTTATCTGATACACCCCTGCGCCGAGCACACCGGGTGCAATCCGTCTAAACAATGTTTTTATTTCGTTGTCTTTGGCAATTGCCAATATATTTTTTTGCGGATGCAAATAAACATTTTGCCGATGCAAAAAAAACGCCAGCCACAAAATTTCCAAAAAACCGGCAAATGTGACACTCAGAGCAATTCCATGCGCGGCACTTGGGCTAAACGGCACGAATATAAACACCGACATAATCATCATCAAATTTAAGATCACCGGTGCCGCGGCCGGTGCGGCAAATTTGCTAAGCGAATTAAGGATTCCCGATTGAAATGAAACAATAGAAATAAACAACAAAAACGGAAAAGTAATTCTTGACAACTCGGTTGCAAGCTCAATTTTTCCGCTATCTCCGGCAAACCCCGGCGCCAATATTGCCACCACCCACGGCATCAAAAATTCAACCACCAAGACAAAACCTGCCAAGACGACCGCCAGCAATGAGATGGCCTTTGAGGCAAACAATATCGCGCTTTTTTTATCCTCTGCCACCAATTTTTGTGACACCATCGGTACAAATGCCGTGGTAAACGCCCCTTCGGCAAACAACGATCTAAACAAATTCGGTAATTTAAAAGCCACAAAAAAAGCATCGGCCACCATTCCGGCGCCCAAATAGTTTGCCAGCACCATATCTCTGAAGAATCCGGTGATTCTTGACAATAAGGTAAACCCGCCGAATGTTGCGATAGATTTAAATAGATTCATTTTCAGCCTCAATATTAATCTGATGTTAAGGGATTATAGCTTATATTTCACATAATGAAACAACAAAAACACAGTTATTACTGATTTTTTGCCCTTTTTAAGTTGACAAAAAATAAAAGGGTTGAAATAATGGACAAAATTTTGCAATTGCCGATATTGGAGATATTAAAGATGGCTTCCGCAACACAAGAAGAAACAAAACAACCAAACCTAAGCAAGCCTTTATTCAAAGAAGCCGGCGGTGTTCACGGCTGGTTATTAAAAAAGGCCAAAACTTTTATGTGGGATGCGGCGTCAAACACCCTCACTCTGCCCAAAGGCGTCACCTTAACCAAAGAAGAGCGTGAGGCTCTTGAAGAAGTAATCGGCGAGATCAAGGAAGAAGCCGTCGAAATTGAAAAACGACGCCAACAGCATTTGGCATCGATGCAAGAAAAAGGCATCAAGCTGAAAAAAAACATTGTCAAAGGTTATTCTTTACTGGTCAGTGGCTCCTATCGTGAGCTTACCGGTATTTTGGCTGGCAAAATACATGATAACCTACAAAACATGCTTCAAATCAACAACCGGTTTTTAAATGGTGTCTGGAAGACCATTTCCGGCATGTTCAATTCTCCGCAGTCCAAAAACAAGCCAAAAATTACCGTTCCCCGTGGACGTGATGGCCGCTAAAATTTGACAAAATTGATAGCGCTTGCTATAATAGACAAAAATATAAGCAAGGAGAACAAAAAATGAGCGGTGTCCAAATTCCTTCTTTTACTACTACTGATGAAACTGGTGTAACATGGGTCGCTTTATGGGATGAAAGTGGTAAAATTTCATATTCAGGCAAAGACAAGAATGGTAACTCTATAAACACCACACCCCCCGCCTCTATCATAAAAAAGGCTCGTGACTATGGAGCAAGTTTTAACAACGAGAAAGAACCGTCACCATACGAAAAAAAGCCGGAAAAAACCGACAAAGAAAATAAATCTGACACTCCTAAGACTAGAGAAAATCCTGTCATTAACAGCCTTGTTAAAAAATACCCCAACCTATCTTGCGTAATATATAATTCCGAAAATAATACTATTTCATTTAAACCGAATTCTCTAAACAAAATTATAGGCGACGAAATCAGTAAAGAAGACACGGAAAGTATCTGCAGTTATTTCCAACAATTTGAAAAAACAGGTTTTACCAATGATCGACCCCGCGGTCTTATTAACAAATTTAAGGCAAACGCAAAATCTTTAGGTAAAGGTTTTATTGTGGATATAAAACACAGCAATTATCAAGCATGGAATCAGCTTAAACAATTAGGCAAACTGCCTATCAGAATGGCCTCAGATTTTTACAAGA
Organism: uncultured Alphaproteobacteria bacterium; assembly: GCA_944391415.1. Classification (GTDB taxonomy): domain Bacteria; phylum Pseudomonadota; class Alphaproteobacteria; order RF32; family CAG-239; genus CAZU01. The sequence continues at coordinate 36,691 of CALXTM010000005.1, forward strand.
CTTTTAAACTGATCAGCCAAGGTAAATTTAGAGAACTGCGTGATAGAGCTGCCCTACGAGTTCACGACAACCTAGAGGCTTTAGGTATTTTATCAGACAATATGCAGCAGCGCATTGACACTGCCAACAAACGTATTGAAGCACGTTTAGGTATTAAAGACCGCACCAAAAACCCCAACTATTTAGCTAACTTTTATGGCAGACAGGTAAGAGATGTAAAGGCATTGTTTAATAGATTGCGCGGTAGAGAGGAAAATTCTCAAAAACTCAAACCATCAACAGTCGGTATTAACTCCAACAACAAAGGTATATCCAGATAAGCTAGTTGCTATTAACTAAAAATCCCAAGTCTCGGTCCTAAAACCAAAACTTGGGATTTTTTCTTATAACACCCCCACAACCCAGGATGTATAAATAACACTCTGCGGGGTAAAACTTTTTTGTAAAGATACCCCTTTGCGACTAATCACCTCAGCCACCATACTGGTTGCAGCATCAAGCATTGCGGCCTTTGGCTCCTTGCAGAAGACAGACCCTTTCTTAATCTCCTTCAGCATATTTTTTATAGACACCTTTTGCTCCGTCACGTTTGGTGCCTCCTGCATCTGCTCCAACTGGTACAAGTCTTCTTCCAGCACCCGCTGAAAGTTTTCTTTGCTATCAGTCTTAAACGCGATGACATCCACCGCATTATTTTCTGATTTCAGCGTGCCAATCCAAACAAAATTCAAATTGGTTGGCAGGTTTTCAACCGGAACAAACAACGTTCCGTGAAACATAAATTGTTCTTGTCTCATAAATAATATAGGGCATTTATGTTATATCACAGCACTTGCCCAAGGAACGGCGATATTATAAAATAATCAAAAGCAAATCTATTAATATCACATTTTCCCCATTATGGCAAGCCCCGTTTTATGCAATATCTTTCAAGATATATTGACTTATCTTTTCGGCATAAAACGACGGGTCGCTAATTGCCTCACCTTCGGCCACTTTAGCCTGATCAAGCAATATCTTGGCTACTTCTTCAACCTTGGCTTTGTTTTTATCATCCATTACCATATCTGCCAGTTTTATAATCAGCGGATGATATGGATTAAGCTCCAAAACACGGGTCGAAGCAAACATGGTTTGTTGTTGGTGGTTTCGCATCAAGCGCTCCAGATGCAGACTCATCTGCCCGCCCTCAACCGTCAGGCTAACAGGCGATGCAGTCAATTTTTCGGTTGGGGTTACCTTGCCCACTTCATTAGACAACAGTTTTTGCATAAATTCGCAAAGCTTGCCCAAAGAACCTTCATCGGCTTTTTTCTCATCCCGTTTCCAGCTCATATCGGCATCGGCCTGTGAAATATGTTTAACGGCATAGCCCTTATAGTTTGGCAAAACCTGCGGCCAAAACTCATCAATCGGGTCACAAAGGAGCAAAACCTCCCATCCTTTTTGTTTGAATGCCTCGAGCTGCGGATTATTACGCATAATATTGATATCATCACCGGTGATATAGTAGATACTCTTTTGCTCCTTATCGCAACGGCCGATGTATTCATCCAAAGTGGTCATCTTGTTCTCATCATTGGTCGAATGAAAATAAGATATCGCGGCAATCTCTTCCCGATTCTTAAAGTCTTCGTAGATTCCCTCTTTCAACACAATGCCGAAATTGTTCCAAAACTTAATATAGTCGTCATAATTTTTGGCTCTTTTCTGCAATTCTTTAAGCAGACGGCTGACTGTTCCGGCTTTAATTTTTTCTATCAAGGCTGAGTGCTGCAACATCTCGCGCGAGATATTAAGCGGCAAATCGGCGCTGTCGATAATTCCTTTGACAAAACGCAGATAATTTGGCATCAGCTCTTCCAGCTTATCCGAGATAAACACCTTATTAATATAAAGTTTAAGCGAGTTCTTTTTATCCGGCTGGAACAAATCATACGGCGCGGTTGAAGGAATAAACAACAACCCCGTATATTCGATATTGCCCTCGGCCTTAAAGTGCAATGTCAGCCACGGGTCATCAAAATTGTGCGAGATATGATGATAAAATTCTTTGTATTGATCCTCGGTAATTTCGGCTTTATTACGTGTCCAAAGAGCCGACCCGGTGTTGATGGTTTCTTCACCCGCCTTGCCCAAGTCCAAAACAATCGGATACGCAATATGATCAGAATACGTGCGAACAATCTGACGCAAATAGATGGTATCGACATAATTTTTCTCATCTTTTTTCAAAAACAGCTTAATATCCGTACCGTTTTTGTCTTTTTCAGCTTCCACGATTTCAAAACCGTCAATGCCGTTTGACGTCCATTTCCAAGCTTTGTCTTCGCCGGCTTTACGAGTGATAATCTCGACCTCATCTGCCACCATAAAGGCCGAATAAAACCCAACACCGAACTGGCCGATAAGCTCACAAACCGAGCCATTATCGGCGGCATTTTTTACAAACTCCGCCGTACCCGATTTGGCAATTGTGCCAAGATGAGCAATCAAATCCTCCTTGTTCATACCGATACCGTTATCGGATATGGTCAAAGTCAGATTTTTTTCATCCGGGGTCAACACAATCCTAAACGCGCCCGATGCTTTGGCAATATCAGGATGTGTTAGTGCCAAATATTTCAACTTATCGCAGGCATCCGATGCATTTGAAATCAGCTCCCGCAAAAAAATTTGTTTTTCCGAATATAAAGAATTGATAACGATATCAAGCATCTTGCTGACATCGGCCTGAAAAGCCATTTTATCCGCCATTGTTATATCTCCTAAAAAAACTTCATTACTTATCCATTTAGTTAGTAATTTTTTTAGAGCAATGCAAGATTATGCTTGATTTATTTTTCAGAAAGTATAAATTATGGTTTGTTTTTTGAAACAACTATTGGAGTTAAGATTAAAATGGTATCTGTTGTAAATGATGCTTGTGTAAAGTGCAAAACTTGTGCCGAAGTATGCCCGGTTGATGCATTTCACGAGGCTGAGAACATGTTGGTTATTGATCCTGATACTTGCATTGATTGCGGTGTCTGCATTTCTGAGTGCCCTCAAGAAGCCATCACCCCAGAAGACGAGGCTGATGAAAAATGGATTAAATATGCTCAGGAAAATGCAAAAAATCTTCCCAATGCAAATGAGTAAGATTTTAGCCTGAAAATAAATAGCCAACTCCTCTTTTGCAGCAAAAGAGGAGTTTTTTAAGTTAAAGGATAAGCAAGATGATTCAAAAAAGCGAAAATGCAACTTACTATGATGTCGTAGGTATAGGCAATGCCATAATTGATGTTTTGGCCAAGGTTGGCGACATGTTTCTAACCGAGCGCAACTTGCCCAAAAGTTGCATGACGCTTCTCAATGCCCAAGATGCCGGCAAGATTTATGCCGACATTGTGCCGGAGCGTGAAATTCCCGGCGGCTCTGCTGCCAACACTGTTGCCGGCATTGCCTCGCTTGGCGGCGCCCCTGCTTTTATCGGCAAAATTCATGATGATGAGCTCGGACAAGAATTCACTCGCGATATTGGTGCTGCCGGGGTAGACTTTTTCACCAAACCCTTAAATGAAGGGCCGGTCACCGGCCGTTCCATTGTGCTTGTCACCCCCGATGCCATGCGTTCAATGTTTACCTACCTTGGGGCCAACACTCACTTAAGTGCTGACGATGTCGACGAAAACATCATCAAAGCAAGCCGCATCACTTATTTGGAAGGCTATCTGCTTGACTATGAGCATGGGCTTGAAATCTGCCAAAAGGCTTCCTCTCTTGCCCACAAATATGGCCGCAGGGTTGCCTTTTCTCTGTCTGACATCAGCTGTGTCAAAGGCAAAGAGCAACAAATCTTGCATTTCATCAAAGAACAAGTAGATATTTTGTTTGCCAACGATGCCGAACTTTGTGCCTTATTTAACGGCGAAGACTTTTACAAATGTCTTGATTTAATCAAGCCCGAGGTTGAAATTGCCGCCATCACGCGTGGCGCCAAAGGCTCGGTAATTGTTAACGGCCGCACCAAAACCTTTGTTGAAGCCGAAAAGGTCGAAAATGTTGTAGATACTACCGGTGCCGGTGACCTGTTTGCCGCCGGTTTTCTATATGGCCTCACTCAGGGGCGATCGCTTGGTACTTGCGCCATTATCGGCTCAATTGCCGCAGCCGAGGTTATATCGCACTATGGCGCCAGGCCTGAGGTTGCATTGCGAGGGCTGGTTCGCAATAAACTTATTTCCTATGGCAAACGAGCTTAAAAAAATTTTTTGTACGGTATTGAAATTTAATTTCAAAAGTGTATTGTTAAGCAAATTTAGCCCACAACTAATAAAATTGCAGGAATAAAAAAGATGAACATGAGAAATATTGCCATTATTGCTCACGTTGACCATGGCAAGACCACTCTGGTTGATGGTCTGTTGAAGCAAAGCGGCACTTTTAGAGATAACCAACAGGTTGAGACCTGTGTGATGGACAGCAATGAGCTGGAGCGCGAAAGAGGCATCACCATTTTGTCAAAATGCACTTCGGTTACATGGCACGGAACTCATATTAATATTGTCGACACCCCCGGCCACGCCGATTTTGGTGGCGAAGTAGAACGCATTTTGTCGATGGTTGACGGCGTTGTTTTATTGGTCGACGCCTCCGAAGGCCCAATGCCGCAGACCAAATTTGTCCTTGGCAAAGCTTTAAAATTAGGCCTTTGCCCGATTGTTGTCATCAACAAAGCCGACAAACCTGATGCTCGCTGCGACGAAGTATTAAACGAGGTTTTTGACCTGTTTGTCAGCCTCAATGCCAATGACAAGCAGCTTGATTTTCCGATACTTTATGCCTCGGGACGCAATGGCTGGGCCGTCAAAGATTTGCAGGACGAAAAGAAAGATTTAACCCCGCTGTTTGAGATGATTTGTTCCTATTTTCCGGAGCCCAATTGTCAACCTGATGCACCATTTTCTATGCTTGCTACCACGCTTGAATCAAACAAATTTATCGGTCGTCTTCTGACCGGCAAGATTCAATCAGGTACTTTGCATCTAAATGATACTGTCAAAGTTCTCAATGGCGACAATCAAGAAATAGAAAGAGTTCGTATCAGCAAGATTTTGGCCTATCGCGGCCTTACTCGTGATAGTTTGCAAGAGGCTCATGCCGGTGACATTGTTGCCGTTGCCGGTGTGGTAAAGGGAACCGTGGCTGATACGATTTGTGCCTTGGATGTAACCCAAGCTATTCATGCCCAACCGATTGATCCCCCAACCCTGGCTATGACTTTTTCAATCAATGATTCGCCGTTATCTGGCCGCGAGGGCGACAAGGTTACTTCGCGTATGATTTGGGACAGGCTCTGCAAAGAAGCCGAGGGTAACATTGCCCTAAAGATTTCGCGTACCGATTCTACCGATTCTTTTGAGGTCGCTGGCCGTGGTGAGTTGCAACTTGGTGTTTTAATAGAGACGATGCGTCGCGAGGGATTTGAGCTATCGATTTCGCGTCCCAGAGTTTTGATGAAAAAGGATGCCAACGGCCAACTCCTAGAACCGGTTGAAGAAGTCGTTGTCGATGTTGATGAGGAGTTTTCCGGTCCTGTTGTCGAAAAACTTGGTCGCCGCAGAGCCGAGTTGGTTGAGATGATCCCATCCCAAGCCGGCAACAAATGTCGTCTGATATTCAATGCTCCCTCACGTGGCCTTATCGGCTATCATTCCGAGTTTTTGACCGACACCCGTGGTACCGGTGTAATGAACCGTATTTTCAAGGCCTATGAACCCTACAAAGGCGAGATAGAAGGACGCCGCACCGGTGTTCTGATATCATCCGAGACCGGCACCGCTATTGCCTATTCTTTGTGGAAATTGCAAGAACGCGGACCAATGTTTATTGACCCGGGTGTTCCGGTATATACCGGCATGATTATCGGTGAGCATACCAAACCCAACGATTTGGAGGTTAACCCCTGCAAGGCCAAACAATTGACCAACATCAGAGCCGCCGGCAAGGACGAGGCCATAGATCTTATCCCGCCGCGTAAAATGAGCCTTGAACAAAGCTTGTCTTATATTCAAGAAGACGAATTGTTGGAAGTAACCCCAAAGACTTTGCGTCTGCGCAAACGCATTCTTGACCCGATAGCAAGACGTCGCGCCAAACCTGATGTAATGTAAAAAAATCAAGGGAAGATAAAATATCTTCCCTTTTTTATTACCATCAATATTGTCTCAGACAAATTTTTTCACCCTTTTTGCAACCTTATCTATTTCAATCACCTCTTTCGCAAAATGACCAAAAATAGTTGACAGGATATAAAAAATATTATAGCTCTCCTTACAAATAACATATTACATAAAAATTATTAAAACAAATACCCTTACATATAAGGTAAGCTCAAAGGAAGCGCCCAATACCTTTATCCAAAACTTTGGAAAAAATTATTATGGGAAGAGGTTATTATCAAGGCCCTGATGGAGACTATTATCAGACCGAAGGTGATGGAAAAGATGTAGAGCCTGCACCTGATTCTACTCCTGAATCTGAGGATTCCCAAAAAAACTAATTCGGCCGGTATTTTTCAAAGACTCCCCTCAAAAGAGGAGAGTCTTTTTCTATTAATCAGACTTTGCAAAAAAAATCCCCTGTCACACAAACAGGGGATTTTCATTATTTGAAAAAAGTTCCTTACTTTTCCAAATCTTCACCGGTTTCTTGGTTAACTCTCTTGGCCGAGAGTTTAATTTTGCCGCGGTTGTCCGCGCCCAAGCATTTAACCCAGATCTGGTCACCTTCTTTATAATAGTCAGAAACCGAGGCAATCCTCTCGTTTTTAACTTCAGAAATATGAACCAAACCCTCGGTCGTACCAAGGAATCTTACAAATGCACCAAAGTCCATAATTTTGGTAATGGTGCCGTGATAGATTTTGCCCATCTCAGGCTCTGCCACAATACCGGTAATCCATTCCAAGGCGGCATCGCCATCCTCTTTTTTCATCGAGGCAATTTTAACCACACCATCGTCAGTAATATCAATTTTGGTATGTGTTTTCTCGACAATTTCGCGAATAACTTTACCGCCGGTACCAATAACCTCGCGGATTTTATCAACCGGTATTTTAATTGCTACAATACGCGGTGCTCTGTCAGATACGTGCGGTCTTGGCTCAGATATTGCTTTTGCCATTTCACCCAAGATGTGGATACGTCCCTCATGCGCTTGAATTAGGGCTTTTTGCATAATTTCTTTGGTAATGGAGGTAATTTTAATATCCATCTGCAAAGCTGTCACACCATCCTTGGTACCGGCAACCTTAAAGTCCATATCACCAAGGTGGTCTTCATCACCCAAAATATCGGTCAAAATGGCAACTCTGCCGTCATCTTCCTTAATCAAGCCCATGGCAATACCGGCCACAGGTTTACGCATCGGCACACCGGCTGCCATCAAAGACATGGTCGTACCGCAAACTGTTGCCATTGATGAAGAACCATTTGATTCCATAATTTCAGATACAACACGAATGGTATAAGGAAACGCGTCTTTATCTTTTGGCATCATCGGATGAATTGCGCGCCAAGCTAATTTGCCATGACCAATCTCGCGGCGCCCTGGTGAGCCCAAACGACCACATTCACCAACCGAATACGGCGGGAAGTTATAGTTCAACATAAAGTCTTCTTTTGCTTCATCGAACAAGCCATCAATAATCTGGGCATCTTCGCCGGTTCCCAAGGTGGTAACCACCAAGGCTTGCGTTTCACCTCTGGTAAACAAGGCCGAACCATGGGTCGTCGGCAACACGTCAACTTCGCACTGTATCGGGCGAACTGTTTTGGTGTCGCGGCCGTCAATACGATGACCGGTTGTCAGAACCTTTTCTCTAACAACTTTGTGCATCAATTTTTCAATTACATCATTAATATAGCGATTTTCAATCTCGTTTTCTGGATCAATGGTGGCTTTAACTTCTTCCGAAACTTGGCCAACCAAAGTACCGCGGGTCAATTTGTCGGTTTCTTCAAAAGCTTTGGCATATTTAGCCTCGAAATCCTTCTCGACTCTGGCATACAAAGCGTCAAACTCCGGCGGAAATACCGGCATTTCCCAGGGCTCTTTACCGGCATCTTTTTTCAAATCGTTAATCAAATCAATAACCGGCTGAAAGTTTTCAAAACCAAACATAACCGCGCCCAACATAACTTCTTCCGACAGTTCGTTGGCCTCGGATTCAACCATCAAAACACCTTCTTTGGTACCGGCTACCGCCAATTCCAAATCCGAAGTTTTTTGTTCTTCCATTGTTGGATTAAGAATATATTTTCCGTCTTTATAACCGATTTTGGCTGCCCCGATTGGCCCCAAGAACGGGATTCCCGACACTGCCAACGCTGCCGATGCCGCAATCATGGCCACAACATCAGAATCTGTTTCTTTATCATGCGCCAACACGGTACAAACAACCTGCACCTCATTTTTGAAAGCATCCGGAAACAACGGGCGTATCGGTCTGTCAATCAAACGCGAAATTAAAACTTCACGCTCGGACGGTTTGCCCTCTCTTTTCATAAAACCGCCAGGCACCTTACCGGTTGCATAATATTTTTCCTGATAGTTAACTGTCAAAGGAAAGAAATCCTGATCAGCATTTACCTCTTTCGCGGCACACACCGTTCCGTGAACAACTGTTTGCCCATAAGTAACCACTACCGAACCGGCAGCCTGTCGTGAAATTTTTCCTGTCTCCAAAACTAACTTGCGTCCGCCCCATTCCATCTCTTTGCGGACTGTATTAAATTCGATCATATTTCTTTACCTTTCATTATCCATATAACCTCTACCTGCCCCATGCAGGATTTTTTATTTTTTACTCTCCAAAAGAGCAAAATATTATACAGATTGCGGAGCTTGTTTTAAGCCCCGCGATCCATAAATTCATCATATTATCTTCTGATATTAAGCTTAGAGATAATATTTTGATATCTGCTTTCGTCTTTTGCCTTCAGATAATCCAACAAGTGACGACGACGGGCAACTTTTTTCATCAAGCCCAAACGCGAGTGATTATCTTTGGCATGAACCTTAAAATGCTCAACCAAGTTGTTGATCTCGGCCGTCCAAATAGCAATTTGGACCTCCGGCGAACCTGTATCATTGGGATTAAGACCATAAGCCTTAACTAATTCTTGTTTTTTTTCATTAGAAATCGACATCGTATTTTCCTTTTTTCTTTTAACTATTAAACACGCGGATTGGCGAAATTTTTCTTTCTTCAACCCTGACAATTGCCACCAAATCGTCTCTAAAGACTGCCGCTGCCTCACACCCTATTATGTTTTGTATTTCATAATTTTTGGGCGAAACTGCTTGTCCTTGCCTCAATTTAGCAGCATCTTCGTCCCTTACGGCAATGACCGTGATGTCGCACAGACATGTCAACAGGGGACGCAAAAATTTTTTGCGTTCTTGAACATACTCCATATTTTTTAAATTTTCCAGCAAAATCGTATCATCTATTCTAAATTTGCCGCATTTTGTCCGTCTCAAAGAGGTTAAATACCCCTTAGAGCCGAGTTTTTCCGCCAAATCAGCTCCCAAAGTCCTGACATAAGTACCTTTTGAGCAAACAACCCTAAATTTAGCCTCCGATTCGCTTACCCAGCCAAAAAAATCAAGCTTATAAATTGTGACGATTCGTTTTGGCATTGCCACATCTTGACCTTTGCGTGCCAGATCATAGGCTCGCTCACCGTTGATTTTAATGGCCGAAAATTTTGGTGGTATCTGTTCTACCTTGCCCACAAATTTGGGCAACACTGCCTTTATTTCTTCCTCAGTTGGGATTTTTGCCCCGTCCGATACAATCTTTCCGGTCAAATCAAGCGTATCGGTCTCAGCCCCGAATTTTAGGACAAATTCATACTCTTTATCCCCGTCCGTTACATAAGCAATCAACTTGCAGGCCTCACCAAATGCAATCGGCAACACCCCACTGGCAAACGGATCAAGTGTCCCGGTGTGGCCGTTTTTTTTGGCCTCAAACAAATGCCTGGTTATATTAACAACCGCAGTTGATCCCAAGCCTGTCGGCTTGTCAATTACCAACCAACCATTCACATCATTGCCTTTTTTGTGCCGCATTAAACAATTCCTTTCTTTCGTTTTTAATAAGGCAAACTTGGCTCTGAGTCAATCTTAAAGCAAAACCTCTTGCCAAAGCAATTATTTATCTTTATATCTAAAAACAAATAGTTTATTCAAATTGAAGGAGACCCATTATGGCCGAGAAAGAACCATCCCAACGCCAACTTCGTGTTGCTCAAGAAATAAAAAAAATTATTGCTCGTTTTATTGACCGTGGCGAAGTTCATAATCTTGAGGGAATTGATACTCTGGTTACCATCACCAAAGTAACCGTTTCTCCTGATCTTAAATATTGCACGGTTTGGTTTATTGCCTCCAACAATGATTTACTGCAAGAAATTTTGGGCGGATTACAGCTCGCAGCCAACTTCTTTCGCAAACAGGTAGCATCTTTGACATCTCTGCGCTATGTTCCAGAAATCAATTTTCGGGTCGATAAATCATTTGAGGAGGTCGACAAAATTCAACGCCTGCTTCGACACCCGCATGTCGCCCAAGATCTAAAATAAAACAAAAAAGCCTGGCAAAAACCAGGCTTTTTTGGTTTGACCATTAGGTGGCTAAATCATAGCCATACCGCCATTAATATTAATTGTTTGGCCGGTAATATATTGTGCCTCGTCTGATGCCAAAAATACAACCACATTGGCAATATCTTGGGCTTCGCCGAGTTTTCCTTCCGGAATTTTGGCCAACAAAGCTTTTTTCACATCATCGCTCAACACATCGGTCATCGGAGTTCTGATAAATCCAGGAGCAATTGAGTTTACGGTAATTCCGCGCGAGGCAACCTCTTGTGCCAAGCACTTGTTCATGGCGATCATTCCGCCTTTAGATGCGGCATAGTTAGCCTGTCCGGCATTACCCATAACACCAACAACCGAGGCAATACCGATAATACGTCCTGATCTGCGTTTCATCATGCCTCTGATAACGCCTCTGGCCAACTTAAATCCGGCCGACAGGTTAACATCCAAAACCAATTGCCATTCTTCATCGCTCATGCGCATAAACAAATTATCTCTGGTCAGTCCGGCATTGTTAACCAAAATATCGATTTGGCCGAATTTTGCCTCAACATCGGCCACCAACTTTTTAATAGCCTCGGAATCTGACAAATTGGCAACAAAAACCTCTACATCATTGCCCAATTCGGCTTTTAATTTTTCCATTGGCTCGGCGCGCATATCGGTCAATGCCAATTTAGCACCTTGCGCATGCAACGTGCGTGCAATTTTATCACCAAGTCCGCCGGCAGCACCGGTAATCAAAGCAACTTTGCCATCTAATCTGAACATTTTATTTTCCTTTTTTCCAAAAAATTTCAACTGGCTAGAGTTTGAATTAAACCCGTATCAAAGTCAAGCTTTTTGCATCAGTTATAAAATATAAAAACATTAACAGATTATTGATAATTTCGGCTCTATAATATTGTCCGTATAAAAATTTAGCAAAAATAAACGGAAAGAATAAATCTATGGCCAAACGAAAGAAAGATAAATCGATTATTGCTCGTCTTGCAGTCATAAGCCTGGGGCTTTTGCTTATTGTATTTGATCTTGCGCTGATAGCAAGTTGCCTTACCTATCATGCCGCCGATGCCGGCTACAATGTCGCCAATTCTGCCCCCTTACACAACTTGCTTGGCTCTTTTGGCGCATATTCTTCGGGACTTATGCTGAGTTGGTTTGGCTTGGCTCTGCCGTTGTTTTTGATTGCACCTTTGGTTTGGGGCTATGAAATTATCCGCTACAAAACTTTCATCCACCCCTTTGGCCGCATTTTTGCTTTTGTATTGGGTTTTTTCTGCCTTGCCATATTTATTAACCTGTGTTTTGGTGAGATCAACGGTTTCAAAACCGGTGGCAACATCGGGGTGTTCTTCTCTCGTCAATTTTTATCCGTGTCGTCTCGTATCTATGATTTTGCCTACAACAACTGGATTATTGCCGCTTTTATGTTTATGTTTGCGCTCATCTCGTTTGATTATGCCGCTGGTATTACTTTAGGCGGCTGGTATAAATCAATCAAAAAAATAGTTTTAATGCTTTGGGCTTGCATTACCTGGCTTTGCCGCAGTGGCAAAAAGGTGTATACTTTTGCCGGCAACACCAAGACAAAGCTTTCTGCCGCAACCACCACCTCGCCTACTCATAAGCGTCGCGAACCTCGTCTCAAAGATGAAAACTCTGCTCCCAAACCGGCCGACACCATCAAAATTGCCAAGAAAACACCAGCCAAGCTTGACGATGGATATTCTTTCCCTGACATCAATTTGCTCTCAAGTGCTAAAGACAAAACTGCCCAACACCTAAGTCAAAAAGAGCTGGAAAAAGTCGCAGCCAAGTTAGAAGAGGTTTTGCAAGAATTCGGGGTCTCTGGCAAAATAGTGCAGATTCGCCCGGGCCCTGTTGTCACTCTTTATGAGCTTGAGCCAGCCCCCGGCACCAAGACCGCGCGTGTTATTGGCCTGTCTGATGATATTGCCCGTTCAATGAGCGCCGTCTCGGTTCGTATTGCGGTTGTACCTGGCTCCAACACCATTGGTATTGAGCTGCCAAACTCCACCCGCGAGATTGTTTATCTGCGTGATTTGTTGGATTGTGATGATTTCAAAAACTCCAAAGCGGCTCTGACCATCAGCCTTGGCAAAGACATCGGTGGCAAAAACACCTATGCCGACCTTGCCAAAATGCCCCACCTTTTGGTTGCCGGTACCACCGGATCAGGCAAATCGGTCGGTGTCAACTCAATGATTATCTCCCTTTTGTACCGCATGCGGCCTGAAGAATGCAAACTCATAATGATCGACCCCAAAATGCTAGAGTTTACCATGTATAATGGTATTCCGCATTTGCTCACCCCGGTTATTACCGATCCTGCCAAAGCGGTCATCGGGCTCAAATGGGCAGTCAAAGAGATGGAAGACCGCTATCGTGCCATGGCCCAACTCAATGTTCGCAACATCACCGGTTATAATCAACGCCTGGAAGAATTGCGCACCTCGGGTGAAAAAATAACCCGCACCGTCCAAACCGGCTTTGATATGGAGACCGGCAAACCGATTTTTGAAGAGCAAGAGCTTGATTTGACCCCAATGCCTTATATTGTGATTGTGGTTGATGAAATGGCCGATTTGATGTTGGTTGCCGGCAAAGATGTTGAGGCGGCAATCCAACGCCTGGCGCAGATGGCGCGCGCCGCAGGCATTCACCTGATTATGTCGACCCAGCGTCCGTCGGTAGATGTCATCACCGGCACCATCAAAGCCAACTTCCCCACTCGTATCAGCTATCAGGTAACCTCCAAAATCGACAGCCGCACCATCTTGGGCGAACAGGGCGCCGAGCAATTGCTTGGCATGGGCGATATGCTTTATATGCCGGCCGGCCAACGCCCACGTCGTATTCACGCTCCTTTTGTCAAAGACAGCGAAGTCGAAAAGATTGTCGAGTTTCTAAAATCGCAACGCCAGCCTGAGTATGTCGATGCCGTAACCGAAGGCGAGCTAAACGAGGGCAAGTCATCCTCAGGCGGTGCCGTGTTTGACAATTCTGACTTTGGCTCCGGCAGCGATGACGATTTATACCGCCAAGCAGTTCAAATTGTCCAAAACGACAAAAAAGCGTCCATCAGCTATGTTCAACGACGCTTGCGTATTGGCTACAACCGTGCTGCTTCCATTATCGATCGTATGGAAGAAGAAGGTATCGTCTCGGCTGCAGATCATGTCGGCCGCCGCGAAGTTTTGTAAGCTAAATATATATTGCAGACAATTTTTCGGCCTCTCGCCTTTTTGCGATTAATAGCCCATTATAAAGCTAAGAAAACTCTCGGATAAAATGGATTTGCAGACAACTGTATCAACAGAAAAATGCGGATAATAAGGCTAGTAAAAGCAAAAAAAGAGGGTTGAAAATTTTAGCGTACAAAAAGTTACGTGAATTTTCAACCTCTCGCCTTTTTGCGATTAATAGCCCATTATACGCATTTTTCTATCAAGTTCGCGATTCTTAATAGCCTCTCTCTTATCATAATTCTTCTTGCCGCGGCCAAGTCCAACCTCTAATTTGGCACGTCCGCGATTATCAAAAAACAAACGCAATGCCACCAAGGTTGCCCCTTTGCGTGAGAGAGCATTGATAATATCAATTATTTCTTTTTTCTTTAACAACAATTTGCGTTCGCGTTTTTCGGCATGCGATGAATATCCCTTGTTACTGTATTCGGCAATAAACATATTAGAAATAAAAATCTCGCCATCATGCTCCACACCAAATGCCTCATTAATATTGGCGTGTCCAAGGCGCAAAGATTTAACCTCGGTTCCCACAAGCTGCAATCCCGCCACAAATTTTTCTTCAATCAAATAGTCAAAATTAGCTCTCCGATTTTGCGCTATCAACCCGGTTGCAATAAAATCCGACTTTGTTTTCTTTGCCTTTGCCATCTTATTCTTTCAATTTATTATAGATTGCCCGTCTTGCTTTATACGGCAGCCCGCAATTGCGATATTTTTGGTGCTCGTTTACAAATAACTCCCAATCTTGCTTGCGCATCACCACTCCGCTTTTATCTTGCGGCACAATCCACAATCTTTTTGCTGCCATAAATAACTCACATCCGCCCAAAGTGCAACCCCTAAAATCATCACCTTTATTCAACACCCGCTCTGTTTCATAGGCTTCCGGACGATACTCGGCACGACCGATTTCTTTGACTAATTTTCCCAACAGCGGCAGCGCAATTTCGTGAGGCAAATTTTTTAATTTCGCCCATGACAAACAAAAAACCGCCCCATCAAAATTTCTTACATAATTTTTAATAAAGTCATTTACTTCTGCCTCAATAAAATCTCTTGTCTTTGCCAAAACAGCAGCTGTATCGGCCAAACGTTTTTCATCAATACCAATCTCTGCCAACTTGGGCAAAAACTTGCGGATTTTAACTCTGGCAAAATCTTCATCTTCATTCATCGGGTCTTCCACCCAACTAATATTTTTCTTTTGCAAATATTTTTTCAGCTCTTCCGGCGTTTTATCAAGTTGCGGCCTAATCAGCGTTATGCCATTGCGCTCGCTCAACGGCAAAATTCCACTCAGCCCAAACACCCCGCTGCCGCGCGCCAACCGCAACAAGAATGTCTCTGCTTGGTCCCGCATATGATGCCCGGTTGCCAAATATTTAATCCCCTGTTTGCGGCAAAATTCAAACATCAAGCGATAACGCTCCTTGCGGGCAGCCTCTTCCACACCGCTAACAGGTTTCCTGCCCTGCCATACCAATATATGATGTTCAATCTTGTTTTTTGCCATTATATTGGCGACATATTTGGCCTCTGCGGCAGATTCTTGGCGCAGACCATGATCAACCGTTAGTGCCACCACTTGGCAACCTGCCTCTTTTAACCCCAAGGCTAACGCCAGTGAATCTGCTCCGCCGGAAACTCCAGCCGCAATCACCTTGCCCATCAAATTATATTTTTTGATAAAATCTTTCATTCCTAATTTTTACATTCAAGCTCTTTGGCCGATTTTGCCGCCTTGTCCTTTAAGTTAGCCGGAGCATTCGGAAATTCTTTTGGCAAATTAACAAACGCCGTACATGCCTCTTCTTTTTTGCCAAGCATCTGCATTGACATTCCCAATTTCAGAATATTATCAGCTCCCTTATTGCTGTCCTTATATTTTTCATACCCCTTGGCAAAAGCGACTGCCGCTTTGGTATAATCTTTTTTACCATAGTAAGATTCTCCCAACCAATATTGGGCATTAGCGGCCAATTTATGCTCCGGGAATTTGGTTAATACGGTAGTAAATTTTTCGGCTGCTTCATCATTTTTGCCGGCATTAATGGCATCAAGCCCTTCTTGATATATTTCCTCGGCAGTTTTAGTTGCGACTTGTGGCAAATCATCACCTTTGGCAATAGCTCCGCCAACCACTGCCGCCGGAGCACCATGCGCCACCGGAGCATCAAACTTCTTAGCAGGAGAGTTTGTCCCCACACCATCGCTGTCAATTGGCTTTCCCTCAATCATCTTCAGGCGCACATCAACATCTTTGTTGATCATGTTGATTTTTTCTTCCAGGCTTTTAATCTTATACTCAATCATATCAATCTTACCGACCATATTACGCAAGCTCTCATCCATCTCGCCCAATTTAACCACAAAATTCTGCGCCGATCCTTCTGCCATCTCGTCTTTATTACGATACATTTGCCTTTGCATAACTTGCAAATCTTCTTTTATATTATCAATTTGTCGTTGCAAAGCATTATCCGAAACGGCATTTGCTTTCTCCATCGACAGCAACAACAAACCGGCCACAATCAACGCTGTTTTTTTCATAATACCACATCTCCGCTTTTTATAAATTACAATTACTGCCTAATTTAAAACAAAAGCATCCAAATCACAAGCTAAAAAAATCATGCCCCCAACCTCTAACGGCCGAAGGCATGATATTTTGGTCTAAAACCTCTGTAAAAGATACAGACTAATTGCCTGCAACTACAGTAACAGCACGACGGTTCTGAGCCCAAGCAGCTTCGTTGCTGCCCAAAACAGCCGGTCTTTCTTTACCGTAAGAGATTACGGAAATTCTGTCAGCGGCAACACCTTTAGAAACCAAGTATTGTTTTACGGCATTGGCACGTCTTTCACCCAAAGCCAAGTTGTATTCTCTGGTACCTCTTTCATCGCAATAGCCTTGAACTACAACTTTAACTTCTTCATGGTCTTTCAACCATTTAACCTGAGTATCCAAAACCTCGGCAGCATCCAAAGAAATGGCAGAGCTGTCAAAAGCAAAGAATACTCTGTCCTCGGCATTTTCCATAAAATCACGAGCCATTTTTGATTCGCATTCGCTACCGCCGAACAAAGAGCTCTCGCTCATTGTTGAGCATGCAGACAAAGCCAAAACGGCGCAAAACATACTTAAAAGCTTTTTCATTTTATATTCTCCATATGGGTTTTTAATTTTGTTATAGTTGCAAAACAACTAATACATTTTTAACTTAAGCAATAAAAACTTAATTTTCAATAACAAAAGTAGTTATAAATCAAAAAAGTTAACAATTTGATTATAAAACTGCTTTTTATATTATAAAAATCAAATTTTCTATTCATCAGATAATCTTAAAGTTCTATCCTTTCACCCTGAACTTTAGTTAAGTTTTTTTAAACGCCAAAAGGCGTTGAATCTCTTCAACGCCTTTTTTGCTAGTACCTATCGTAGCACCCCTCCTTTGCGGTAGGATAGAAACGAATTTCTCCGCCTATCATAAACCGCTTTTCCGGGGTAGTTATCTCTGCCGGCATGTCTTTCGGGGCAACCACAAAAGTCACTCCATTCAGGAGCGACATACAGATAACCTTCATTTCCCCTGCCATCTTGGCGGTCCACACCCTATAAGGATTCTCCCGATGGGTGAACTTGATGAGTTTCACACCTTGATACTCCAGCTCATCCAAGCCGAAGAAGTTCGCCATTTGCTCTGCCGCTTTTTGCGCTTCTTCTGCCACGAGGACTGTTTCATCGTCAATCAGCGGAACCAATTTACCTCCGTCAAACAGATATGACTTGCTGACATAGACATAAGGGATCCGAAGCGGACTCGGCACATCAACCGCCATATTACCACATATTGACTGCGGGCCGGGATTGATAATAATTTCCTCATCATGCGGAAATTTGCCCAGCTGTGCCACGACAATTCCCTTTGTTATATCGGGCAACGGCTCGCCATAAATCCTTTCATACGCGCGAGAGACATTTTTCTCAATTGCCTTGATTTTCTCCGCTCTGGTTGTGTGAGCAGATGCTTGACTGACCCCACCGTTCCAATCAATCGATGCCTGATTGAACCCGTTAATGTAATTTGCCATAGGATTTAAAATTTTTTAATTACATCGAGCCTAAAAGAGCACTACCGTAGCACCTGAAACATGACCCAATAATATTTTCATAATTTTTTTATAAACGCCTTTTTACCACTATTAGACAAAACGGTCAATAGTTTTGTACAAATATTTTAAATTTTATTTTCTGCCGGGAAACAAATTTCTTTGCCGCAAAGCCTCGCCAACCACCATTGCTGCCGATATTGCCATATTAATCGAGCGAGTATTCTCATCCATTGGTATCACCACTCTGGCATCAACCGTATGGTGCACTTCATCAGGCACCCCTGCCGACTCACGCCCCATTAGGATAACATCATTATCTTGAAACCCAAAATCGACATAAGGCTGACTTGCTTTGGTTGTCATTAATACAATACGTCCATATTCTTTTGGATTTTGCGCTCTATACGCCAAAAAGTCGGCCCATGAATTGTGGCGACGATATTCTACCTTATCCAAATAATCCATCCCGGCGCGGCGCATTGCCTTTTCGTTAAATACAAAACCGCAAGGCTCTATGATGTCTACCGGTAAATCCAAACAAGCCCCCAGCCTCAACAATGTACCGGTGTTTTGCGGAATATCGGGTTGAAACAAAGCCAAACGCATTTTTATTTTCTCCCAAATTAAAGAGTGGACTCACACAAGTAGAAATCCGCTCAGTTTTTAACTATTCAATGTTTAGCGCGATTAATACGCCGTATGTTTACGACGACGTGTACAATTATCAAGGTACACAAGAAGTAAATATACAAGTAGAAATCCGCTAATTTTTTTAATCATTCAATGTTTAGCGCGATTAATACGCCGTATGTTTGCAACGACGTGTACAATTATCAAGGTACACAAGGAGCAAATATACAAGTAGAAATCCGCTAAACATTGAATAAGAAATTTAGCAAATCGCCATCCTGCACTACATAATCTTTACCCTCTGAGCGCATTTTGCCGGCTTCTTTGCAAGCCTGTTCACCGCCAAGTCTTACAAAATCATCATAAGATATGGTCTCGGCTCTGATAAAACCACGTTCAAAATCCGAGTGAATAATTCCGGCGCAAACCGGTGCCTTGGATCCTTTGACAAAAGTCCATGCTCTGACTTCTTTGGGTCCTGCGGTAAAGTAGGTCTGCAACCCCAAAAGATCGTATCCGGCTTTGATAATTTTGGAAAGCCCGGTTTCTTTCAAGCCCAGTGTTGCCAAGAACTCTTGTTTTTCGGCCTCATCATCAAGCTGTGCCACTTCCGATTCGATTGCGGCCGAAATAATCACTGCCCGTGCATTTTCTGCTTTTGCTTTGGCAAACACTTTCTCCGAATAAGCATTACCATTGGCCGCCGATGCCTCGTCTACATTACACACATACAAAACCGGCTTCGATGTCAAAAGTTGCAACATTTTATAGGCTTTCACGGCATCTTTGTTGCTTTCATCTGGCTTGGCCACTCTGGCGGGCTTTCCGACTTTCAAAGCCTCAATCACAGGCGTCATCACGCTTACGTTTAAAATTGCTTCTTTGTCACCGCCTTTGGCTTTTTTCTGGGCTTGATCAAACCTTTTTTCCAGCGATTCCAAATCGGCAATCATTAGCTCGGTTTCGACAATTTCGGCATCGCGTATCGGATCAACCGAGCCCTCCACATGGGTAATATTATCATCATCAAAACAACGCAACACATGGATAATGGCATCGACCTCGCGGATATTGGCCAAGAATTGGTTGCCCAAGCCCTCGCCCTTGGACGCACCTTTGACCAAACCTGCAATATCCACAAACTCTAATTGTGTCGGCACAATTTGTTTGGGCTTAACAATATCGGCCAATTTTTGCAATCTTTCATCAGGCACTGCTACTCTGCCGGTATTGGGCTCAATCGTACAAAACGGAAAATTAGCTGCCTGCGCCGCAATAGTTTGGGTCAAGGCGTTAAACAAAGTAGACTTTCCCACATTTGGCAATCCGACGATACCGCAATTAAATCCCATCTCAAAACTCTCCCAAAAAATTCAAAATTAGCCTTGTTATAGCTTATAATTTTTGCAATTTCAACCGCAAAAGCACCTTGATTAATTCTTCAACTTCATTCCCAAACAAGACGAATATTCGGCTATTCCTTTGTCCAGCAGCACCTCTATTGTATCCAAAACGATTTCAATATCTTTGTCCAAAATTTCTTTCTCTGCTTTGCCAAATCCAGACAACACATGGTTAACCACCTCTTCGCCTCTGCCCTCGGGGTGTCCGACCCCTATTCTGATGCGGTTGTAGTTTGGCGTAATTGCCGCATCAATAGATTTTAGGCCGTTGTGTCCACCTGCACCACCGCCAAGTTTGGCTTTTATCTTGCCAAGCGGCAAATCCATATCATCGTGTATCACGATGATATTTTGTGGCAAAATTTTATAAAAATTGGCTGCCTTAGCCACCGCATTACCTGAAAGGTTCATATAGGTCTGAGGTTTTAAGATATAAACTTTTTCGGTCCCTATCTTACCCTCGGCAATCAACCCTTCAAATTTTTCCCTAAAAACGCCAAAGCCAAACTTTTGCGCCAAAGCATCCACCACCATAAAACCTGCATTATGGCGTGTATTTTCATATTCTTTCCCGGGGTTGCCAAGACCAACAATCAAAAACATCTTTATTTCTCTTTTTATAAATCAAGCGGCACTAAGAATATTTATCCCCGTGCCGCCATATCGCCAATTTTGTATTAGTTGCCCATTAGACGAATTTTTTACTTTCTGACAAAGTCAACATGAATAGGCTTATCCGATACCGGATGGAACTGAACATCTTTGCAAATTACGGCAATTTTTTTACCATCCAGCACAACCTCGACATCAGATTCATAAAAACCTCTGGTATCAAGAGCTTTTTTCAACTCAACCGGATGCAAAGAAATCATAACCGGCTCTTGTTTTCCGCCATAAATAACGGCAGGAACACGGCCCTCACGACGACATGCCCGAGCTGCCCCCTTACCTGCTTTTTCTCTTTTTTCAGCATTAAATGTAAACATTTTTCAAATCCTCTAATAAAATTTAGCTATTCCAAGGCAAGGCCTCCAGGGGTGCTCCTGCCTTGTGTCACAAGTTTATACAACAAAAATTTTATTTTTCAAGGATTATTTAAAAAAACCAAAGCGATACAGTCTTAAACTGTATCGCTCTTGGCTGTGCAAAGTAATAACGACGGAACTTCACGTGAATCGTATTGGATAAATAAATCCACATCATACTTTTTTTCCGGCTCAAGATGGGTTTCATTTCCGACATATGCCGCATCAAAGCGCATATCATCATCGTCACCAAATGTTACCCAGCCGATAAACACTCCGTCAATAATGCTCTCAATGGTAAACTTAGCCTCATGGCAATGCTCTCGAATATAATCGACAAACATTTTCCTCATGCTTATAAAGCACTCTTGCTGTATACCGACGCATATCACAAACAGTATTCCCCACAGCAAAGCCTCCTTAAAAGTCTCGCAGAAAAAAATTGCCATTACGATCAAGGCCACCAGCAAAACTAAATCTGCCTTTTTGCATATACCGGAATAAAAATCAATCAACATTAACGAACTAACGTTAATGGTCATAAGCATTGCAATCACCGTCACAAGGCCCATGGTTCCAAGTACATAAATCATAATTTATCAGTTACTGGTTCAAGTTTCCATAATTGGTGAGTGGCATCAAAGCCAACTACATTGAAGTAGATGCCTATCACCATTCCCTCTTTCAGATAAATAACTCCGTTATCATAGAATTCTCCATCCCAAATAAACGAGCAATAAGCAACATCTTGTTCAAATATAATGCATTTGACCTCGACTACGCGGTGAAACATCCCGGAATATCTTCGCCATAAAAATACCCCGATTACAACCAGAATAACAAGGATCTCCATAAATAATTATATTAAAAATTAAACTTATATTTTATAATTAGACAAAAATTTGCCTAAAGTCAAACAAAAATAAAAGCCGAAGATAATTTTATCTTCGGCTTTTTGTTAACCCTGCAATACACTAAAGTTTTGCAGCTATTTCTTCAATTTCATAGCACTCGATTACATCGCCTTTCTGGATATCATTATAATTTTCAAACGATATACCGCACTCAAAACCTTCTTTAACTTCTTTAACATCATCCTTAAAGCGTTTGAGTTGTCCGATTGCGCCGTCATGAATAACGACATTGTCGCGCAACAGTCTTATTTTAGCACCACGTTTAACCAAACCTTCGGTAACCATACATCCGCCAACCTTACCGACACCGGTAATATTATAGATTTCACGAATTTCGGCATAGCCCAAAAGTTTTTCCCTGATTTCAGGCGAGAGCATACCCTCCAAACCTTTTTTGATATCATCCAATACATCGTAAATGATTGAATAATATTTGATCTCGACCCCGTCACGACGAGCCATATCTCTGGCCTGGGTATTAGCTCTGACATTAAATCCGATAATCAAAGCATGCGATGCTTTGGCCAAAGTAACATCCGATTCGGATATTGCCCCGACAGCCGAATGCAAAATTTGCACACTTACCTCATCGTTAGATAACTTCGAAACAGCTCCCTCAATAGCCTCAATAGAGCCCTGAACATCAGCTTTAATAATGATTGGTAAATGTTTAACTTCGCCTGACTTGATTTTATCCAGCATCAATTCCATTGCCGACTTAGCTGATTTGACCAACTTTGCCTCGCGCTCTTTACGAATACGATAGCTGGTAATCTCTTTTGCCTTACTTTCATCAGCCACCACCACAAAATCATCACCGGCCGACGGCGTCCCCTGCAAACCCAAAACCTCAACCGGAGTCGCCGGGCCAGCCTCTTGCAGCTTTTGTCCGTTTTCGTTAAACATGGCGCGTACATGGCCCCATTCTTTGCCGGCAATACAAATATCGCCGACTTTCAATGTACCTTTTTGAACCAATGCCGTGACCACTGTTCCGCGGCCTTTTTCCATCTTGGCTTCAATGATTGCGCCTTCGGCATTACGATTGGGATTTGCTTTCAGATCAAGCATTTCAGCCTGCAACAAAATAGCATCAACCAATTTATCAATATTGATGCGTTTTTTGGCCGAAACTTCAGCGCACAAACATTCGCCGCCCATTTCTTCAACGCCGATTCCATGCTGCAACAAAGCCGTTTTCACCTTCATTGGGTCAGCCCCCGGTAAATCAATTTTATTAATCGCTACAACAATCGGCACTTCGGCTGCCTGAGCATGACGTATTGCCTCGATTGTTTGAGGCATAATTCCGTCATTTGCTGCCACCACCAATACCACGATATCGGTAACCTTAGCACCTCTGGCGCGCATTTCCGAAAAAGCCTCATGTCCCGGGGTATCAATAAACGTAATTTTTTGCCCTGACTTAACCGTAATTTGGTATGCACCGATATGTTGAGTAATACCTCCGGCCTCACGAGCAGCCACATTTGTCTCACGCAAAGCATCCAACAAAGATGTCTTACCATGGTCAACATGGCCCATAACTGTAACTACCGGAGCTCTGGGCAACAGTTGCTCTGGTTTATCTTCTTCCACCAAACCCTGTTCGACGTCGCTTTCCGACACGCGCTTAAATTTATGGCCAAACTCTTCCACAACAATCTGTGCCGTATCAGCATCAATCGGTTGGTTAATTGTTGCCATAACCCCTAAAGACATCAACTTTTTAATTACCTCGGCAGACTTTTCGGCCATACGGTTAGCCAGCTCTTGCACGGTAATAATTTCAGGGATTACAACTTCTTTAATAACTTTTTCGGTCGGAGCCGGCTGTACTGCGGCCGGTTTAGGCTGTTTTTTCTTAAACCTCCGCCGCGGCGCACCAAACCCATAATCGTCATCATCGTCATCATCCGTGCCTATATTATGAATATTAACCTTGCTTTGGCGACGTTGTGGCTCAAACGAGCGTTTGGTAATTTGTTTTTTACGCTCTTGTTCAAACACCTCTTCTTTTGACACGGCTTTTTTAGATGAATGTCTTTCATACTCCTCATCATCGTCGTCATCATCAAAATCACGTTTTTGGCGCTCTTTAAATTTATTAAGAACGCGATTTTCCGGATCTTTTTGCGGAGCAACCGGTGCTTCTTTTGGCAAAGCCTCTTCTTTTTTCTTATTTGCTTCTTCAGCCAAGCGCTTTTGTTCTTCGGCCTCTTTTTGCCGACGCAGCTCTTCTTCCTCTTTTTGTTTTTGACGTTGTTGATTACGCTCTTCTTCCTCTTGGCGGCGTTTACTGTCAAACTCTTTTGCCTCGGCAATAAGCTTTAATTTAGCAGCAGTTTCCTCATCAATCTGAGGTTTTTTAGCCTGATCATTTTGCGGTTGATTAATAACTCTTTTTTTACGAACCTCAACTTGTACCATTTTTTTGCCGTCAGGATTCTGCGGCTTGGTATTATTGCCCAGCTTAAGCGTCAGGGTAGATTTTCCCGATAATGTTAATTTTTTATTGGCATTATCTTCTGTCATATACTTCATTCTCCATATCAGTCAAAACTCAATTTGTTAAGAAATCGGACAGTCTGACCAAAGCATTTCTGACTGTCGTTGCCATCTTGCCTTTAACTAAGGCCAAATATACTGTGTTATCTTTTGCTAATTCTTTGTCCAACTCCTCAACCGTAAACAACTTAAAAATTTCCAAATCTTTGGCATAGCTTTCCAGTTTTTTGCGGCCATCTTCTCCTGCATCCGAGGCCTCAAGCAAAAAAGCCACCCTATTCTTTTTCAATGCATCAACGACCTTATCCATTCCCCAGACCAAATCACCGGCTTTGCGCGCCAACGACACCAAATCAAGCGCCCGTCTCATCAACAGGGTTTCAACCTTTGCTGGCAAATCCTTGTCGACTTTGGCTTTCATCTTCAAGGCTTTAGCAAACAAATTTGCCTCAACTGCCTTGGTTAAAGAGCTTTTGGCATCAACAACATACACGCCCTTACCCGGCAATTTTTTTCTAAAGTCAGGAACGACCATACCGTCTGCCATCACGGTAAAACGCAACATCTGCCCTTTTTCCAGCACCTTTCCCGTTACAATACATTTTCTGGTCGTCTCTTTTTGCATTTTCCAATTCCTTTGGGCGGTCCTTACAGACCGCCCGTTTTTTATTTAGTCTTGTTTTTCATCCTCAAACCAATGAGCTCTGGCTGCCATGATAACCTTTTCGGCCTCTTTGGTCGACAAAGTATCGGCACCCAAAATATCAATCAACTCATCGGTTGACAAATCGGCCAAATCATCAATCGTGCGAATATTGTTGTTTGCCAAAACCAACAGCATATCCTTGTCCAGTCCTTCAATGGCCTGAAGTTTTTCATCAATACCCATTGATTTGCTCTTTTCGGCAAACTCTTTATTCCGTTTCTCAACATACTCTTTGGCTCTTTTCTGCAGTTCTTGAGCAACCTCTTCATCAAAGCCCTCAATCTCGGCCAGTTCTTTAACACTAACCATTGCAATTTCATCAACATTTGAAAAACCTTCGGCAATAAGCAGATGAGCTATCATCTCATCGACATCCAAAGCTTCCATAAATCTTTGTGAGCGAACTTTGTTTTCATTAGAGCGGCGTTCTTGCTCTTGTTCTTCTGTCAAAACATCAATATCGCATCCCAACAATTGTGATGCCAACTTAACATTTTGCCCCCTACGGCCGATAGCAATTGAAAACTGCTCTTGCGGAACCACTGCCTCGATTCGGTTGTTTTCCTCATCTATTACGACCTTAGACACTTCAGCCGGAGCCAAAGCGCTGACAATATATTGCGCCCTGTCATCAGAATAAGGAACAATATCGATTTTTTCGCCCTGCAGTTCGTTAACCACCGCCTGCACACGAATACCTCTTAATCCGACGCAAGCCCCTACGGCATCAACCGTAACATCATCTGTCTTAACGGCAATCTTTGCCTTTGAACCTGGATCTCTGGCCACTGCCACAATTTGTACGATTCCGTCATAAATTTCCGGAACTTCCGAGGTAAACAGTTTGGCCATAAATTCGGGGCATGTTCTTGATAAGAAGATTTGCGGACCTTTATTCTCGCGCCTTACATCCAAAACATAGGCTCTGATTCTGTCACCAACCTTAAATTTCTCTCTGGGGATTGTTTCATCACGGCGCAAAATTGCCTCGGTCTTGCCGATATCCAACGTTACATTGCCAAATTCAACTCTTTTGACCGTTCCGTTAACAATCGTGCCGATTTTTTCTTTGTATTCTTCAAATTGCTTATTACGCTCTGCCTCTCTGACTTTTTGCACAATAACCTGTTTGGCTGTTTGCGCCGCAATACGTCCAAAATCAATCGGCGGCAGTTGATCAATAATAAATTCGCCAACTTTAATTTTTGGATCATATGCCTGAGCCTCGTCAAGCGTCAGTTGTGTTGTTTCATTTTCGATGCTGTTTTCATCGGCCACAACCTCGCGATATCTGGCCAAAGATATTGCCCCTGTCTTGCGGTCGATATGGGCTCTGATATCGTGCTCCATTCCGTATTTTGAACGTGCCGATTTTTGAATTGCAACTTCCATTGCCTCAAAAACATCTTCTTTATCAATATTTTTTTCTCTGGCAACCGTATCGGCAACCAAAATAATTTCGGGTCTTGGCATATTTTCTTGTGTCTGCATTTTATCCTCTAAAACAAATCTAAAGTTAGTACAAAATCTTGTTTATTCTTCAACTTCGGCCATAGTTTCGGCCAAAAGCTCATCTGTTAAAACCAATTTGGCTTTATTAATCACTTCAAACGGAATTTTATATACGATTCCGTCATCCATTACAAATTCGACAATATTATTTTTATCAACATCCGCAATTTTTCCTCTAAACCGTTTTCTTCCGTCAACAGCCTCTCCGGTTTCAATTTTTGCCTCATATCCGGCAAATCTTCTAAAGTGCTCTGGTTTGGTAAGCGGACGATCCAGCCCTGGCGAGCTAACCTCTAAAGAATATTCACCATCAATCGGATCTTTTTCGTCCAGCACTTTTGATACTGCACGGCTTACTGCGGCACAATCGTCAACCACCAGGTTTTGCCTGTCCTTGCGTTCAATCATAATCTGCAAGGTCGGGTTCTTCACCCCGATAGTCAAAATTCTCACCACCTCAAACCCCATCTTTTCAATCATTGGAGCAAGCATATCATACAGCGGATGTTTTTGTTGCATATTACCGATTCTCCTAAACAAAAAGCGGAGCTTTAGGGCTCCACTTTCATCATATTCACATCTAATATGGCATCATATATACCATAAAAAATTTAAAAATCTACTATTTTTTTATTTTCTTTATATTTTAATTCAATTTAAGGACAATTAATCAGCTTTTGTTGTCCAATCGGCGCAAAGCGTCTTGATCCTGTTCTAGTTCCACTTATATGCTTTTTAGCCATCTTCCAAATGCAGCAACAATGACACAGCCACCGATCCGACAATAATCGTTGGGGCCACCACCGCCAACGCCACCGGAAGATTACCGCTGTTTCCCATTGCATAAACTACTTGTGACAAAAAATAGGCCGAGAACCCGGTCACAATTCCGCCCACAATCAAAAACATTACTCCTCCGCGACGATTGTTGGGGCGCAACGCAAATACCGCCGCCATCAAAACCATTGTTACCAAAAACAACGGCGACACTACCAATGACCAAAATCTCATCTGGTGTCTCTGAGTGGCAAATCCCGATTTATCATAAAAACTTATCACCTTTGGCAGTTTCCAAAACGAAATCGCCTCCGGCTCCACAAAATTATCTTGAATTTTGCCTATATCCAAAACAGTTTTATAACGCATACTGTTTAGGTTTTCGGTTGGTTTTCCGGCCGCAAAAATTTTAACATCTTTCAAATCAAAAAAGCCTTTTTCCAACACTCCGGCAAAAGCCTCAATCTGTCTCACCGGCTGTGATTTTGCATCAAGCTCGGTAATACTCACTCCTCTGAGCAACAAATTTTGCCCTTTTTCCTGGCGCAAATCCTGAGCCTGCAACACCATAACCTTGTCCTCGCCTATTGCTTCTCTTATCCACAATCCCTCATCAGAAAACAGCATTGCCGACGGATCTCTGGTTTCCATCCTCTGTTCAAGTGTTTGAAACATATTATACAAATCAGCCGCCACCGGATTAACCAACATCACATTAATCACGCCCACCACAAAAGTTGCCAAACAAACCGGAGTTAAGAACCCCCATATTGACACCCCAGCCGAGCGCATCACCACAAATTCATTATTTTTGCTCAATCGCCAAAAAGTAATCATTGCGGCAATCATCATCACAAACGGAAATACCTGTTCCACCGTTTTGGGCAATCTTGCCACGGCCAATTGTACGGCAAACCATACATCCAAATCATCCCTGCCGGCAATACGCCGCAAGCGTTCGACCATTTCAAACAAAAAGATAATACCAAGTATAATTAACAACACTGCCAAAAAATTAAAAATAATTTGCCGTGTTAAATATCTTCCCAAAATAGAATTAGGTTTCATTGTTACCTTTGTCTACAAGCTGTTATGTTTTTTAAACACTATGCAAAAAACCTTTTTTATGCAAGCCCAAAAACAAACTTTTACTTCAATTGCGAAATATAGTTATTAATTGCATCCGGCAATATTACCACAATATTTTTATTGCTAAAACTTTCTCGCGTTGCCAAATCAACGGCAGCCACCATTGCTGCCCCTGCCGACACTCCGATCGGCAATCCTTCTGTTTGTGCCACTGCTTTGGCCATATCCCAAGCATCATCATCTTCAACATCAAAAACCTCATTAACCTGTTTTTTGTCATACAATGGCGGAACAAATCCCGCGCCGATACCGGGAATATTGTGCACTCCTTTTTCTCCGCCTGACAACACCGGACTTTTTTTGGGCTCAACCGCAACCACATAAAGCTCCGGATTTGACGATCGCAAAGCCTGGGCGATTCCGCTCAAAGTCCCTGCCGTGCCGACTGCGGCCACCAACACATCAACCTCGCCTGCCATATCGGCCAAAATTTCCGTACTGGTATAAAATAAATGCGCATTTTTATTGGCTTGATTTGCAAATTGTTTCAGCATAACCACCTTATCCGATTTTTCGGCCAAAATCTCCGCTTTGGCAATTGCTCCCTGCATTCCGTCTTCTTTAGGCGTCAAAATAACATCTGCCCCAAAATGCTTAATCATCTTTATTTTTTCTTCCGAGGTGTTCTCCGGCGCAACAACCAACGCTTTCAGCCCTTTGGCCGCACAAATTGCCGCCATTGCCACACCGACGTTTCCGCTGGTTGCCTCAACAAAGACCGTATCATCGTCAATATTTTTATGTTCGATTGCATCTTCTATCATATTGTAAGTTGCTCTGTCCTTAATCGAAAACAGCGGATTATAAAACTCACACTTACCAAAGATATTGGCTTTCAGCGCCAATTTTTTCTTCAAATTGGCAAACTCAAACATTGGCGTTTTACCAATCATCTGTTCCAAAGAGCTATACACCTTCCGCATTGGTCTAAAATTCCTCTTATTTTGTTTATAAAGCTTAAAAACATATAGACCTCTATAGCAGGAATCTGCTATTATTGCAACGATTAAAAAACACCTAACGGATAAATAAGAAATGAAATATTTTATGGCTTTTATGACTTTGTTATTTATTGCTTTGCTGCCAGATGCATCACTTGCGGCTTCCAGCCTTGATGAGCTCTATCGCGACATTATCCGTTCTGACAATCAAGGTTATCTTCCTCTTTTTGTTAAAAACCGCAAAGTTCCGGGCGATTTATTAATTGACGAGGATAACATATCCTCTATCAAACATCTTCAGCCGGCCCCTGTTGACGGCAATACCGAAATAATTAATCTATCCAACACCTATGGCCGAGATTCTGTCCTGGCCAAAGCCCGCCAACAACAATGGCTTAAAACCGTTGCCGCCGTAAAATCAAACCAGGTCACCCCTTTTGAGCTCAACGACATCACCTCGCGCGTCAAAGAAAACGACCCCAAAGCAACCGAGATTTTGGCCTGGATGTATACCAAAGGTATCGGTGTTAACCCTGATTTTGTAACAGCCTTTAATCTTTATAAAAAAGCGGCCTCTCTTAATGTTGCAAATGCCGACAAAAATGCATCTCTTGTTTACAAATCAATGAACGACGAACAGCGTCGACTTGTTAAAAACAACCGCTAAGCTCCTTCTTCGGCCTCTTTTATCAGTTCTTTTACAAACCCTTTAAGCCCGACTTGACGCACTCTGCGCATTCTTTCACCCGAAATTATTTTTTGGATTTTGGTAACTGTTTCTTGCAGGCTTACATTAACGATAACATAATCAAATTCATCCCAATGGCTGACCTTATCCAATATAATACTCATTCTTTTTTCGATTACCTCTTTGCTGTCGGTCCCTCTTCCCTCCAACCTTTTGCGCAATTCTTTTATTGACGGCGGCAACAAATAAATTGTGACCACATCATCTTTGGCCTTTTTGCGCATCTGCCTGGCTCCGGCCCAATCCATATCAAACAAAACATCCTGCCCGACATTAATAAAACTGTCCACTTCCGAACGCAATGTTCCATAGCGCGATCCATATTGAGAATCAACATATTCATAAAAAGCATCTTGCGCCAAAAATTCATCATACTGTTTGTCGGTTACAAAATAATAGTCGACACCTTCGACCTCGCCCGGACGAGGCTGTCTGGTTGTAACCGAGACGGAAAATTTGATATTTTTATCATTTTTCAACAACTCTTTTATCACGGTTCCCTTGCCCGTACCCGAAGGAGCCTCGATAATAAACATTGCACCTTTCCGCACCTTGCGTAAACGATCAATAATTTCATCCATATTTTTAGCTCCTTATTCTATATTTTGCACTTGTTCTCTAAACTGTTCGATCAGCGCTTTCAGCTCCATACCCAAATTAGTAATGGCAATATCGCACGCTTTTGAGCAGGTTGTATTTGCCTCGCGATTAAGCTCTTGGCATAAGAAATCAAGCTTTCGTCCGACGGCCTCTTCTGCTGTCAACAATTGCTCTGCCGATTTTATATGTGCTTTCAACCGGTCTATTTCTTCTCTTATATCAGCCTTGGTAACCAAAAAAACTATTTCCTGCGCCAATCTGTCCTCACTGATTTCTACATCTTTGGCATATTGGGCCAGCATTTCTTTTAGTTTGTCTTTAATTTTTTCGGGCAAACCATCTGCCAGCTTTTCTATTTTGGCGGTAACCTCGGCAATATTGTGCAATATTTTTACCAAAGCCTCTTTAATTTTTGCCCCTTCTTTTTGTCTTGCCACGCACAACTCGCCACATAATTTTTCAAAATCATCCGCCATTTTTTGCCTGATTTTTTGTTGCTCTGCCTCATCTAAGGTGCACTCTTCCAACTCCAAGACCCCCTTTTGTGCCAACAATTCTGCCGCCGACGGTTTTGCCAATTTATCTTTATATTTTTCGCTCAAGGCTATTGCCTTTTCGGTTAAATTTGCAAGCAAACTCTCATCGATTTTGAGTTTTTTGGTCATGGTTTCGGTTGCCACATCCAAACAAACGCTGACATTGCCGCGGCACAAATATTTTGTGGCTCTGGCCCGCAAATCAAACGCCATATCGTCATATTCGCTCGGCAATCTGAATTTTATATCCAAATTCTTGCCGTTAACGCTTTTTATTTCCCAAATCCAATTTATATTTTCATTATCAGTTTGCAAATTACCGTTAACTCTTGCAAACCCGGTCATGCTTGCTATACTCAAACTGCTGCTCCTTTACGAATACTCAATTTTGCAGCCATTATAAAACCAAAAGTTTAATAAGTTTTTAAGGAGGCTTTATGTCAAAATTCAACCATATTCTGATCACCGGTGCTTCATCTGGTATTGGAGCGGCTTTAGCTGTCTATTATGCATCTCACGGTGCCCAAAGAATTTCAATTTGTGGCCGCAATCAATCCCGTCTTGAAGAAATTGCCGCCAAATGCCGCAGTTTCGGATGCGAAGTTTTTCCCCGGCAACTTGATGTATCAGATGCCCCCGCTACCCAGCAATGGATTGAAGAATGCAATGCTCAAATGCCCCTCAACTTGGTTTTTGCCAATGCCGGCGTTGCCACCATCGAAGAAACACCGCAAAATGTTCGCAACACCTTTAACATTAATGTTATGGGGGTGGTAAACACCGTTTTACCGACCATTGAATTATTTAAAAAATCCCCATCTGCCCAGCTCAAACAAATTGTTATCATCTCATCTGTTGCAGGCTATCATGGCATGCCGACCTGCCCTTCTTATTCTGCCTCCAAAGCATGCGTCAAAGCCTGGGGTGAGGGTTTGCGGTTATCCTTAAAGAAATTGGGCATTGGTGTTTCGGTTGTTTGTCCTGGGTTTATTCGTTCACGTATTACCGCCCAAAACACCTGTCCGATGCCCTTTTTCATGGAAGCCGATGCTGCCGCTGCAATTATCGCCTCAAGAGTTGAAAACAACATCGGCCTCATCGCTTTCCCCTGGCCGATGCGGCTAATGGTATGGCTTGGCTCGATTCTGCCCAATTGCTTGAGCGATTTTATTTATGAAAGGCTGCCCTATAAAGTCTAAGAATTTTTAATTGCTTTGGCTCTGATTAAATACCACAAAATAAACAGTCCCGGCAACGCCATCAATGTCGTAATTCCAAAAAACTCTTGCCATGTCATCGCCGTTGCCGCCAGTCCTGAAGTTGCGGCAAACAAATCTCTGGCAGCGCCCATAAAAGACGACAACAAAGCATATTGCGTCGCCGTATATTTTTTATTGCACAAGGAAGACAAATATGCCACAAATGCCGCTGTACCCATTCCCCCCGAAATATTTTCAATAAAAATATTTACCATCAAAACCTGAGCGTTGTTTCCGGCATAGGCTTGGCCGACATATACCAAATTTGATATTCCCTGCAAAATACCGCAAATAACCAAAGCCTTCACCAACCCGATTCTTGCCACAACCACTCCGCCGACCACTGTTCCCAAAATTGTTGCAACTACGCCGTATATCTTGATAATCGAGGCAATCTGAATTTTCGAAAATCCCATATCATCAAAAAAAGGATATGCCATTGGCGCCACGTAAGCATCGCTCATTCGATAAAAAAAGATAAACAATAAAATCCACACCCACTTATCTCTTTTCATAAAATCGGTAAACGGTTTTACCACGGCATTAACCACCGTTGCCCTCACAGTTTTGGGCTTGGACGGCCTATTATCATCCGGTTCCTTGGACACCAAAACCGTAACCAACCCAACCAAAACCCCTGCTGCCATCACCTGATAAACCGTTGACCAATTCCAAAATTCAGCCATAAACAAAGCTCCGGTGCCCGAAAATATTGTGCCAACTCTATATCCCAACACAAACACCGCCACCCCGGCTGCTTGTTCTTTGGGCCTAAATCTTTCAATACGATAGGCATCCAAAACAATATCTTGCGACGCCGAAAACAACGCCGCCAAAACCACCCAAAAAGCAAACAACATCGGCGAGATACCTGGGTTAGTCACAGACATTGCGACCAATGCCGCCATCAACAGTATTTGCAGCAAGACGGCCCAGCTTCTGCGTCGCCCCAATCGTCCAAGCACCGGCAATCTAAATTGGTCAATAATCGGTGAAAACAACCACTTAAAACTATAAGGAATTTTAACCAGTGAGAATATTCCTATTGCGGCCAAAGAAATTCCCACATCTTTCAGCCACAACGACAAGGTTGAAGACACCAGCAAAAACGGCAGCCCTGACACAAACCCCAATAACAGCATAACAGCCATTCTTCTGTCTGCATAAACTCGCAGCGCTTTTAACCATGTTTTCATTGGCTCTCTCCTTGCATTTTCATAGCCACCATAGCAAACAAATCATAAAATTTAATTAAGATTCCTCCAACAAATAAAGCCTCTTAAAAAAGAGGCTTTATTTGCTGTTATCGATTTATCTAATCCTTGTTTGCCGGTTCGATTCTCATGGCGTAGAACGAACGCCATACAAAAATCAAACCCAAAACAAAAAAGGCAATTCCCAATCCGATTGACACACATCTCGGTGCGGCTACAGCCATCTCAACAGCCAACAGTCCGAACAATGTGGTAAATTTAATAATCGGATTTAAGGCAACCGACGATGTATCCTTATATGGATCTCCGACGGTATCTCCCACAACCGTTGCATCATGCAATGGTGTTCCCTTTTCATTCAAATCGACCTCTACCACTTTTTTGGCATTATCCCAAGCACCGCCGGCATTAGCCATATACAATGCCTGAAACAACCCAAATACCGCAATTGAGATCAAATAGCTGGCAAATAAGTTTGCATCAAAACAAGCAAATGCAATTGTGAAAGAGAATATCACGATAAAGATGTTAAACATTCCCTTTTGCGCATACAAAGTACAAATTTGCACAACTTTCTTTGAATCTTCAATTGATGCGGCTTTAGCCGTATTAAGCTTAATGTGTTTTTTAATATAATTTACTGCACGATAAGCCCCGGTTGAAACGGCTTGCATCGAAGCCCCCGAGAACCAAAAGATAACCGCGCCACCCAAGATAATGCCAAACAAAACCTCGGGATCCAGCAAATTAAGTTGAAGATTAAGCAACAATATAATTGAAAAGATCATGGTTGTTGCCCCGATAACCGCCGTTCCGATTAATACCGGTTTAGCTGTCGCCTTAAAGGTGTTTCCGGCCGAATCATTTTCTTCCAAGAAATGTTTACCACCTTCAAAATCAGGCTTAAAACCATAGTCTTTTTCAATTTCTTTATTAATACCTTTGATGCTTTCAATCTGTGACAGCTCAAACACCGATTGCGCATTATCGGTTACAGGGCCGTAAGAGTCCACGGCAATTGTAACCGGTCCCATGCCAAGCATACCAAATGCAACCAAACCAAACGCAAATACCGTCGGATATACCATAAATCCATCCAACCCCTCGCGAGCGGTAAAGAAAGCCACAGCCATCAACCCTACCATGACCAATCCCTGCCAAAATGCCGAGAAGTTACCGGCAACAATACCCGATATAATATTGAGCGATGCACCGGCCTCACGCGAAGCATTAACCACTTCTTCAACATGTTTTGACTTTGACGAGGTAAATATTTTGGTAAATTCCGGAATTAATGCCGCGGCCAAAGTACCGCAAGAAATAATAACCGAAAGTTTCCACCACAAATCAGCGTCAATTCCGCCAATCATAACATACGAAACGCCAAATGTTACCAAAATCGATATAATCGACGTTGTCCAAATTAACCCGGTCAACGGTGTTTCAAAGTTAAATGATTGTTTGTTGCCAAATCTGATTTTTGACACTGCTCCGTTCAACCAATAAGAAACAATCGAGGTCAAAATCATCAACAACCTCATGGCAAAAATCCACACAATCAACCTTGCCTGGATATCAATGCCATTTTGCATCATAACCAAATCACCGTTTGAGGCATACATCATACCGGCACCCAAAACAATAAAGCTGATTAAGGCCACACCGGTAACGCCATAGGTTTCAAAGCCATCGGCGGTTGGTCCAACCGAATCACCGGCATTATCACCCGTACAATCGGCAATTACCCCCGGATTTCTTGCATCATCTTCATCAATTTTGAAAATAATCTTCATTAAATCGGCACCAATATCGGCAATTTTGGTAAAAATACCACCGCAAATACGCAACGCCGAGGCACCAAGCGATTCGCCTATGGCAAAACCGATAAAGCAAGCCCCTGCATTTTCCTTATTAACAAACAGCAAGATAGAAATCATCATTACCAATTCAACACATATTAACAAAACGCCGATTGACATGCCCGAACGCAACGGCAAATTCATTACCGGATAAGGCTTTCCTCTAAGCGACAAAAAAGCCGTACGCGAGTTGGCATAAGTATTAATCCTCATACCAAACCAAGCCACCGTATACGAACCCAGAATACCCAAGATTGACCAAGCCAAAACCGTCAATACCTTAGGCAGCGGTGTCGCATTAAGATAATAAAAATAGTAGAATATGCATGCAGCAATAAACACCTCTAAAACAACCAACAACTTGGCTTGCTGGCGCATATAGGTTTTGCATGTCTCATAAATCGTATGCGATACATTAAGCATAGCCTTATGAGCAGGCATCCTTTTAATTCCTACAAACTCATATAATCCAAACAAAAATCCAAATACGCATATTGCCAAACCGTAGAACAAAATCTGCGATCCGGTAATGCTTAATCCGAATATATTATATTGAACGTCCAGCGACGGAATTTTCAAATCAATTTCCGAAGCAAATGCAGCGTTGGTCATAGCCAAAAAAACAGCAAACAGCCAACCTGCCAGTTTACTTCCTTTTTTTAGGTTTATCATGTCTGATTCCTCAAAACTTAAGGTTAATCCAAAATAACTTAACAAAACATGCTCAATTTATCAAAAAATCAAGCTGTCGATTCGTCATGTTATGAGACATAACATAATGCCAAGAGTCTAAACAATCGGTTAAATAAAAGCAATTATGAGAAGATTCTTTTCTACAACATCGTTATAAGGGCAATTGCCAACAGACCATACATTACAACACCCAAAAAATACATTTTTGCCACCTTAAAATCTGCTCTTGAAGGCATGGCATTTTCAATAATTATGGTCTGTAGCAATACATAAAGTGTGTAATTTAGAAAGGTTGGCTCAATCATCGGCAAGACATATCTGTTAATATAAAACCCTATCGGCAGCAGCAACAAAGGAGCCATTGACGCCGGCACTGCATTATAAAAAGTAATATTGGTAAACCCGACACTTCCCATAACATAATTTCCGTTTTCGCCTTTCCGCGGAATTAAGTTAAAATTACATGGTCTGGCATTTAAAAACCACCCCACCAAAAAATGCATCAATTCATGCAAAACGGTCCCAGGAATATTCACCAACGCGCTCATAAACAAAGAACGATACGTTGCATTTTTCAAATGCAACAACACAATCACCAACAATATCAGATAAAACCGATTGTTAAAAAAGGTTTGCAAAAAATCATAAGAATTAAGCTTTGTTTCCCACTCGATTAATTGGTAGTATATCTGGTTCCACATCTATTTTTCTTTCCTCAAACTTGCCATTCCGGCAACATAAGTATTCATCAACAACTTACACAAACTGCCGCGGTTAAGCCCTGACTTGGCATTAAGTTTATTTCCCAGCAAATACCCGCTCACCGCAAAAAGGCTCATTTCCAACACCTTAATTGCCAAACGTTTTTCTTTGGCATTCATGTTTCCGATCAACGGCACGACCTGAAAACTTATTAAAATATCAATTTTTTTAATAATCCTGGCCTCGGCAATTGTGCTTTTCGGAGCATCGGCAGCCAAATGACGATTATATAGCAAATGCCACAAATTAGGATTCGCCTCGATATATGCACTCAGCACATCGGCATAATGATTAAGATTATTAAAAGGATTTTTTGAAAGCACCAAAGAATTCATCTGTTGATAAAGCTCTTGCAAGGTCAAAACATTTTGCTCCGCAACGTAATCATCCATTGTCGCAAAAATATTATAAATAACCCCGACGGAGGAATTTGCCGCTTTGGCCAGTTTTCGAGCGCTCAAAGCCTCAATTCCGTCTTTTTCTACCAAATTACGTCCGCACTTAAGCAAAGCTTTTTTTGTCTCTTCTTTAACAAAAGCCTTGAGCCGCATATCTTTTAAGGTTGCCATCTTATATCCGCACTTTAATAAAAAATTTGCAATTATATATTTATACTAAAACATATCTTAATCTCTGTTTCAATTTAATTTTATGATATTTTAAGGATATTTTTGATGAAAAAAACATTTTTGTTTCTGATGTTGAGCCTGATGTCGTGGCCGTCGCTCATCCTTGCTCAAGATGGCGCTTTGCCAGATAATTTTTTATTTGATGATTCCGATATTATCGTTACCGCCCCGCAAGAGCCGTCCGATACTGCCCCCGACTTAAACACCGACGAAAACATTTCGCAGGCTGTAAGCTCTGCCAAACAACTGCTTCAGCGCAACCCGGCACAATTGCAAACTACCGCCTTTCCTGAGCTAAAAAAGCGCCCTCGATCTTCATCTTCTTTGTCTGCCGCCACCTCTTTCAAAGAGGCTCCCTTTGGCTTGCGTTGGGGTTCAAGTATATCTGACACTCGCAACCAAGGTGTTGGACTTTCTGTTGCCGACATGGAAGACTACGTTAACTGCTTTTTATCCGACCAACTCCCCAAAGCCGTCGCATTTTTCAATCGTGTTTATTTATGCTATGGTCAAGATGATGAGTTATACCGCATTCTTGCCTATAGCAAGCTTATTGCTGATGATGCCTCAGCTTCCGAAATCATGCACGAGTATGACACCTACTCTTCTCTGCTAAATCAAAAATATGGCCACAAAGAACAATTTTTCACCCCCGCCACCGTTAACAAAACCATAAAAAATGCCCAAGGTCGAGACGAGGTTATCCAAGAACAAGCCCCGATCGGCAATCCACAATTTTTATCCCAACTTGAATCCGGAGCAGCTGTTTTATATTCCACTTATTATAACGACGAAGTTGCTGCCACCTTAAGCATAGGTGTTGACGGCGACAAAAAAAGTTATATAGTGATAGACTACAAAAATTTACCCATACTAAAACAACAAGAGGCCGAAACTCTTGATGCTCTATAAGGATTGAACGATTTTGACTAGCACGAAAAAAATAGCCTTCAGCGGTGCGGCAGGCAATGGCATAAGTCCGCTCGAACAAATTATGTCCCTTAAAGGTTATACCGTTTATGGCTCTGATCATAGCTTTGATATAGGAAAAGACCTTGATCGCAAACAAGCTCTTGAAGAAGTCGGAATTCACATTGTTCCGCAAGACGGTTCTATGGTCACTCCTGATCTTGATTGGCTCTGTTTTTCTGCGGCACTCAACAACACCAATCCCGACATTCAAGCGGCCATGGCTTACAACATTCCGCTTAAAACTCGTTCTGATCTGCTAGAAGAGGTTTTTTGCCAATATCCATATGGTGTTGCCGTTGGCGGAACGGCCGGCAAAACCACCACCACCGCCATGATTGGCTATGTGCTCGATTCTCTTGGCAAACATCCCACCATGATCAATGGTGGAGCGCTGTGCAACTATATGTACCGCAAAGGGATTCCCAATTATATTTACAACGAGGGCGACATTTGCGTAATTGAAGCTGACGAAAGCGATGGCTCGATTCGCAAATACCATCCGTTCGCAGGCATTATCAATAATATCTCCCATGACCACACTTCCATGGAGAAATTGTTTGAATATTTTACGACCTTTGCCGAGCATTCGACCAATTTAATAATTAATCTTGATTGCCCCAATGCATCCCGCATCAAACACCCACATCGTTTAACTTTTTCCGTATCCGATTCTTCTGCCGATTTTTTTGCCCATGATATCAAATCGCTAAGCGATGGGGTTGAATATACTTTTATGGGCCATCAATTCACACTTAACCTACTTGGTACCTTCAATGTATCCAATGCTCTTGCCACCATTGCCGCATGTTCGTTGCTGGGGCTTGATTGTCTTACAGTGGCCAAAACACTTGAAGGTTTCACCGGCATCAAGGTTCGGTTAGAAAAAATTGGCACTGCCAAAGGTGTCACTGTCTATAATGACTTTGCTCATAACCCAAGTAAAATCGAGGCATCTTTATCAGCCCTCAAGGCCTACCCCGGCCGCATTATTGCCATGTACCAGCCTCATACTCCGTTTTCTGCAGTCAATACCGGAGACGAAGTTGCCGCGGCGGTAGCCAAAGTGCTCGCCCCTGATGATATTATGATTATGCAAGAGATTTATGAGCTAACCCCGCAAGATATTGGCATTTCATCAGCCAACCTTATTAACCGCATCAAACAAAACGGTCACGACAAAGCTCTGTTTCTTCCTCATAAAGAAGATACCAAACATTTTGTTTTGGATAATGTTCGTCCCGGTGACAGAGTTGTCATAATGGGAGCTCACGATAATTCTCTGGCAGATTTCAGCCGTGAACTTCTGGTGGCAATTGCCGGCTAAAATCCCAGCAAATTGATTATATAATCAAAATTTTGTTTGTTTAAATAATTAATCAGTCGTTGATAAACAGCCAGGCCGTGCCATCCTTTTGAATTAAAGGCAAGCATCAACCCTATCATCCATAAATTGGCCGGCAACAAAAATGCCGCACAAAAATAATACCCGACTTTTGGCAAATCAGTTTGTTTTTCATGAATTTGCGATCCGACTACATCTAAATGATACCCTATAACAAATCCCATAAGACCGTTTAACAGCAAATTCATCGGAGCAAACATCGTGTAGATGCTGATCCCTATCATTGCCAAAACTCCAAACAACGGAAAGAAATACGGCGCAATAATTATCAACCAGTTTCCCTCGCCTTCAAACGACATATTGCCGCCGCTGTCATCAGGGTTAATTGACAAACCTTTAACCTTGTGCAATGTTAACAAGGCAAACAAAGCGTGTGTCATTTCATGAGCCAAAACTTCCATGCTGGTTTTGGCCGAGGCATCCATAAACGACCTGGCGATAAAAAACAAAAAGAACCCCCCAAACAGAGCCAAATATTTGAACTCCGAAAACCTAAAATAATCCAGTGACGTGATATATGCCGGCAGCGAAAACAACAACCACACTGCTGTTGGCCATTTCAACACATTAATTATTTTATCAATCATTGCCTGTCTTTATGCCTCTTATTTATGGAAATAACTTTTTTATTGTATCAGCTCTTCGCTTCTTTTCATCTTTATTATTCAATCTATTAACATTTCTTCAATCTTTATCTAATACACTGCACCTATCAAACCAAATAATTTGATGAGGCATAAATCATGAGCGATCAAGATGTAAACACATACGATTTTCTTATAAACGATGAAGACGAAGTAATGTTGCTTCTTTATGCCAGGCCGACACCTCCCGAGCAGCCTGTTTTTGAGCTTGATGACGATCATAAATCGGCCGTTTTAATTCGCAACCAACAAGACAGCGTCTCTTTGCAAGATATTCCCAATGAAATTTTAGATGCTCTGCAAGATACCGATAAACTTTTGGTCTGTGAACTAAACCTTACTGATGAGGAAAAAGACACCCAAATTGTCTATGCTTACGAAGCCGAAGTAACTGATTAAATCTTTTTATACTACCTTGCCAGTTTGTTTGCCGCCGACAACAGTGTCAACACACTGTATGACAACGCATCGGCTGCCGGCATATTGGTTGTTTTGCAGTCTTTTTCTGTTTTATAAAGTAACTCCATAACGTCAAACAACCTTTCTTTTGGCCATCTTCCAAGTTGATTAGCCCCCATATCATAGCGATAGAACATATTTTTGGGCAAAACTTTTTTAATAGCTTCAGCCGCCGGTGTTCCGCTTTCCATAAGGCCCTTTGCCTCCAACAATCTGCCAACATGTTTTATCAAGGCTCTGGCAATTTGTACTTCCTCGACACCCTCGTTTAACAGATATTTCAAACTATTTACGGCTTTAAGCTTAACCCCCGAGAACACATAAAAACACAAATCATCGACCCCGGAAATTGCTTGATCAACCACCACCGCCTTTACATCGTCTACCTCAAAATGTTTTTTGTTGCCGACAAAAGTAATAAGTTTTTCTATTTCATTAACATTCGATTTTCGGTCATTCGACAACCTGGCACAAAGCATCATAAACGCATCGTTTGTAAAAGTTATACCTTGGTCAAGCAGCATTTTCTTTGCCGAAGAGGCAATATTTTCATCCCTATCTTCATAACAGGCAACTGCTGCCATATCCGCCTTGCCATTAGCCAACGCAACCAATGATGATTTTGAATTAAGACTTTCCGCTCCGCAGATAATCAGCAATGTATCGGATTTAGTGTCTGCCAACATCTCGGTCAATGGTTTGGTCAAATTATTGTCGGCATCTTTCAGCACCACAACTCGTCTTACTCCCATCAGCGAGCGACTATTATATTCTGCGGCCAAAGCTCCGACATCACCTCTAATCTCGCTCCAGTCCAAATAGGCCACCGCAAATGGATCATACAAATCTTTGGATACTGTCTCCGTAAGTTTTTTGGTATATTCGGCAATCAAACCTTCATTTTGCCCATAAAGCAATATTGCCTTGATATTACTATCCGGACGTTTAATGTATGATTCTATCTGTTGTTGCTTATAAATCATCGTATTCCGCTCATTTTGGCATGGAAATATGCCCCTATGCGCAAAGAAATATCGTTGGCTATTATTTTTGCGGCATCAACCTCGGCTTTTTTCTGCGCCATGGTTGTTGAGTACGGATCTCTCAAAATATCATAGCTCACAAAAGCCAGCGAGTTTCCGGCAACCAACTGTGTACCGTTTTGAAATAACTTATATTCAACTCTGTATTCAATTCTCTCGTTAGTTGCCGTAACATCGTCTCGCATTGCTTGCTGGGTTACGATTTTATCTGCCAACACTGCTTCCAAACGATATTTTGCTTTTTGCGGTGCCCCACGCGGGGTCAACAAATCAAGCAAATCGTTCCTCAACAATTGTCCGAAACGATCACTTATCGGTGTTATTTTAATTTGTGCCATCTCCTCGGTAATCGACGTATCAAAATCCCCGCCGTAATACCAAGAATTATCACCGCTGCGCTGTACATACAATGGTTGAAAACCGCAAGCTGTCAACAACAGCGCCATCGTCAAAACACCGATTTTTTTCATTCATGTCTCCTTTTAAGCGACAATATTAATTATTCTGTTTGGCACAACAATAATTTTTTTAATCTGTTTTCCATCCAATTGACGCTTTATATTTTCAAGCTCTAAGGCTTTTTTCTCTACTTCATCTTTGGCCGCATCTTTTGGCATTTCGATAGTACCGCGTACTTTGCCACAAACCTGCACGGCAATTGTCACGGTGCTTTGCTCTGCCAATTTAGCATCACCCTTTGGCCATGACTCGCCAACCATCAAATTATCATGGCCCAGTCTTGCCCACATTTCTTCAGCCAAATGCGGCGTAAACGGACTCATCAGCTTCAACAATGTTTCGTATAATTCAGCAGGTATTTTATCAAGACCTGACAAATAATTAACATATGACATCAAAGATGAAACCGCCGTATTAAATTTCATCTGATCGATTCTTTCGCTAACCTCCAAAATACATTTATGCATTGCTTGCAAATCGGCCTTTGTCGGCGTTAGGTCTTTTGCCACTTTTTTAAACAAACCAAACACTTTGCCGACAAAACGATAAACCCCCATCAAGCTTTCATCTGACCACATTGCCGCCTGGTCAAACGGCCCGATAAACATCTCATATAGTCTGAATGTATCCGCTCCATATGACTTAACAATATCATCGGG
The DNA here is from genome assembly GCA_944391415.1 of uncultured Alphaproteobacteria bacterium. Lineage (GTDB taxonomy): Bacteria > Pseudomonadota > Alphaproteobacteria > RF32 > CAG-239 > CAZU01. The sequence goes on from CALXTM010000005.1 coordinate 80,234, forward strand.
ATTAATCACATTGCCGCGAGATTTTGACATTTTTTCACCGTTTTCGGCCAAAATCATACCGTGTGATGTTCTCTTGTTGTAAGGTTCTTTAGTCGGTACATACCCGCAATCATACAAAAATTTATACCAAAATCTTGAATACAGCAGGTGCAGTGTTGTGTGCTCCATACCACCGTTATACCAATCAACATTCATCCAATAATCCAGCGCTTCTTTTGAGGCAAATTCTTTATCATTGTGTGGATCGCAATACCTCAAGAAATACCATGATGACCCGGCCCAGTTTGGCATAACATCGGTTTCACGTCTGGCATGTCCGCCACATTTTGGACAAGTTGTGTTAACCCACTCTGTTGCTTTTGCCAAAGGCGATTCGCCCTCGTCATTCGGATGATAATCAGGCACCTCAGGCAAGGTCAGCGGCAATTCCGATTCCGATATCGGCTGCCACCCGCATTTTTCGCAATAGACCATCGGTATCGGCTCGCCCCAATATCTTTGACGTGAGAACACCCAATCTCTAAGCTTAAAATTAACCTTCGATTTGCCAAAACCATGCTCCTTGGCATATTCAATGGCCTTTTTCATAGCTTCTTCTTTGTTTAGCCCGTTTAAGAACCCGGAGTTAATATGCTCTCCGTCTTCTTCCCAAGCTTTTTCCGAGATATCGCCCCCGGCTAAGACCTGAATAATCGGCAACTTAAACACTTTGGCAAAATCGTAATCTCTCTGATCATGCGCCGGCACGGCCATAATGGCCCCTGTGCCATATCCGGTCAAAACATAGTCCGAGATAAACACCGGTATCATATCACCCGTATAAGGATTTTTCGCTTTTATGCCTTTTAGCTCAACACCGGTTTTTTCATTACTCATTGTCCTTTGCAAATCCGATTTTTTGGCTGTTTCTGCGATATAGGCTCTGACCTCATCTGGATTTTCAAATCTGCTCATATATTTTGCCACCAACGGATGCTCCGGTGCCATCACCATATAAGTAACACCAAATGCCGTATCAGGACGTGTTGTAAACACCTTCAGTTTGTCATCGCCAAAATCAAAATCAAGCTCTGCTCCCTCTGAGCGTCCAATCCAGTTAATTTGTTGTGATTTCACCCTATCAACAAAATCAAGCCCCTCCAAATCATTAATCAACCTGTCGGCATATTTGGTAATGGCAATCATCCATTGCTCTTTGTCTTTTCTTATCACCTCGGCGCCGCAACGCTCGCAATGTCCGTTAACAACTTCTTCATTGGCCAAACCAACCTTACAAGACGGACACCAGTTAATTGCCATTTTTGCTTTATAGGCCAGCCCTTTTTCAAAAAACTTAATAAACATCCATTGTGTCCATTTATAATACTCCGGATCACAAGTATTGATGCATCTGTCCCAATCAAAGCTAAAACCTATTGATTTGAGCTGACGGGTAAAATTAGCAATATTTGCTTTTGTAGACACCGCCGGATGCACTCCGGTTTTAATGGCATAATTTTCTGCCGGCAGCCCAAAAGCGTCAAATCCCATCGGATACAAAACATTAAATCCTTGCATCCTTTTTTTACGAGCAATTACATCCAACGCGGTATAAGAACGCGGATGGCCAACGTGCAACCCTGCTCCTGATGGATAAGGAAACTCAACCAAAGCATAAAATTTCTGTTTATTTTTATCAATTTCTACCTTATAGGCTTTTTCATCTTCCCAGATTTCCTGCCATTTTTTTTCAATAGCTCTGAAGTTGTATCTGTCCTCAAGTTTCCAATCATTCATCCATTCCTCAAACGAGGCCTTGCCGTTATATTTCTTGCTCATCTTCTCACCTTGTTAAACCTATTTGTGCAATTAAACTTATATTCACACATATTGGCATAAAAATTACCTTAATTTAATATATTTGACAAGATAGATTTTTTTACCTTGTATTTATTCAGCAATTAACTAAAATACTCTCTATAGTCAAACATGGAAAGATCACGATGAATTCTCCGCGCGAAATCGCCTTACAAATTTTGCAATCCACTCTGGAAGGATCAGCTTTTGCCGCACTTCCCCAAACCCTGCAAACCAAATCTGACAATGATGACAACGCTTTTATCACCATGTTGGTTTTAACTTCTCTACGTCATCTGGTCTACATCCGCAAAATTCTTAAAAAACTGATTACCCAGAAGCTTTCACGGCAAAACACTTTGGCTCAATACGCGCTTTTCTTGGGTGCAACCGAGCTTTTATATATGCACACCCCCGATTATGCCGTTATCGATTCCTATGTAACCATTATCAAAACCCGTACCAATCGTTATATTGGTGGTTTTGTCAATGCTGTTTTGCGCCGCATAAGCCTTTCTAAAAACGAGTTTATATCTGCCGACAAAGGCGAATTTTTTCCGCAAAGCTTTCGCACCGTTTTGCGCCACAGCTACTCGACCAAGACTATCGCCGCCATAGAAAAGGCCTCGCAGCTTGAGCCTTGTCTTGACATCACCAGTATTTCTCCTTCCTTTTTTGCTGATGGCACCATCTTGCCTCTTGGAACAATTCGCTTATTCCACAAAGGCAAAATCTCTTCCCTGCCCGGTTATTCAAAAGGTACTTGGTGGGTGCAAGATTTTTCGGCCTCTTTACCGGTAAAAATGCTTGGCGACATTGCCGGCAAAAAAGTTTTGGACTTATGTGCCGCCCCCGGCGGAAAAACCGCACAACTGCTTTGCGGCAAAGCTCTTGTCTCTTGTCTTGACATATCTCATGAGCGGCTCACCATTCTAAAAGAAAATCTTGCGCGTCTTCATCTCAAACCACAACAAATTATCTGCCAAGACGGTCCTTCTTTTTTAGAGCAATCATCCCAACAATTTGACATCGTTTTGCTTGATGCACCATGCTCTGCCACCGGCACTCTGCGCCGCCACCCCGAGATAGTCCACACCAAAACTGCCGATGACATCGCCAAACAATCTGCCCTGCAAAAACGCTTCCTTGACACCGTCGACCGAGTTATTGCCCCTCAAGGACTCTTGCTCTATTGCACTTGTTCGCTTTGTCACGAAGAAGGTGAAGAGCAAATAGCCTACTTTTTGCGCAACAACCCAACCTACCAAATAGTAAATCTCCAACCGCAAATACCGGCAAATCTTTCCGAAATCGTCACTTCCGAAGGTTTTATCAGAATTTTGCCGCAACATCTGCTTTCCTTTGGCGGAGCCGATGGATTTTTTATTGCCTGTCTTAAAAAAGGTAAATGATCATGTTCTTCAACAAAACCCAACCAACGTCAAGGTTCAATTCTGTTAATGTTTCCATTATTGGAACATCGGCACAGGCCGTTTTTTTAGCCTATGTTTTGCAAAACTCCGGCTGTGATGTCACGATTGTGGTTGCCCCTCATCTTTTACCCTTTTATTCCAAGCAAGGCTCTTTTTGCATCAAGAGTTCTCGCTTTCAGGCCAAGCACGCCAACTTTCATTTTGCCGCCGAAATCCCTTCTCGTTGTAATTTTTGTTTTATCGCCTCAACTCCAGGCCAGGCCAGATCCGACCTTCTGTTACTCAAACCGGATTCGCTTCAAACAACTGTCCTGGTTAATTTATCTGTAATTTATAATCATCGCATTTTAGAGGAACTAAATACCGTCAACAGCCTCACATCTTTTTTTGACTGCCAGCTCTCGTTTAACAAAAACACCGTTGAATTATTAGATCAATCACCCAAAATTGACATTATTGATTCCGGAGACAATCTCGATCTGCTCCAAGAGCTTTTTGTCGATTCCATGATTAATATCAATATTGTTACCGCCAACAAAAATTTTCTCTGGCAGCGACTTGCCCCTTATTTCATCGCCAATCTCTTAACTATTTGCTATCAAAAAAGCATCTCCTCTCTTCTTTTGCAAAAAGATCTTCGTCGACAAGTCGATGCCTCAATTACCGAGATACTTTCTCTGGCCAAATCAGACAAAGTCTCGCTTAATGCCTCCGACATTCTTGCCCGTATTTACACTTTTGCCGACGATTACACCTCCGACATAAAAACCATTGCCGACTTCCATGCCTTTTCCTCTCTCATCAAAGACATAAATCATTTTGACACTCCGTCTCTATCGGCATTACTAAACACTGCCGCCAATAAATACTAGCATAACCTTGCAAACATTCTTGAAGAAATAAGCTTAATCATCTATATTGAAGCTAATTAAAATTGCAGATTGGGGTTTTAAATGGGCTCATATCTTTTAGTCAGCGGATTATCTTTTTTTACCTGCTTTATCATTGCGGCTTTTCTGTTTTCGGCTCTTTGCAAAATACCTTTTCTGCGCGACAATCTTTTGTCATCATCTTTTGCCGTTGTATCATCAATCATTGTAGTCGTTTTACCCATAAGTATTATGCTGTGGTATCCCTATGATCTGGTTTCAGATATCACTCTTTGGCAATATCTTGCCTCTTTATTGAGTGTTTTGCTCATTTTTGCCAGTTTATTTTTTCGCAATTCTTTAGCTACGGTGCTTGGTGTCATTTTAGCAGCAACCTCGGCTGTTTTAACATCTGGCATTGACATTGCCTTTTTCCCTGCCTTTCCTCTTTGGCTCAACCAGCTTATCGCCATTGCCGCGCTTGTTGGATTCAGCTTTGGCTGGCGCTGCCTTTGTGGCCTTACCCCCCTGCCGCAAATTGAAGGAATAACCATAAGCGGCGGCTTATTTATTCTGGCTTTATTGGGGTTTGCACCTTTTATTCTTGGCCTTTCTTCATCTGCCATACTTGGTGCTTTTACCGCCGCCTATCTTTATGGAGCCAAACATCCTTTAAGTATCAACTCAGCTCCCCTAATCGGGTTTATTTTTGGCTGGCTGGGGCTTATTGCATATGGTGAATATCTGCTGCCTTGCTTTCTGATTTTTGCTTTGTTTTATTTAGCAGAGCTCATTATATCTTTGAGCAAAAAATGTCTGCCGCTGTCTCGACATACCGATATGGCCTATAATACCGTCTCGCTCACTTCTTTTTCTGAGGGCTTGCCGGCAGCAATTCTTCTTCGCATTCTTTGGAGCTCCAACCTGTTATTGCTGATTTTCGGCATATTGCAGATTCACGGCAACAATATTTATTCGCTGCTTACCTTTTCTGCCATAGTAACTTTTTGGCAGCTTTATCGTCTTGCCAATTGGCAACAATCTTCGGCTTCGGCTCCAAGCATCAAATCAGCCTTGCGTAATTGGCTTAACTCCGACAAAAACAACCAGGACAAATCTTAATGCATCTACTTGACCTCTTAAAAACAACTTTTCTCAAACCGCGCGATTCCTTATTTGAGGGTCTCTCGGAAGAAGAGATAATGCTCATTAATTTTAAGGTCGTAGTCATTGAGTTTTCCGAAAACGTTGAAAACTCTTCAGGCGAAATTTTAGCCGCCCAGCTGCATAGCAAAAAATATTTCAGTGTCAACTATTTTAATGAACCCTTCAATAAGACTTTTCTCAATCTTGAGGGGCGCACTTTTTTTGATTTTATTGATAAAGGTCAAGCCATTCTAGATACCACCAAAGCAGACATTTTGGTTTGGGGCCAAAGAGAAGATGACAAAATAAGGCTTAATTTTCAAACTCCGTCCCAATATGAGCGCCACAATCGTTCATTTCTTTCCCTGTTGGACAGCCTTTATCTTCCGGCCGGCATTTTCAATGGTGAGAACCCTTTTCCCTCCTCGATTCTAAGCTTGATTACCGGAGCCATAATTTCCAGTCTCAATCCAACCACCAAGCCCTCGGAAATACGTCAACGATATCTGCTAAAAAAGATTATCCATGAGCTTTCAATCGATAACTCGGCCAAAAACATGGGGCTTGAATATATGCCATATATCATGAACTTTTTGGCTCTGATTTATCTCAGTTATTGTCGGCATAACGACAACGAAAAAGAATTTAAGATTGTCAACAATCTTCTTGAAACGGCAATCAAACACCAAGATCTAATAAAAAAGCCTGTTCATCTGGGCTGTATTTACAATCACTTTGGTCAGTTGCATGATACGGCCATAAGCATTCTGACACACAATCCGGCACGCCACTTCAAAGGCGCAATCAGCAATTACCAGCGCGCTCAAAAATATCTCGGCAAATATGTTTACCCCTATGATTATGGCCTGATCTCTTATCGTCTTTCGGCCATTTTATATGACTATTGGCGGCAAAAAGAAGATCTTCAGGCCTTGCGTGATTCCGTATTTAATCTACGAGAAGCCGAAAAGATTTTTACTTACGCGTTGTTCCCTGAATTTTGGGCCGACATCGAAGGAGACCTTGGTCATCGTCTCAACATTTTAAGCACATTGACCAACAACAACGCCATTGCCGATTTAGCAATTTCTGCTTATAAAAATCGTCAAAAAATCATCACCGAAAAACGAGATCCTTTGGAGTGGGCGCAAATTCAAGAAAATATCGGCAATATTTATTACCGACTTGGGCGTGACAACGATGACAAAGAATTGCTTGAAGACAGTCTGGAATATTTCCATGATGCTCTCTATATCTTCGAAAATATGGAGCTTGCCGACACAGTTAAACGCCTAACCTCAAGCATTGCCAAAGTATCTGATCTGTTAGCCTAAATTGCAAAAAAAAGCCGGAGATTTTGCTCCGGCTTTTAATTATTTATACAAATCTCTTTGCCGATATTTAGTATGCAACAGTTCATGAGCCTTGCCTTCGCCGGCTTTGCCCAAAAACTCAGTATACAAACGTTTAATCGACTCATTATGATGCGACAAGCGATTTACTGCCTCTTCATCTTCATCATTTAGACCTTTGGAGCGCAATCGACGAATTTCGTCATTAATTCCCCATGGTTTTGGCAAATTATGCATCATTACCTTGGGTTGTCCGCCACCGGCAATGCATCCGCCCGGACAGGCCATTACCTCGACAAAATGATACGGCAACTCTTCACCGTTTGCTTTTGCCTCATTAATTGCCGTCATTACTTCTTCAACATTCCCAACTCCGTTAACCACTGCGATTCGCACTTTGGTTCCGTTAATGTCGATTTCGGCTGCTTTAATTCCTTTAAGACCTTCTATGGCCTCGAAATTAAGTTTGCCAAGTTCTTTGCCTGTAATATAAAAATATGCTGTTCTCAAAGCTGCCGTCATGACACCTCCGGTTACACCGAAAATTGTCCCCGCTCCGGAATACTCACCCAGTGGATCATCAGCTGCTTCATCCTGCAAAGCCCTAAAATTAATACCGGCTTGCCTTATCATTTTTGCCAATTCTCTGGTAGTAATTACCACATCAACATCTTGATACCCAGATGAGCGCATAGTCTCATGACGATGTGTTTCCCATTTTTTAGCTGTACACGGCATCACCGAAACAACCCTTATTTTTTCGGCATCGATTCCCGTTTTTTGGGCATAATATGTCTTTGCCACCGCGCCAACCATCTGGTGCGGAGATTTACAACTTGAGAGATTTGGCAGATTTTCCGGATAATATTTTTCCATATAATCTACCCATGCCGGACAACATGACGTAAACATCGGCAAATTATCTTTTTTGCCAAATCGTTTTACAAACTCTGTTGCTTCTTCAATAATAGTTAAGTCCGCTCCAAAGTTGGTATCAAATACTTTGGCAAATCCGATTCTGCGCAAAGCTGCATAAATTTTACCTGTCAGATTTTCGCCGAAATCATATCCGAATTCCTCGCCCAAAGCCACTCTTACAGCTGGTGCAATCTGCACCACCGTAACCAAATCTTTATCTTTGAGCATATTCCAAACTTTTTGCGTATCATCATATTCGGTGATGGCTCCCGTCGGGCAATGAGCCGCACACTGGCCACATTTAATACAAGGTGTATTTGCCAGTTTGGCATCGTTAGCTCCAGTAATTTTCGTTGCAAAACCACGATTAAGATAGCTCAAAGCCCACACATTTTGCTGATTTTGACAAATATCCACGCATCTTCCGCAAACAATACACTTTGATGGCTCCAAAACAATTGCCTCGGTTGATTCGTCTTTTTCCTTTTGTACCAGGATTTTGCGAATTTCGTCTCGATCGACCCCCATTTGCATAGCCATTTCCTGCAGCTCGCACTGCCCGCTTCTGATACATTTAAGGCAATCATTGGGGTGATTACTCAAAACCAATTCCAACACGGTCTTTCTGATTTCCTGCAACTCACCATCGTTGGTAATAATTTCCATCCCTTCGGCTACCGGAGTACAACAAGAACGCATAATACGTCCTCCGACCTTGACAATACACATACCGCAGCCTGCCGACGGATCAACATCTGGATGTTTGCACAAAGTCGGAATATCTATTTGCACCTTACGCGCTGCATCCAAAATCGAAGTTCCTGCCTCAACCTCAACATCAAAATTATCAATTTTCAACTTTACCATAATTAATTCTCCCCTGCTGCGGTTTTAGCGTCGACCAATTTATCCAAATACTCTTTTTCATAAAATTTCAAAGTTGATAATACCGGATTCGGTGCTGTTTGCCCCAAACCGCACAAAGATGCTTTTTGCATTGCCGTGGCAATTTTTTTCAGCTGAGCCAAATCTTTTTTATTGCCTCTGCCTTTACTGATTTTTTCAAGCAACGCCAACATTTGTTTTCCGCCAATTCGGCACGGAGCACATTTTCCACACGATTCGTCAACCGTAAAATCCAAATAGAATTTGGCCAATTCCACCATATCGGAGCTGTCATCAATCACGATCATTCCGCCTGATCCCATAATTGAGCCAACTTTTTTCAACTCTTCATAACAAACCGGCATATCCATATATTTTTCAGGAATAACCCCGCCCGACGGACCTCCGGTTTGCACGGCTTTAAGTTTTTTACCGTTCAAAACACCGCCGCCGATTTCGTTCACGATTTCATTAATGGTCGTTCCCATCGGCACTTCAATCAGACCAGAATGCTCAACTTGTCCTGTCAGAGCAAACACTTTTGTTCCCTTTGATGTTTCGGTACCAAACGAAGCAAACCAGTCAGCCCCTTTAAGCAAAATTTTTGATACATTTGCCAAAGTTTCCACATTGTTCACACAAGAAGGCTTTCCCCATAATCCTTTATTTGTCGGATATGGCGGACGAGGTCTTGGAGTTCCTCTGGCCCCCTCTATTGAATGAATAAGCGCTGTTTCCTCTCCGCAAACAAACGCTCCGGCACCAAGCCTGATGTCAACATTAAAGCAAAAATCCGTCCCCATAATATTGTTACCCAAAAGCCGATTCTTTTTGCAGGCCTTAATGGCTTTTTCCAGTCTTTCAACCGCCAGTGGATATTCTGCTCTGACATAGAACCACCCTTCTGTGGCCCCAATGGCATAAGCGGCAATCATCATTCCCTCAATCACGGCATGCGGGTCTCCCTCCAAAATTGACCTATCCATATAAGCCCCTGGGTCCCCCTCATCTCCGTTACAAATAATAAATTTTTCATCCACTGTGGGGACCTTGGATGCAAATTCCCATTTCATACCGGTTGAAAATCCGCCACCTCCGCGTCCTCTCAAACCCGACTTTTTAATTTCTTCGATTACTTCGGCCGGAGTCATGGTTTTCAATACTTTTTCTAAAGCCAGATATCCGCCTCTTGCCATATATTCGGCAATATCCTCCGGATCCATATGTCCGGCATTTTTAAGCACAACCTTTTCTTGTTTGGTAAAAAATGGCAAATCAAGTGAAAGTACATATTTTTGCAAATCGGCCGGAACCGCAAAATCGCCTTCCGCCTCAAGTGCCGGCAACACATATTTTTCCATAATTTGTTTTGCCGCAGCCAAATCGACACGTTTAAACAGCGTGTCTTTTTTACCTTTAATTTCCACTCTGATCAAAGGGCCCTGAGCACACAACCCCATACATCCGGTGGCCACCACTCTTATTTTGTCTTCAATTTCATGTTCTGCCACCATATTTTTAATCAAATCCAAAATATCGTCGCTTCCCGATGACTTACACCCGGTGGAGTGGCAGCAGTAAATATTACAAACAAAGCGTTCAATCTCAGCCAGTTTATTTTTGGCCGTTTCGTGAATATCAAATCTTTTATCCAAATCTATTGCGGCCATTTTATTCCTCCTCAAATGTTTTACGCCACTCGGCCAAAATTCCCGGCACAGCCTCCGGGGTCATACGGCCATATGTTTTTCCGTTAACGACACATACCGGAGCCAAACCGCAGCAACCAACACAACGCACGCTTTGCAAATGAAACATTTTATCAGGGGTGCTCTCACCTTCATTAACCCCCAATTCGGATTTAAATTTTTCCAAAACTTTATCATTACCTTTTAAATAGCATGCCGTACCGGTGCATACAGAAATTACCGCCTTGCCCGGAGCTTCCAGTTTAAAGAAATTATAAAAAGTCAAAACCTCATAAATTCTGGCCAAAGGCACGCCCATCCCCTGCGAAACATCAACGGCATCTTGCCAATCGACATATCCCTTAACATCTTGAATTTCATGCAGTGCCATAATTAAAGAGCCGCGCTTTTTTCGCCATTTGTTGGCAATCTGAGCGGCTTGAGAAACTTCTGACATATATATCTCCTTGAGTTTAAGTCTGTTCAAGGCAAAATGATAAAGGCAAAAACTAACAACTGCAAGCAGATTCTTGAGCTCGCCCCAAATTTATTTTGACAATTCACAAAAAATCGGCCATTTTGCATAAATAAGTTTAAATATAAAATAAAGCGGTTATAATTCGGGGTTATGAAAAAACTCAATATCTACATCACCAAACAAATTATCGTCGGCTTTTTGCTGGTAAGCTTTTCCCTAATGTCGATTATTTGGCTTTCGCAGTCGTTGCGCTTTTTGGATTTAATCGCATCGAAAGGCATCTCCATGGGAATATTTATTGAGCTGACTTCTCTTTTAATGCCGCGAATTTTCACCATTTTGGCCCCCATTTCTTTATTTGCCGCAATTTTGTTTGTCTACAACCGCCTGCTTTCCGACCGCGAACTTGTCGTTATGAAATCAGCCGGCATTAGCCCTTGGCAGCTTGCCTATCCGGCAATTTTAATCAGCTTTTTGCTGGTGGTAGTCAATATTTATGTTTTGAACTTTGGTATTCCAAAGGCCGAAAACGCCTTCAACACTTTGGAATGGAAGATAAAAAACAACGTTTCCCATCTTATGTTCAGGGAAGGTGAATTTACCAAACTGCAAACCGGTCTCACGGTGTTTGTCACCGCACACGAGGATGACGGAACAGTCAGCGGCATTTTAATCAGTGACGAGCGTTCCCCGCAAAAAAAATCAATCACCACCGCCGAGAAAGGCCTCATAATCAAAACAGACAAAGGCCCCAGAATTATCTTAATCAATGGCACCCGCCAGGAAATTTCTCTAAAAAATCGCAATTTTTCCTCGGTAAACTTTGCTAAATACTCAGTAGATTTCGGCATCAAAGGCTCAAAATCTCGGCGCAAAGACAGTGTCCGTGTTCGCTCTTTTTCAGAGCTCATGGGTGCTTTAGATGATTCATCGCTAAGCAAAACCGATCAATACAAATGGTTTATTGAAGGCAACAAACGCATCACAACTCCTCTGCTGGCAGTAGTTTATGCTCTTTTGGGATGCACCGGCCTGCTCATCAGTAGCTTCAATCGCCGCGGTCAGACCAAAACCATTGCCATAGCCCTGACCTCGGTAATCTTTATTCAAGCAATCGACCTGATATCTGGCAATCTTGCTACCAAAAACCTAATGTGGCTGATTCTTATGTATGCCAATATTTTGATTCCGATAATTATTTGCATTTTGCTGCTGATTATGCCGTCGCTGCCGTTTTCCAACCATCACAGCAAGGCACCCGCTCAAGGAGAAACTTATGCCAAGATATAAGTTTTTACCTGCTTTATTACTAATTTTTATCATCGGCGTCTCGGTTGCCCATGGAGATGACAGCTTGGTTTTGCTCAACACCAACAAGACCATTGAGGCCTCTCGCCCCAAGTCTCTGTCCAAGATAGAGCCAAGCCACAACATGACCGACATTTTGGACACATCTTCGGCCACAGAGGGCGATATTTATTTTTCGGCAGATTCGATGGAAAATGATTCTGCCAACAACACAATCACGGCCTCCGGCAATGTTGAAATTATTCGCCAAAACCTTACTCTCCGTGCCGATAAAGTTATTTACAATCAAGCTACAGATCATATCGATGCCGTAGGCAATGTAATTTTGCTTGAAGAAAGCGGCAATGTTCTGTTTGCCGATCAAATTAATCTGCGCGACCATATGCAAAGTGCCGATGTCCAAAACATCAAAGTTGTTTTGGCCGATAAAACTCGCATGGCGGCCAATTCTTTTCATAAAAAATCCGATGACACCAAAGTTCTTCGTCAAGCCGTCTATACTCCTTGTGATAATTGCTCTGGCCAATCACCCCTTTGGCAGCTCAAAGCACAAAAAGTTATTCACAACCCCACATCCCAAGATTTAGAGTATCAAAATGCTTTCCTTGAAATAAAAGGTGTCCCGGTTTTATATACTCCCTATTTTTCACATCCTGATCCATCCGTAAAACATCGTTCTGGTTTTTTGTTTCCGCGTTTTAGCAGCAGCAGCTATCTCGGGGCAGGAATTCAACCCCAATATTTTTGGGATATTTCCCCCCAGGAAAATTTAACTTTTAATCCCATATTATCAACTGATAAAGGGATTATCTACTCAGGCATTTTCAACAAATATTTTTACCGTGGAGAACTCAATGCCTCCGGCACGTTTATGCACGATGACGATGAAGACAAAAACCGTGGCAACTTATTTCTCTATGGCCGCTACGAAATCAACGATTATTGGGTTGCCGATACCGACATTAATTATGCCTCTGACGAAAACTACCTAAAAGATTTATCGTTACCCAAAAAAGATGATTCTTGGCTCACCTCAAGGGTTAGGCTGCAAGCATTTGACAACCGCAATTACGCATCAATCGAGGGTTATTATTATGACATGCTAAGCTACAACCTGCAAAACAGCAACACTCCTTATGTCATGCCGTTCATGAGCTATGAAAACATATCCTCCCCTGATCGTTACGGGGCCTACACCAAGACAACCCTAAACATGGCCTCAGTCTACCATGAAGAAGATGATGCCACTCAGCGAGCCACGATGATAAACTCTTGGAATTTGCCATATACCAGCCCCTATGGTGAAAAATATCGTTTGGTTGCCTCGTTAAAATCAGATTTGTATTATATTAGTCAATATCGCAACGACCAAGGCTCTGATTACACCGGCACCACCGGCCGCATATTCCCGCAGATTGGCCTTGAATGGCGGTTGCCTTTCATCAAAAGCACCGCAACATCTTCTCAAATTTTAGAGCCGATAATTGTCGCCGCTTTTGCCCCAAATCAAGACAATAAACCTGACAAAATCCCCAACGAAGACAGCATGGACACCGAGATTACCGATGTCAACATTTTCGACCTCGACCGCTACTCCGGTTATGATCGCAACGACACAGGGAGCCGCATCAGCTACGGCCTTAACTGGAGCTTTTACGGACGACAATGGGGACGTTCGGCCTTTTTATTAGCCCAAACCTATGAATTTGATAAAGAAGACAACCTATTCAATCAACCGGGAGATGCCAGCCACTTTTCTGATTATGTAGGGCGTATTTACGCTGCCCCAAGCGAATATTTTGATATGAATTATCGTTTTAAGCTAGACAAAGAAGATTTCAGCATTAACTATAGCGAATTGGGAGCCTCTTTGGGCAGCGATATTTTGCGTTTATATACATCATATATTTTCTTTCCCGAAAAAGACCGATATGCCCAATATGAATATATTGACACCAACCGCAAAGAAATTTTTATGTCGCTTAATTCAAAAATTACTCGCAACTGGGCGGTTGACATCTACACCAGGCAAGATTTAATCAGCAACCGCACTATTTCCCACGGCGGCGGTGTTATCTATGAAGATGAATGTTCACGCTTTGCCTTGCATATGGAAAAAGAATTTTCTGATGACCCCGAAGATGAAAATGAAATAACTTTTTATTTCTCATTTTTCTTAAAAACCCTTGGTGGTATCGGAACAGATTAAACAAAAAGGAGTTTAAATCATGAAAAAAATTTTTTTGAGCTTTTTGCTGTCGTTAATGTTTATTGCTTCGGCCCAGGCCGAACCGGTAAAGATTGTTGCTTTGGTAAATGGCGAAATTATCTCAACCGAGGATCTTTCCGACCAATTAAACATTTTTATGCTAAACTCTCCAATTCCCTACAATGCGCAAACCGCCGCCATGATAAACCAGCGGGTTCTTGCTCAAACGGTTGAACAAAAACTCAAAAATCAAGCAGCTGCCAAGGCCGGGATATCTGTCAGCGATGACGAGGTTAACACCCAAATGAAAGCTTGGGCAGCAAAAAACAAATTGGATTTATCATCTCTCAAAACTCGCAACATCAACCGTCAGGCCTTAGCCGATAATATAAAAGCCGAGATTGCCTGGATAAAATTAATCCGCAACCAATATTATCAAACTGCCAATATAACCCAAAAAGAAATTGACGAAGCCATCCGCGAGGTAACCGAAGACATGGGTATCAAAAAATATTTGGTCTCCGAAATTTATATCAAAAAACAAAACGCCTCCGACATTCAGGGCTTGGTTGACAAACTACGTGAAGACCCCCGTTTTGAGCTTTATGCCGCTCATTTTTCTGATGCTCCATCTGCCTCAAACGGCGGCAATCTTGGTTGGATCAACTCCGGTAAAATGCTCTCAGCCATAGAGATGCGTCTTTCATCAATGTCTCCTGGTGAAATAAGTGATGCCATCCAAATTGGTGATGGCTACTACATTCTAAAACTTCAGCAAGTTTTTGACCCCAAACAAAACCCCAATTTTAAACCTGATCCCCAAGAAATAAAATCTCTGTTGGAAAATCAAAAAATGGAAGCAATATCTAAAAATAAACTTCAAGAGATCAAACAAAAAGCCATTATCGAATTCAAACAATAAGGTTCTGTTCTATGGACATTGGGCAAATTCTTCAGTCTTTACCGTCGCTTCGACTTAGTGTCGAGGCCTATGGTCTTTTAGCCAAAAAAAGCTTAGGACAAAATTTTTTGCTAGATAAGAACATCACCGACAAAATTATCCGCTTATCGCTTTCTGGGCAAAATCTTTCTTCTTTTGCCGGAGCTCATGTCTTTGAAGTGGGTCCCGGACCAGGCGGGCTCACCAGGTCGATCTTGGAGAAATCTCCGGCCAAAATAACGGTTATTGAACTTGACGATCGCTGCATCAAAATTTTGCAAGATCTTCAAACCAAAACCGGCAATGTTTTAGAAATTATCAATCAAGACGCCTTGCAATATGACTTTTCTTTCGCTGACGGAATGCCCAAACACATTGTTTCAAATTTGCCTTACAATATCTCGGTTCCATTATTAACCAAATGGCTTTATGATATCAAACAATATTCCTCGCTTACCTTGATGTTTCAAAAAGAGGTTGCCGATCGAATTATGGCCTCTACCCGCACCAAAGATTACGGGCGCATTTCTGTTTTATCGCAACTGCAATGTCGTATAACCAAGCTTTTTGACCTTAACCCCGAGTGTTTCACCCCGGCGCCAAAAGTGTGGTCAAGCGTCTTGCTTTTTACCCCGTTGCCTCAACCTCTTAGCCGGGAAGAAATAAGTGCACTCGAAAAACTGACCTCTCAAGCATTTTCAATGCGCCGCAAGATGATTCGCCAAAGTCTCAAAAGTTTTTCCGATTTAGATGCGATTTGCCACAATCTAGGCTTATTATCAAGCATGCGTCCTGAAGAAATAACACCGCAACAATTTTTATCTTTAGCCCAAAAATTGTATCTCAAATAAACTTCCACTAGCTAACGCAAGTGGTATTACCTGTTCCGAACTACGTTCGCCCTGCCCAAAGGCTTCGCAA
>CALXTM010000006.1 GCA_944391415.1 uncultured Alphaproteobacteria bacterium
GGGCAAGATATCACCGCCGCCGCAATCGGGTTGAACGAGGCCTTGTGGCAAACGACAGGCGACATCAACCGGTCGGTTGCCGAGTTGACCCAAGCCATCACCACCTTGCGTTCTTTGGCCGAGAGCCTTGGCAACCAATATTCCATCATCCAAACAAGGGCTGATTTTACGGAAGGCCTGACGGATATATTAGAAACCGGAGCCGATGAGCTGACCCTGGCTGACATGAACGAGGCATCGGCCCAATATCTGTCGCTGCAAACGCGTCAGCAACTGGCGCTTAACTCTTTGTCTTTGGCCGCTCAATCAGCGCAAAGTGTCTTGAGTTTGTTCTAAAACGCAAATTAAATTAAAAAAATTTATCTGAAATCTGACACCTTGCAAAAGTAAGTTGGGGAATATTTAATATTTGTTTAGAAATACGTGCTAAATTAAGCTACATATAAAAAATATAAATTATAGTTACGGAAGAATAATATGTTGGCTTATTTGTTAGATAGTTTGGGCTTGCCAGAGTTTGGGCAGAGCCTTTATGCACGTTGTTTGACAGCTTTTTTTGTGGCTTTGGGTTTAGTGTTGCTGACAGGTAATCGGTTTATTGCATTGTTGCACAAACATCAGGCTAATGGACAGCCAATAAGAGAAGACGGACCCAAATCTCATCTGCTGACCAAAAAAGGAACTTCCACAATGGGTGGAATCTTGATTTTGGTGGCAGCGATAGCGGCAATGTTGTTGTGTTGTGTGCTGAGTAATGTTTTTGTGTGGATTGGAATTGCCGTATTGGTAGTGTTTGGCATGGTCGGTTTTGTCGATGATTATTTGAAAGTTACCAAGCAGACATCGGCGGCAATGACAGCTAAAATGAAATTGTTGCTGCAATTTACGACAGCGTTGGTTGCAATTTTGTTAATCGGTCAATATACGCCGGCAGAATATCGGTTTGTGCTTAATGTACCATATGTAAATTGGCAATTTGATTTGGGATGGTGGTATGTTCCGTTTGCCATGATAGTGATTGCCGGAGCCTCGAACGGAGTTAATTTGAGCGATGGATTGGATGGATTGGCCGCCGGACTGCTGAGTACGGTGTTTGGAGTGTTTATGGTGGGAGCTTATATCGCAGGAACAAACCTTGCCTTGGCAACAGGAACTCCGCAAATTCCGCATGCGGCAGAAATGACCGTAAGCCTTGCGGCAGTGGCTGGGGCATGTTTGGGGTTTTTGTGGTTTAATGCTAAACCGGCCGAGGTGTTTATGGGCGATACAGGATCTTTGGCCCTGGGTGCTTTTTTGGGTGTTGTGGCGGTGATGCTTAAACAAGAAATTTTGTTGGCCGTTGCCGGAGGTGTGTTTGTGATGGAATCATTGTCGGTAATGATTCAGGTCGGATGGTTTAAGATAAGCGGGGGCAAAAGATTCTTCAAAATGGCGCCGATACATCATCATTTTGAACAGCTTGGCTGGGCTGAGACCAAAGTAGTATTTAGATTTTGGCTGATAGGGATTGTATTGGCCGTGGCGGCGCTTGCTTCGTTCTAGAACAAAAGGGAGTGTGACTTTAGGTGCAGTTATCTTTTTCGCGCAGCAGCAAAAATATTGTGGTCGACTGGTGGTGGAGAGTCGATAAGTGGCTTTTGGCCGCTGTTTTGTTCTTGTTGTTCTGCGGGGTGTTGCTTAGTTTATCGGCATCGCCGGCGGTGGCACAACGTATCGGGGTCGGGACTTATCATTTTGTATATCGCCATGCTTTTTATTTGTGCTTGGCCGTGGGGGTAATGTTGTTCTTTTCGATGTTGGGAGTCAAATCGGTCAGAAGAGCCGCTTTGGTCGGATATGTCGTTGTTATGATACTTATGATTGCAACATTGTTGTTTGGTGTGGAAATTAAAGGTGCTAAAAGATGGATTGATCTCGGAGTGCAAATTCAACCATCGGAACTGTTAAAACCGATGTTTGTGGTATTTACCGCGTGGTTGTTCGAAATGCAGAGGCGATATAAAAACTTTCCAGGAGTGTGGATTAGTATTGCATTGTGCGGTTTGACATGTCTGTTGTTACTGAAACAACCAGACTATGGTATGACTTTTGTGGTGGCAGCAATATGGTTTGTACAGTTGTTTGTGGCGGGGCTGCCGATTAAAAAATTGGTGATTATTGGTTGTGGATTGTTGGTTGTTTTTGCTGTGGCGTATTTGGCGTTGCCTCATGTTCAGGTGAGGGTGGAACAAATGCTGGCAGGCGTGTTTGGCGGTGATCCGTCATATCAGGTAAAAAGATCGTTGGAGGCATTTAAAAACGGAGGAATGTTTGGTGTCGGCGTCGGCGAGGGAATAGTCAAATGGCGGATACCCGATGCTCATACCGATTTTATTTTTCCGGTGGCGGCAGAAGAATATGGAATGTTCTTTTGTTTGCTGATTGTGGCAGCCTATGCAATAATCGTGGTGCGTTCGATGTGGTTGTCGGGGCGTGATGACAATATGTTTATTGTGTTGTCGGTGTGCGGATTGGCAACCAGCTTGGGATTGCAGGCATTTATCAACATGGCATCAACTTTGCAATTGGGCCCGACCAAAGGTATGGCGCTGCCGTTGGTGTCTTATGGCGGGTCGTCATTAATCGGGGCGGCAATAGGCGTTGGAATATTGTTGTCATTGACCAGAAAAAATGTGCATGCGGAGGATAAAGATGAAGAAAATTGAGCAAAAAAAAACAATCGTCTTAACCGCAGGCGGAACCGGCGGACATGTGTACCCTGCTGATGCTTTGGCCGAGGAACTAGAGGCCAGGGGCTATAATGTCGTGTTGTTTACCGATGCTAGGGGTTTGAACAATTATAAGGGTAAATTGGGACAAATCGAAAACAAAGCCATATATTCGGGAAGCGTGGTCGGTAAATCAATAGCAACTAAAATATGCAGTTTGTTCAAAGTCGGAGCAGGTGTAATGCAGGCGGCGTATTATCTGATACAAAAAAAGCCGTGTTGCGTGGTTGGTTTTGGCGGTTATGCATCGTTTCCGACGGCAGTGGCCGCAGTGGTACTTGGAATCCCATTGGTGATACATGAACAAAATTCGGTAATGAGCCGGACCAACAGAATTTTGGCACGATTTGCCTCTTTGGTGGCGCAAAGTTTTAGAGATGTCAAAAATACACCGAAGAGGGCCAAAACATTTTTGAGCGGAATGCCGATACGTCAGGCAATTGCCAAATTGCATGACGAAAAAAACAATAAGCTAAGCAATGAATTTAATCTGTTGGTGGTTGGAGGATCTCAGGGAGCAAAGATATTTGCCGAGGTGGTGCCAGAGGCTGTGAAATTGCTTATGACAAAGCAGTCGCAAAAATTAAAAATATGCCAACAATGTCGTCAGGGAGAAGAAAAAAATATTAAGCAAAAATATGATGATTTAAATATTGAGGCGGTGGTTAATCACTTTTTTGAAAATATGCCGGAGTTGTATAAAAACGCCGATGTTATTATATCAAGAGCAGGTGCTTCATCGGTTTATGAAATTGCGGCTGCCGGTATACCTGCAATTTTGGTGCCGCTGCCAACGGCTGCCGATAATCATCAATATTATAATGCCAAAGAGTTTGCAACCGAAGGCGCCGGAGTGGTGTTGCCGCAAAGTGAATTGACACCAACAAAACTTGCAGAAATCTTGAATGAGTTGATGCAAAATCAAAATAAAAGACTTGAAATGTCGGAAAAAGCCAAAAAAATTGCCATAGTCGATGCGGCAAAACGCTTGGCCGACGGAATTGAAAATTTGATACAACGGGAGAAAAAATAAGATGTTCGGCTGGCGAAAAAAAAGTAGCAGATTAAAAGATTTGTTGCCTAAGGTGGAGGGTAAATATTTGTCTGATGAACCAATGAAAAAATATACTTGGTTTGGTGTGGGCGGGCCGGCAGAGGTTATGTTTTGCCCCAAGGATAATGCTGATTTGGCAAGCTTTATGAAACAAAAACCTTATAATCTGCCGATATTTGTAATCGGCGGAGGATCTAATCTGCTGGTAAGAGACGGCGGAATTCCAGGGGTCGTTATCAAACTTAACAGCAAGGCATATAAAATTTGTGAGGTCGAAAAAGACAAAATTATATGCGGTGCCGGCATGAAAAATAATGAGCTTAAAAAAATTATGCTGGATAATAATGTCGGTGGGTTGGAGTTTTTGGTTTCAATACCCGGTACTTTGGGCGGTGCGGTAAAGACCAATGCCGGGTGTTTTGGTAAAGAACTGAAAGATGTGTTGCTCGGAGCAACAGTGGTAAACGGTGACGGTGAAGAACTGAAGGTTGCCGCAGACGATTTTAATTTGGGGTATAGATGCAGCTATTTTCCCGAAGACTGGATAGTTACGGAACTGGTGCTTAAAACCAAGCCGCAAGATAAAGAAACAACTATAAAGATACTTGAAGATCAAAAAATGTATCGGATGAAAACACAGCCGCATAATGTTAAAACCGCCGGGTCTACTTTTAAGAATCCCGAAGGGCTGAAAGCCTGGGAGCTGATCAAAAATACCGGAAGCAATGCCTTGAAGGTAAATGATGCGGAAGTTTCAAATGTCCATTGTAATTTTTTGATAAACAAAGGCAACGCATCGGCCAGTGATTTGGAAGAGCTGGGTAATAAAATTGTTGAAAACGTAAAAAGAGAAACCTCCATCGTGTTGGAATGGGAAGTGAAAAGAGTGGGTGTGGCCAAATAAAATGGCAACAGAAAAACAGGATATTAAAGCAGATAAAGTAATAACACCGCCCAAAGAATGGCCGGGGCGGTTGCGGGCGTCGTTGTTTGTGATGGCAATGATCACGTTGATTGCTTGTTTGATTGTAATTTTAAAAAATGATTTGGTTAATAAAAAAATTGAAGAAACGGAAAATGTAATTCTTGATTTTATCGGTAAAGAAGGGTTTGGTCTGGAGGATATCATCATCAGAGGAAGAGAAAGAACCGGGCTTGATGAAATTAATCAAATTATTGCATTAAAACGCGGAGATAATATTCTTAAAGTTAATGTTAAAAAAATGAAACAGGATCTGGAAACATTGCCTTGGATCAGAGATGTGGAAATTAAAAGAAGTTTCTTTCCCAATGTGGTACAGATAGATATACACGAAAAAGAGGTATTGGCAATTTGGCAACTGAACGAGCGGTTTTATCCGCTGGATATTAACGGCTATGTTATTGAGGCAGATTATCGTCCAAAAAAATCGATGCTGTTGATTGTGGGGGCCGGAGCGGCCGAAAATATTGTGGCATTTTTGGATATGGTGCAAAAAATTAGTCCGGAATATTTGCCCAGGATAAAAGTGGCGAATTATATTTCGCAAAGACGTTGGAATATCATTTTGGATGATATAAGAGACGGGATTACAATTAAATTGCCTGAAGAAAAAACGGAAGAGGCTTGGAAAAAATTAATTAAATTGGATGCATCCAAAGGAATTCTTAAACGTAAATTAACCATCATTGATTTAAGATTGGAAGATAAAGTAACGGTCAAATTGCGCAAGA
The DNA here is from genome assembly GCA_944391415.1 of uncultured Alphaproteobacteria bacterium. GTDB lineage: Bacteria > Pseudomonadota > Alphaproteobacteria > RF32 > CAG-239 > CAZU01. The sequence continues at coordinate 5,536 of CALXTM010000006.1, forward strand.
GCAAGGCCATGCAAAGGAAGCCCGAGCATAAAATATAAAATCTGAGGAGATTTGGTTTTGCAACATACTTTTGGAAAAACAGCTACAATTGCCGCTTTGGATATTGGTTCGTCCAAAGTTTGTTGTATTATTGCCAAAGTATCAAAAGATAAACGTATTAATGTGGTTGGGTATGGATATAATGCATCAAGAGGAATTAAAAACGGAATTGTGACCGATATCGGGCAGGCCACAATTGCTGTCGGTAATGCTGTGCAAGATGCCGAGCAGATGGCTAATGAGCGAATCGATAAGGTTATTATCAGTGTCGGCGGTGAAAAAGTGCGCAGTATGCTCAAGACAGCGTCAATTTCTCTTAACAAAAATCATCCGATTAGTGATTCTGACTTGGAAAAAGTATATCTTAAAGGTACGGCCAAGGTTAATGTCGGAGAATATAGTTTGGTGCACTGTATTCATAACAGTTATCGCTTGGATGGCGGAGAGTTGCTGAAAGATCCACGTAATTTGTTTGCAGAAAACTTATCAATTAATATTTTGCTGGGACTTGTGCCGGAAAATACATGCAAAAATATAAATACGGTTATTGAAAACGCGCATTTGGAGATTAGCGGCAGAGTGTTTGACTCTTATGCCTCGGGTTTGTCGTGTTTGGTTGATGATGAAAAAGAAATGGGAGCAACCGTTATTGATATGGGCGGCGGAACAACCTCAATTGCAAGTTTTAGAAACGGTCATCCAATATATTTTGCCTCTATACCGGTCGGCGGCAATAATGTAACAAATGATATTGCCTATGGTTTAACCACTTCTTTTTCACATGCCGAGAGGCTAAAAACCCTGCATGGGTGTGCATTTTTGACATCGCAGGACAGCATTGATACAATTAATGTTTATCCGGTGGGGGAGGAAGACGACAGTTGTATTAAGCAAGTGCCGCGCTCAGAGTTAATCAGTATTATCACACCAAGAATCGAAGAGACTTTTGAAATGGTTAACCGCAAGCTCTATGAAGCGGGATTGGCAAATGATTCATCCCATCGTGTTGTGCTGACGGGTGGGGCCTCGCAATTGCCAGGTGTGGTTGATATTGCGGCGATGGTGTTGGATAAACAAGTGCGTCTGGGCAAGCCCAAAAATATTTTAAATTTGCCAGATAGTTTGTATGCTCCGGCTTTTGCAACCTGTGTCGGAATGTTGTTGTTTGGTGTAAACTTTAGCGAAAGACGCCCCAAAAAAATTATCAATAAGCCAATATCTGCCGGAAACGGTTGGTGGGATAATGTCGAGATGTGGCTTAAGACCATGTGGGGCTGATTTTTATTTTTTTAATCATCTTGGTAACCAAAACTTAAGGTATTACGTTTATACTCCTTGATAAAGATAAAAATAACTTTATAGCGATGTTAAGGAGTAAGGATTACTATGAGCATTAAATTGGCAGTACCTGAGAAGAATATGGTTCAACTTAAACCCAGAATCTCGGTCATAGGTGTTGGCGGCGGCGGTGGTAATGCCGTAAATAATATGATTACCAAAAAATTGGAAGGTGTTGATTTTATTGTGGCCAATACTGATGCTCAGGCTTTGGAAAACTCCAAAACGCAAAGACGAATCCAGCTGGGTCTTGAAACAACCAAAGGGCTTGGTGCAGGAGCCAGACCTGAAATAGGTAAGATGGCTGCCGAAGAAGCCTTGGATGATATTAAACGCGAGCTGGAAGGCGCAAATATGGTATTTATTACTGCCGGTATGGGCGGCGGTACGGGATCGGGTGCGGCTCCGGTGGTGGCAAAAGTTGCCAAAGAACAGGGAATATTGACTGTCGGCGTGGTTACCAAACCGTTTCAATTTGAGGGTAAAAAACGCTCGGAAACAGCAGAACAGGCGTTGGAAAATTTTACCAAAGAAGTTGATAGTATAATTGTTATTCCTAACCAAAATTTATTTAGAATCGCCGATAAAAGCACAACTTTGGCCGATGCGTTTGTAATGGCTGATAATGTTTTGTATGACGGAGTGCGTTCAATTACCGATTTGATGATTATGCCGGGGTTGATCAATCTTGATTTTGCCGATGTTAAGGCAATTATGGAAGACAAAGGTAAAGCTATAATGGGAACTGGCGAAGCCGAAGGTGAAGACAGGGCAATCAAAGCAGCAGAGCAGGCGCTTGCAAATCCGTTGCTTGATGATTGCTCAATGAAAGGTGCTAAGGGCGTGTTGATTAATATTACCGCCAGTCAGGATATTACATTGATGGAAGTTGATGATGCGGTTAACCGGATTAAGGAAGAAGTTGATGAAGATGCCAATATTATCTTTGGTTCAAGTTTTGATGCATCCATGGAAGGAAAAATTCGTGTTTCAATAGTGGCCACGGGAATCGATGATAAAGTACGTGTAAAATCGGAAAAACCCAAACAGCCAGAACCGGTTAAAGAACCTGTTCGGGAAACGCCAAAAGAAGAAACCACCATGGAGGATGTTTTGCAAAAAATGTCCGATAGTTATGATGAAAATCCGGCAGCAGATGAAGATATTGAAGAAATAGTCGAAACAGCGACAGTTACGGCAATGCCAAAAGATGATTTTGATAATACCAAAGCTACCGAAATGGAATTTGAGGATTTTGATGGTTTGGCAAAATCCGAGATTTTGAGCGATATGCCTAATGCGTCATCACTGTTTAAGGCAATTATTAATAAACCGGCAGAAGAAAATAATGCGGAAAAGGAGCCGGAAAAGAACGAGCAGATATCGCAAGCTTTGGATGAACAAGAAAGCTATTTTGTGCCTAAAGCAGCATTAAAAATGCCAGAGGAAGAGCCCGAGCTGTTTCCAAATCATAATCCTGCTCCGGCAAAAGCCAAGACCGAGGAAGTCGAAGAGCTGATTGTCAGTGAGAGTGAACCGAGACGCCGCAGCTTTATTGAAATTATGACCGGACGTTCAATTGCCAAAAGAAACCAGCAGCGCCAGGCAGCAAGAGTGCAAGAACCGGTTGCTCCGAGTTTTGCCGACGACGATGATGATGACAAAGTCAATTTGGAAATCCCTTCGTTCTTGCGGAGACGGTAAAAGTTTTTTGTTCACGGGAAAAGAAAAGGGCAGCTTAATTTAGGAGCTGTCCTTTTCTGTTAGTAAAACAAGTTAAACTGACGATCTGAATTGAGGGTAGAAATTGCCTCTTTGGCAATCGGAATACTGATGGCTCTTTTTTTGGCAAGCGAAATATTGTCGATTTCTTCAACCAATTTGCGAGCATAGGAAAAAGAGCGATGCATATTTTTTAGAAGATAGTCCAAAAGCTCTGCCGACGGGGTTATCTGACGATCGGTGAAGAGCTTGAGCAAAAGTGCCATCAGTAATTCATCATCGGGCGCTTTGATTTCCAATGCCGGAACTATACTCATGCGTGATTGCAAATCTTTGAGGCTGAAATTGATTCGCGCCGGAGCAATTTCAGAGGTAAATAAAATATTGCCGCCCAAATCACGATAGGTATTGTATAGATGAAACAAAGCCTCTTGATCGGAAAGATTTTGCAGCTCCTCAATTACAATTTGCGGGCTGGTTTCAAAAAGAGTATGGGACATCTCTTTGGTAATTTGAGATGCTTGGATAAAGGGAATCCGATAAGGATGGTTGGTATGAAGAGCAACCATTTGGGCAAATACATTGGCAAGATGGGTTTTGCCGCAGCCGGAAGGCCCATAAATACAAATTGCAAAATATGGCCAAGCAGGCCATAAATCAATGGTGCTTACAGCTTCTTGATTGCAGCCGGCTACCATAAAATCATCGCGACCAAGGCTTGGACGGTGCGGAAAATCAAGAGCCAATTGTTTTACTTTATTGTTTATCATGACGAGATCTATTTAAGACATCAAAAACTTTGGCTGTCAAGTCACCCAGACTATATGGTTTAGTTATAAAGTCAAAGTTGTGGATATTATCTACTTCTTGCCGGGCAATATCTTCAGAATAGCCAGATGCCAGAATAACCGCAATTGATGGTAATTTTTCTTTTACCTTGTTGGTTAGTTGAGCACCACTCATGCCTGGCATAACCATATCAGTTAAAAGCAAGTCAAAGGCAGAATCGTGTTCTAAAATGTCTAAAGCATTTTCGGCAGAGTTGCTGTCTACAACATCATAGCCTTTTTTCTTGAGTGCTCTGACGGCAAAAGCACGCACCGAATCTTCATCTTCAACAAACAAAATTCTGGCAGGATGACCATTTATGCCGGCGGCCGAATGGGTACGGTCGATGGTGTTGGAAATGTTTAAGCCCATAATAATCTTTTGATTGATATTGGCAGGGGTGGAAAGAGTCTCTTGCACTTTGAGAATGGTTTGTCCGGAACGACCGGTAACCACGGTTTTGGGTGATGATTCTGTTTCTTCATCGGGGCCGTTTTCAAAACGCGGCAGGTAAATGGAGAATGTTGTGCCTTGTCCAAGGGTTGAATTTACGCGAATAAAGCCTTCGGTCTGACGGACAATGCCATAGACCATTGCAAGACCAAGACCTGTACCAGAGCCAACAGTGTTTTCTTTGGTGGAGAAAAACGGATCAAAAATGCGGCTCAAATTTTCGGGGGGGATTCCACAACCGGTGTCTGTGACGTCGATTACCACAAAATCTCCAGGATTGATGATATCATCTCCAAAGGCGTATTTCTCAGGCAGATAATAGGTATGGGTAGAAATGGTAAGTGTGCCGTTGCCGTTCATGGCATCTTTGGCGTTGACAGCTAAATTGATGATGACTTGAGAAAATTGGTTGGGATCAACTTTGACATATCCGAGGTCGGATTCATGTTGAAATACCAGTTTGATTTTTTCACCAAGAATACGTTTCAGCATTTGGTTGAGGTCGGCAAAATTATCGGTGATGTCTATTAATTTCGGAATAAGCGGTTGTTTGCGTGAAAATGCCAATAATTGACGAACCAAGCTGGTGGCACGGTTGGCGTTTTGTTTAATTTGAATAAGGTCGGCAAAAGATGGGTCACCAACGCCATGGCGCTGTAATAAAAGGTCTGTAAAACCAATCATGGCGGTCAGTAGATTGTTGAAATCGTGAGCAACACCACCGGCTAATTGCCCGACAGCCTGCATCTTTTGGGCCTGTGCAAACTGAATTTCGAGATTCTTTTGTTTGGTGGCATCAATGACGTAGATTATGAAATCGGCTTTATCAAAATTTTGGTTTTGATGCAGGTTACGCAAAGCATTAATATATAAATTGAGTGTTTTGTTTTTGGTTTTGAGTTCAAGATTGAATGAACCAGAGCCAGCTTTGGCAAAAGCTGCTTCTATTTGCGATCGGTTTTTTGGTGCAAGGCGATTAAACAGGTTGATGGATGATTCGGCAGAATCGCTTATTTCAAAAAGTTCGGCTGCTTTGGGATTGGAATTGATAATTCGTCCGTCGGCAGAAATAAGAATCATACCAATCGGCGAATTGTTAAACAGCCAGTTTATTTCATCTAATGATTGCTCGACTTGTTTTTTTAGTTCGTCTGCGGATGGAAGTTGATGGACTACGGCTCCGCGAAACATAATTTTTTCTTTTTCACGGTAGGCACTTTGAAAAACATAGGTCTCTTGCTCAATACCGTCTTTGTCCGTAAAACGAATGGGACCAAACCAGTGATCTTGCTTGATGGGAATTACCGAATCGGCTGAGATAAATTCTTTGAGCGATTGACCGACAAATTGATGAGGCTGACGTCCTAAAAATGCCGCCAAATCATTGTTGACATAGCTTAGGGTATAGGATTTGTCCATGCTATAAAGTCCAACCGGCAAATTATCCAAAAAATCGTGCAAGGAATTGCATTCTTCTCTGAAAACATAGTCCATGTTTTGTTTGGCAGTGATGTTATTTAGGCGCCAGTGAAAATAGGTTTCTTTTTTGATGCGTTTTACAGAAAAGGCTCCGTCAAATATTTTAGGCTTTTTGAGGTAGATTGGGTGTAAAGATATTTCAAAATATTCCAAATCGTTAAAAATACGGTCGCTTTGGTGCTTTAAGATGAGCGACAAAGTTACTTTTTCGGAGCAGAGGTTGCGCTTGGCTGTTTGCAGACGATAAAGAGCCGCGCGGTTGTCAGAACCTTCGGCCAAATATTTTTCAAGAAAAGACAGAATATCGGTGCGTTTTAATAAATCTTTTGCTGGTTCGTTTTCGATGATAATTTCACCTGATGGGTTTTCTATGCGAACGGCATTAGAATCATTGCGGATAATTTCGTTGGCAAAACCGCCATAGCTTATGGCCGCTTCTCCGGCAGTGAGAGTTTTTATGGCGGTAATGAGGCAATAAACAGTTATCACAGAGGTGGTTAGCGTGCTGTATAGTTGATGCTGCGGACATGAGAAAAACCAAATCAGACTTAGTGTAAGGGCAATTAATGCAAAAGCCAGGCGCAAAAGAGCGCTTTGCAAAATTTTATCTGGTCTATTGTTGATTCTTGAGCTGCATAACATAATTAATTACCTCGGCTACGGCTTTGAAATGTTCGGTCGGAATGGTTTGGTCAAGCTCGGTTGATGCAAACAAAGCTCTTGCCAAAGGAGGATTCTCAACAATCGGAACATCATTTTCCTCTGCGACAGATTTTATTCTGAGTGCTACGGTATCAACACCTTTGGCCGTAACTTTCGGCGCAGGCATAGTGTTCATATCGTACTCTAATGCTACAGCATAATGGGTAGGGTTGACAATAACAACATCGGCCTTGGGGACATTTTCCATCATACGTTGGCGCGCACGCTCCATGCGAATTTGGCGGATTTTTGATTTGATGAGGGGGTCTCCTTCCATTTGTTTGTATTCTTCTTTTACTTCTTGTTTGGTCATGCGCAATTTTTGCAAATGAGAATATTTTTGCCAAGCGTAGTCACCGGCAGCTATTACCAAAACGGCAATAGTAACCGTAAATAACAGCAAAACAACAAGATGATGAATAAATTCCAAAATACCGTATTCCGACATGGTGGGGAGCAATTCGGCATCAGGAATATATGGTTGTAGGACTTTGTAGGCCAAAAAACTTACCACACTGATTTTGATGATGCCTTTTAGGCTTTCGACAATTTTTTGTTTGTTGATAAAATTGGGCAAGGCCGCAAATATATTAAGTTTGTTCCAATTGGGCTCAAGCTTTTTGGGGGCATAGATAAATCCGGTTTGGCTGAGAGAGGCCAAAACACCCAAGACCATAAATGCCACAAACGGAATGGCCATCACTTTGAAAAAGCCAAAGATGCTTTGCTGCAAAAGAACCACAAAATTGCCGGCGTCGATATGAGTATTGCCGGAGCGCTCGATAAATGATGCTCCAATGCGGCCAAGCCACTTAAACATAATGGGAATGAATAACCATACAATAAACAGCGAACCTAACAGAATAATAAAACTTTTGGCATCTTGGGATATGGCAACATCACCTTCCTCTTTGGCTTTGGAAATTTTTCGTTCGGAAGGTTCTTCGGTTTTGGAGGCTTCATCTTCGTCTTCGGGGGCAACCATGGTATGCGTCCTTTAGTTGGTGAAGAAGTAGAGCCCGTCGCCATAATAGTGGAAAAATACCAAAATTATGACCGGAACGGTTAAAAATAACATGCCAAGCCCTAAATATATTTGCAGGGGAAGTGACAGAAAGAAAATATTGAGCTGGGGCATTAAACGAGATACCAGCCCCATGCCCGAATAAAAAATAATCGTAAACGCAATGAACGGCGAGCCAAGTTTAAATCCAAAGGCAAAAGAACGGCTGATAGTTTGAATCAGATGTTGGGCAAAATCGCTCCAAGGAAGCGGTAGACCTGGTTTGAAAAGATAATAGCCTTCTATCAGTGCGCGAATCATCAGATGATGAATGTCGGTGACAAAAATGAAAGTTATGGCAATGATGCTTAAAAATGTTTCTATAAGCATGGTTTGGGTTTGAAAGGCCGGATCAAACATTTGGGCATTGGAAAAACCAATGGCTTGCGAGGCAATTGATCCGGCAAAATTAAGCGCAAAAAATAAAACTTGCATGATGATGCCAAGAAAAATTCCGGTGCTTATTTCGTTTAATATATAGTAAAGCATTTGGCTGAAATCTTTGGGAGCAGGCGGAAGAAGCGGCGAAATAACAGGTAGTAAAACGAGAGTGAGTGCCAAGGCAAAGACCAGACGAACTTGAACATTGACATAGGATGCGGAAAAACCGGGCATCAGCATAAAAACAGCCCCTATTCGCATGAATATCATCAGATAGTTATATAGTGTTATGTTGAATAATTCGGTCATTTGCTATGGTCTCTTTAGCCGCCGGCAATCCTGGCAAAAAGTGATTCTGACAAGGTTTGCATTTGGTTAAACATAAACGGAAACAGCAACACCAAAGTTAAAAACACGCAAATAATCTTGGGAACAAAGGCTAACGTCATTTCTTGAATTTGGGTAAGGGCCTGGAAAATACCAATGATGAGACCAACCGCAAGCGCTACGCCAATAACTGGTGTGACAACCTTTAACAAGGTAAAAATGGCATCACGCGATATTTCAAAAATTTCTGCTTCGTTCATCTAAAATTTACTCCAAAGGATTTTGTTCTTCAAAATAACGATAATTTTCAACTCCGGTAAAGAAAATACCGTCAAAGCCTTCATTAACGATGTCCTTAAAATAACGTGAAATAATTTTTTGCCATTGAGGCTCCCAATATTTGACAATTATTGAATTAGGCGAGGAAAAAGAAGGGCGAACCAGCCATGAGGGGGTGCCAAGTTTCCAATCATTGTTCCAAAAATAATCATCGGGGGAGGCCTCGGAGACATTCATCGCGGCAATCAACAGACGCTTTGAACCGTTATGCTTAAAATGAAGACGTGATAAATCTTCAGCCGAAAAACGTTCTTTGTTGGCAAAAAGCGGGTTTATGATGATAATATCATAATTGGTTTTAACCAGGTCTGATACCAAATCGTCTTTAGTGGCATAGCGGCTGTCGTCAATCAAAATAAGAATGTTTTGCGCATCTTTTACGTTTTCGATGTTTTTGGCCGAATCGTTTAGACTATCATGATCTCCGATGTTGTTAAAAGCATCGGCCAACGAGGTAAAACCATAGGAGATTTTTTTATCGATCATGGCACTGATATAAGCCGAATCAAGTGCATTTTGATCAGCGCAATTTTCGATGGTGATAAAACCCAAATTATGCCGTTTGCTGATATCGCTTTCTTTATTGTTGCCGCAATAGATGTTGTTGAGGGCTACAGCATCAACAGAATGAAGATACTCATAGGCTGCGGTGTAGGGTTTGGGATCTTGAAGTTTGGTGTCGTGCTTGAATAAAAACGAATCATCTGCTGCATTGTCGCTAAGACGTGCCCGGTTATAGCCTTCGCGGTCGTACTCCCACAGACTTTTGGTCAAAAGATCTTGTCCTTCATGAGCAATGATTTTGAAATCTTTGTTTTGCTCTTTGGCATAACGAATCAGCATAAGCAAATTGTCTCGCATGGCTGCGCGGTAATTGTATATGCTGTCTGGAACCTCACTCAGATTAAGAATCCGCTCTTCTTTGGTGTAGGGATTGTAGTGATTAAATCCGTATAAACCGGCAACGGCGTCGGTTGTCAACGTCGTTGCCATAAGAGTGGCTAAAACAGCTATTGGTTTGCACAATCTAAGTAACAACATCGGCTTGGTGTTTCCCCGTCCTTTCCGGAATTTCCGCAACATCAAGAGCTATGTGCGCCAAAGGAGATACCATATCCAAGGGATTTTGCAAAATATCTTTGGCACAAAAGCGTTCCAAATAAACACGGATGGTCGCACCAGAAGAACCTGTGCCAGAAAGGCGATAAACAATGCGCGATCCATCGGTGAATCTTATTATCAGGCCGTTTTTGGTTGATGAGCCGTCAACCGGATCATGGTAGATGAAAGGAGCGGCATCGGAGACAATGAAATCGCCAAATGTCTTGCCGGATAATGACGGCAGTTTGCTTTCGAGGTCTGCCATAAGCTTATCGGCTACGGCAGTATCAACTCCTTCAAAGTCAAAACGAATGTAGTAGCTGCGGCCATATTTTTTCCAGTGTTCAACAGTTATCTCTTCAACCGTTTTGCCGGTTGCTGCTAAAATATTGAGCCAGAATAAAACTGCCCAAATGCCGTCTTTTTCACGGATGTGAGATGAACCGGTGCCGAAACTTTCTTCCCCACAAAAAGTGATGCGTTTGGAATCCATAAGGTTGACAAAGTACTTCCATCCGGTCGGAACCTCATAATAGCCAATATTGTGGGCTTTGGCAACACGCGCAACTGCGGTGGAGGTTGCAGCTGATTTGGCAACTCCATAAATGCCGTCTTTATAATATGGTATGAGGTTGAAATTGTCGGTTAAAATGGCAAGACTGTCGTTGGGGGTAACAAAGAAACTTTTACCCAAGATCATGTTGCGGTCGCCGTCGCCGTCGTTGGCAGCCCCAAAGTCTGTGGCTTGATCAGAGAACATGAAATCGACCAAATCTTTGGCATAGACCAAATTGGGATCGGGATGTAATCCGCCAAAATCGGGCTTGGGAACGGCATTAACTACCGAGCCTTTGGCTGCGCCCAATAAATCCTCAAAAATGGCAACGGCATAAGGGCCGGTAACGGCGTTCATGGCATCAAAGCGCATGGTAAAACCGTTGGCAAACATTTTTTTGATGGCGGCAAAGTCAAAAATCTTTTGCATCAGCTCAACATAGTCTTTGACCGGATCTATAACCTCGATTGACATGCCGCAGTATTCTTGAGTGCCAAGCTGTGACAAATCAACATCTGGTCCCAAACAAATTTTGTATTCGGAAATACTTATGGTTTGCTGATATATCTTGTCGCTTAGTTGGGCGGGAATTTGTCCGCCGGTCTCGTTGGAATATTTGATGCCAAAATCGCCATTAATGCCACCGGGATTGTGCGAGGCCGACAGAATAAAACCTCCGTTTAGTTTGTTTTGCAAAATAATGTTTGAGCCGGCAGGAGTGGAGATAAAACCGTTTTGACCGATGATAAGTTTTTTGACACCATTGGCAGCTGCCATTTTGATGATTTTTTGAATAGCGATATCATTATAAAAACGACCGTCACCGCCAAGTAAAAATACCTTGTCTTGTAAGTTGCTGATTACGTTGAAAATACTTTGCATAAAGTTTTCAATATAATTTTCCTGCATGACAACTTTGGATTTGCGGCGCAAACCGGCCGTTCCCATTTTTTGATCCGTGTAGGGGTGGGTCTTTACGGTGGTAATCATTATCTCTCCTTGGATAAAATGGTTGAAGCATAAAATAAATTATGCTTGGTAATTTATCATCCCAAGGGGCTAAAAACAAGAATTATGACAAAGTTATCAGCATGGTTTGGCAAAAATAAATTCGGCCAGAGAATTAAGCTCCATTTTGGCGGCAAGATGCGATAAATTCATGCGGCGATGAAGTTTCTCATGGCTTAGATCCAAAACAGTAAGTCCGTCTAGAAACAATTCTTTGTAGATAACACGGTCTTTAAGACCCTGGCAAAACCTAAAACCATATAGTTTGGCAAGATTTTCCAACTTGGCAAAAACGGCTATCTTGTTATTGGAGCGAATCGGCGATATTTTGTTGCCGCAAACAACCCAATTGAGATATGGCAAACCGTGGGCAGCCAGATATTTTTTTGTATCCCAGACAAATTCGGCATAGGGACCTGGACGTATAATCTCGCCGCTGTCGGGGTCAATATCGGCAATGGAAGATAAATCAACCAAGCTGTCTCCTATCGGAGTTACAAGAGTGTGCGGGTATTTATGCGCCTGTTCAAAAAGATAATTTTTGCTTCCGGGAGTATCAATGATTATGGCATCAAATTTTGCAGCCAAATCATTAATTAATGAATCTAACTCTTTGATGTTGCTTTGATCATCACGAGGCTCAAAAATATAATGCAGCGGAATAGGCAGGCTTATTTGATGATTGTTGCAGAAACGACGCCTGTTTTCGATGTATTTGGAAAGAGAACATTGTCTGCCGTCAAGGTCAATGACAGCAATATTAAAATTTTCGTACATCAATTTGATGGCAAGGTGCATGGCAAGAGTTGATTTGCCGGTGCCGCCTTTTTCATTACCTATTACAACAATATGGGCTTTTGTGTTATCAGTCATGTTTTACCATTGCTATATTTTGTTGATCATCCGACGGAGCGGCTATGACAATACATGATTTGTTTGCTCTTTTCAAGCTGTAGCAAGTTTTATCCGCTTCATTTTTGGCAAATCCGGTCAACTGAGAACGATAAACAACTGCGGCGCCTTTGGAGGCAGGTTCAACTTTGATTTCGGTTTTTTGCGCATAGGGTAGATGAATTTGACTTTGAATGTCAAGCGCATAGTTGCGGGCTTTGATATAATTGGAAAAAGCACCAATCTGAATGGCCCAGACAGATTGATTTGAATCTTGATTATTTTCAAGCGATGGAAGCTCAAGTTTGGCATACATGCGATGCGGTTTATCGGTGGTAGTGTTTAGTTTTTTAAGACCCGTATTCATCAGGCGCGCAACTTTGAGGTCGCGATCTTTTATGGTGTTGTGTCCCATTGTTACGGCAATTACTCTGCGTCCGTTGCGTTCGGCCGAGGTGACAATATTGTAGCCGGCAGCCGACGTATAGCCGGTTTTCATGCCATCGGCTCCTTTGAATTTTTTGAGCAGATGGTTGTGAGTATAATAGGTTTTGCCGTTATGGGTAAATTTGGTGGTTGAAAATAGATCGTAATATTCAGGAAAATGATGATAAACGGCACTGGCCAGAATCGCCATGTCGCGAGCAGTGGTCTTTTGCTGACGATTGGGCAGGCCGGAAGCGTTTTTGAAAACGGTATTTTTCATGCCAAGGTCTTTGGCCGTTTTGGTCATGAGCTGGGCAAATTTTTCTTCTGATCCGCCAAGCGCTTCGGCCAAGACACTGGCACAGTCATTGGCTGATTTTATGATTAAGGCCAAAACAGCATCTTTGACGGTGATGGTACTGCCAGGTTTTAGCCCCAGACGAGAAGGTTCGCGGTTGGCGGCAAAACGTGAAACTTTGAGCTCTTCATCAAATTTCAAATCGCCTTTTTCCAGTGCGCCAAAGGTGATGTAAAGGGTCATTAATTTGGTGAGTGATGCCGGATAGCGGCGCTCGTCGGCATTCGAGGCGGATATTACCTCGCCTGAGATGGCATCGATGACAATGGATGAAGTGGTGCGTTTGGCAGCGTGAGCCGAAAAACTTAAACTAACGCAGACAAACAAAAGGATATAAAATAAAACTCTTTTAGAAATAAAACTGATTTTCATCTTTATCACCATCAGGATATATTTTGATTTTTTTATGATAGATGAAAAAAGAAAATAAATTCTTAATAAGAAAAAATATTTTGTAAATTTAGCTTGACTTTGAGATAGTTTGCAATTAAAAAAGCTCGTGACGGCGGATTTAGCTCAGTTGGTTAGAGCGCTGGTTTGTGGTACCAGATGTCGTGAGTTCGAGTCTCATAATCCGCCCCATTTAAAAAGCTCCCATGTTTTAGGGAGCTTTTTTAGTTGGGCGAATGCCGATTTGCTTGAGAGCAAATCGGATGAGACTATTCTGGCTCGTAAAGTTTGTGTTTTTTTGTAAAAAACACGCACTAACTCGCTGCGGTCACCGCTATGATAACGCTTGCGATGCATTATAAATGACCTCGCAAGCTAACAAACGCGTAACTTACAGTCCAAAAAATTGTCATTTTTTGAACTTAAGCATAATCCGCCCCATTTAAAAAGCTCCCATATTTTAGGGAGCTTTTTTAGTTGGGCGAATGCCGATTTGCGCTATTAATTCTTTATCTGCTTCGGCAAAATTATAGTTTTTTAATTCTTGGGGATATACCCATGCGGTTTGGCAATGTTCGGTGTCAACTATTGGGGCGTTGGGATCTGACATTGTGGCATGAAATAAATTGATTTCGACAGTGGCAAAATCATAATTATGTGTGGTTTGAGCAATAAACTCGCCGATTTGAGCGGTTATATGCAGTTCTTCCTGTAATTCGCGTTTGAGTGTTTGAGGCAATGTCTCGCCGGGCTCTTGTTTGCCACCTGGAAATTCCCATACCAGAGGCGGTTTCTTGTCAGCCGGGCGTTGAGCAATGAAAATTTTGCCGTTTTTGGTTAAAGCTGCCGCTGCAACAGTAATCTTTTTCATGATATTTTCCTTAAAGTTTTTATTCATAATTCTTCTTTATCTTGCAAAAGTCAAATAAATAAGTGTAAATTAAAAAATAAAATCTATATGGAGGGTAGGAGAAATGAAATTTATTGTTTGCTTGATTGTGGGGGGATTGTGTTTTTGGTCAGCGGAAACAAAAGCTGACGATAATGCGGCAGAGGTGGATCAGAAGGTTGATTTGACACACTTTCAAATCGAGCAACAAGCACAAACCAAGGCAATGCAACAGATTGAAGAAAAACAAAAACTCCAAGAAGAAAAAAACGCAGCCGATGAGACAGAAGAGCAGATTAGTGAACCTATGAGTGAAAAAGAACAGCGTCTTTCAAAACGTCGGGCCGAAATTGCGGCAGAAAGAGCAAGTGAGACCAGCAGGTTTAAGAAAAAAGCCATTGAAAATACCGAGGCACGAGAAAAAAAATATGAAGAAATAATGCAAAGAAAGCAAGAAAAAGCTTCAAGATTTCAAAAAGCCGCAGCCGAGAAGGCAGAAGCTGAAAAACAAGAAGCAATTAAAAAAGCTGCCGAACCATCAAAATCGAGATTTACGGAAAAAGCCAAGCAAAGAGCTATTGAAAGAGCAAAAAAACGAGAGGAAAAAGAAAAAAGATTGCGCAGAAATCGCCGCTAAATGAAAAATTTTGAAAAAAATATTGACAAAAAGAAAAGAAGTATATATGTTGCCCCTATCATTTTATCATTAGCATATTATTTTTAAGGGAAAGCTTTTACGTATAAGAGTTTACAATTCTAGCCTAAAATCAGATATTTCAGTACATAGGTTTGGGCTTTCCCTTTTTTACATATATAAGCAGAGGAACTCGTGTTTAAGGAATCTCCACCTTAGGACAGTCGAGACAACCCGTTACACCATCCTCTGCTTTTTTAAAATTTAGGAAAGGATTGCTTTCACAATTCTGGATTTCTTACCTTTGGACACTGCTGAGTTATCAGATCATCAAAGGCAATCCTTTCCTTATAAATTAGATATAAGCAGAGGAGCTTGTGTTTGATGGATTTTCTCTACCTTAGGACAGTCGAGACAACCCGTTACACCATCCTCTGCTTTTTTAATATCCGAGGTTGCTTAATTGTCTTCTAGCAGAGGTAACAATAAAAGCCCCTCGGTTTTTTTATAAAAATTGATAGAATACAAAATGGCGATGGTAATTACCATCCTTTGGCTGCTCGAGACCATAGTTGGGTATTGTTTCCTCCGGGGTAAACCAATATTCCGCCGACAGTCGGACTTTTGCATCCGGTCGTTTCAGGATAAGAAAAAGGTTCTTGCGTGAGAAGGCATTTTGCCATATCGGCAAAAATCCTGGCTTCCATATATTTACCGTTGTAGCCATAATTGTCTGACCATTCAATTTTGGAAGATGGATTTTTTATTTTTTCAAATATAGCTTTATGTTCGGGAAGAATTGGTGCGTTACCATGCAAGAGATTTTGAAAATCGCTCAATATAACGGGGTTGTTCCAGCCGCCGCCAAAAATCAAAAAGTGATTAGGCGTGCCAATGGGAGAGTAGCGTAATGTATACGCAAATATATAGGCGCTAAAAAACTCGGCCGTACGAATGCGGTCGGCAAAAGAAATGTCGGGATCTGTTAGTTCTGGAATGATTTTGTACCATGCAGGATCTGATGATTTGGGAGGATTTTTTAATAAAAAATTCTCTTGGTTTTGGGTTTGGACAGAGTGATCAAATAGCTCTTTTAACAGAGATAGATTTATGTGTCCTTGTTTGCCATATTTACCATCAAAATCGCAAGGTTCGTTTTTTTCATGACGAGCTAAATAGTCAACAAAGTGGTTAAAAGGACCTGTGTCCCAGCCCATAACTTTGTCGTCATAGATGATTGCAATATTGCCGGTGTTGCCGCCATTGCAAAAAGCTAAAGGAAATATTCCTTTGGCTTTTAGGTCACGAGCTAAGTGTTGATTGTGGACAGGGGCTAACGGTGCGGCTTCACCGCCGTTCATCAAATCATCAGAGCGGAAATCAAAGGCCACTGGTAACTTGATTAGGTCGGCAAGCATTTGGCCAGAGCCTATCTGCAAAGTGTTGGCTTGTTTGCCTTGAGTTGCAACCGATGGCGGAAGATGATAACAAGTTTGACCATGAAAGCCAACGGCATTTATTTTGTTTTTTGCAAATTTTGCTTTGGTAATAAGCTCGTTGACGGTTTGAGTTACTAACCTAATATAGGCATCGTGTAAGTCTTTAAAATGTAGTTTGGGGTCGTTGGCTATAGTTTTTATATCGCCGTCGTTTTGGGCCAAAATTTCTTTGAGCCGGCGGAAGCCTGATGATATTTTTTGAGGAATTTCTATTGAATGTCCGCAGATATCAGACATTTTGTCGCCTGCAAAATGTGTTAAGACGGCATCAACAGCATCCAAAGAATTGCCCGTCATAATGCCGATGCAGTAATATTCTGAACTCATAATCTTCCTATGTCGTATATTGTTTGTATTTATGATTATGGTGGTCTAATTTTTATTGTCAATAAAATGTTTTGTTTATCATTTATGGCTATCACAAATCGAAAATTTTCACCCGATGTAACTCAGCAAATAAAAAAAAGCACCCCAATGGGGTGTTTTTTTGATTGGCTGCGCTACATGGATTGTGCACGCGCTATCGCACGGTGCACCCCTAAAGGGGCTTTCAGCGTTCATGTCTGCCACAAATGCGGCAGGCATGAATCCGAACTACAATCGTGGCTCTCACCCGATGTAACTCAGCAAATAAAAAAAAGCACCCCAATGGGGTGTTTTTTTGATTGGCTGCGCTACATGGATTCGAACCACGATTAACGGAGTCAGAGTCCGCTGTCCTACCATTAGACGATAGCGCAATATGGTTTGACTGTGAAAAGGGTATATATCAATTGATTTTAAATTGCAACTAAAAAATTTTTTTAATTAAAAATGAACCTTTTTTGTTTTAACATCGTTTTAAGTGGTATGAAAGGAGAAAACATGCAAAATATTTCTGATCTTATTAAAGAAGCAAAGCCGTTGTATTTTGCCAGAAAAAAACGCAATAATCGGATTAAGGCCGGTTTGGCAACATTGGCGTGTGCTTTTTTGCTTTTTGCTTTCATTCCGCAGAAACAATCGACGGATTTATATTACTATTGGGATCTGGGATATACGGAAAATTCCAATAATTTGACATATGTTGAAAATTTGGGTTTGCCGGTGGATGACTACGGATTGCTTTTGGTGGGGTAAATGAAAGAGATAATAGAGCAGAATAAAGGTGTTATTCGAGCTGTGATAAAAAAAATCACCGGCACCTATAATGAAGATTTGGAGCAAGAGGTATATATCAAAACCTGGCGCAATCTGCAAAATTATAAAGAAAAAGGTAAAATATCATCATGGATTGCTGCTATCACCGCAAATGTATGCAGGGATTATTTTAAATCCAAAGCCTATAAAACCGAAAAATTGGAGGTGGCAGCCGATGAGGCATTACAGAATAAAGCTGTGCAGCCTGTGCAAGAAAAGTTGATTGATGCCAAAGCTCGTCAAAAAATTATTTTACAAGCGGTGGATGCGTTGCCTGGCAAAATGCGCAAGGTCGTGATTTTGTTTGAGTTTGAAGATTACACTATTGAGCAGATTGCCAAAAAACTCAGAGAACCGGTAGGAACCATAAAATCGCGACTTCATAACGGAAGAAAGATTTTGGCGGAAAAACTTAAATTTTTACAAGGAGAAAAATAAATGAAAAAAATATTGTTAACTGCTGTTTGTGCCAGTGTATTGACTTTGTCGGCCGGATGGGCCGCTGCTCAGCCATTGCCGCCTGAGGAACCAATGGGACCAGGACCTGTAAGGATGGAAGAGCCGTTGGCAAAAAGACTTAATCTGACCGATGAGCAGAAAGAACAGGCCGAAAAAATCAGAGAAGAAGGCCGTAAAAAAATGGAGCCTTTGATGCACGAAAGAAAATTGCTGCGTGAAGAAATGGAAGAGGTGCGCAAAGAAAATATGGAGGATTTTGAGAAGATATTGACACCTGAGCAAAAAAAGATTTTTGATGAGATGAAACAACACAAGGGTCCAAAACCGCCACGCCCAGGCAAACATCGTAGACCGGGGCCAAGACCTGATCATTATCCTGAGCATCCGGCACCATTGCCAGGTGATGGACCGGTGCGGCCTGAGCCGGTTGATGACTAGTAAAATAGTTTTTTGGGAGATGGCAAATGAAATATTTTATAACGGCATTAATTGCGGTTATGCTGATAAGTCCGATGGCCGAGGCAAGATGGTACGGGCATCATAGACGACATGGCGATTGTTGCTATGCGGCGGATATTGCCACAGGGATTATCGGTACGACGGCAGGGGTGATGATTGCCAATGAACTGATGAATCATCCGCGCCGAAAACATCATGCCGAAAGAGTATATATCTATGAGCCTGAAACAAAATGCTATACCATAGTATCTCGCAAAACCGGCAAGGTTACGCAAGAATGCGTTAGCAGTTCGGAAAATGAGGTTATCTATGTCGATTAGGTTATCTTAAACTTTGTAATTGAAGCCGCCTTTAAAAGGCGGCTTTTTTTATTAAATATTAACCGTTATGATTATAAAATTGCACCAAAATCGACTGTGGGGAGATGTTGAACAATGACAAGAATCAGAGAGTGGTTTGAAAAATGGTTTAATAATGAAATGACCAGCGGTTTGTTGATGATTGCCGCGATGTTTGCTTCGATTTTGTGTGCGAATTCTCCATGGCGAGAACCGATTGAAAATTTTTGGAATACCAGGTTGTTTGTCGGTATTGCAGATGTCAAATTTTCGAGGCCGTTGGATTGGTGGATTAATGATGTTTTGATGGTGTTCTTTTTTCTGCAAATCGGTTTTGAGTTGAAGAAAGAAATAAAAGAAGGATTTTTGTCGGATCCAAAACAAATTTTGGTGCCGGCATTGGCGGCCTTGGGCGGAATTATATGTCCGGCAATTATTTATGCCATTATTAACCACGGAGAACCTCAGTATATGAATGGTTGGGCAATCCCAACGGCAACTGATATAGCTTTTGCAATTTGCGTGTTGATGTTGGTGGGCAAGGCGGTGCCGCAGGCGGTTAAAATATTTTTACTGGCAATTGCCATATTCGATGATTTGGGAGCAATCATCATTATTGCATTGTTTTATAATCAGGGGGTATCAATTGATTTGTTGGGTTATGCCGGGGTGGCGTGTATTTTGCTTTATATGGTAAATAAAATGCAAATTACAAGTTTCGTGCCATATCTTGTTTTGGGTGTGGCCTTGTGGTATTGCTTCTTAAACGGCGGGGTGCATACAACGATTGCCGGAGTGGTTGTGGCAATGGCATATCCGATGAGGGTTACAATGAAAAAATATTCGCCGTTGGAGCATATGATTCGTAAATTAAAACCTTGGGTCGATTTGCTGATATTGCCGGTATTTGCTTTTGCATCGGCGGGATTGTATTTGCGTGATGTGACTTATGAAACCTTTACTCACACGCTTACTATCGGAATTATCTTGGGATTGTTTTTGGGAAAACAAATAGGTATTTTCAGTATGACATGGTTGCTGATAAAGGCCAAAATTGCCGCTTTTCCTAAAGAAGTAAAATTGCTTGACATTTACGGAGTGGCATCGGTGGCAGGAATTGGGTTTACCATGGCATTGTTTGTGGGTAAACTATCGTTGCCAGGAAGTATGCAAGAAGAAATTCGTCTTGGAATTTTGTGCGGCTCGTTGTTGTCGGCCTTGTGGGGAGCTGTGGTCTTTCATTGGGACAGATATTTGCAACATAAAGAAGAACTAAAAGCCAGAATGAGGATTTGAAAATATCTGATATCGTAACTATATAATAAACAGCATAATCATTAAGGAGAAAAAATATGGTTACGATGAAATTTAAAAATGCCAAATGGAATTTAATTGCCGGAATTGCCATGTTGGCATTGGGGCTTTTGATTTGGTTTAATCCTTTTGGAACAATGTTGGCATTGGCCTTTTATATAGGGCTCGGCTTTATTTTGATCGGAGCATTTTATATGATGGCTTCGATGAATGTCAAATCAGGCTGGTATTTATTGGTCGGAGCTCTTGATTTGTTGGTTGGGTTGATTTTGATATTTAATCTGGGGGTTACGGCGGCAAGTTTGCCGATTATTTTGGCGCTGTGGAGTTTGGCCGTAGGCGTTATCCAGATTATAGGGGCTTTTGAGGTCAAAAAATTTGCTTTGCCGTGGAAATGGTCGGCGATTATGGGTGGTGTTGGAGTAATCTTTGGATTGGTTATTTTGGCATATCCGATTATTGGCGCGGTTACCATATCAACAGTGGTTGGTTTGTATGCGGTAATGTTTGGTATTTTGCAATTGATAGAGTACAAAATATCTAAAAACAGCTATACAATCGTGATTGAAAACAACTGATGCTTATTTGCGGTAGGAGGCGCGGCGGATACGGTCATTGATGGCAAGCCCAAGTCCGATATCGGGGATTGGTGCCATGGCAATGGCAGGATATTGGCTTTGCTCTTCTGCCAAATGCATAAAAGCAAACAAATTGGCGGCGGCCTCAACCAGGTTGCCGCTTTTGCTTAGATTGAGGTTACCATCTTGATTGCCAAACCCAATGTAGAACTCATCGTCGCGGCGGTCTTGGGCAAGAACATTGATGCGCATGGGAATTTTGGGCGCATAGTGTTTGAGCAGTTGTCCCGGGGATGATGGTTGATCGGGATTGCCATGAGAAACAAGTATTTTTTCACCCAAAAACGACTCCAATTCTTCTTTGGCCAGACCACCGGCACGCAAAATAACCGCTTGGTTGGTGGTGAGGTCGAGGATGGTTGATTCTACACCGACCATGCATGAGCCACCGTCAAGTATCATATCTACTTTGGTGCCAAGGCTGTCGTATACATGACGAGCAGTGGTCGGAGAAATGCTTTGCGAGCGGTTGGCTGACGGAGCGGCAATCGGCACGCCGGAGTGTCTTATCAGCTCAAGAGCTATTGGATGGTTGGGCATGCGCACCGTCATGGTTTGAAGACCGGCACAGACCAAATCAAGCGCCGGGTCAAAGTTTTTGCGCTTAACCACAAAAGTTAACGGACCAGGCCAAAAGTGATGCGCTAAAGCAAGCATGCGTTCATCAGTTATGGCAAGTTCGTCAAGCATGGCAAAATCTGCAATATGTGAAATAAGCGGGTTAAAAGTGGGACGCCCTTTGACGGCAAAAATATTGGCTACGGCCTTAGAATTAAAAACATTGGCACCTAAACCATAGACAGTCTCAGTCGGAAAAGCAACGAGCCCGCCGTCTTTGATAATTTGTGCCGCCTCGGATAATGATTTGGAGGTGTATGGATAAATGTTAGTCATCGATTTGTAATATATACCTTGCAGCATCTGGAAAATTTTTAAAAGTATGTAGCACCATAAAGGTCGATTTGTCAATCAACAAATAATTCTGTGTGGCTGCTTGCCAGGCAATATATGTTTCAGAGGTGGCACCTAGGAGTAAAATATTTTGATGTTGGGGGCTGTCTGCCATAATGTTTTCGGCCAAAAGGTCATAGAGAGAATGTTTGTTGATATCAATACCAAAAATACAACGTCCTTCTGCTAAAAATCCGTTGTAATGTTTTAGAAACTCTATAACATCGGCGGGGATTGACGGCAATCCGCAGGAAATTAAGGCTGATTGTTCCCGATTGATTGCTTTCTCATCAAGAGGATAGCCGGTAATGCCATAATCAAGCGTGTTAATTTGAGCAAGGAGACGTTTCATCGTCCGTCCTTAGACAAAGATGGTGTCTTGAGCTTGCCGCGAAAATACAGGCGTTCTTTTTCGGGATTGCGAATAATTTGAAATTCGCGTAAAAAACCGCCAAAAAATATAATGTTGCGATTGAGGTCAATCTCAGTTGGCGTGTGCAAAACTTTGTGATGCGGAAAATTAAAACATAAAGATAAATTGGAAATGTCATTGGCCTGCGAATAATCGTCAAACTCGTTGGCATATTGGCGATTTTTGATATGATGGACACTAAATATTTCTGAGACATATCTGACTTCTGGCGGACATCTTTTGGTCTGTTTGTCAAGATAGTTGATATAGGTTAGAAAATCTTTGGCTTGTTTTTCTTTGCCAAGCAAAGCCATCTTTTCACTGAATTCTTGCCCATAGCAAGCAGAAAACATTTTGAGAAAACGCGTGCGTTGGTTTGGCATTTTGTGTGCCGGGCATTCACGGTTGTGAATATTTATCATATCCAGCATATCAAAAAATGTAAGTTGGTTTAACTGTTCAAGGGGATAATTTATTTTGGCTAATTGGTTGCATATTTGATGATGCATAAAATGAAAACTGTTGAATTTTTTCATCTCTTGCCAAGAAGGAACTTGATTGAGGTCATATTCTGATGGCTGGTATAATGACTGTAACGGATATTTTTCGGTGCTTTCTTTGGCTAGACGGTAGGGAGAGGATAAATCATCCTGGCTCGGAATAAAACGCAGTCCTTCGAAATCAATATCTATTATCATCGTTTGTTCGCGCGAAAGAGGCGTTTGATCGGGAGGGGTGATATGCGGGGTGCCGATACCATAAAAAGCTATCAGCATTTCGAGCTCCGATTTAAGATGTTTCATTGCCGGGGAAGATGCTTTTTTGTTTTTGTTGGCTGATGAATTGTTCTTTTTTTCGCCACAGGTATCTTTGCTTTTGTAGTTGTTGCCTTTGTATTCGCGATAACGGGTTTGAAATAAAGTGTGTAATATACAGCTAAGTGAAGCGACAACTGCTTCTTCTTCTTTGCGGAGATGAGATATATGTTTTTTCTTTTTACCCATGGTACGTATTTGCGCTTTGTTTGTCTAAAAATAGCATTTATTTGTAATTTTGTCTAGAAGATTCGTTGTAATTGTTGAAAAAGATGTTTGCGTTATATTAACTAATTGGAGCTTACAATAAACTAACAAAAAAAGGTTGTAGGAGAATCATCATGTTAGAAGTGGTGTTTAGCAACAAAAAGCCTTTGGCAAAAAAGACCAAAGTTATTTTGATGTATGAACAAAAGAATGTACAAGCCGATTTTTTAACCACGGATGAGGCCGAATTGGTAAAAAAAGCAATAGTTCAGGCGGATTTTTGCGGTAAAACGGGGCAGTTTGTCGAGGTATTTGGCGGCAGAGCCAAGATATTGTTGGCAGGAATCGGAAAACAGGGTGATAATTTGGCATTGCAAAAGGTTGGTTGTGAGCTGTTTGGCAGATTGTATCATGATGAAACAGCCTATATAGCGGCAGAAGATGATAATGAGGGCATAAATATTGCTTATGGCTTGTTGTTGGGCTCTTATAGTTTTGATAAATATAAAACCGAGAAAAAAGCCGATGATTTTGCTAAATTGGAGCAAATTGTCGTA
The DNA here is from genome assembly GCA_944391415.1 of uncultured Alphaproteobacteria bacterium. Lineage (GTDB taxonomy): Bacteria > Pseudomonadota > Alphaproteobacteria > RF32 > CAG-239 > CAZU01. The sequence continues at coordinate 29,288 of CALXTM010000006.1, forward strand.
AAAGCGAGCAATGCCGAAAAGGCCCAAGAAAATTTTAAGATGTATTTGGCATTGGTAACAGCAATAAGATATGCAAGAGATTTGGGTAATGAACCGGCCAACTATCTGACGCCGGAGGTTTTTGCTTTGGATGTCGAAAGATTGCGCTATTTGGGGCTTCAGGTCGAAGTGTTGGATGAGAAGGCAATCAGGTTGAACGGGTTGGGGTTGATTGATGCCGTGGGTAAAGGCAGCAAAAATCCTCCTCGATTGGTGGTTGCGGCGTGGCTTGGAAACAGAGCAAGCTCGGAGTATGATTTGGCAATTGTAGGCAAAGGAATTTGTTTTGATGCCGGGGGAATGAGTTTGAAATCCAATGCCGGTATGGTCGAGATGAAAATGGATATGACCGGGGCGGCGGCAGCAATTGCCTCATTAAAAGCGTTGGCTTTACAAAGAGTACGCAAAAATATTGTGGCTGTAGTAGGGCTGGCCGAAAATATGCCGGGCGGAAACGCCATGAAAATCGGTGATGTTTATACTGCATATGACGGCAAAACAGTAGAGATTATGAATGCCGATGCCGAAGGACGTTTGGTGGTGGCTGATTGTTTAGCCTATGTGCAGAAAAATTATCAGGTAAAAAATGTGGTAGATTTGGCAACGTTGGGCTCTTTGAAAACGACATTGGGCAATGTCTATGCCGGAGTATTTGCCAATGACAAAAAACTGGCCGAAAAGTTGATTGAAGCAGGGGAAAAAACAGGCGAAAAATTATGGTTGATGCCTCTTGATAAAGAATATGATAAAATGCTTACATCAACAATTGCCGATATGCGAAATATTGCCATCGATAATAAAGCATCAATCGTTTCGGCTGCTTTTTTGGAACGATTTATTGAAAAAGGTATTAGGTGGGCTCATATAGACATTAGCGGAATGCGATTGGACAAAAACGGATTGGCATCGGGTTTCGGGGTTAAGTTGCTTAATGAATTTATCAGAGGATTGTGAGATGAAAATAGATGAGAGAATTACTAAGCTTGCAGAAAAGATATTAAAAAATTCGGTTGAGCTTAAAAAAGGTGAAAAAATTTATATTGAGGCTTTTAGCGAATCGACCAAAGATTTATTTAATGAATTTATCAGAATAGCTGCCAAAATGGGAGCAATACCATTTTATTTTTATAATGACAACTCATTTGTTAAAAATCTGGTAGAAAATTCCAATCCTAATCAGATTGAGCAATATGCCAAATGGCATGCCGGACTGATGGATGAGATGGATTGTTATGTGGCGGTGAGAGGATATGATGATTTGTTTGCGCTGTCGGATATTGCACCGGCCAAGATGAAAGCCTATAATCAAATCTATTATAATATGGTGCATTTTGACAGGAGAATTGCCAAAACCCGCTGGTGTGTGATGCGCTATCCCAATGATACGATGGCGGCGGTGTCTAAGATGTCACGCAAAGCGTTGGAGGATTTTTTCTTTGAGGCTTGTTTGGTTGATTATAAAAAAATGGGCAAGGCAATGAAGCCTTTGAAAGATTTGATGGACAAGACCGATAAAGTGCGCATTAAAGGCCCAAACACCGATCTTGAGTTTTCGATTAAAGGGTTAAAGGCAATTGTTTGTGACGGAAAGATGAATATCCCGGACGGCGAGGTTTATACCGCTCCGGTCAAAAATTCAATCAATGGGCATATTCAGTTTAATACCGACACGGTATATGGCGGAACTTTTTATTCCAACGTCTATCTGGAGTTTAAGGACGGCAAAATCATCAAAGCTGAAAGCCGTGCCAATAACGACAAATTGCAAAAGCAAATCAACGTTGATGAGGGGGCGCGCTATATGGGCGAATTTGCCATCGGGGTTAATCCTTATATCAGGAAAGAAATGCTTGATATTTTGTTTGATGAAAAAATTGCCTGCTCGTTGCATATGGCGATAGGCAACTCTTATAATGACGAAACCTTTAACGGCAACCGCTCGAGTGTGCATTGGGATTTAGTCTTAATCCAAGATAAAGCCCACGGCGGCGGTGAGATTTGGTTTGACGATAAATTGGTGCGCAAAGACGGTTTGTTTGTTCTGCCGGAGTTGAAAAAACTTAATCCTGGTAACTTGTGACAACAAAAAACTCTTGCCTTTGGGGGCAAGAGTTTTTTTGTTTAGCTTACATCTGAAGAGATAGAAAATGGCGCTCTCTCAATAAAAAATCCTGCTTTATTTTTTTTGAGGGACCAAATCTGATCGTCATGGGAGAAAAATTCTCCTAGCTTGACAGGACGTGACAGAAAATCATAGATGCTGATTTCATTGCCTTCATCGTCCTCAAATAGCTCAGCATCGTCGGCAAATGTCGGTATTAATAAAGAAATGCCGGTGGCATCTTTGACTGACCATGCCGTGGTTACGAAGCTGTTGTCTTCAGGGTCATAGAGTTTGACAAGCCTGCAATCTTTTACGGTAAAGCCGATGTGTTGGCTAAGGAAGAACGCAAAATATTCACTCCAATAAATGGTTACTTTATAAATAACCCGGTCCTTGCTGAAATAATACAAATCCCAATTTCTGTAAAAGAACCTGTCTTCTTCAATGGGATAAATGGTATATTGTGGCAAGGGAGTGTGATAATTTTCAACATCATAGTCCTTAAAAGCCGGAAAGATGTGCGGAGCATCTTCATCAAGGGCGTACCAAACAACCTCAGAATGTTGGCTTAATTCAATGATGCCAAGTTTTGCAATACCATGACCACCAAGGCGTTTTATATAATTAGATGCTGATTGGCAATCAGGATAATAGCAGTCTTCATAAGCAAGCTCTAAAAAATTTGAATCCATAATAATTTGTATTTAATGTTTGTTTATAGACAAATTTAAGCATTTTAGATGTTTTTTGTCAAATAAAAAAACTCCCCAACAAAATTGTCAGGGAGTTTTTGGGTTAGCCTTTAGGTTATTCGACTACTTTGAACTCAGCCATGTGCTCTAATAAAGAACGTTTTTCGTTGACATTCTCTTGAGCCTTGTTGAGCAAGTGCTCGTATCTTTCCGGATTTTGTTTGTTAACAATCTGGAAACGAGTCTCATTGGCCATATAGTCAGCCAAAGGTTTGGTCGGAGCCTTAGAATCCAAGGTCAAAGGAGCTTTGCCCTCGTGAATGTTCTCAGGATTGTAACGATACAGCGGCCAAGAACCTGATTCAACGGCGGCTTTTTGGTGAGCAAGACCGTCAATCAAGTTGAAGCCTTGAGCAATACAATGCGAGTAGGCAATGATGATGGAAGGTCCATCATAAGCCTCGGCCTCGTTCATGGCTTTGATTACCTGAGTATCATTGGCACCGATTGAAACTTGGGCAACATAGACATTGCCATAGGACATGGCAATCATACCCAAATCTTTCTTCGGCAATGATTTACCGGCAGTAGCAAACTTGGCCGAAGCACCCATCGGGGTGGCCTTGGATTGTTGTCCGCCGGTGTTGGAGTAAACGCCGGTATCCATTACCAAGATATTGATGTTTTTGCCCGAGGCAATGGCATGGTCAAGACCGCCGAAACCAATATCATAGGCCCAACCGTCGCCGCCCAAAATCCAAACCGACTTCTTAATCAAATAATCGGCCAATTTGTCCAAATGTTTGGCCTCAGGAGTGTTGATTGAGGCTAATTTTTCACGCAATTGTTTTACCAAATCACGTTGCTCATCAATCTCAACATCGTTCTTTTGCGGGTTGTTCAACAATTTTTCAACCAAATCGGCACCAACTTTGTCTTTTAAGCCGTCAAGGAGCTGTTTGGCAAAGCCGGTTTGCTGGTCGATTGAGAAACGCATACCCAAGCCAAATTCGGCGTTGTCTTCAAATAAAGAGTTGGACCAAGCCGGACCATGACCTTTGTCGTCTTTGGCATAAGGTGTGGTCGGCAAGTTGCCGGAGTAAATCGAAGAGCATCCGGTAGCGTTGGCAACAACCATACGATCGCCAAACAATTGGGTTAACAATTTGATGTAAGGTGTCTCACCGCAGCCAGCACAAGCACCAGAGAACTCAAACAAAGGCTGAATCATCTGGGTGGTCTTGGGCAAGTTCTTGGCAACCTCGGTTCTCTTTACATAAGGCAAGGTCTCAAAGAACTTCCAGTTGGCTTTTTCGGCTTCCAAATGGTTTTCGATATGATCCATGTTGATAGCTTTGAGCTCGGGGTTGGTTTTGTTCTTAGCCGGGCAGGCCGAGGTACAAATACCGCAACCCGTGCAGTCTTCAGGCGAAAGCTGCCAAATGAATTTCTTGCCGGCAAACTCTTTGCCTTTGTAGTCGGCTGATTTGAGTGATGTCGGAGCATTTTTCAACTCCTCTTCCGAGGCAACTTTTAATCTGATTACACCATGCGGGCAAACCAGCGAGCACTTGCCGCATTGAATACAAGTCTCGGGATCCCAAACCGGAATCTCGGTTGCAATGCAGCGCTTTTCGTACTTGGTTGTGCCGGTCGGCCAGGTACCGTCGGCAACATCGGCAAATGCAGATACCGGAAGTTGGTCGCCACGGTCGGCAATAATCTCGCCGGTAACCTTCTTTACAAACTCTGGTGCATCGGAGGGAACCGGAAGCAAACGATGGAAGGTTGAGGTAACCTCTGAGGGGTATTCAACTTTGTGAAGATGAGCCAGAGATGCATCAACCGCGGCAAAGTTCTTTTGAACAATGGCATCGCCCTTCTTAGAATAGGTCTTCTTGATGGCATTTTTGATTTGCTCAATGGCCTCGTCTTTGGGCAAGATGTTGGAAATAGCAAAGAAGCAAGCCTGCATAATGGTGTTGATGCGTTGGCCCATGCCGGTTGCGCGGGCAACTTCTACTGCATTGATGGTGTAGAAGTTGAGCTTCTTGGCAATAATTTCCTCTTGAACCTCAATCGGGAGGTGATTCCAAACCTCACCGGCCTCATAAGGAGCATTGAGTAAGAATGTGGCACCTGGTTTGGCAATCTTTAAGATGTCAACCTTGGCCATAAACGGAAATTGGTGACAAGCGACAAAGTCTGCCTTGTTAATCAAATAGGCGGCTTTAATCGGGTGGTCAGAAAAACGCAGGTGCGATGTGGTCATAGAGCCAGATTTGCGCGAATCGTAAACAAAATAGCCCTGACCATATTTGCCGGCGTCTTCGGCAATGATTTTAATAGAGTTTTTGTTGGCACCAACCGTACCATCGGCACCCAAGCCATAGAATACGGCGCGGACAACATCTTTGCCCTCAGTGTCAATATCATCAGAATAGGGCAGTGAGGTGTTGTTGACATCGTCATTAATACCAACCGAGAAACCGTTAATCGGTTTCATTGAAGCACCATTGTCATAGACGGCACGAACCATGCCAGGAGTGAACTCTTTGGACGACAAACCATAGCGGCCGCCAAAAACACGCGGCATAGAGGCAATCTCGCCATTGGCAAAAGCTTGGGTCAATGTGGCAACAACATCCAAGTACAAAGGTTCGCCAATAGAGCCAGATTCTTTGGTGCGGTCCAAAACATTAACAACCTTAACCGACTTAGGTAAAGCTTTGATAAACGATTTCTCCGGGAACGGACGGTACAAATGAACTTTCATCAAGCCGACATTGTAGCCGTTGTTGTTTAGGTAGTTGATGGTTTCTTCAACCGTTTCGGCACCGGAACCCATGATAACAATAACTTGCTCGGCGTTTTCGGGGCCAACATAGTCAACAACATGATATTGACGGCCAGAGATTTTGGCAAACTTGTCCATCTCTTGTTGAACAATGCCTTCTACCTGTTTATAGTATTTGTTGCAAGCCTCACGTCCCTGGAAGAAAACATCAGGGTTTTGGGCAGTACCGCGGATAACCGGCTTTTCCGGACGCAAAGCATGCTCGGCGTTGAATGAATAATCAACACCTTCCAACATGGCTCTTAAATCGTCGTCAGAAAGTAATTTAATCTTTTTAATTTCGTGCGAAGTGCGGAAACCGTCAAAGAAATGCATAAACGGAACACGCGAACGCAAAGTAGATGTCTGAGCAATGGCGGCAAAGTCATGAGCCTCTTGCACCGAGTTGGAGCAGAGCATGGCAAAACCGGTTTGGCGGCAAGACATAACGTCAGAGTGATCGCCAAAGATTGACAAAGCATGGTAGGCCAACGAACGAGCGGCAACATGCATTACAAACGGGCTCAACTCACCGGCGATTTTGTACATGTTGGGGATCATCAACAACAAGCCTTGCGAGGCGGTAAAGGTGGTGGTCAAAGCACCGGCCTGGATAGAACCATGGCAAGCACCGGCCGCACCGGCCTCAGATTGCATCTCTTGAACCTCTGGGACAACACCCCAAATGTTCTTTTGTTTGGCAGCAGACCATGCATCGGCCCATTCGCCCATCGGAGATGACGGGGTAATCGGGTAGATGACACAGACTTCGTTCATGCGGTGGGCAACCGAAGCAGCAGCCTCGTTGCCATCCATCATTTTCATTTTTACTTCAGACATATTTCATCCTTAAAGTTAACGTTAATAAAACAAAAAAGCCATTGTCAAATTAGACGGTTTTACGCCTGATCTGCCGGCTTTTTAATACAGAATCCTATTCTTGCGTGCCTTATAGCATCGAAGCGATAAAAAATCCAGCAAAAAATTATTTTTAACCAATGATTTTTGAGTATGTTGGAATGAAAAATCGTGTGTTTTCGAAATTTTGTCAAAAAGCGCTTGCGTGGGTAGCAAAAATGTGGTATAAATATAATTGATATTAATTAAAATATCAATTAGAAATAAATTATTAACAAATACACCTTAACAGACTTGGTTTGGAAGCTTGAGTGTAGATATTGATAAATGTTGCATAAAATATATTCGAAAGAGCCAGCGCAAAAATGAAGGCGGCCCACTGTTTTTTATAACAGAGAACTGCGTGTTCGGGGGAAAAGTTAAGAATTGATTAAGCAACAATTGTCGGTGGAACAATTAGGTATTATAAGCAAAGTAAAAGTAAGGTGTCATAAAAAAATAAAAAAATGTATAGAGAAGACTACAGCGCAAAAGAGAACAACAACAAAAACGTCTGGAAAATTATCTGGGGCAGTGTTGCCGGCGTTATTCTGCTGATATTGATAATCGGAGGTTTCTCGGTTATCGGGGCAGAAGATGTCGGTATCCGCGTGACCTTGGGAAAAGTTGCTAATGAGCCGGAGTATGGCTTGACGGTCAAGTGGCCGCTGATTTCGAAGTTTATCAAATTCGAAAAGACAACCCAGCGGATTGAAACCTCTGATGCAACCTATACCAAGGACATTCAGCCGGCGGATATCCAGTATGTTTTTACATACAAGATTGTCGATGCAAATGCACCGGCGTTGTATCTCTCTGCTGGTAAGGGGTATGAGGAAAAGCTCATTTATCCCGTGCTGAAGAGTGCTTTGAAAGACGTCATCGGACGTTGGACAGCACAGGATCTGGTATCCAACCGTGAGCAGGCATCGTCGGAGGTCACAGCTCAATTGGAAAAAGAGCTTTCCAAAGAGTTCTTTACCGAAATAACTTTTCAAATGGCTAATATAGATTATAGTGATGCCTTTGAGAAAGGAATTGAGGAAAAGGTACTCGCCGAACAGGAAGCTCAGAAAGCCAAAAACCGCACTGTCCAGATTGAAGAAGAAGGACGTCAGGCGGTGATTAAGGCCGAGGCTGCTGCTAAAGCGATGGATATTGAGGGTAAAGCCCTTGCGCGTAACCCTCAGGTGCTGGAGATTAGAAAGCTGGATGTCCAGAAGGAGTTTGCTACAAACATCGGCAAACTTACCGGCACAGTGATCTTCTCAAGCGAGCAAACTGAGACATTGCTGCCGCTGCAGAAGAAATAATCCTAGCTGTAAAAGAATTAAGGACGTTAGAATTTTCTAACGTCCTTTTTTGTTGGTTATACCTGACCGTGGCAATGTTTGTATTTTTTGCCGCTGCCGCAGGGACAGGGATCATTGCGGGCAACCTTGCCCCAGGTCGAGGGATCTTTGGGGTCGATTTTTTGTTTGCCATAGGTAAAAGGTGCCGGCTTTTCTTGCGGCTCCGGCGTGTTGGTCGGTTTGCCCGAAAGCAGGTTGACAGGGCTGTCGTGCCTTGCTTCAACTTTGGTTTGACGGGCGTTTTTTTCCTCCAAGTCAGAGGCCGAGTTGGCCTGAATAACCGTACGCATCAAGATAAAGGCAACCTTTTCGCTTAGCTGATTTAACATATCAGAAAACAGGTTAAAGGCCTCTTTCTTATATTCGTTCAACGGGTCTTTTTGGCCATAGGCGCGCAAAACAATAGTGTGGCGCATATAATCAAGTGTGGCAATGTGGTCTTTCCACAAAGTGTCCAACTCTTGAAGCAAAATCGATTTTTCGACCATGCGGACAATATCGGCCGGGACATTGGCGTTTTTCATCTTTTGTGCCTCGTCCAAAGCCAAAGTTACTTTGTCAACCAAAATTTCTGAGTCCATCTCGTCAGAGTTGACCCATTCTTCTATCGGCAACAAAATACCGCTTAATCTGGCCAAATCTTGTTTAATGGCTTCGACATTCCATTCTTTGGGTGATGAGCCATAAGTGATGTTTTTGTATATCAAATTGCGAATTTGATCGTGACACATATCGGTTACGGTGTCATGAACATCGTCTGCTTCCATAAGCTCGCGGCGTTGTTCGTAGATAACCTTGCGCTGCTCGTTCATGACGTTGTCGTATTTGAGCAAGTTTTTGCGAATATCAAAGTTGCGCTCTTCTACCTTTTGCTGAGCTTTTTCCAAAGCTTTGCTGATCCAGGGGTGAACCAAAGGCTCGCCCTCGGGCAGGCCCAAACGCTGCAACATAATACTCATGCGCTCGGAGCCGAAAATACGCATCAAATCATCTTCCAAAGATAAGAAGAACTTGGATGTTCCGGGGTCGCCCTGACGGCCGGAACGACCACGCAATTGGTTGTCGATACGGCGGCTCTCGTGGCGCTCGGTGCCCAAAATATACAAACCACCGGCTTTCTTGACCTTTTCCTTGTCGGCTTCAACCTCTTGTTTGATCTTGTTGCGCAAAGCCTCTATTTGCTCTTTGGTTTCGTCGCCTTTGAGCATTTGTTTTAAGCGCATGTCAACATTGCCGCCAAGCTGAATATCGGTACCACGGCCGGCCATATTGGTGGCAATGGTGATGGCACCCGAGACACCTGCCTGGGCTACAATGGCAGCCTCACGCTCATGGTGGCGGGCATTTAAGACTTCAAACTTTAAGTTGGTTTGCTTGGCCAACATATCGGCCACAAGCTCTGATTTTTCAATTGAGGCGGTACCAACCAAAACAGGCTGGCCTTTCTCATGACACTCAATAATAGTTTTGATGATGGCGGCAAACTTCTCTTTTTCGGTGCGGTAGATCTCGTCATGCAAATCTTGACGGATAACCGGACGGTTGGTTGGAATTTCAACACAGGTCAGGTTATAAATATCGTTAAACTCGGCTTCTTCGGTCATGGCCGTGCCGGTCATGCCGGCAAGTTTGGGATAAAGCCTGAAATAGTTTTGGAAAGTGATTGAGGCAAGAGTTTGGTTTTCAGATTGAATCTGAACGCCTTCTTTGGCCTCGATTGCCTGGTGCAGACCATCAGAATAGCGGCGGCCCTCCATCATGCGGCCGGTAAATTCATCAATAATCATGACCTTGCCGTCTTTGACAATATAGTCAACATCGCGGGTGTGCATTTTGTGAGCCCGCAAGGCTTGGTTGACATGGTGAACCAAACTTACATTAGCCAAATCATACAAACCACCCTCGGTAATGAGGCCGACTTTTTTTAGAAGCTCTTCAACATGGGTCATGCCTTTTTCGGTTAGGGTTACCTGACGAGCTTTTTCGTCTTTTTCGTAGTCATCGGGGGTGAGGGAGGGAATAATTTTGTTTACCAAAATGTATTTTTCCGAGCTGTCCTCGGCGGCACCAGAGATAATAAGCGGGGTTCGGGCCTCGTCAATCAAAATAGAGTCAACCTCGTCGACAATGGCATAGTTGAACGGACGTTGAACCATATCGGCCAAGCGAAACTTCATGTTGTCGCGCAAATAGTCAAAACCAAGCTCGTTGTTGGTGGCATATAGAATATCTGCATTATAGGCTAATCTTCTAGCGTCGTCGTCTTTTTCGTGGATGATATAGTCAACCGTTAGACCCAAAAAACGATAAACCTGCCCCATCCACTCGGCATCGCGCTTGGCCAAATAGTCGTTGACGGTTACGATATGAACGCCTTTGCCCTCCAAGGCATTGAGGTAAGCAGCCAAGGTGGCAACAAGAGTTTTACCTTCGCCGGTTTTCATCTCGGCAATTTGACCATGATGCAAAACAATACCACCAATCAATTGGACATCGTAATGACGTTGACCAAGCGTACGCTTGGCGGCCTCTCGTACGACGGCAAAAGCCTCGGGCAGAAGCTCATCTAAGGTTTCGCCTTGTTTGATTCTTGTTTTAAACTCTTGGGTCTTAGCGCGTAAAGCATCATCGCTTAAGGCGGAAATCTCCGGCTCAAGCGAATTTATTTTTTCTACGGTTTTGTATTGTCTTTTGATATAGCGGTCGTTGGCAGAGCCAAAAATCTTGCGGGCAAGGCTACCTATCATAATCTTTTATCCTTATATATTCGTATTCAATTAACTAAGATACATTTAGTGTTTTAAATGTATGGTGTCAAGTCCCGTACTAAGTTATGAACGGGTGAAAAAAATAAGTTGGAATTTTTAATCCTTTTATTATATAACTTTTAACTAAAGCGCATTTTTATTTGGAGGAGAGAAAACATGAATAAAAATTATGTTGCGTTGCTGATGGCCGGGTTGGCCTTTAGCGGAATTGGAACGGCAAATGCCGCCGGCAAAGATGGAGTGGCCGCGGTTGTAAACGGTAAAAATCTTATGGTGGAAGAAATTGAGGCGGCTTATAATGCCAATCCGGCAATTAAAGACAAGGCCTCGTTTGATGAATTTTACAGCAAAACTTTGGATATTTTTGTCGATGGAGAGGTGGTTTATCAGGCGGCAGTGAATGCCAAAGTTACAGATACTCCGGAATATAAGGTTCAGCTCAAAGCTTTGCAAGAAGAGTTAGCTCGCAAAATTTATCTGGAAAAACAGGTAAGAGAAAAGGTTAGCGATGCTGAGGTCAGAAAACTTTATAACGAGTACAAAAACAGCTTTAAGGGTGAAAAGGAAATTAAAGCCAAACATATTTTGGTTGACTCAGAGGCCAAAGCCAAAGAAGTTATTGCTAAATTGAAAAAAGAAGGTGATTTTGATAAATTGGCCAAAGAATATTCTAAAGAGCCGGCAGAGCTTGGCTATTTTACCAAAGATGTAATGGTGCCGGAATTTGCCGATGCTGCATTTAAGCTTAAAAAAGGCCAATATACCAAAGCTCCGGTTAAAACTCAGTTTGGGTATCATGTGATTTTGGTTGAAGATATCAGAGATGCAAAACCGTTGCCGTTGAAACAAATCGAGGGCAAACTAAGAGCAATGTTGGCACAAAAGACCATGGGTGATGTAGTTCAAGGTTTGCAAAACAAAGCCAAAATTGTTAAATATGATACGGAAGGCAAGGAAATAAAATAAATATTTGGTTAAATCACAAAAAATCCTCAGGCAGTTGCTTGGGGATTTTTTGCTTGCATAATAGGGGTTTTTGTGATAGTTTTTAGGATATAAGTTTAATTTTTAAGATTATTAGTATGGATGTAGGAATTTTAATATTGCGAATTGTCGTTACAACGATTATCGCAAGTTTTTTGCTTTATTGGTCCTGGTTGAAAAATAATTCATTCAGGTCGTTTGTGGCCATTTTGGCTGGAGCTTTGGGAGTGGCGATTGTCGGCGGAACAACGGTTGATTTGTTTCGGGTTTCTTGTATTTCAGGATTTTGGGGTATAGGAGTGGCGATAGTTGCTTTCGGAATGGTTTGGCTGGTGTGCTATAAAATAGTTTTTAAAAAATAATTATTATTATGGACTTTTTGTATGTTTTGGTGGGTCTGATATTGGAATTTGTCTTTGGTTTTTTGATGAGTGTCTCAATAGAAAAACTTGATGAAGGCATATGGTTCTTGTTGTTGTATGTCTCTATAGGGGGCATACTATACATTGCAGCTTTGCTTGGCGCTTTGGCCGGTTGGCTTGTGTTTTTAGGGCTGCTCGCAGGGGTGGCAGGTAATGTTGTAAATGATATAAGGTAATGTATTTAAAAGGCGGTGTTCTTAAATTTTAGAGCGCCGCTTTTTTGATGATGCAGGCTATGGCAAGTTAGAGCAGACTTGACATAACCTTATATTTGAGCTACAAACGCCTCAAGTTTTTTGACAAGCAGGACATGATAAGATGAATAAAGTTAATCCACGTAAAACATTTGCCATTATCTCGCACCCCGATGCCGGTAAGACAACTTTGACCGAAAAATTGTTGCTGTTTGGCGGGGCTATTCAGCAAGCCGGTGCGGTTAAAGCCAGGGGTGAAAACAGACGTGCTCGCTCGGACTGGATGAAGGTGGAGCAGGAAAGAGGAATTTCGGTTGCCTCGTCGGTGATGACGTTTGATTATGACGGAATTACTTTTAATCTGTTGGACACACCGGGACACGAGGATTTTTCGGAGGATACATATCGGGTATTAACCGCGGTTGATTCGGCGGTGATGGTGTTGGATTCGGCCAAAGGTATTGAAACACAAACCAAAAAGTTGTTTGAGGTTTGCCGCCTGCGTGATGTGCCGATTATTACTTTTATCAACAAACTTGACCGTGAGGGGCAAGATCCATTTGCGCTTTTGGATGAGATTGAACGCACTTTGGCGTTGGATGTAACACCGGCAAGCTGGCCGGTCGGGTCAGGCAAAGATTTTAAGGGGTGTTATGATATCTTAAACAATCGTATGATTTTGATGGAAAAAAATAAATCGGCCATTAACAGTGTAATTGAAACATGCTCGGGACTTGATGATCCGAAACTTGATGAAATGTTGCCCGCCTATCAAGTGGCAAAATTGCGCGAAGATGTGATGATGATACAAGAGCTTTGTCCAAAATTTGATTTGGAGGCTTATTTGGCCGGAACGCTTACCCCGGTGTTTTTTGGCAGTGCTATCAATAATTTCGGCGTGAAAGAAGTATTGGAAGGTCTGCATAAATTTGCTCCAACTCCAAGACCGCATCCGGCGCAAGAGAGAATGGTGTCACCTGATGAAAACAAAGTAAGTGGTTTTATATTCAAAATCCAAGCTAACATGGATCCCAAACACCGCGATAGAATTGCGTTTATGCGGATTTGTTCGGGGCATTTTAGGCGCGGACAGGCACTAAAACAGATCAGAACCGGCAAAGAAATCAAAGTGGCAACACCGGTGATGTTTATGGCTCAAGAAAGAGAGCTGGCCGAGGATGCATATGCCGGGGATATTATCGGTATACCCAATCATGGGCAGCTTAGAATCGGCGATACTTTGACCGAGGGTGAAAAAATAACTTTTACCGGAATTCCGTCGTTTGCACCGGAATTGTTAAAGTCGGTTAGGGCGCTTGATCCTCTGAAATCAAAGCACCTTGGCGATGCGTTGAAACAAATTGCCGAAGAGGGCGGAGCAAGCGTGTTTAAGCCGGTGATAGGTGCCGAGTGGATTGTTGGCGTGGTTGGCGTGTTGCAGTTTGAGGTGATGGCAGACAGAATTAAAAACGAATTTGGTTTGCCGGTAATGTTTGAGCCAACACAATATTTTACCGCCAGGTGGGTGTTATCGGATGATAAAACGGAAATGAAAAAATTTGAGGATGCCAACCGGCTTAATCTGGCCGAGGATCACGACGGAGAGCTGGTGTTTTTGGCTCGCAACGCATGGCATTTGAACAAGACAGAGGAAGACTTCCCCAAAGTTAAGTTTGCCAAAATTAAAGAATAAGAAAAGTCGCGTAATAAAAATAACCCCTTGGATATCCAAGGGGTTATTTAATAGCTAAAAAGCACTAGGCTGATTTTTTGGCTGCTTTTTTGCTTTCTTTCTTTTCATCGTCGAACTTATAGAGCTCTTCGACCGAAACAACTTTTTCGTTTAACTTGGCCTGAGAGATAATATAGTCGATAATCTTTTCCTCAAAAATCGGAGCTTTGAGAGCCTCAACAGCATGTTTGTTTTTGAGATAGTAATCCAAAACCATTTGTTCTTGGCCAGGGTATCTTTTAGCTTCGTTCATGATGGCAGCATTGATATCCTCAGGTTTGATGCTGATTTTGGCATTTTGGCCAACTTCGGATAATACAAGGCCAAGTTTGACTCTGCGCAAAGCAATGTCTTTATACTCTTTGAGCAGATCTTCTTCTTTTTTGGATTTTTCTTCTGCATCAAGTTGATTGTATTTTTTGGCTTGTTCATATTGCGAAACAATAGCCTTATATTCAGCATCAACCAAAGATGCTGGAACTTCAAATTTATATTCCTTATCCAGAATGTCCAAAAGCTGGCGTTTTAATTTCATGCGCGAAGCATTGTCATAGTCGGCTTTGATGCGCGATGCCAAGGTCTCTTTTAATTTGGCTAAACTCTCGGCACCCAAAGATTTGGCCAAGTCATCGTTGATTTCAACTGCTTTGGGCTCACGAACCTCTTTGACAGTGACGGCAAAAACAGCATCTTTATCAGCTAAGTCCTTGGCATGATAGTCTGCCGGGAATTTGACTTTGACGTCAACTTTTGAGCCAGCCTCAGCCCCAATTAATTGGTCTTCAAAACCAGGGATGAATGCGCCAGAGCCAAGCTCTAGAGGATAGTTTTCACCTTTGCCGCCGTTAAATTCAACACCGTCAACCGAGCCAACAAAGTCAATCATTACAATGTCGCCTTTGGCTGCTTTTTTGCCATCAACTTTGACGGATTCTTTGCGGGTTTCGGCCAGATATTTGACAGCCTTGTCAACTTCTTCGGCCGGAACTTCGGCAGTGAATTTATCAAGTGAAATTTTCGAAAAATCACCGATTTTAATGTCTGGCAAAATTTCAACATCCATCTCAAACTCAAGATCTTTGCCTTCGCCAAAAGAATTTATCTTGACGGATGGTTGGTTGACCGGACGCAATTTCTTGTCGGAAAGTACTTGGCTGGTTGAGGAACGAACCATGTCATCCAAAGCTTCGGCCATAACCTCGTTGAAATATTTTTTCTTGATCATTGACAACGGAGCTTTGCCAGCTCTGAAACCTTGAATTTTTGCCGTCTTGGCAATATGGGCCAGTTTGTTGTCAACTTCTTTGGTAAAATCGTCTGCAGGAACAACAACTTTGTATGATTTGTTTAGCCCCTCAGATTTTAATTCGGTAATTTTCATGCAATTTCTCTCTTTGTTAAAATTTAACCACCTTTGGCTTTTGGGATGGTGCGGGTGAAGGGACTTGAACCCCCACTCCTTGCGGAACCAGATCCTAAGTCTGGCGCGTCTACCAATTCCGCCACACCCGCTTGATTGCCACTATAAGCCGTTTAATTGCCTGAATACTAACGTATTATTTTTATAAATCAAGTATAAATTCACAATGCAAACAAAATTATTGTAATATCGTTTAATCTTTTATATTATGAGCTAAACAAAAGAATTTATTCGGGAGTATGTGGATTTATGTTGGCTCGAAATTTGACCAAAACTTTGTTGTCTGCCACGGCTTTGAGCCTTTTGACAGCTTGCGCCGTAGTTGATAAAAGAGATACGTCTGAGGAATCAAACTGGTTCGTAAAAATGTTTGAAAAAGACGGGCAAAATTATGCGCAAAAGGCCTCGCTTGAGTATTTGCAGGGTAATTTTGAAAAAACTTTGGAATATACAACCGAGGCACTCAAGGCAAATCCCAGAAACGAACAGGCTTTGCTGGTAGGGGCGTTGGCTTGTGAAAAATTGGGCAGATATAACCGAGCAAGACAATATTACGAAGACCTGATAATAATTGACGGTAATGAAACGTCTATATTGGGAACAAGTGACGGGCAGCCGCATAAAATTACCGATATTGCCAAAAAGAATTTGCGCGCGATAACCATTACCCAGAATAAATTGACAATTGAAAACAGGGACGGAAGCAAAAGTTTTGCCGTGTCAGAAAAAACAGGACAAGAGGCAAGCAGAAATACCATAACCGAGGCTTTGCGTAAAAAATCAATGCCGGTGGTTAGACAACAACCAATCGGAGTGGATGATATCTTTACGCCAGCGCAACAGAATATGGTTTCGCGTTTCCTTATCTTAAAAGAATTGGCCGAAAAAGATTTTATTACCAAAGAAGAATTTTTGTCGCGGCGTTCGGCTAACTTGGGGGCTTTGTTACCTTTGACCAATATGGCTCCTGGTGTGGGGATGGATAATCCTGTGCCTGATGCCGATTTGATTATTGAACGTTTGGAAATTTTGAAAGAAGGCGTTGAAACCAGAGCAATTACTCCGCGTGAGTTTTCGGCTGAACGTGAGGTGATTATTGAGGCGTTGATGTCGCCTGAACCTCGTCAAAGAATGCAAAACAAGGCTCCGTCAAAAAATATTTTGGATGCTGCAGGTGATTTGCGGCGCTTGGAGGTGTTGTACAACCTTGATTTGATTACCGCAAATGAAAAAGAAACCGAGAAAAAAGCAGTGGAAAAATATTTGGGCATTAACCGCGATAGACCAAAGGCAAATGCGGTTAAAGAGATCAAAAAACAACCAACTGCGGTTGAAAAGACTGCTAAAGACGATGTAAAGCCGGACGTACAAAAAGATGTTGAGACAGTGAAAGAAAATACTAAAGAAACAACAGCGGTTAAACCTGTAGCTGGTACGCCAACACCTGATGTGACAAGTCCTTTCTAGAGAAAGTCAGATAATAAAAAAAAGCGGAATTTTTATTCCGCTTTTTGTTTTTCTTGTTTGGCAATTTCTTGCATCCTGAATAGTTTGATGCGCTCTAACTGTTGCTTCTTGACATATTTGAGATAGCCCTCATAGCTGAACAAGACAATGGCCGAAAGCACCAATGGCAGCAGGTAGTAAATAATGCGGTAGGCAAGCAATGCCCCAAACAATAAGGCCTGATTGTGATCGCCTGGGATGATATACATAAACAACCCCTCAAAAACGCCAAGGCCACCAGGAACTTGGCTGAACACACCCAAAACCTGGGCGATGATAAATACCCCCATAAAGGTTGAGAACGGGATGTCAACAAAGGAAATAAGCGAAAAATATAGCACCAGCGAGGCCATTAAAATATCAACCGCGCCGATTATTACCTGTGCCAAGGCCATTTTGAAATTTGGCATATCAAACTCAACTTCTTTGATGATAAGCGGTTTTTTATACCAAATACTCAAAGCAAAATAGCCAATCAAACCAATTAGAGAAACAAATGCGACTATCTCGGTGGTGAGCTTGGAAACAGAGCCTGCGCCGAAGGCATGATTGGGGGTGATAAGATAGCCGATGATGATTAAGAAGAAACAAGCAACCAGATAGGTAAAGCCAGAAAAGGTTACCATGCGGACAATCTCGGTTCCCCTAAAACGCCAGCGGGTATACAGGCGATAGCGGATGGTGCCGCCCGAGACAATAGCATGGCCGGCATTGTTGCTGACCGAAAAACCAATGAAACCGGCAAAAATCCACTTCCAAGGTGCCAGCTTGCGTCCAATGTAGCGCAAAGCCAAGTAATCATATGATGACAGGGCTACATAGCCCATAAAAGAAGCCAAGCAGGCAAGATAGAAATTCTTGGGAGGAATCGAAAACAGCGCATCCTTAATGTCGTCAAGGCTATATTTGGAAAGTTGGCGATAGAGCATATAAGCGGCAACGCCGAAAAAAAACAGTCCGGCCCAAGAAATTATCTTTTTTAAGACACGTTTGGTGGAAAAAGCCATTTTGATATCCTTATTTAATTTTTTTAATCTGTATCAGTTATAATTTGCCAACCGGCAAACGTCAATATTTATATAATCTTTATTAGATGAGATAAAAGGAGAAATGGGTGATGGTAAAATATAAATTATGGTTTGTCTCCCATTACCACAACCAAAAAAGCTCCTCATGTTGAGGAGCTTTTTGAATTGGAGCAGGTAACGGGAATCTTTTAGTTTGAGTTGTAACGCTTGCCGGTTGGCACTGACGTTTTCGGCGCGCTAACAACTCTGCACCGCAAAGGCCTCGCAGCCAAATCGTTGGCTGCTCCTCACTTTGCGCCCTCTCGGGTTCGTCTCCCATTACCACAACCAAAAAAGCTCCTCATGTTGAGGAGCTTTTTGAATTGGAGCAGGTAACGGGAATCTTTTAGTTTGAGTTGTAACGCTTGCCGGTTGGCACTGACGTTTTCGGCGCGCTAACAACTCTGCACCGCAAAGGCCTCGCAGCCAAATCGTTGGCTGCTCCTCACTTTGCGCCCTCTCGGGTTCGTCTCCCATTACCACAACCAAAAAAGCTCCTCATGTTGAGGAGCTTTTTGAATTGGAGCAGGTAACGGGAATCGAACCCGCATATTAAGCTTGGGAAGCTCACATTCTACCATTGAATTATACCTGCAACGGAAGTGCTTATTCTTTAGCCTAAATAAAATTGTTTGGCAACTAATTTCTTTGCCTTTTTTAATAAAAAAAGCTTTTCTTAATAATTTATTGATTATATTATGATAAGAAAAATCGAAATTGGCTGATATTAAATTTGTATTGGTATGAGGTAAGATATGATAAGTGAAATCAGAGACAGCTTGATCCCAATGGTGATTGAGCAGACGTCGCGCGGTGAGCGCTCCTATGATATTTTTTCAAGATTGTTAAAAGAGAGAATCATCTTTTTGACCGGAGAGGTTAATGACGAGGTGTCGTCTTTGGTTTGTGCGCAACTATTGTTTTTGGAGGCCGAAGACCCCAAAAAAGATATTTTCCTTTATATCAATTCGCCCGGCGGTGTGGTTACATCCGGTATGGCAATGTATGACACCATGCAATATATTTCTTGTGATGTAAATACACTTTGTATCGGGCAGGCTTGCTCGATGGGATCTCTGCTTTTGGCCGGTGGTGCCAAGGGCAAAAGATTTGCTTTGCCCAATGCCAGAATTATGATCCACCAACCGTCAGGAGGATTCAGAGGCCAGGCAACGGATATTGAAATTCATGCCAAAGAAATTTTGGATATGAAAAAAAGATTGAATCAAATCTATGCGCATCATACAGGTAAAAAGTTGGCAACAATTGAGGCAGCTATGGAACGCGATAATTTTATGGATCCAAATGAGGCAAAAAAATTTGGTTTGATTGATCATGTTGTTACCTCCAGAGGCGAACTCATAAAATAAGGATTAAAAATATGGCTGATGAAAAATTACATTGTTCGTTTTGCGGCAAAAGCCAAGATGAAGTGAAAAAATTGGTGGCTGGTCGCGGAGTATATATTTGTGATGAATGTATTGAGGTTTGTATAAGTATCGTTTCCGATGAAATGAAGGAAATGGAAAAAAATGAAGACAGAATCCTGTTTGATGGTTTGCCATCGCCTTCAAAAATAAAAGAGTTTTTGGATCAATATGTTATCGGACAAGATTTGGCCAAAAAAGTTTTGGCAGTGGCTGTCTATAACCACTACAAACGTCTTAACTCCAAAAAGAGCAATAATGATGTTGATATTACCAAATCAAATGTTATTTTAATCGGCTCAACCGGAAGCGGCAAAACTTTGTTGGCGCAGACGTTGGCCAAAATTTTGGATGTGCCGTTTGCCATTGCCGATGCCACTACTTTGACCGAGGCGGGGTATGTCGGCGAGGATGTCGAAAATATTATTTTGAAATTGGTGCAAAACGCCAATTATGATATTGAAAAAGCGCAACGCGGCATCGTTTATATTGATGAAATTGATAAAATTACCCGCAAATCAGATAGTGCTTCAATTACCCGCGATGTGTCGGGTGAGGGAGTACAACAGGCTTTGCTTAAAATTATTGAAGGAACGGTTGCGAATGTTCCGCCACAAGGGGGAAGAAAGCATCCGCAACAAGAGTTTTTGCATGTTGATACCACCAATATCTTGTTTATTTGCGGTGGGGCTTTTGCCGGATTGGAAAAAATCGTCAGCCGCAGAGGCAAAGAAACATCAATCGGTTTTGGGGCCAAAGTAGCACCGAAAGAAGAGCGTAATATCGGCGATATTATTAAAGATGTTCAGCCGGAGGATTTGCTTAAATACGGAATGATCCCTGAGTTTGTTGGAAGATTGCCGATTATTGCAACGCTTGATGATTTGGATGAGGCTGCTTTAATCAGAGTTTTGACCGAGCCAAAAAATGCTCTTGTTAAACAATATAAAGCCATGTTTGAAATGGAAGGTGTAAAACTAACCTTTACTGATGAAGCTTTGACGGCTGTTGCCAAAAAAGCCATCGAGCGCAAAACAGGTGCCAGAGGATTGCGTGCTATTATGGAAGATGCGTTGCTGGAGTTGATGTATGAGGTGCCTGATAAACATGATCTGGAAGAAATAATTATTGATGAAAAGGTGATTAACGATAAAAAAGAACCGAAATTCATCTATAAGAAAAAGAAAGCTAGTTAGTAAAAAAAAAGAAGGCTTTGATCAAAGCCTTCTTTTTTTTAGAGTTGACGAACATATCTGGCAACCGGTTTGCGAATTTTCTTGATAGTTTGTTCTGCTTGTTCTTTGTCATAGTCGAGTTTTGGTTCGGATTTGATGCCGTTGATGATCTTTTCTTTGGTGGCATCAATATCAAGCTCGCCGGAATCGTCTTTCATTTGAAGAGCATGGCGCCATTGAAATCTGGCTTCATTTTTGCGGTGAGCAAACCAATAAGCATCGCCTAAATGAGAACTGATAATGGCAGATGACGGATATAGTTCAACGGCTTTCTCAAGATATGGTAAAGACATTGTATAATAACCAAGATTGTAGAGGGCAAAGCCCAAACTGTCATTGATGCTTGGTTCAAACGGAGCTTGATTGTAAGCCTCGACAATCATATCAAAGGCCTGATTGATGTTTTTGTTTTGGCGAATCCAGGTATAGCCCAAATGATTTAGGACCAGAAAATGTTTCTTGATGTTATAGGCTTTCATCAGGCTTTCTTCGGCTTCTTGCCATTTACCATATTTTTCCATGGAAACGCCTTTGGCATAGTATAATACCCAAAGAGTAACGGGGTTTTTGGCTTTGGCAATGGCACGGTCATAGTATTCAACCGCCTCGGGAAAACGATTGTTTAAGCGCAGAATGTCTCCAAGCTCGATATAAATTTGGATGTCATCATAGTCTTCACCAAGGCTTTCAAGCAATATTTCGGCACCTTGAAGATCTCCTTGTTTGATGAGGTTGCGTGCTTTTTTGAGTTGAGCCGGATAATAGGCAATATCGTCCTTGTTGATGCTGTCATAAATTGCATCGGCATCATCAAACATTTCACGAGCTTCGAAAATGTCAGCCATTAAAATTTTGGCAGTGCTGTATTTGGGGTTCATATAAATGGCAAGTGCAGTGTACATGTGTGCAACATCAAGGGCCTCGTCATAACGAAAAGTGGAGGCAACGGTAAATAGAGCCTCAGCCGCGCCGGCTTGTACCGAATATAGTACCGGTTGAGTGGTTTTGGGGTCGGCTGCATTGACGTCTTGGCGGAGATGCGATAGCAAAGAGTCAAGGGATTGGTTGTTGACGGTTGAGTTCATTAAAGCAACAGCAATGTCTTTTTGGTCGGTTCGGATATAAAAATTGGTGATTATTTCCAATAATCTGACCGAAATTTCGGCATTTTTATCTTGCAAAAGTTGGTCATATGCTTCGGCAGCCTCACGGTTGCGGCCAAAATAATCAAGCAACATGGCGCGGTGTTGGCGATAGATTGTCCCAAGGCCTTCTTCTTTGTTAAGCAAGTTGAGGGTAGCAAAGGCTTTTTTCTGCTGATTGAGACCGGCGTAGTTCCAGGCGTTGATTAGCGGTGTTATAAGAGCCTGGTACATGGGGTCATTAATTTGCTCCAGGGTTTTGATGGAAGACTCGTAGTTTTGGTTGTGCATGTCATTGATGGCAATGAGCATATAGGCAAAGCCATTGGTAGTTTTGAGCTCTACGGCTTTACGGGCATATTCTGCTGCCTCGTCTATGCGTCCTTTAGAGGCCAAAAGCAAATAAAGTTTGTCAAGAAGATCAATATTGCCAGGATCTTGGGAATAGGCAATTTTGTAGTAGTCGGCGGCATGGCCAAAGTCTTTGCGAATGTGGGCGACACGTCCGGCCAGGTAGGCTCCGTAGATATTGCCTTTGAGCGGCTCGGAAGATTGGGTTGCCGTGGGTAAAGCAACATCGGAAGAGTGATGAATTATCGGCGAACAAGAAATAAACAAAGCCGTAGAAAAAAGCAAAACCGAAATCAAACTTATTTTTATCATTGTATAACAAATCCTAAAAGCTTAGCCGCACTATATTATTACAACTTTTTTTTCATGATACAACAGCTTTATAAATATATAATTAAATTTGTGCAAATAAATGTTTGTTCTTGCGTCAAAGAGAGATTTATTTTAAATATGAAATTATGAGCGAAAACAATGATAATATAATAAATTGGTTGGAATTTTATATTGCATCCGGGGTTGATGAAACTTTCGGCGATGTTCCGTTCGTGGCCGAAAGTAAACCTAAAGAAAAAGTTATTGAACAGCCAAAGGTTAGACCCGCTACATCGGAGTTGGCATTGTCGTCGGTTGACGCGGTCAAAAGTGCCGATAATGTATGCCAAAATGTTACGACTATTGAGGAGCTGCAAAAGGTTGTCGAAAACTTTGAGGGCTGCTCATTGAAGTATAATGCCAAGCATACGGTTATCGGGGACGGAAATCCAAAAGCCAAAATTATGTTTATTGGTGAGGCACCGGGGGCCGAGGAGGATTTAATCGGCAAAGCATTTGTGGGCAGAAGCGGTCAACTCTTGAATAAAATGCTTGAAGCCATAGGGCTTGACAGAACAAAATGCTATATTTGCAATATATTGCCATGGCGTCCGCCAGGGAATCGCTCGCCGTCGGATGCGGAAATAGCAGTTTGTTTGCCATTTTTGAAAAAACAAATCGAAATAGTCAATCCAGACTATATTTTTATGTTGGGGGCGGTTGCGGTCAACTCGCTTATGGGCAATGCCGAGGGAATTTCCAAACTTCGCGGTAAGTGGATGGAATATCAAAACCCAAACGGAAAAATAATAAAAGTTTTGGCGGGATATCATCCGGCATATTTGTTGCGTACCCCAGCTCAAAAAGCTAAGGCATGGGCTGATTTTTTGCGCCTTAAAAAAGATATGGCGGAAAATAATTAACAAAAATGGTATTTGTTTGAATATTTAGTAGTATTTTAGTAAATATCTTATATTATTAAATAAAATTTAGAGAGCGTCGCTAGATGATAAAGGGAATGAAAATGAACAAAAACATTAGAATTTTGATGCAAGTGGCTGGAATATCGGCTGCATTGATGAGCGGTGTGGCTTATGCCCAAGAAAGAGATGCCGATGAAACAGAATCGATTGGCGAGGTGTTGTTTAAAATTCATGATGTAGTGCCGGAAAAAGATGCTGACGGAAAGGTATTGTATTGTAATATCGGAGCAACTTTCTTTAATCGCACCAAGTTGGATATGAATAATGTTGCACTGACCTTGAGCTGGACGGATGATGTCGTCGGAGAGGCAATCGATCAAGAAGAAAGAGCAGAGAAAGAATATAAGAGAACAGGATCAACCGAGCCACGCTCGCGCTATTCTACGGCAGGATTTACCAGTCGCAAAATTAATGCGCCTTTGAAATTGCCGCCGTTGAAAAGTATGCAACAGGTTTCGCTTAGAACAAAAGTTGACACCGACAGGTGTTTCTTGTTGTTAAATGATATGGATGTTGTGGTTAACAATTGCGGTACGGCTGCTTTGAACAACAGAGTATCTCAGCAGGGGTGCAATAACTTGTTTAGGTATATCAGTCCAAAGTCGGCAGAGTATTATGTCGAGTTTAAGGAAATTGACCTTGAACAACAGCAGGCGATGGAAGATGCCGAGATTGATGTTATGCAAAAAGAGTTGAACGAGGCTTTTAATCAGACGGTTGCCGCAATTAAAAATATTACCAACGAAAACGCAACGTTTGATACAACTCAAGATTCTGCCGCTGAATAATAAGGAGTGGTTAAAATGATGCAGCCTAAAATAATGATATATTGGTTGGCGGCATCGGTTGTCATTGCCGCAACGGCAAGGGCTCAGATGTTTGCAACCGAAAAAACGGTTGAGAGCCGGTTGGCTGGGCAGAGTATGCCAGGAGATGTAAAATCGCCGGCGATTGTAGGTGCAAATAACGCCGAGACGACAGCAGAAACTCTTGATAATAAAAGTATTGATGAAAACAATAATCAGGAAAGCAGAACAAAATCGGCTTTGACTGATAAGGTTAAGGCAGAGGAAGAAGAGGATATCTTTATCCCTGAGGGCGAGCTATATAGACTGAACACTCCGACAGCAGATGGATCGGTGCGCGGCGGGCAGGCATTTGTTGAGGTGGATGAGCAAGGCAGAATGAAAAAGGTTGATAATATCTTTCTGTTTTATGATCAGTTCCAAATATCAGGCTATACGGCAGAGACGGTGAGCTGCAATGTGAGATTTAATGTGTTGTCAAATTTGGACAGGAGTATCAATCAGTTGGATGTAAAATTGGTATGGCCTGATATTACCACGACATTGTCTTTTGCCGATGTGGCGCCTAATACGCAAACATATTATAACTATGCCTTACTCGGAAAGGGTTGTTACAGTATGGACAAAGCTCCGAACATTATTGTCAATCGTTGTCGGGTTAAGGGAATGACGGCGGCCGAATGTGCCAATAAAATTATATGGTTGTCAAAGTAAAAAAATGTCTGTTGCAAAGACTATAGGCATGATGTGGGTCGCAGTTTTGATGTTGAAAGCGACCACGGCGTATGCAGAAATAAACATTTTGCCGCAACTGTATGAAGAAATTATGCAAAAAAATGATATCGATAATTCTGATATCAGCAAATATAAAAATATTTTTCGGGCAATAGAAAAGGCTGATTTCGCCAAAGCAGATGAGCTGGCAAATGAGCTTGATAATGATATTTTGCTGGGGCATGTCGAGGCAGAAAAATATCTGCATGCCAAATATAAATCATCTTGTATGGAGCTGGAAAATTGGCTGGAGTATTATTATGATTTTCCGCAGGCAGAAAGAATTTATAAGCTGGCATTACGCAAAGGCTGTAAAGGAATTGCCGGGGTGGCGGAAAGCGAAGAAAAAGTTTTTGAATTAAAAAAAATTCCGTTAAAATATTTGGATAGGTTGGGGCGAGCAGATCGCAATTTTTTGGTGCGGCAGGCCAAAAGTTTCAGAAGCTATGTGGCTAAAGGCAAAACTCTGGCAGCACGCAATATTTTGGAAAATAAGCGGTTTCAAAAGTTGGCGCCCAAGCCGTATTGGGATAGTTTGGCGGCAACTTTGGCCACCAAATATTTGACCGACAACTATGACAAAAAGGCGCTTGAGTGGGGAATTAAGGCCTCGAAACGCCACAACTCCGGTATGGCAACCTGGGTGGCAGGATTGGCGGCCTGGCGGCTAAAAGACTATAAAGCGGCGGCAAGCTATTTTGCAAGGCTGGGGAGTTCCAAAAACTCGGATATATGGCTAAAGGCGGCGGCAAGTTATTGGTCTGCAAGGGCGTATGACAAGCTGGGCAATTACCTCAAAGCGCAAGAGATGTTAAAACTGGCGGCTAAGCATAAATATACTTTTTATGGGATTTTGGCGGCATATCAGTTGGGCGAGATGCCGGACTTTAGTTTTGGCGAAGACAAGTATATCAATGATTTTGGCAATAGGAGCTATGTGGAGGAGGTTGCCGCGTCAAGGGCTATTGTCAGGGCGTTGGTATTAATCGGGGCCAAACAGGAGGAGCTGGCAGAGCAAGAAATGTTTAATGCCTATGACAGCTTGAGTGACAAGCAAAAAGAGGCAGTGATTTTGATTGCCAATGAGCAAGGAATGCACTCGTTGGTGATTGCCATAGGCAGAAACAAAAATATTGAAAATTTGGCCGGGCATTATGACAAAGAACTTTATCCTTTGCCCAAGTGGTTTGACGACCAGCGCTGGCAGGTTGATCAGGCATTGATTTTGGCATTAATCAGGCAAGAGTCGGCATTTAAGGACAATGCAACCAGCCGGGCCGGGGCGAGAGGGCTGATGCAGTTGATGCCCAACACCGCCTATCATATTACCGGCGACAAAAGTATCAAAAAAGAGCGCGACCGCTTGCTTAATCCGGAGTATAACTTGCGGTTGGGGCAGCAATATATCAGCTATTTGTTGAACAAGCCGTTTATTGAGGGCAATTTGTTTTTTATGCTGACAGCTTATAACGGCGGCCCGAGCAATTTGGTCAAATGGCAGAAAGGAGCCAGGTTTGGTAATGATCCGCTGTTGTTTATTGAAGTAATACCGGCGGCGGAGACAAGAATTTATATTGAGCGGGTGATGGCCAATTATTGGATATATAACCTGCGGTTTGGCAAGGAAAACAAAACCTTGGAGCAGGTGGCCGGCGGCAATTGGCCGGTGATTGAGGCAGATGATGCTTTTTCCTTTGATTAAGCCTTGATTTTGTGATATAATGAAATCCTAAAGATAAGGATTATGGATTTACTATATTTGCTGCCGTACGCGCTATTGTTGTTGGCAGCCGTTATTTCTTGCTTCGTTAGAGGCGGAGATATCGTGAATAAAATAATGGCATTCTTGGTATTCGGCGCCGGAATGTTTGTTACATTTGCCGAAAGTGGCTGGTGGAGATTCTCTTTTATTATGCTGGCAGGTCTTGCTTGCACAGCAGAAAGGAGAGGATTCTCCGATGCCATAGGTGCTTACACCTCTCTTATCATGGGGGTGGCATTTATGGCTCTAATCACCATCAAGTGGGTGATAGCTGATCTTTTCGGTTGGAACCCGTTTTGGTGGATGACCATCCCCGCCGCTATTTTCAGCGTTATGATTATATGTAACGCTGATTACAAAGAAAAATAAGAGTTGCCCGCATTATAGAAGACAGATATCTGTTTTTTATGGCGGGCAACTTGTTTTTTTTATCTTAAAGCTTATATCAGAAAGCAGTAATAACCTGAAGGATTGATAACAATGGAATTGTATTTGTTTTTTGCCTTTTTGCTGTTTTATCTGATAACCGCTTTTATGCTTAATGAGAGAACCAAGCAAAAAATTTGGATTGTATCGTTTATTATCTCGTTTGCCGTGACATCGGCGGCAATCGGCTTTATCAGAGCGGGCAGGCAAGATGTAATGATGAATGCCGACCAAATGAATTGGTATTATATCTTGTATCTGTTTGGGATGATATCGGTGGTTCTGGGGGTGTTTAATTTGTGGATCTACCGCAAAGAGCTGTGGCGGACGTTGTTTGAAAAAACAGATGATGAAGACGATGATGAAGATTAAAAAAGCCGGTATTAAACCGGCTTTTTTTAATTTTAAATATCAGCAATAACCGAAAGCGATATAATCTCATCAGGGTTTGTTACTAAGCCATTGGCACCATCGCCTTTTTTGATCATATCAACATATTCCATGCCCGATGTTACCTCGCCCCAGACAGTGTATTGACCATTGAGCCACGGACAGTCGGCAAAGCAGATGAAAAACTGGCTGTCGGCCGAATCAGGCAACATTGAACGCGCCATCGATACCGTGCCGCGCTTGTGTGGAATACGGTTGAATTCGGCCTTTAGCTTTTGGCCGGAACCACCGGTGCCGTTGCCATAGGGGCAGCCGGTTTGTGCCATAAAGCCCTCGATAACACGATGAAATTTCAGCCCATTGTAAAAGCCTTGGCGCACCAACTCTTTGATCCTGGCAACGTGATTGGGCGCGGCATCAGGATACATCTCTATCACAACGTCGCCGTTTTTTAATTTTAGCAACAGTGAATTCTCGGCATCTTTGACGTTATAAGAATGTTTTATTTTTTTGGCACGGGTTTTGCTCTGGGTCAATTTTTTGGTTGCTTCTTGGGGCAAAGTTTTGGTCCTTGAACTGCTAAGTTTTTTGGTATCGGATTTTTTGAGTTGTTTGGTTTCTGGCATCTTTAATCTCCTTTGTATATATCTATAAAATTATATAGGTATTGAAATAGCAAAATGCAAAAATTTTTAGCGCAAAATAAAATTAATTCGCTCTTGCGGGGTAAGTCCCGAGGGATAATATTTATCAACGCGTTTGATGGCTTTTTTGAGGCCTAGACCATTGGCAATTTGAATGGCAAGCCCCGGACGAGCGTTGAGCTCCAACATCATCGGTCCTTTGGTGGCATCCAAGACAATATCTGCACCAAAATAGCCCAATCCAGTCATCTCATAGGCTTTGGCCGCAATCAATAAATGTTCGCGCCAAAATGGCACTTCGATCTTGCGCAAATCAGCATGAGTGTCGGGGTGATAGGTTAGGGGAAGATTGTGCTGGACAGCTTTTTTGGTCTTGCCGGTTTTGATGTCCAAACCAACCCCAACCGCACCTTGGTGTAAGTTGGCACGGCCGCCTGATTCGGCTGTTGATAGTCTGGTCATGGCCATAATTGGATATCCTTTGTAGACAATAATTCTGACATCGGGAACGCCGTTGTAACTGTAGTCTTTAAAAACATCGGAAAAATGAACAACCTCTTCAATCAAGGCCTCGTCATAGCGACCACCCAGTGAATAAAGCCCGCTTAAAATGTTGGAAATGTGTTGATATAACTCACTATAGGTTATGGTTTTGCCAGAGGCCAGGGTAAAACAGCTGTCGGTAAATGATTTGACAACCAAAACACCTTTGCCACCGGAGCCATGAGCCGGCTTGACGACAAATTCAGTGTGGTTTTTGACCATGGACAAGATATTTTTAACCTGAAACTGATGCTCTATAACCCCAATAAGATTTGGAGTTTCAAGGCCATATTGCAAGGCAAGCGCTTTGGTCTGAACTTTGTCGTCAACCAGGGGATAGAGACGACGCTGATTGTAGCGACTGATGATGTGAAAATTGCGTGTATTCATCCCCAACACCCCTTTGGCACGGAGCATTTTGGCAGAGGTAAATTTTTTGAAAAAGCCAAACATCTTAATTTACCTTTTTGACTAAGGGGGCAAAACGTTTGAGCTCGGTCAGACGATAACCGGTGTAGGTGCCAAGCAACATGACGATAAACAAGATTACCAAATTAAGCTCGTTGAAAACAAACATGATATGACGAACATAGTCGTTGGCAATTACAAAATAGACAATAACACCGACAAGCAAACTGTTAAACAGCTCTTTGCCGGCATTAACCGGTCCGTCTTCCTCCCAGGTGATGGAGGCGCGCTCAATAATCCAGGCCGTAATGATTATCGGGAAAAAGACCGAAGCTTGGGCTATTTTGATGTCAAAATTGTAGCCAATGAAAGTTAGCGCATGAATTATCAAAATGACAAAAATTACTACCGCCGAAATACGCGGAACCAACAAAAGATTGAGCTTGGACATAATGAAACGAATGATAAGACCCATGATAACAATGGCTACAAAACAAATAAGCCCTGTTGCAAAACCGGTTTTGACCAAGGACATTGAAATCAACATCGGCGTAAATGTTCCCATAGTTTGGACACCTACAATGTTGCGCATCAAAACCACAAGCAAAATACCAAGCGGAAAAACCGAAAGCCATTTTAGGGTGTTTTGCTGCGCCAACGGCAGATTGTAAATGGTATAGTCAAACCACCCGGCTTTTTTAGATTGCTTGGCACGTTGGCTGGCCAGATTCATGGTCGAGGTAATAGATTTTTGCAAAGAAAATTTGACACTGGAACCAGTGCCTCCTTCAACGTCGAGCAATGATTTGCCACCACGCTGGAACAGGAGAAAATTATCAGGCAGACCACGTTTGCCGGTTAGAGGATCATAGATGCGCCAGGCGCCGCCAATGTAGACCTCAAGCATCAGATCGGGAGTTATTTTTTGTCCTTCCTCTAGACGCAAGCCACGGGCAGTGCGGGATGAAATGCCCTCAACAGCAAGAATATCTTGCATAATTTTGAGTTTAACTGCCGGGGTGTATTGAACCGGAAGATAGGATTTGAGAGCAGGGTGAAGCGGCTCTTGGTTAAAAAAATTAACCAGTTTTTCGGCCGTGTCATCACCCGGCATCGATGCTGAAAGCTTTATAATCTGCCGGGCCTGAGCAAGTTGTTGCTCGTCCATATCTGGAAGCGACGGAGACTTCGGAGCGGTATCTTTGAGCTTGTCTTTGCCGGTGATGTTGTCAAAAACAATAATTTTGTAATATAGGTCTTGTTCACCAATCATGTTTTTGGTTCTGAAAACAATGCGGTCGTCATATTTTTGTGTATTGTAGCCATTGGCAATGACATTTTCTTCCAAAATTTTGAAACCTTTATTCTTGCGTGGAATGCCAAGACTTACTTTGATCGGTGAACCGTCGGCCAAAAAATTAATGTGAGCCTCGATAGCCCAAACATTGGCATTTTGCCTGGGAGAAATACTAAATCCCCAATATTTGATTTTATAATAAATGCTGTATCCGGCAAAGGCCAAAGATAAAACAAGAAAAAAAGTGAGAATAAGACGAGCAGAAATAAAATGTTTCATTGGTTTTGGTTTGTCCTTTAGTGCATGGTGTTTTCTAAGGTTGGATCAATGATGAAACGCCCGTTGATAATGTTGCGTCCGATTAAAACCTGATAGTTGAATTTGTCGCGGTTGGCTAAGGTAAAGTCGGCTTTGATTGTTTCATTGCCTATTGTAATTGTCATGTTTACGACATAGCGCTCTTCATGTTCGCCAATGCGAACAATGGTGGTGTGACGCTTAATCGGTTTTTCAAAATGGTGAGTTGAACCGTCTTTGCGGTTGGTAATATTAAAAGAAACCCATTTTTCGCCATCGCGTTCAAACGGACGAATATTGTCGGCATCAATTGAGGAGGTTTCGGCACCGGTGTCCATGCGAGCCTGAAACGGCATCACAAAAGGGGTAACATACAAAGTTTCAACACCGCCTATAATCTTGGCGTTGTTGTAGATAAGCGGTTGCTGCGATGTGGAAGGCAGTGGCGTAGTGATGGTGGTATTATCAACCGGGGTTTGACATCCTGCCAGCAAAATTGATGCAATAAAAGCGGTAAATTTTTTCATTGTCTAGCTCTGAAGCTCCATTATTTTAAGCGTAATTAATTTAGCCTAAAAAAGCATTTTTTGTAAAGTTAAACTTTTAAAAATTTACCACTTTTATACAAGATTTTTAGAAGAATAATGTGGCCCTTAAAGAAAAAGCAAAAGCCGTGTCTGATTCGGGGTTGAGTGCCGGGTCAAAGTAAACCTGAATATCAGGAGTTAGGGTCATCCATTTTGACAGGCCAAAGGTGACATAGCTTTCCAAAACTTTTTCATAATCATGTTCGATCGGCGAACCTACGGCATCTTCGTTGATGTGGTTTAGAGCTCCGGCAAAACCAATTTGATCAAGCGGGTTGCGATTGAAAGGATTGTTTATGACTACACCCAAAAGATAGGAATTGTCGATTTCTGCTTGTTCACCGGATACTCCGTTAACACGTCCGAACAAAGCCCATTTGTCGTTTAGGTTTTGGGAGGCGTTTAGAGACCATCCGTTGGTGGTTTGCGGTTGGGCCTCGACCCAGGGTTGGTTGTAAACTAAAACAGAATATTGCCCGAGACCTAAGCCCGAAATGGTCGGATTATAGGATAGGTATCCAAAGGTGGTGTAGTGATTTTCGTCAAGGTTTGAGGTTGAAATACGATTGCCGGTGACGTTGGTGGCATCTTGGAAACCAAAGGCAAAGCTCCATTCTTCGGTCGGGTCAATTTGAAAATATGAGCCAAGACCGGCGGTGGGGTAAGTGGAAGAGGCATTTTGCGAAAATGTCCAGTTGATAAAGTTTTCTTGCTGATTGGCATCATAGGTGGTGCCGTCAAAGTTATAAATCGGATATTGGCCCAAACCGATGGTTAGCCACTCGTATTGGCCGGGAAGTTGGTAGCTTATGTATAATTCGGGAAATTCGTTTTGTTGTTCATCATAGTCATTGATGGAGGTTACAACGCCAATATTGTTGTCAATGGTATTGGAGTTTGCCCCGGTATATTGGACAATATTATAGGCAAAGTTTAGGGTGGCATTGCCATAGGAATTATTGAACATCTCCCAGGTTATGGCCGGGTATAAAATGGTTTGGATAGCAGTATTGTGTCCGCCAGGTGCACCATATTGACCGGTAAAAGAGGCGGTCAATGAATAACCAAGCCCATATTTGTTTTGTAAATAATCCTTAAAATCGGAATAATCCTGACCAAGTTTGCTAAAGTTTAGGTGACGATAGTGCTCGGAAATCTGCACCCTTCCTTCGGCACTTTCCTGATGCGGCAGGGCATTGGATGTTTCGGATGCGGTTGCTTGTTGGCAGCAAGAAAAAAGCAGAGCAAACGACAAGGTTTGATATAATAAACGATGTTTGGGCATAATAAAAATCCTTATAAAAATTGATACTTGCCAGATATATATATCGGCAATGGCAGATTTAAAGGGCTAAAAAAATGAAAAATTTTGTTTACTTTTGTCTAACAGTGTGCTAAACGTAACCTCATAACACTATCTATTAGCATATTATTAACTTAAAATCTTAAAAAAATGAGTAAAATTGACACTCCAACCACAGTTGCTAAAACGATGGCTGATTTCTTGAGCCCAACCTACAAAGGCTGTACATTTGAAAACAAAGCATATCTGGTGACGGTGAAAGACGTCGGGTTGTTGTGGTTGCTTAAGGCAAAAAGCAGCGGCGTCAGGCAGTTGCTCTTTTGCTACGAGCCGGCGACGGGGTTTGTTTACGTCTGCCCGATAAGGCTTCATTATAAGCTTGTGGAAGAGGGCACGCCAGTTACAACCGAGGCCGGAAAGAAAGGCAAGGTTGCCATCCAAGACGGTGAGAAAGTCATCATTTGGGAATAAGGAATAAAAAAGCGGAAACCACATGGTTTCCGCTTTTTTTTGATGAAATAAAACTATTTTTTGCCTGGCTTGACATAGGCAATGGCAGAATGTTCCTCACAATAGGTTTGGCCAATGCGGACTTTTTTGCCGCAGAAATGAAAATTCTCGTCTTTGGGATCGCCTATCGGCCAGCGGCAAGTGTGATTGTCAAGATCTGTCAGGGATAAAAATTCTTTTTTGGGTTGATTGTCAGCCAAAACATTGAGCGACTTGGCAAGTTTGATGTCATCTTCATTGGGAGAGGAAACAGGTGCTGCAGGCTTGTTTGGGGCTTTGGGCTTTGGTGTCGGCTTGGGCGTTGGAGCAGCAGGTTGAGCCTTGGCAACATCTGATGAGGTCTCGGCTTTTTTCTTCTCTTCTTTGACAGCAGGTTTTTGGGCTGGTTTTTCTTTGGCAGCAGTTGGTGTCGCAGGCTCTTGAGCAGGCGAGGCGGATTTTTTCTTGATTGGAGATGGGCGACCGGATAACCCCAGGCGATGTACTTTGCCAACAATAGAGTTTTTGGATATATTGAGGCGCCGACCGATTTCACCGGTGGTAACACCCTCGGCCCAAAGGCGTTTTAACTCTTCAACCATTTCATCTGTCCAAGCCATGATCAAAATCTCCTATGAAAATATTATCGTTTTTAATCGTTATGATGGCATAATATGGTAATATTTGTTTAGAGTCTAGCATATTTTTCAGATATTTTGTTTTGTTTATCTTTTTTTAGATTTTGGTACATTATAATCTAAAATATTATAAATGACGGAGATGAGCTTGAAAATCAGAAAAATATTTAGTTGTATGATGGTGGCAATGATTACTGGCGCTGTTTCGGCCGAGGCCGGAGTGGCTGATTTTGCCGATTTTTTTGTGATAGATTTGGAAAATGATGATTTGCCATCGTTGACGGAATTAGAGGCTTTGACCGCGGAAAAAGATAACTATAACAAAAATTATGGCAGTTTTTATGATTTGCAAGGTGATTTTGACCGAGATTTTTATGTGATGACTGCCGAATACGGCAGCAGAGAAAAACGAATAAAGGGCGAAAGCGAGGATTTGTATTTGGAATTTTTGGCGATGACGCCAAAAAAATATTATCAGTATTTGGGGCCGATGCTGTTTGAAGTGCCTAATATGTCGGAAAAAATTTTGAATCTGCCAGGTATTAAAGAGACAAAAAACAAATTTCCGACCAGAATTGCACCGCAATTAAAAGATGTGGAAAATTTGGAATTTATGTCACCGGCACTTTATTTTTTGTTGATGCCGGAGGCGTGGCCCGGATTCTACCAAAATATCGAACAACCGCAAAGAATTCCTTATAAACCAAAAGTGGTTTATGACAAAGATTTTTACGCCGCAATTAAAAAATTGGTTAAACCGGAAAAATTTATGCCGGGATATCAAGAAGAAAATAAACTTGGTAAAAGCGATTTGAGAACTTTGCACCCGGATAAAAACAGTGTGTTGACGGCTGCTGATATAGAGGCATTCGTAACAACGATTGATGCCGTTGATAGTTGGGCTAAAAAACCGCAAAACGAATTTTGGTTGTCGCGGGTCGGAATTATGTTGATGACATATGAACATCAACAAGGAATTGGCAAATATGTGCCGGCAGGGTTAAAGGACCTGGTTAATCCTTGTGCCAGATTGGTCCAAAAAGCACGAATCCTGAATAAGGAACTTGAGCTTGCAAGCATTGTGGCAAAAGAGGGATTTACTCTCAATGAATGGGCCTATACCTGCGACAAAACAATTAAAGCCTATCGTTTGGCCAATGTCAGGGCTGAGGTCGTTACAGCCATAAGGGAATATAAACGCGGAATCTATGACGGAAAAATCACAGGTATGAGCCCTTATACGCAAAATGCACGGTTTGCAATCATGCAGTCGATAATACAGGCTCACAATGCGCCGCTTAGAGATGTGTTGGAGTTTAAAAAGAATCGGCAAGATTTTGAACAAAAACTTAAAAAACGGGGATATCATTTATTTGGATATCCGATAAATCGATATTGATGTGTCTAGTGTGTTGTTTTGCAACAAAAAAAACATTTTTTTGTTGCATTTAAAAAAATAAGTGTTTATACCAATGGCGAATCGACAAATTAATGTTTTTATAAGGAAATAAAAAAATGGCTCGTGTTACGGTTGAAGATTGTATTGATAAAATTCCTAATCGTTATGAATTGCTGATGATTGCAGCTCAACGCGCAAAGGATATTGAGGCTGGTGCCCCGTTGACGGTAGATCGTGATAATGATAAAAACTCGGTAGTGGCATTGCGCGAAATTGCCGCAGAGACTGTAAGCATTGAAGAATTGCAACGCTCGTTGGTTATGGGCTTGCAGAAATATGTCGAAGTTGAGGAGCCTGAGGAAGAAGAGCTTGAAATTATGGCTGCCGAAAGAGAATTGTCGGATTTGGATGAGCAATTTTCTGGTTTGTTACCGCAGTCTGAAATGGAAGACACAATGCAAATTCATGGCGGAGATGATGATGCGGCTGATTTGGACCAAGAAGGAGACGATGCTTTGGACGGTGGCGACGACGCTTTGGACGATGATGTTGCAGGTGATGAAAATTTTGACGTTGATGATGATTTTGAAGAGTAGTCTCAAGTTATTATAAAGATTTTTGTTGCATAAAAAATTTCGACTATTTAGACTTATTTAAATAATATGGAATATAAGTTAAATAGCCGAAATTTTTTTTATGTGTAATGAAGTCAGAAGATGTTAAGACAGTATGAACTTGTTGATTTAGTCAAATCGTATGATCCGGACGCAGATGAAGATGCGCTGAACCGTGCATATGTGTATGCAATGAAAAAACACGGAGCGCAGCTTAGGACATCGGGGGATCCTTATTATTCACATCCGGTTGAAGTGGCCGGTATACTGACAAAGTTTAAGCTCGATTCGGTATCGATTATTGCCGGATTGTTGCATGATACGGTGGAGGATACCGATGCAACAATCGAAGAAATACGAGATCTATTCGGTCCGCAAGTGGCGCAAATTGTCGACGGACTGACAAAGTTGGCTATGATAGAACTGAAATCAAAAGATACCAAACAGGCGGAAAATTTTCGTAAGCTGTTGTTGGCAATGTCTGAAGATATCAGGGTGTTATTGATTAAACTGGCCGACAGATTGCACAATATGCGTACTTTACATTTTTGCCCACCGGAAAAACGCGCCAGAATCGCCAGAGAAACGCTTGATATATATGCTCCGTTGGCAGAAAGAATCGGTATGCAGGAAATTAAAACCGAATTGGAAGAAATAGCCTTTAAGGAGTTGCATAAAGAGGCTTATGAATCCATTACCGCCAGACTTAATTTTTTGCGTGAGCAAGGCAGCAATTTGGTGCCGGCAATTATTAAACAACTTGAAAAGGATATGGCCGAAGGCGGGGTTAAAGCAACGGTTTCGGGACGAGAAAAGTCTCCTTATTCTATTTGGCGTAAGATGCAGAAGAAAAATGCCTCGTTTGAACAATTGTCAGATATCATGGCATTTAGGATCATTGTGGATGATGTGGCATCTTGCTACCAGGCGCTTGGAATTGTCCACAGCAAGTATCATATGGTGCCAAGGCGTTTTAAGGATTATATTTCTACCCCAAAACCAAACGGCTATAAGTCGATTCATACAGGGGTGATTGGCCCGGAAAATACGCGTATTGAAATTCAGATTAGAACCCAGGAGATGCACGAGGTTAATGAAAAAGGCGTGGCGGCACACTGGGCATATAAACAAGGCGAAAAAGTGGTGGGCAAAAATTTCAGGTGGATTCAAGAGCTGTTGGAAATTTTGGAAGAAGCCTCAAATCCCGAAGAATTTTTGGAAAACACCAAATTAGAGATGTATAATGATCAGGTGTTTTGTTTTACACCAAAGGGCGATTTGATCGGGTTGCCGGTTAATTCTACGCCGGTCGATTTTGCATATGCAGTGCATTCAAAAGTTGGCAATACTTGTGTCGGAGCAAAAATCAACGGCGAAATTAAACCTCTGCGCACGGTGTTGCAAAACGGCGATCAGGTAGAAATTCTGACATCAAAAGCTCAGCATCCGTCGCCGGAATGGGACAGATTTGTTGTAACCGGAAAAGCAAAGGCCGCGATAAGACGTTATGTCAGAGCCAATAAGCGCGAGCAATTTGTGACGCTTGGAGAACAAATGCTCGAAAGAACTTTTAAGGGGGAAAACCTGGAGTTTAGTGAAAAAGGGCTTATCGGCGTGTTGCCTAATTTTGAGGCCGAATCGGTTGAGGATATTTATGCCAAAGTCGGTGAGGGTTTGATTACGGCATGGGATGTTATGAGGGCGGTATATCCAAGCTATAAACAGTCTAAACTGGGAAAAGTGGTAAAATCGTTTAAGGCTCGCGGGTTTGGCAAAAATGATAAGAAAAATAAATCTGAGCCATTGAAAATTAAAGGACTGATTCCCGGAATGGCAGTACATTTTGCCGGATGTTGTCATCCGCTGCCAGGGGATAGAATCGTAGGAATCGTTACGACCGGTAAGGGCGTGGCAGTGCATTCGATTGATTGTAAAGCCCTTGAAAAATATGCCTCGGAGCCGGAGAGATGGTTGGATATTTCTTGGGGCGAGGGTGCCACAGAGGAAACGCATATCGGAAGGCTGAAAGTCATTTTGGCCAATGAGCCTGGAGCATTGGGCGATTTATCAAACCTTATTGCCAGAAGCGATGGTAATATTGCCAATCTTAATATAACAAATCGGACATTGAGCTATTTTGAGTTGCTAATTGATATTGAAGTGCGTGATTTGAAACATTTGACCGATATCATTGCGGCGTTGCATTCATCAAAAGTGGTATCTTACGTGGCAAGAGCAAATCAGTAAAAAATATCCTGCCGTTGGAAAAGGCGAAAAACATCATATGTTAACGGCAGAGGTATTATAGTATGATTAATTGGCTAAAATATAAAAAAATATTGGAAAGGCCGCTTGGCAAAACTAAAAGGTACGCCACAATCAATAGCGGTTGGAGCGGCTTGTGGAATAGCAATTTCGTTTACGCCGTTTGTCGGGGCGCTGATGT
Source organism: uncultured Alphaproteobacteria bacterium (assembly GCA_944391415.1). Classification (GTDB taxonomy): domain Bacteria; phylum Pseudomonadota; class Alphaproteobacteria; order RF32; family CAG-239; genus CAZU01. Next base: position 67,574 of record CALXTM010000006.1, read on the forward strand.
TGGCGATGATTATGGCCTGGGTGCTGAGAGGAAATATCATGGCAGCTTTGGTGGGGACAACTGTTGGCAACCCTTGGACATTTCCTTTTATATGGGTTTCAATCTTTTATACCGGGCGCAAAATATTGGGCGGTGATTATACCGAGGCGGCCAATATAGATTTTGCCGAGGTGTTTGCAAAAGCCGTCAAAGCGTTGATTAATTTGGATTTTGACTTGTTTTTTAATGACATATGGCCTATTGTATTTCCAATGATGGTGGGGTGTATTCCGTTTTGTATCGTGGTGTGGACTGCAGCTTACTATGTGATAAAAATGATGATAAAACCAAAATAAAAATGCGGAATTTGCTATGATTATCGGGCTCGGAACAGATATTGTAAGTGTTGAAAGAATTGCCAAGTTATATGATAGAACAAAAGAACAAATGCTTGAGCGTATTTGTTGTGAAAGTGAAAAAAAATATGTTGGTAATGGGCAGGGAGCAGAGCTTAGATTGGCAAAACTCTGGGCGGTTAAAGAGGCGGCAGTTAAGGCTTTGGGAACCGGGTTTTCTGCCGGAGTAAGATTTGAGGATATTGAGCTAAAACATGATGCTTGGGGAAAGCCGGAAATAGAATTTCGCGGCAAAGCCAAAGAAATTTTGGCAAGCAAGGCTATGGGGGCTCAAATAAATACGTTGGTAAGCCTTAGTGATGATAAACCATTTGCGCAAGCGGTTGTTATTATTGAAAAAATATAGTTGTTAATTTATAAAAATGCTGTATGATGGGCAAAGCTTAAAAAAAGACAGTTTCTCGGGATTATGGTTATGGAAAAAGAGGAAAGTTTTGTAGATACAATAAAGACGATTATTTATGCAATTTTGATTGCGTTGTTAATTCGCAGCCTGTGGTTTGAGCCGTTCAAAATTCCATCGGGGTCGATGTATCCCACGCTTTATGTCGGGGATTATTTGTTTGTTTCAAAATATACTTACGGATATTCAAAACATTCGTTTCCGTTTAGTCTGCCGCTGTTTGACGGAAGAATTTGGGAGGATGAGCCGCAAAGAGGCGATGTGGTGGTATTTAAAACACCGCAAGACAATTCTACCGATTATATTAAACGGGTTATCGGATTGCCAGGAGATAGGATAAAACTGGAAAACGGACGTTTGTTTATCAACGGAGAAATGTTGGAACGCAAAAACGAAGAGGAATTTGTTATAAGAAATCGGTTCGGCAGTGCGGAAAGATATCGGAAATATGTTGAGGTTTTGCCCGGTGGAAAAGAGCATTTTATATTGGAAGTGTCTGACCAAGAACCTAATGATGATTTTGAAGAAATCAGAGTGCCTGAGGGCAACTATTTTATGATGGGAGACAATAGAGACAGATCTGATGACAGCAGAGTTAACGTGGGGTTTGTTCCGGCTGAAAATTTGGTTGGAAAAGCACGTTTTTTGTTCTTTTCGCATAATGATGAAGATGCTTGGTATAAGCCATGGACATGGCCTAAAAAAATTCGGTGGTCAAGGTTGTTTAATACTATAGAATAGAGCTGGCAGGGGCTTTGGTTTATGGAAACATTGCAAGAGATATTAAAATATCGGTTTAAGGATAGGAAACTGCTTGAAAAAGCAATTACCCACGGCAGTATAAATCCTGATGTTGACAATAATTATGAGAGACTTGAGTTTTTGGGCGACAGAGTATTGGGCGTGGCAATAGCTTCGCTGTTGTATCGGATATTTCCTAATGATCCTGAGGGAAATTTGTCGCAAAGATTTGTCGGATTGGTGTGTAAAGAAACAGTGGCTGAGGTGGCACAAACTCTTAAGCTAGATTATTTTATGCGGGTGGCAACCGATGATTTGCGGACAAACGAAAATGTGCTTTGTGATGTTTGCGAGGCAGTCATAGGAGCTATTTATATTGATGCTGGAGTTGACGGAGCAATTGAATTTGTTAATAATCATTGGCGTGAGCTGATTGATAAAAACGTGGCACCGCCAAAAGACAGCAAAACCAAACTGCAAGAGTTGTCGCATCATCTTAAACTGGGAACTCCGCAATATAAGCTTGTATCGCGCTCGGGAAGTGAGCATAAGCCATTGTTTGAGATGGAAGTTTTGCTTGATGATGGGCAGAGTGCTCAAGGCAGCGGAACCAGCAAAAAATTGGCGGAGTTTGCGGCTGCTGAAGCGATGTTGGAGAGGTTAAAATGAGCGATAAGCAACAGCCGTTAAGATGCGGCTTTGTGGCTTTGATAGGAGCGCCAAACGCCGGAAAATCTACCATAACCAATGATTTTGTCGGGTCAAAAGTATCAATCGTTTCTCCTAAAATTCAAACTACAAGAACGGTGGTGAAAGGAATTGGTATTTTTGAAAATACGCAAATAATTTTTCTTGATACACCGGGGATATTTAAACCTAAACGCAGATTGGATCGGGCGATGGTGGCATCGGCCTGGGACGGAAGCAAAGATGCCGATATTGTTGTGGTTGTGGTTGATGCCAAAAAAGGTTTTGATGATGAGGCGAAAGCGATAATTAAAAACCTCAAAAACAAAAAAGCCAAAGTCGTTTTGGCAATAAACAAAATTGATTTGGTAAAAAAAGAGACTTTGTTAAAGTTGAGTGCAGAATTAAACCGCGCTTATCCGTTTGAAGAAACTTTTTTTATTTCGGCTGCCACAAGAAAAAATTTGGATGAATTTTATAAATATCTGGCCGATAATCTGCCTGAAAGTCCATGGTATTACCCTGAAGAGCAGATGTCTGATATGCCGCTTAAACTGTTGGCAGCAGAGATTGTCAGAGAAAAGTTGTTTTTGTATTTGCAATATGAACTGCCTTATGCTTTGACAGTGGAGCCGGAGTTGTGGGAGCGACGAGATGATGGTTCGATTAGGGCTGAGATGACAATTTATGTCGAACGAGATAGTCAAAAGGTTATTGTGCTGGGCAAAGGTGGGGCAATGATTAAAAAAATCGGCCAAGCCGCACGCAAAGAGATTGAGGATTTGTTTGAGGCCAGGGTGCATTTGTTTTTGTTTGTGAAAGTTAGAGAAAACTGGCAGGAAGATGCCGGAAGATATGCCGTTTGGGGCTTGGATTTTAAGGCTTAGAGGAGTTTAGGAATAATGAAAGTTGTGTTTTTGGGAACGCCGGAATTTGCTGTGCCGACATTGGAGGCGTTGTATAAAAATCATGAGCTGGTTTGTGTTTATACCAGAGCTCCTAAAGAGGCCGGAAGAGGCAAAGAACTGCAAAAATCGCCGGTGCATGTTTGGGCCGAGGCACATGGAATTGAAGTCAGAACGCCAAAAACACTGCGCAATGGGGAAGAACAGGCCAAATTTGCGGCACTAAAAGCCGATGTTTCGGTGGTGGCGGCCTATGGGCTGATCTTGCCCAAAGAAATTATTGAGGCATGCCCAAAGGGTTGTTTGAACGTACACGGTTCGCTCTTGCCAAGGTGGCGGGGAGCGGCGCCGATGCAAAGAGCGATTGAGGCCGGTGACAAAGAAACCGGAATTACCATCATGCAAGTGGTGGAGGCATTGGATGCCGGGGCAATGTATAAAAAAGGCGAAATTGCAATTGATGATGATATGACGGTTGGAGTTTTGCACGATAAGATGGCCGAACTTGGCGCCAAGTTGATAATTGAAGTGTTGGCTGATTTGGACAATATTAAACTAGAGCCTCAAGATGAATCTCTTGTGACCTATGCCAAGAAGATTGACAAAGAAGAAAGCAAACTTGATTTTACAAATCAGGCCGATGTATTGGAGTGCAAAATAAGAGCGTTTAACCCATATCCGGCGACATATTTTGAGTTTGGCGGGGAGAGGTTTAAGCTCTTGAAATGCAAGGTGGCAGAAAATGTTTGGGGGCTTAAACCGGGTGAAATCAGAGACGACGGCAAAAGAATGTTTATCGGCTGCGGCAAGGGGTGTTTGGAGGTGCTGGAAATTCAGCGCCAGGGCAAAAAAGCCATGAAAACCGAAGAGTTGTTGCGCGGGTTTAGATTTAAGTAGGGTTTAAGAAGCAAAAAAAACCGTTTATGGATTGAGCCATAAACGGTTTTTTAATTGTCAAGCAAAGAGCTTTTCAATTCTGAGGATACGAATATCCGAATCGGAAAGCTCCGATGCCGGTTTGTCGTGAAGGCCCTTGTGTTTGGCCAATCTGCCGGCATAGACGTGCGGCAGAGAACTCATACCGGTTTGCTTGATAAGATTGGCAGTATCGCAGAAGAGCCTGTAAGCACGCTCGCTGATTACATCGTTTTTGAAAATGTAGTCAATGAGGCTGGCATGCAAATAACCGGCAACCTCGATACTGGCCTTGATGTAGGCGAAGCAAACATCTTTGACATTTGCAGGTACATCGAGGCCTGGCTTGTAAGTTGAATAGACAATCTTTACCTGTTTGGTTAAGATGTCATTTTCATAAGCAAACTCAGGCCTAAGGCAGAGCTTCAACTCCTCAATGCTTGGGGTTATACCAAGCTTGGTGAGCCTGGTATAATGTTTGATGCTTTGCTTGAGGTAAAGCAGATTTTCGGCAGTGGCTTCATCGGACTGCTCAATCTGCTTGGCAACATCCTCAAGAGCATGGGCAATATTGCCTTTGGCAAGTTGCTCTTTGGCTCTTTGGTAGAGGAGTTTTTCGCTGTTGGCCAGGCGCTGAAGCATGACCAGCATTTTACCTATTTGCTTTTGCTTGGTTTTGTTCTGCTCTTTGGCATATTTTTTGCGCGCGGCGGAAAGAGCCTGAATGACAGATACTTCCGGACGAGCAACGAACTCGAACAACTCCGGTAAAGTGTTGTGGAGTTTGATGCGTTTCATCTCCGCCAGGCAATTTTGCTGCCATTTTTGATAGATGTTTCTTTCGACCAAATTAAGAAAAACAAAATTTTTCTTAAGTTGGTCAGACAATTTGCGTTTTTCAAGCTGGGTTATCAGCCAGTAACGCGCAGCCGGAGCAGCATTAGCAAGCAGCTCTTTTTCAGTGTTTGTTAGTTTCATAATAACATTTTTTTATTAATAATTTTGGTTTATGCCAATGATTGTAGCGCAAAATGAATTAAGAGGCAATAGAAAATTTAGACAAAAAAGCCCCGAAAGCTAGATTTATAGCTTTCGGGGGTAAAGTACATCTTATGCTTTGATATATTCTTCAGCTGCATTGAGCAGAATATTAAACGCATTGAGCCGCCTGGTTTTGCGGGTCACTTCGTGTTCGCGCTCCGCTCCGTCAAGAGATTGTGCCCATTTGAGGCGGGTAATCTCTTTGTCGCGCTGAATTTCTATCATCGGGATGAGAATGGAAATTAAAGATTTGTCAAAGATAGGGTCAATGACATAATTCTCACCTTGTTTTTTTAGCATTAGTCTAACCGCATCCATAGGAACCAAATTGCCGTCTTCCCAAAGCATTATCCAGAAAGGAGCATCCATAAAAAACGGATGTCGTTTTTGCTCTTTTACGGTTATTTCACAAAGGTGATTTAACCTTTTGTCCGGATAACGCAGGCCTAACACCAAAAGCCTGTTCTTAATGCTTCGAGGCAAGGGTTTGATGAGATATTTTCTTACTTCATCAATATCATTGTCAGTAAGAATGTAGGGATTTTGACGATTGGCCAAATAGGCGTTGAGCCTACTTTGTATTTGGTTTACAAAACGTTCGGCCGAACATTCCAAAACCGACTTTTTGTGGGATGTTTGATTTTCGCCGACAGTTTTGCGCATCAATACAGCCTCACCAATCATTTTTTTACTCATCCTAGATATCCATAGGTTTGAAAAGAAATTAAACTGAGACTGGGATATCTCACCATTTTTTTTCCAATCATGGAGCAGGTCAAGTTTTTCCGGCAACGAAAGTCCTTGCATTTGCATGTATTGGGACTTTGTCAATTTTAATTTTTCTTTCGCCATAGTTTCTGTCTTGTTTAAGCAATCGATTTGACATCATAGGATGTCTTGAGATCTTGCTCGGAGATAATCTTGAGTTTTTTGCCATCATAGCAAGCAAGATAAGATACTCCGTCTTTTTTGCACCAACTTGACCAATAAATTGACTTGCCGCATGAGTCTTTGCGTCGAAGTTCTTTTTTGACAGGTTTGGAATTGGTGGTAACATAGCCCTCCGGCAAAAGGTTTTGAATTGTCCTCAGGATGCAACGCAAACTCCAATCTCTGCGAATTTGCTCTTTTTCTTCTTCGGTTTTTTGTCGCATAAAAATAAGATAATTAATTTTTGTCTAATGTTAGCCGCTTGCATATTCAGATGCGGGAAACTTCGACAATTAAACATTTAATATATTAATAAGAATATGCAGATTTTAATGTAGACAAAAATAGCGTGATTTTCAAGCATTATTTTAAGGCTTTTTTTATATATTAAAATTATTATATCTTAAATGATTGCCAAGAGGGGATGATAAAATGAGAAAATCTTTTGGATTGTCTTTATTTTTTGCGGTTTTGCTGGTTGTCGGAACAGGGGTAATTGCCGGTTGCAGAGACGATACAAAAAATTATGTTACAAGCAAAATAGTTAAAGGGGATATTGTTGAAAAAATTACCGCATCGGGAATTATTAATCCTATTTCGACGGTGAATATCGGTACACAAGTCTCGGGGATTATTGCCGAGATTTATGTCGACTATAATACTGAGGTTGATAAAGGGCAGTTGTTGGCTTTGATTGATCCCCAGACATTTGAGGCAACGGTTGATCAAAAACAGGCGGCTTTGGATATTGCTAAAGCAGAGCTTGAAGTTACTAAAAACGACATTGTGTTTTATAAAAAGCATTTGGACAGGATTAAAAAACTTAATCGCTCAAAATATTCGACCGACAAAGAGCTCGAGTCGGCGGAGCGTGATTATAACAACGCTATGGCTCAAAAGGCTTTGAAAGAGGCCGAAATAAAACAGGCTGAGGCGGCACTTAAACAAGCTAAAATCGATTTGGAATATACAAGGATTGTTTCGTCGGTTGACGGAGTGGTAATTTCACGCGAGGTTGAGGTCGGCCAAACAGTGGCGGCAAGTTTTAATACGCCGACCTTGTTTAATGTGGCGGAAGATTTAACCAAAATGCAGATTGAGGCATCGGTTGTGGAGGCTGATATTGCCAAAGTAAGAGAAGGGCAAAAAGTGGAGTTTTTGGTTGATAGTTTTCCCGATGAGGTGTTTGAGGGAGTGGTAACACAGGTCCGCAATAACCCAATTACAACCTCTAATGTTGTGACCTATGAAGTGATTATAAGTATTGATAATAAAGATTTGAGACTTAAACCGGGAATGACGGCAAACGTTAATATCATTACGGCAGAAAAAAAAGATGCTTTGTTGGTGCCAAATAAGGCTTTGCGTTTTTATGTTACCGATGACGACGGCAGAATTAAACGCTATAAAGACAAGGGAATTTGGGTGTTGCGGAAGGGAAAACCAACCAGAATAAATATTATTGCCGGAATTGCCGATGATGATAAAACCGAAATTATGTCCGAACAACTCAAAGAAGGCGATGAAGTCATATTGGAAGATAAAAAAGAGATGGAAAAAAGAGCCGCTCAATTGAGATTGAGGAGAAGATAATGAGCTTGATTGAGCTTAGAAATATTATTAAAAGCTATCCGCTTGATGGAATGCAGCTGAAAATATTAAAAGGAATTAATTTGCAGATTGATCAAGGGGATTTTGTGGCGATTATGGGGCCTTCGGGGTCGGGAAAGTCTACATTGATGAATATTTTGGGATGTCTGGACAGACCGACATCGGGAACATATTGGCTGGACGGAGTAAAAATAAATAATCTCTCACAGGATGAATTGGCAGAGATAAGAAATAAAAAAATCGGCTTTGTCTTTCAGGGATTTAATCTGTTGGCAAGAACCAATGCATTGGAAAATGTTGAGCTGCCAATGGTGTATGCAAATGTTGCTCCGGCCGAGCGTGAACGAAGAGCCAAAGAGGCTTTAATGAAGGTGGGGTTGAAAGAAAGAATGTATCATCAACCAAATCAGCTTTCGGGCGGACAACAACAGCGGGTGGCTATTGCAAGAGCCATTGTTAATGAGGCACCGATTATTTTTGCCGACGAACCGACGGGTAATCTTGATACCAAAATGAGTATCGAAATTATGAATTTGTTTACCAAGCTTAATGATGAACTGAAACGGACAATTATTTTGGTGACCCATGAGGAAGATATTGCCCAATATGCCAAAAGGATTATTAAAATCGTGGACGGCGAGATTTATTCCGATGAAAGAAATGACAGATGATTGACGCAAGAACCATATTTTCGATTGCCATACGGGCGGTAAAGGCCAATAAAATGCGCTCGATGTTGACAAGTCTTGGTATTATTATCGGCGTGGCGGCAGTTATCGTGATGCTTTCGGTTGGAAATGGAGCGCAGATATCTATTCAAAATGAGATGAAAACGATGGGGTCTAATCTTATTATCATAAGATCGGGAGTGGCAACATCGTCAGGGGCCAGGAGCGGTCATGGCAGTAAACCAACCATGAAAAAAAGCGACGGCGATGCAATTCAGGAAAAAATATCGGCAATAAAACTGGCCGCGCCGGTGTTGGAAGAAACAGCACAAATCGTTTATGGCAATGCCAATTGGTCAACAGGTATTACCGGAACTGATAATCGAATGTTTGAAATCAAAGAATGGGAGCTGGCTTATGGCAGGCGTTTTTCGGAAACCGATGTTAAAAATGCCGCCAAAACCGCAATATTAGGACAGACAGTGGTTAATGAATTGTTTGGCGATGTCGATCCTTTGGGTAAGATTATCAGAATTAAAGGAATACCTTTTCAGGTAATCGGAGTGTTGGAGGTGAGAGGGCAATCGGGCAATGGTATAGACCAAGACGATGTGGTTTATATTCCGATTACAACGGCACAAAAAAAAGTGATGGGGACATCTTTTCCCGACCAGGTTAAAATGGTGATGCTGCAAGCCGTCGATGCTCAAAGCACATATACTTCACAGGAAGAAATAAGGGAGCTGTTGCGGCAAAGACATAATCTTGGATCGACCAAAGAAGATGATTTTGTGATAAGAAATTTGACCCAAATGATGGAGATGATGGAAAGTTCAACCAAAATCATGACAATTTTGCTTGGTTCGATTGCATCTATATCACTATTGGTGGGCGGAATAGGCATTATGAATATTATGTTGGTGTCGGTTACGGAGCGAACCAGAGAAATAGGAATCCGCATGGCAATAGGGGCCAAGGCCTGGGATATAAGATGGCAGTTTTTGACCGAGGCGCTGGTTTTGTCTTTAATCGGCGGATTGGTCGGAGTGGTGATTGGTTTGATAGGTTCGTGGGCGGTTGGATTTTTTAGCTCGTTGCCGACCAAAGTTTCGTTGCTTTATGTGTTGATACCTTTTTCTTTTGCAGGGTTAGTCGGTCTTTTCTTTGGATTTTATCCGGCATATAAGGCCTCGTTGTTGAACCCGATTAACGCGTTGCGTTATGAGTAGCAAAAGGCTGATTTAACCAACGACCTGCTTCCATAGCCGCCATGGCACCAGAGCCTGCGGCAATGACGGCCTGTCTGAATTCGGGACTTTGAACATCGCCAGCGGCAAACACTCCGTTGATATTGGTTTGAGTGGTGCCTGGTTTGGTTTTAATATAGCCGTTTTTATCAAGCTCGAGTTGGTTTTGAAAAATCGAGGTATTGGGTTGATGGCCGATGGCAATAAAAACACCGTCGATATTTAGAACTTCGGTTTTATCAGTACGCACGTTTTTAAGTTTTATGGCTTTAAGCTGCGGAGGATTGTCCTGACCAATGAACTCTTCGACGGTGCAATTATATTTAATTTTAATTTGCGGGTTGAGAGCAAGTTGGTTTTGCAAATGTTGTTCGGCACGTAATTGGTCGCGGCGATGAATTATGGTGACCGAACGGGCAAAGCGAGTAAGATATAAAGCTTCTTCAGCAGCAGAATTGCCTCCGCCGATTACGGCAACATCTTTGCCACGATAGAAAAATCCGTCACAGGTGGCACAAACGGAAATGCCAAACCCACGATAAAGTTTTTCGCTTGGGATATTGAGCCATTTGGCAGATGCTCCGGTAGCAATAATTATGCTGTCGGCATAAAAGACATCGTGATTTTCGGAAGAACAGACAAAAGGGCGATGCTTAAAATCAACCTCAACAATGCGGTCGTTGATTATTTTGACGCCAAGATTTTCGGCCTGAGCACGCATGTTATTCATTAACTCAAAACCGGAAATAGCGTGAACAAAGCCAGGAAAATTTTCAATATTTTCACTTAAGGTTATTTGACCGCCGGTTTCAAGCCCCGATACCAAAAGAGGCTCAAGGCCTGACCTGGCAGCATAGATGCCTGCAGTATATCCGGCCGGACCTGAACCGATAATGAGTATTTTGGAAGAATATTCGGACATCAGAGAAAAACTTGCTATTTATGTTGAGATGCGCAGTGGCAAACAGATGCATCATGATAATATTGTTTGGTGTTTTCATCATATTTGATGCAACCACAGTTGTTTTCAATAGTGCAACCGCAAGGAAATTCTTTGGTGTCATTGCAACCGCATTCACATTTGGCTTTGTTGTTACAGCAGCAGTTGTTACTGGCTTGGGGTTCTTTTTGCATTATAATCGTCTCCTTGATATTTATAAAAAAAAGTTGCTAGATGTGTTCTAGCAACTTTAATATAGGAAATTTATTTTGAAATTTAAAGTATGTTTTTTTAGATATATTTGATGTCAATTATATCAAAACTTTTGTTGCCTGACGGAGCTCTAAATTCGGCAACATCGCCGACTTCTTTGCCAATAAGAGCCCTGGCAAGAGGCGACGACAGAGAGATTTTGTTCTTTTCAATATCGGCCTCGTAATCGCCAACAATTTGATAGGTCTTTTCCTCGTCGGTGTCTTCGTCGGCAACAATTACAGTAGCACCGAAACGAATAACGTCACTTTTGATGGTTGGAACATCAATGACCTGGGCGCGGCTTAATACGGCCTCAAGATCTTGGATGCGCCCCTCAATGAAGCTTTGTTTTTCTTTGGCGGCAGAGTACTCGGCGTTTTCTGATAAGTCTCCTTGAGCTCTGGCCTCGGAAATGGCGGCGATAATATTAGGACGCTCAACCGCTTTTAGATTTTTAAGCTCAGCTTCTAAGGCGATAAAACCAACTTTTGTCAAAGGAATTTTTTCCATTTTTTCACCTGTTTGTTAAAATATTAAAATGCTAAAAAAGAACTGCGAGGGATATAATCCTTCACAGAACTTATGTTTTAATCAATGATTGAAAGCAATATAGCAATCTTTGATGAAGAAATCAAGAGTTTTTATTTGTGGGGGAAAAATAAACCAAAATGCTATACAATTAGATATTAGCTTGGTAATGTCTATGTGTACTGCTAAATTTTTCGGAGAAAAGCAAATGAAAAAAATCTATCTTTTATCGGCGGTTGCTGCCGGAATTTTGTGCTTGAGCTCAAATGCAAATGCCTATGATTCTACCGGATGCGGCTTGGGTTCAATGGCTTGGCGCGGACAATCGGGAATCGTTCCGCAGGTGTTGGCCGTTACAACAAACGGTATTTTCGGTACACAAACTTTTGGTATCTCGACCGGTACATCGGGTTGTGATCCCAACGGAAGAGTAAGTGGCGGAACCGGAAGAATGTTGTTGGCATTTTTGGAAAACAATATGGAGCAGTTTGCTCTTGATGCTGCTGCCGGTGAAGGCGAAACTTTGGTCACGGTTGCCGGTATTTTGAATGTTGATGAAAAAGAGTTTGCCGGAAAAGTACAAAACAATTTTGGTGTTTTGTTTGCCAGCAACGATGTGGATGCGGTTGATTTGACATTGTCTGTTATGCAACTTGCAAAAGCTTAGAGTATAACTTTGGATAGACAAAGACAAAAAACAGCCGAAATCTTTTATGTCCTAAAAGATTTCGGCTGTTTTGGGATTTAAAATATGCTGGTTCGATTGTTGGGTGTGGTTTTGATTTTGTTGGGATGCAGGAATGCTGCCGCCAATGATATTGCTGATATGGCAAAATCGCCAGAATGGTTGGCTCTTGGTCATTATCATGATGCGGAAAGCTCAATTGATTCACCAAATTTTTTCTTGAGCAAAGACGGAAAGACCAATTCACAGGCTGAGCTTGTTGCCACCATAGAACTGTTTGAAAGCGATGATGAACAGAAAAAATGTTTGTTCCCGGCAAGATATATGTGGTTGTATAAAAATGGGGTAATTAAGCGAAAATTTCCTTTTTGCGGTGAGTATGAACAATTTAGAAAAGATTTGCAACCTGCCGGTGTAACCCTGTTGTTTACCGATGCATATATGAATAATCCATCGTCAATGTTTGGGCATACGTTGTTGAGAATTGATACCAAACGCAAAGGAAGCCAACTTTTGGCTCATGGGGCAAATTATGGCGCTTTTACCGGTGATGAGCCGGGAGCGTTGTATGCAATATTGGGATTGACGGGGGGATATTTCGGCGGGTTTACGGTAAAACCATATTATGATATTATCAACACCTATAATAATATTGAAAACCGAGATATTTGGGAGCTAAACCTTGATTTTACCGATGAAGAATTAGAATTTTTTGTTGCGCATTTGTGGGAAATCGGCCAGACGCAATCAAGGTATTATTTCTTTAGTCGCAATTGCTCTTATATGCTAATGGAAATGCTTGATGCAGTGAGGCCAGAGCTTAAGTTGGCGGAAAAATTTCCGGTACATGCCATTCCTCTTGATACATTTAAGGCAGCATATCGGGCAAAGGGGCTGGCTAAGGGTGTTAATTATCGTCCTTCAAGGCAGAATAAAATAAAGTATCGCTATAAAATGATGGATGATGAGCAAAAAAAGGCTTATTTGAAAATAATCAAAACCAAAAATTTTGAATTGCCGGAAGATATGCCTGAAAGTAAAAAAGCCGATGTTTTGGAAACAGCGTATCAATATGTGCAATATCAATATGTGGCAAAAGATTTGGAGCTAAAAGAATATCGTCGCCAGAGTTTTGATGCATTGAGGTCAAGAAGTAAGCTCAAAGAAAAGGGCAGTATTGATGATTTGAGCGAGGGAAAATCGCCGTTGTTTGCTCACGAATCGATGAGATTGGTGATGGGAGGAGGCGTAAGAAACGGCGAGAGCTTTGAAGAAATTGCGTATCGTCCGGCATATCAGTCGCTGACCGACAATACTTTTGGTTTGCCGCGTGGAGCCGAGATAAATTTTTTGGAAACGAGTTTTAGGCATTATAATGAGCGCAATAAGACAGTTTTGCATAATTTTGATTTGCTTAAAATCCGCTCGATATCTCCGATTGATCAGATGTTTAGGCCAATGTCTTTTCAGTTGAAGGCAAATATTGAAAGATGGCAAAATCCGCAAACCGAAAACGAAAGATATATCGGTAATTTGGCAGTCGGGACAGGAGGAACGTATGCTTTGAGCGACAATATTTGGGGATTTGTAATCATAAATACCAAGGGGGCATATGGCGGATTTTTGCCGCATAATTCTTGGCTTGCCATGAGTGCAAATATCGGGGTGTTGGCAGATTTTGACAGGTGGAAAATCTTGGGCGAGATTGAGCCTCAATGGGCCAGCCAAAAACTTGGAACAGAAATGAACTATAAATTGGAAACAAATTATGTCATTAAAACAAATTGGGCGTTGGAGGCCAAAGCTTTGTTTAAGGACAGATCAGGCAAAGATGAAGAAGAATTCAGCGGGGGTATAAGATATTATTTTTGATAAGAGAGGTTGATTTTTTGAGCCAAAGCATATATGCTTGAGGGCAAAATGTTTTAAGACATAAGGAGAAAAGACAAATGTTAAGAGATGATTTGCAGAAAGCCTTGAAAGAGGCAATGTTGGCCAGAGATACTTTGACTACCAGCGCGGTAAGAATGATTATTGCCGGGCAAAAAGAAAAAGATGTGGAAGCAAGAGGCAAGGGACAAGAAAAAGCATCAGATGCCGAATTGATGAGTATGATGCAAGGCATGATTAAGCAGCGCAATGATTCAATCAAAATGTTCTTGGAGGGCAACCGTCCTGAATTGGCCGAAAAAGAGAAAGCTGAAATAAGTGTAATCGAGCGCTTTTTGCCCAAACAGATGGATGAGGCCGAAACACAAGCTGCGGTTAAAGCCATTATTGCCGAAACAGGTGCAACTTCAATGAAAGATATGGGCAAAGTTATGGGCGGATTAAAGGCAAAATATGCCGGAAGTCTTGATATGGGCAAGGTTAACGCTATTGTTAAAAATATGTTGGGCGGAAACTAGGGTTTTGCTCTATGGCTTCGACGGATTTACAGCGATTTTGTGATGAATTGCGAGCCAAGATATCAATAGTTGATGTGGTCGGCTCTAAAATAAAACTGGTACGCAAAGGCCGGGAATATATGGCCTGTTGTCCGTTTCATAATGAAAAAACGCCATCTTTTACCGTAAACGAGGCCAAAGGATTTTATCATTGTTTTGGTTGCGGTGCACATGGAGATATCATTAAGTTTGAAATGGAGGCAAACGGCCTTAGTTTTATTGATGCAGTGGAAAAACTGGCTCATAAAGTCGGGATGCAACTGCCTAAATTTAGCCATGAAAGCAAGGAAGAAGCCGAAAAGAAAGCCTCGGCCTATGATATTATGGAAATGGCCGCAAAGTTTTTTGAAAAAATGTTGCGGTTGCCAATTGGTCGGGAAGGACTTGATTATTTATATGCCAGGGGTTTTGATGATGCGATAATTACCAAATTCCGTTTGGGATTTGCGCCGGGAAATAACGGGCTTAAGGCTCAGCTTTCCTCCCATGGCGTTAGCGATAAAGAGATGGAAGAACTTGGGCTTTTGACAATACCTGAGAACAAGCATCCGCATGACTTTTTTCGCAATCGCGTGATGATTCCGATTGTGGACAAAAGAGGCAGAGTGATTGCCTTTGGCGGCAGGGTGATGGATAAAAGCCAGCCCAAATATTTGAACTCGCCCGAAACACCTGTATTTAACAAGCGCCGCGTGTTATATAATCTTAATTATGCCAGAGATAAGGGTTTTGAAGCCAAACGTCTGATTATCTGCGAGGGATATATGGATGTTATTGCCATGGATAAATATGGCATCGGCTATGCGGTGGCGCCGCTGGGGACGGCTTTGACGGAAGATCAAATCCAGGAGGCGTGGAAGGTCGTTAACGAACCGATTTGTTGTTTTGACGGTGATTTGGCGGGAATAAGAGCGGCAGTGCGGTCGGTTGACAGAGTGTTGCCCATATTAAAACCAGGATATTCGCTGCAATATGCTTTTTTGCCTGATAAACAAGATCCGGATGAGTTTTTGCGGGCCAAAGGAACTGAGGAATTTATAAAAATTATCACTGATACAATGCCTTTGAAAGATTTGTTATGGCGTAAAAATTTGGAAGGAAAATTGCTGCAAACCCCAGAGCAGAAAGCAAGGGTGGAAAAGGATATTAAAGAAGAAATTGCCAAAATAACCGATGAAACAGTGCGTAATTATTATATTCAGGAAATGAAAGCAAAAATCTATAACGAACTGAGGCCGCAACAAGTATTTTTTAAGAAACAAAATCAGGAAATATCGAGAAAACCGCAAAAGAAATCAATGATAAAAACGGTTAAGACCGGCTTGGATGATTTGGTCTCAAGGTATGTGATATCGGCATTGGTATGTTATCCGCAGCTGGTTGATGAATATGAAGAACGCTTGCTTAATTTTGTGGTGAAAGATCCTAATTTGAAAAAACTCTATGAAACAATTTTGGATATTGTACATGAAGAGCCGGAAATTAAAACCGAAGATGAATTAGGGCAACGTTTGGATGAAAAATACGGAGATGCAAAATGGCGGCAGCAGGTTGATTTGCGTATTTTGAAAAAACAATGTCCGGATATTATAAAAATGCGCAAGGATTTGGACGAAAGAATAATTGAGGTTCAATTGAAGCAGTTGGATGCCGATATTAGGGAGTGCAAACGGATTCTCGAAAGTGGAAATTTTGACGATGAGGACTACCGGCGTTTTGAAAGCCTGAAAAAAGAAAGAGATACATTAATTGCGGAAAACGAGGCTTTTTAAGCACTGGAGCGAAGGTGGCTGTTTTTTTGATGCGAATCGATATATTAATACTTGACAAAAGAGCGAAAAATTATTAAAAATTGATGTCAGTTTAAGCTTAAATAAAAATCGATTTTTTTAGGAAAATTTATGTCGGACATAGAAAATTCTGATTTGTATGATGGTGCATCTGGCGATGCGCCTTTAATTGATTCTTTGGGAAGCGCCGTCAAACGCTTGATTGACAAAGGAAAAGCTCGTGGATTTATTACCATGGAAGAGCTTAATAAAGCGTTGCCCTCAGAACGCGAAACTTCGGAACATATTGAAGATATCATGACATCAATCTCTGATATGGGAATTAGCCTTATTTCAGAGGCAGATGTTGACGGTTTTGAAGGCGATGCCGCTGATGAAGAAGAGTATGAAGAAGATGATGAAGAAGGCGGCAATTTTGATGAAAAAGAGCTTGGCAGAAGCGATGATCCGGTAAGGATGTATCTTAAAGAGATGGGCTCGGTAGAGCTTTTGTCGCGCGAGGGAGAAATCGCCATTGCCAAACGTATAGAAGCCGGCAAAACCGTTATGATAGACGGCTTGTGCGAGAGCCCAATGACAATTAAAGCAATTGCAAGCTGGCGCGATGAACTGCTGAACGGGACTATGCAACTGCGTGATATCGTCGATTTGGAAATGATGTATGGCGACGATATGGATGCAATGGCTTTTGAAGAAGAAGATACCAATAATGCCAACGAGGATTTGGATAAGGTTGCCAGAGAGCTGGATGAAAAAGAAAACCTGGATGATATTGACGAAGATCTTGAAGACGATATTGAGCTTGATGAAGATGTTGTCGACGAGGAAGACGAAGATGATGATATCACTGAAGATGAAGAAAATGAAAATAATGGCGAAGGCGAAGACGGCGAAGAGCTTGATAGCGCCAGCGGTCGTGCTTCGGCCTCAATTGCTGCAATGGAAGATGCTCTGAAAGAGCCAGTGCTTGATATCTTAAACAAAATCTCAAGCTATTATGATGACTTGAAAAAAATTCAAAACCAGCGGATTGCGGCTATGATTGCCGGAAAAAGTATTACTCCGGCTGTGGAAAAGAAATATCTGAGTGTTAAAAAAGATTTGGTGGAGCTTATGAGCTCAATTCATCTTAATGCAACCAGAGTTGAACAGTTGGTAGAGCAATTAAATGATCTTAACAAAAGATTGATGGGTTTTGAGGGAAAATTGCTCCGTTATGCCATAAGTTGCAAAATTAAACGGGAAGATTTTTTGAAGTTGTATCAAAAAGCAGAGCTTGCGCCAAATTGGCTTGATGATGTGTCCAAAATTAAAGACAAACATTGGCAAGAGTTCGTATCTAAATATGGCAAGGAAGTTACGGAATTGCGCGACAGCGTGGCCAAAATGGCGCAAGAATGCGGTTTGCCGATAAGTGAATATCGTCGGATGGTTGATACGGTTAAAAAAGGTGAAAGAGAAGCCGAAAGAGCTAAAAAAGAGATGATTGAGGCTAATTTGCGCTTGGTTATTTCGATTGCCAAAAAATATACCAACCGCGGTTTGCAGTTTTTGGATTTGATTCAAGAGGGTAATATCGGTCTGATGAAGGCCGTCGATAAGTTTGAATATCGCCGCGGGTATAAATTTTCGACTTATGCAACTTGGTGGATAAGGCAGGCTATTACGCGTTCGATTGCTGATCAGGCTCGTACAATTCGTATTCCGGTTCATATGATTGAAACAATTAATAAACTGGTACGCACATCAAGGCAGATGTTGGCCGAAATGGGTAGAGAGCCGGTGCCAGAGGAATTGGCTAAAAGACTGTCGATGCCGTTGGAAAAAGTGCGTAAAGTGATGAAAATTGCTAAAGAGCCGGTATCTTTGGAAGCCCCCGTCGGCGATGAAGAGGATTCTTCATTGGGCGACTTTATTGCAGATGAGAGTGCCTTGCAACCGTTGGATTCGGCTATACATTCGAATTTGAAAGAAACCTGTACCAGAATCTTGTCTTCTTTGACACCAAGAGAAGAGCGTGTATTAAGAATGAGATTTGGTATCGGAATGAATACCGATCATACTTTGGAGGAGGTCGGACAACAATTTAATGTTACGCGTGAACGTATCAGACAAATTGAGGCCAAGGCATTGCGTAAATTGAAACATCCTAGCAGATCGCGAAAATTGCGCTCGTTCTTGGATCAATAGAAATTGGAAAAACCTCCGTTATAACGGAGGTTTTTTGGTGACAAAATGAAAGATAGTTTATAGTGTCCTGAGAAATATTCGAATATTATTAATTTTATTGTTATATGGATAAAAATTCTTTATTGTCATCGGCAAAAGATAATTTCTCCGATGCTCTTAATTTGGCCGCTTTGGTGAGGTATGGTCTTGTGGCAATTACAATGCCGGAGTTGCTTGAAAGTTATTATATGCTAAAAGTTTGGGCAAAAAAACTGGAAGAAAAGATAGCTTGCGCTCAAAAGGACAAAGACGACAGAAAAAAGCAAGAGTATGTTACGGAAAAAGATTTGTGTAAAGGTTACATACAAAGCTACGAGGAAGATGTCTTTGAGGATTTTGAGCCTTATATTGCAGGTTATTTGAAGGAAAAGAAAGCTGAAGGCTTTAGAGCAGATGAACTGGCTGCAGCAAAAGAATTTGTGGCAGTGGCAGAACATCTGAGTAATTTGCAGAGAAAAGATTGGCGCCAATTTTTGCCTGAAGAATGATTGAAAAAAAGCACTCAAAGCCGGTTGGCGGTTTTGGGTGCTTTTGGTTTGTTAAGCAAGTGAAAAAATAGCTTGACTATGATTTTGTTTTGACATATTTTGCACCTTGTCGTCGAATAAAAAGACGGGCCCTTAGCTCAGTTGGTTAGAGCAGGCCGCTCATAACGGTCTGGTCGTTGGTTCGAGTCCATCAGGGCCCACCATAAAAAAAACTCTCCCTTTAGCGGAGAGTTTTTTTATGATTCGAACGTAACACTACCTGCGTAAGCAGGTAGATGTAGACATACCTGCCCAGCCGTTAGGCTTG